>JBBQLM010000010.1:0-107894 GCA_038327925.1 Burkholderiales bacterium | reverse complement strand
ACCCACACCAAGAGCACACTGACACTACGCCCATAGGCGTTGGGCGAGAATGGCCCATGCCTTTCAACCAAGAACCCACCTATTCCCACGGCCAGCCGGCACGCACTGCCGTGCTGCTGTGCAACCTGGGCACGCCCGACGCACCCACACCGGCGGCCGTGCGCCGCTATCTGGCGGAATTCCTCAGCGACCACCGCGTGGTCGAGATTCCGCGCCTGATCTGGTGGTTCATCCTGCACGGCATCATCCTGCGGTTTCGTCCGGCCAAGTCAGCCGCCAAATATGCCAGCGTCTGGACACCGGAAGGCTCACCACTCAAGGTGTGGACCGAACGCCAGGCCAAGCTGCTGCAGGGCTGGCTGGGCCAGCGCAACCACAACCTCACCGTACGCTGGGCCATGCGTTACGGCAGCACCTCCATCGATTCGCAACTGGATGCCCTCAAGGCAGAGGGCGTGACCCGGGTGCTGGTGGTGCCCGCCTACCCGCAGTACAGCGCCACCACCACCGCCAGCGTGTTCGATGCCGTGTACGCCTGGGCGCAGCGCACGCGTGCCCTGCCCGAACTGCGCTTCATCAACCACTACCACGATGACCGCGACTACATCGCCGCACTGGCCGCCAGTGTTGAGCGCCACTGGAGAACCCACGGCCGCCCCGACCAGCTGGTGATGAGCTTCCACGGTGTGCCGGCACGCACGCTGGAACTGGGTGATCCCTACCACTGCGAATGCATGAAGACCGCACGCCTGCTGGCCGGCCACCTGGGGCTGGAAAAAGACCAGTACAAGGTCACGTTCCAGTCGCGCCTGGGCCGCGCCAAGTGGCTGGAACCCTATACCGAACCCAGCCTGATCGCCATGGGCCAGGCTGGTGTGAAACGTGTGGATGTGATCTGCCCGGGCTTTAGCAGCGACTGCCTGGAAACGCTGGAAGAGATCAACATGGAAGGCCGCCACGCCTTCCTGAACGCTGGCGGCAAGGAATTCCACTACATACCCTGCCTGAACGACGACCCCGAGTGGATCACCGCGTTGTGCAACCTGAGCGAGCGCCACCTGGCCGGCTGGCCCACGCAAATGCCGCAGGACCCAGACGCTCTGGCGGCCAGCCGTACGGCCGCGCTGGCCATGGGCGCCCGTCAATAGGTTCAATAACGACTTCGCACGCCAGAGCCGCCACCACGGCTCACGTGCTGTTCCGTTCGCTGGAGCACAGTCGCGTCATGGAGTGCCGCGCACGATCGGGCTTTTTGGAGAAAAGCCATGACCCGCTACACCATCGCCGTTTTCGTTGGCAGCCTTCGCCGCGATTCGTTCAATCGCAAACTGGTCCATGCCATGGCCATGCTGGCCCCCACCGACTTCACATTCGAGCAAGTGGAGATTGACGATCTGCCGCTGTACAACCAGGATGACGACGCCAATCAGGCGCCATCGGTCCTGCGCATCAAGGCCGAAATCACCAAGGCGCACGGGTTGCTGTTTGTCACGCCGGAGTACAACCGCTCCATCCCGGGTGTCCTGAAAAACGCCATCGACCACGCCTCGCGTCCCTACGGCCAGAGCGCCTGGGCGGGCAAGCCTGCCGGCGTACTGGGTGTGTCCGTGGGGGCCATCGGCACCGCGCCGGCCCAACAGCACCTGCGCAACATTCTGGCTTACCTGGATGTGCAGACGTTGGGACAACCCGAGGCCTTCCTGCAGGCCACGGACGATCTGTTTGCACCGGACGGCAGGATCGGTGAGCGCAGCAAGACGTTTCTGCAAACCTGGATGGACCACTACGCCGTGTGGATCAAAACACACTCGGTCTGACCACTGCGTTGGGTACCGAACAGAGGATTGTCCACACCGTCCGTACATTGGGCCGCATGTATATCTGCGGCATTGGCACCTCAACACCGGTTCATCGCTACACCAAGGCGCAATGTCTGGCAGCGTTCCAGCAGTCTTCGTGGTTCGCCCGGCTGGATGCGCGCGCGCACCTGGTTGCACGCACCGTGCTCCAGCGTGACAACGGCATCGACAGCCGCTATCTCTCGGTGGACACACTGGATGAAGTCTTTGCCATCGACCCCAACACCCTGAGCGCGCGGTTCCGCAAGCATGCCCCGGAGCTGGCCATACAGGCCGGGGAAAAGGCGCTCGCCAGCGCCGGCCTGGACGCCGCAAAGATTGACGCAGTGGTGGTCAGCACCTGCACCGGCTATCTGTGCCCCGGTCTGTCGGGCTACGTGCTGCAGGGCCTTGGTTTACGCCCGGACGTTCGAACTTTCGACCTGGTCGGCCAGGGCTGTGCCGCAGCCCTGCCCAATTTGCAGTTGGGCCATGCCCTGCTGGCATCGGATACCTGCGAACACGTCTTGTCCATCTGTGTGGAGGTGAGCAGCGCCGCCATGTACCTGGACAACGACGCCGGTGTCATCATCAGCGCCTGCCTGTTTGGCGATGGCGCAGGAGCCGCGGTGCTGTCCCGGCGCGCTGCGGCAACCGGCCGGCGCGTCCAATGGATGTCCAGCGCGTCCCTGACGGACCCATCCCACCGCAAGGCGCTGATGTTTGAACAGCGCGACGGCATGCTGCGCAACATTTTGACCCGCGAAGTGCCTGGTCTGGCAGCCAGGCACGCGTTGCAGGTGCTGGGCACCGTACTCGACCGCACGGGCACTGACCCATCGGCGGTCAACAACTGGATCATGCATGCCGGCGGTCGGGATGTACTTCTGGCCATTGAGCGTGCATTCAAACTGACACAGGCCGACCTGCGGTACAGCGCCGCGACGTTGCGCGAATACGGCAACCTGTCCAGCGCATTTGTCTACTTTGTGTTGCAGGCCGCACTGGCCGATGCGGCACCTTCGGGCTACTGGTGGCTGTCGTCATTTGGCGCCGGCTTCAGTTGCCATGGTGCCTTGCTGGAGGTCCAATGATGCAGCAGCGCATCGTTGCCACCGAAGTGCTGGACACCCTGCCAACGGACCACCCTGGTGCCATGCAGTCGCGCGCCGACCTGCGCCGCATCCATGCTGCCATGGGCTCCTGCGCGATGGTTCGGCAGGCCCTGCAAGACATGCCCGGTTTACGAAGCCATTCTTCGCCCATCCGGGTGCTGGAGCTCGGCGCAGGTGATGGAACCCTGATGCTGGCGGTGGCGCGCACCCTCTCGCCCCGCTGGCCACCGGTTGAACTCACGCTGCTGGACCGGCAGGCGCTGACCAGCGCCGCTACGGTCGAGCGCTACGCCAAACTGGGCTGGACGGCTGTTGCCCACACCGTGGACGTCTTCGACTGGGTCAACCAGGTTTCGGCACTCACCCAGGGGCAGAGCCCCCACTGGGATCTGATTGTGGCCAACCTCTTCCTGCACCACTTCTCCGATGCGCAACTGGTTCAACTGATGTCGGCCATTGCAAGCCACTCCCCGCTGTTCTTCGCGTGCGAACCCCGGCGGGCGGCCATGGCCCTGGCGGGAAGCCATCTGGTTGGGCTGCTGGGAGCCAACGCCATCACCCGTGAGGATGCCGTGCTGAGCGTGCGCGCCGGCTTTCGCCACCACGAACTCACAAACCTGTGGTCCAACTCCGCCGGCAACTGGCAGATTACCGAGTATCCAGCGGGGCTGTTCAGCCATTGCTTCCGCGCAGAACGAACAGGTCGCCATTGATGAACACGAAATTTGATGCAGTGATCATCGGCGCCGGCGTTTCCGGTTCGGCCTGCGCCATTCTGCTGGCGCGCGCAGGCTGGCAGGTTGCCCTGGTGGAAAAGCAAAACTTTCCGCGCAGAAAGGTCTGCGGAGAGTGCATCAGCGCGGGCAACCTCCCGCTGCTGGACACCCTGGGCGTGGGTGACGCGGTGGCGAACGCGGCTGGGCCTGCCCTGCGGCAAGTTGGCCTCCTGCGGGGGGATTTGAGTGTGTTGTCTGAGTTGCCAGTGGCCAGCCATGCCCGGCACCGCTGGGGCGTTGCGCTCGGCCGTGAAACGCTGGACACGCTGTTGCTGGCACAGGCTGCGGCCAGCGGGGCCACGGTGTTCCAGCCGCACGCCGTCCAGGGCATCCACGGACGGGTCGGCCAGTGGCAATGCGACATCCGCGCGGTGGATTCCAAAAAAATCGCCGCCTTGCATGCGCCCGTGGTCATTGACGCCCATGGATCCTGGGAAACCCTGCACGGCAGTCCAGCACGGCGCCTGCCCAAGGCTTCGGACCTGCTGGCGTTCAAGGCGAACTTCCGCGACGCCACGCTGCAGCCGGGTGTTTTGCCAGTGCTGTTGTTTGCGGGCGGTTACGGCGGCATGGTGATGGCCGACCAGGGCCTGACCACCCTGGCCTGCTGCATACGCCGCGACCGGCTGGAAGCCCTGCGACGCCTGCACCCCGGACGCTCTGCCGGTGAGGCGGTTGAATCCATGCTCCGGGCCGAATGCCAAGGGGTGCGCACCGCACTGGAACACGCCACCCGTGACGAACCCTGGCTGGCCGCCGGGCCGCTGGACCCTTGCGTGCGCATTCGCCCCGACGACACGGTCTTTCGCGTCGGCAATGCCGCAGGCGAGGCGCATCCCATCATCGGCGAGGGCATGAGCCTGGCCCTGCAATCCGCCTGGCTGCTGTGCGACCGCCTAGTCAGTGCCGGCACAAACAGCGGTGCCGCGCCTGCGCAATGGCAGTCACGCGTTGCCCGGCAATACGACGCCGACTGGCGCCAGATGTCACGATCCCGGTTTCGCATCGCATCGCTGTTTGCGACGGTGGCGATGCACCCGGTCTCAGCCTCCGCGCTCATGGCCGCTGCGCAGGCCTGGCCCGGTCTCCTGAGCCTGGGCGCCTACTGGGCCGAAAAGGCCGGCCCCTACTCCCTGTCCCTATCCGCCAACACCTTTGCACCCACCGGAGCCACACCATGACAAACACGCTCGAACGGCTGCAAGCCATCCTGATCAAAGACTACAAACTTGATCCTGCAGCATTGACGCCGGATGCGCTGCTGGAGGAGCTGGGCATCGACTCGCTGGGCACTGCGGAACTGCTGTTCAACATCGAAGATGAATTCAAGATTGTTTTGCCACCCGAGCAGGTGAATCTGGCGGCCTTGGGCGATGTCGTGGTGTTTATCGACCGGCTGGTCAGCGAACAGGCCCAAACGCCTGTGGCGGTGGCAGGCGCCAGCGCATGAGACGCGTTGCCGTGACCGGCATTGGCGTGGTCTCGCCCATCGGCAACAGTGCGGCGGAGGTCTACCGCAACGCGCAGGCCGGCCACTCCGGGGTGCGTCCCATCGCAGCCGCTTACGCCAGCCGGTTAAACGCGGCCATCGCCGCCACCGCGCCATTCGACGGCGCCGACCACTTCGAGCCCCCCAAGCTGCGCATGCTGGACCGCGTCAGCCAGATGGCGCTGTTCGCAGCGAACCAGGCCATTGCCGACGCCGGCGGCGACCTGCGCCAGGCCGACCCGTCACGCATCGGCGTGTTCATCGGCACGGGCATGGGCGGCTCCCACTCCAACGACGACGGGTACAAGACCCTGTATGGCGACAACTCCGACCGCATCAAGCCCTTCACCGTGCTGATGGGCATGCACAACGCGCCGGCGGCCTGGATTGGCATCGAGCACGGCATTACCGGGCCCAACATCACGTATTCCACCGCCTGCTCCTCGTCCGCAGTGGCCATCGGCGAGGCCTGGATGCGCATAGGCTGTGGTGGCATTGACATGGCGATTGCCGGTGGCGCGGAAGCGCCTTTGTCCTTTGGCTCGCTGAAGGCATGGGAGGCGCTGCACACCGTGGCCAGCATCGATGGAGTGGACCCGGCCACGTCCTGCAAACCCTTTTCCAAAAATCGCAGCGGCATGGTGCTGGGAGAAGGCGCTGCCATCGTGGTGCTGGAAGCCTGGGACAGCGCCGTGGCGCGGGGTGCCACGATCTATGGAGAAATCCTCGGCTACGGTTTGACCACCGATCCCGCCAACATCGTGCGCCCCAGCGCAGAAGGCCAGGCCGCCACCATGCGCGCGGCTCTGCGCTCGGCGGCGCTGGACGCATCCGAGGTGGATGCGATCAACGCCCACGGCACCGGAACCCATGCCAATGACGTGGCCGAAACCGCTGCCATCAAACAGGTGTTCGGCCAGTTCGCACCGCATCTGGCGGTCAGCGCGACCAAGGCCATTCACGGCCATCTTCTGGGTGCCGCGGGCGCGCTGGAATGCGTGCTTTCCCTGCTGGCCATGCAGCACCACACCGTCCTGCCGACCATGCACCTGCACGAGCCGGACCCGGAGTGCGACCTGGACTACGTGCCCCATACGGCACGCAAGCAAGCGTCGGTGCGGACCATGCTGTCCAACTCGTTCGCCTTTGGCGGCACCAACGTGGCGCTGGCCCTGCGGGCCAGCCACTGACAACGGACCTGCCAGGGCAGCCATCCGTTCGGTGCCTGCAATTACCGCATTGGTGAAATATGCTACATAATTGATAGCTTGAAACGCATATTCCACGAGGGCTGGAATGCTATTTCACCCAAAATCGATTCACCCATGACCCAAGCAGACACTCTGGCGCGGTTGCGCGCAGCCACCCCGCAACTCTGGCTCAACCCGCAGCGCACCCCCATGCCCGCCGGCACCAGCAGGGCGGGTGACACGGCGCTGCGCCTGGCCGACATGCAGGCGGCGCAGGACCGTTTCACACGCTTTGCGCCGCTGCTGACCGAGCTGTTTCCCGAACTGGCCGCCAGCGGTGGGCGCATCGAATCCGAACTGATGCCAGTCCCCGCCATGCAACAGGCGCTGGGTCTGGCGCCGGACACGGGGCGCCTGTGGGTCAAGGCCGACCAGAGCCTGCCGGTGGCGGGGTCCATCAAGGCGCGCGGCGGCTTCCACGAGGTGCTGGAGCACGCCGAGCGACTGGCCCTGCAAAACGGACTGATCACACCGGACGCCGACTACCGCGTGCTGGCCCAACCCGCTGCCCGCGCCCTGTTCGCCCTGCACCAGGTGGCCGTGGGCTCCACTGGCAATCTGGGACTCGCCATTGGCGTGATGGCGGCCGCGCTGGGCTTTCGCGCCGTAGTGCACATGTCCACCGATGCCAAGGAATGGAAGAAGGAGCGCCTGCGCCAGCGTGGCGTGCAGGTGGTGGAGCACAGTGGCGACTACGAGCTGGCTGTTGCCAATGGACGCCAACAGACACTGGGCGACCCACTGTGCCATTTCGTTGATGACGAGCGATCCCTGTCGCTGTTCCTGGGCTACAGCGCCGCCGCGCTGCACCTGCGCGAGCAGTTGCAGGCCCAGGGCGTGGTGGTGGATGCCGAGCACCCGCTGCTGGTCTACCTGCCCTGCGGTGTGGGCGGTGCTCCTTCAGGCATTGCCTGGGGCCTGCATGAAGTGTTGGGCGAGCATGTGCACTGCTTCTTTGCCGAGCCGGTGCAGTCGCCCTGCTTTCTGGCACACCTGCTGTCACCCGAAGGCAGCCACCGCTCGGTGTATGACTACGGCCTGACCAACCGCACCGAGGCCGACGGCCTGGCCGTGCCTCGCGCCTCGCTGCTGGCGGCACAGGTTATGCGGCCACTGCTGGATGGCGTTTTCACAGTGGAAGACGACACGCTGTTCACGCACTTGGCACTGGTGCAGGAGACGCAAGGCCTGCGCATAGAGCCCTCGGCCGCAGCCGGCTTCAGCGGCCCGGGATTTCTGCAAAGCAGCGCCCTGGCCTGCCCCGGCGCCAACCATGTGGTGTGGACCACCGGCGGTTCGCTGGTGCCGGATGCCCAGTACCAGGGCTATCTGCAACGCGCTTAAAGGCTGGCAGCGCGGTCAATAAAGGCGGTTACGCAATCCAGTTGCTCCGGCACGTTCAGGGCCGGGGCATGACCACAGCCCGCCACCTCCACCACCTGCAGGCGACCGGCCGCGCCGGGGCCGCGGTGGCGCATGGCCTCAATAGTCTCATTCAGCACCAGGTCGGACTCCACGCCGTGCAGGGCCAGCACCGGAATCTGCAGCGCGTCGTAGTGCTCCCAGATCAGGTAATCGTCGGGGTGGTAGACAAACTGCTGCACCATGGCCGGGTCGTAGTGTGGAGTGACGCGACCATCGGGCAGGCGCCGGGTGGAGGTTTCGGTCAGGCGGAGCCACTGGGCATCGCTCAACCAGCCATAGGGTTTGTAGACGGTGCGAAAGAAGGCCTCCAGCTCCAGCACGGTGGCAAAGGCCGGTGGGTTGCCAGCGTACTCGCGGATACGGGCAATCGCCGACGCCGCCAGGGCCGGTGCGTTGTCGTTCAAGGTCAGGCTCAGGATGCGCCCCGGCATGGACGGCTCAAACAGGCCCGACGCGCATACCGTGCCGATCGCCCCGCCCATGGAGGTGCCCACCCAATGGGCCTGCTGGATGCCCAACTGGTCAAACAGGTCGGCCGCAATGCGGGCATAGAACGCCAAGCAGTATTCATGTGCCGGGCGGCTGCTCCATTGGCTCAGGCCCCGGCCGATGGTGTCGGGACAGATGACCCGGTAGCGGCCGCTCAGGTGCTCGGCCAGTTCATCCATGTCGCGCCCGGTGCGCGCCAGGCCATGCCAGGCGATCACAACGGGCGCTTCGGACGCGCCCCATTCGGTGTAGTGGATTTCGCGACCCGCGCAGGTCAGGTAATGGGATCGCATACTCATACGCCACCTCGTTGAGCCATGGTGGCGGTGCGCAAGCGCCCCACCACTCCAGTTGGAAAGTAATACACCGACAAGACGAACAGCACGCCCAGCCACAACAGCCAGCGGTCAGGCGACAGCAGCGCCGAGAGCCACGGCAAGGCGCTGGCGGCCTCGCTGCCCACACGCAGCAAATCCTGCAGATAGCTCTGCGCAAACAGGAACAGCGCCGCACCCACGATGGCGCCATACATGGTGCCCATGCCGCCAATGACGACGATCAGCAGCACGTCCATCATGATTTCGAACGACAGCGAGGTATCCGGCCCGTTGTAGCGCAGCCAGAGCGCCAGCATGGCACCGGCCAGGCAGGCAAACAGCGCCGACAAGATGGCCGAGGTGGTGCGGTAGACCACCACGCGGTAGCCAATCGCCTCGGCGCGGAACTCGTTCTCGCGAATGGCCTGCAGCACCCGGCCGAATGGGGAGTTGACGATGCGCAGCAAGGCCAGGAACAGCACCACTGCCGTCACAAACAGCAGGTAGTAGCACAGCAGGCGGCCGTCGAGCGAGACGCCGAGAAAGGGCTCTTCACTGAACTCATGGCTGGGCGACAGGATCTCCGGCACCTTGAACGAAAGGCCGTCCTCGCCACCCGTGATCTCGTGCAGCTGCGAGGCCAGCGTCAGGAACGCCGAGGCCACGGCCAGCGTGATCATGGCAAAGAAGATGGCCCGCACCCGCAGCGAGAACAGCCCCACTACCAGCGCCAGCGCAAACGACAGCAACAGACTGCCACTTAAGCCCACGGCCAGCGCCTCCCAGGTTGGCCCCATGCGCGTGGTGGCCACGGCAATGCCATAGGCGCCGATGCCAAAGAACATGGTGTGGGCAAAGCTGACGATGCCGGTGTAACCCAGCAGCAAATCGAAACTGGCCACCAGCACGATGAAAACCAGCACCTTGGCGGCCACGTTGAGCGCCTTGACGCCTGGGAAGATGAACGGGGTGAATGCCAAGGCCAGGACCAGCAGCACCAGCAGTGCGGCCAGCCAGCGGCTGCGGGGCATGTCGTTGGAAAGAATGCGATGCAACATACAAAAAAACCTCGAATAAAGCGTGTCTTCAATCAGGAACACCGCAGAACCGGCTTGGCCGGGCTGCTGGTGTTGCCCCCTGCAAGGGGGAAAGCGGCCACACGCAGTGGGCAAGCCGGGGGGTGTTCATCTGTTCGCCACGGGGTAGACACCCTGGGGACGCCAGAGCAGCACCGCGACCATGAGTGCGATGTTGGAAAACAGCGCCACCTTCGGAAGCAGGAAGCCGGTGTAGTTGGCCATCAGACCCACCAGCAGGGCTCCAATCAGCGCGCCGCCGGTGGAGCCCAGGCCGCCGATGATGATGACGATGAAGATCAGCACATTGACCTGCGCGCCCATTTGCGGCGTCACCGTCTGCTGGTACAGGCCCCACATCACACCACCCAGGCCGGCCAGGCCGCTGCCCACGACAAACACGCCAACGAACAGGCGCTTGATGCGGTAGCCCAGGGATTCCACCATCTCGCGGTCCTGCACGCCGGCGCGGATCAGCAGGCCGATCTTGGTGCGTCCCAGTACCCAGGCCAGTGTGGCAAACACCGCCAGTCCGACCACCACCGCCATCAGCCGGTATTTCTCGATGGCCGCATCGCCCAGCAGCACCGAGCCGCGCATGCCTTCGGGCAATGGCAGCGGAATCTGCGCCGGACCCCAGATGACCTTGATGAGTTCTTCGCCAATGATCATGCCGCCCATGGTGATCAGGATCTGCTTCAGGTGCTGGCCGTAGACGGGACGCACGATGAAGCGCTCGAACGCCAGGCCCACGGCACCGGCAACGACCATGGCCACCAGCATGGCCGGGAACACCGCCACCAAGTTGCGCCACAGTTCAGTGGAGTTGGTCCAGTCGCCCATCGCGCCCATGACCGTGGTGGCCATGAAGGCGCCCAGCGCAATGAACACGCCGTGGCCAAAGTTCAGCACGTCCATCAGGCCAAACACCAGGGTCAGGCCCGAGGCAATGATGAAGATGATCATGCCCATGGCCAGGCCGGCCACAGTCAGAGTGAGCCAGGTCGATGGGGAGCCGATGAAAGGCATCACCAGCACCGCCAAGAGCGGCACCAGCACCAGAGGTTTCCAGTCGAAATTGAGTTTATTCATATCGCCAGCCCCAGCAAGGCATGTTGCATGTCTTCGTTGTCCGCGAGTTCCTGCATGGAGCCGGCGTGGACGACCTTGCCGTTGTCCATCACGGCAACAAAATCGCCCAGGCGCTTGGCAAAGCTGATGTTCTGCTCCACCAGCAGGATGGTGGTGCCGGTCTGCTTGAGCTGCGCAAACGCGTTGATCATGTTGTTGATGATGGCCGGCGCCAGACCCTTGCTGGGCTCATCCACGATCAGCAGCTTGCGCGGCTCCACAATGGCGCGGGCCACGGCCAGCATCTGTTTTTGACCACCGGAGAGCTTGCCCGCGGGGTGGTTCCAGAACTTCTCCACGGCGGGAAACAGCGAGAAGATCCACTCCAGCCGCTTGGCATCCATTTGCTGGGCGTGCCGGGCCGAACGCGCAGCGAGCAGCATGTTTTCCTTGACCGTCAGGTCGGCAAAGATGCCCATGTTTTCGGGCACGTAGGCAATGTCCAGGTTGGCAATGCTGGGGGTTTCGGCGGCAGTGATGTCCTGGCCATCAAACACCACCTTGCCCTGCGAGGCATGCCACAGGCCCATGATGGTGCGCAGCGTGGTGGTCTTGCCGGCGCCGTTGCGACCCAGCAGCATGGTGAGCTGGCCACGCGGCACGGACAGGTCCACGCCGTGCAGGATGTGGTACGCGCCAATGTGCGTGTGCACGCCGGATAGCGTGAGCAGCGGGTCTGGGTGAACAGACTGGTTCATACGCCCTCCTCTGCCAGTGCGGCTGCAGGGGCCACCCCCAGGTAGGCCTCCTGCACCACCGGTGATGCGATCACTTCGGCCGGATCGCCGTCGGCCACCAGGGTACCGTTGTGCAGCACGATGATGCGGTCAGCCAGTTCGCGCACCACGTCCATCTTGTGCTCCACCAACAGAATGGTCTTGCTCTTGTCTTTCTTCAGCGCGCGGATCAGGTTGAGAATGACCGGTGCCTCGTCCGCACTCATGCCGGCGGTGGGCTCGTCAAACATGTAGACCGCGGGGTCCAGCGCCATCAGCAGGGCCACTTCCAGCTTGCGCTGGTCGCCGTGCGGCAGGCTGGCCACGGGCAGGGCCTGCTTGTCCAGCATGGCAACCGTTTCCAGAATTCCGAGCGCATGCTGGGTCAGGGGACGGTGATCACTCCAGATGCTCCACAGGTTCAGGCCGCGCAGGTGCGGGCCCTGCTGCGCCGCCTGCACGGCCAGACGCACGTTCTCCAGAACCGACAAATGCGGAAACAGATTCGTCAACTGAAACGCCCGCCCCAGCCCGGCCCGGGTGCGCGCCGAAGGACTCAACCCCGTCAGGTTGTTGCCGCCCAGGAAAACCTCGCCGGCACTGGCCTTGAGCTGGCCCGAGATCAGGTTGAAATAGGTGGTCTTGCCGGCACCGTTGGGGCCAACAATGGCCGTCAGGGTGCCCGGCTGGAACGCGCAGGTGACAGCATTCACCGCCACGTGGCCACCGAAGCGGATCGTGAGTTGTTTGGTTTCTAACATGGTCTTTGGCCTCCCTTGATTGGGGGAGCGGCGTAGCGAGCGGGTCGATGGCAAGGCGCCCAGCGCGGAGGAACCGGAACGTACTCCGGTACGTGAGGATTCCGAGCACTGCGCAACGCCGCCATCGGCGCGCGCAGTAGCCGAGCACCCAATCAACTAGCGCTTGTTGCGGATCGGGACATCCATCTCTTCGGGACGGATCTCACGCACCAACTCCGGCACACCCCAGGCAAAGGCCGGGTCCACCTTGATCTTGAAGTGGTACATGCTCTGCATGGCCTGATGGTCTTCCTTGCGGAAGGTCATCTTGCCCTTGGGGGTGTTGAAGCTCATGCCTTCCATGGTCTTGATCAGCGTGTTGGCCGAGGTGTCGCCGTTGCTGGCGTTCAGTGCCGTCACAACCGCCATCGCAGCCGAGAAGCCACCTGCGGTGAAGAAGTCAGGAGGCGACTTGAACTGGGAGTAATGGCGCGACACCATGGCGTCGTTGATCGGGTTGCGGGGCATGCCGAAGTAGTAGTACGCAGCACCCTCCATGCCGGGGAACTGCTTGTAGGCCGTCATGGCGGGCAGGATGTTGCCGCCGGTGGCGATTTCAATGCCATGGCGCTTCAGATCCATGTCGGCGATCTTGAACGGATTGCCACCGGCCCAGATGATGAAGATCACCTTGCGACCCGGCAGGTCCTTGAGCTTGTCGATCAGGCGCTGGCCGCCGGCGGTGAAGTCAGTGGTGGCTGGGGGCAGGTACTCTTCATGCACCAGCTTGGCCTTCTTGATGGCTTCCTTGAAAGCCTTGACGCCATCGCGGCCGAAGGCCGAATCCTGCGCCATGGTGGCAATGGTCACACCCGCCTTGTCCAATGCAACGGCGTTGGAAATGGCATCCTGCGAGCTGTTGCGGCCGGTGCGGAAGATGTACTTGTTCCACTTGTCACCGGTGATGCTGTCGGCCACGGCGGGCTCGACCAGCAGAATCTTCTTGTACTCTTCAGCCACGGGCAGCATGGCCAATGCCACGGGCGATGCGGTGGGGCCAACGGCCAGGTCCACCTTGTCATCACCGTAAGCGGCGGCCAGCAGCGATTTACCCTGGTCGGGCTTGCCCTGGTCGTCCTTCTCGATCACCACAATTTTCTTGCCCGCCACCTTCATGGTGCCTTGGGTTGCGTAGTCCAGACCCATCATGAAACCGACCGCCGTCTGCTTGCCATAGGCTTCCAGGGGGCCGGTCTTGCTGTAGATATGGGCGATCTTGATTTCCTTGGAATCCGCCAGGGCGGCGGTCGCGGCCAGCGCGGCGTACAGTCCGGTTGCAATCAATGAGGCCTTGAAAATCCATCGGCGTTGGTGCATGCATGTCTCCTGTTGTGGTAATGGAATCCCGAAAAGGGTGCACAAAGCGTGCCACACGGAAGTGCATTGATTTCATTGGATATTTTCAACTAGCACCACACTCCAGTCACCAGAATGTCTGAATATCAGACAGATCGGCATGTCTGATATTCAGACATATTGCCTAATAATCAGACACTTTCCAGGCGCGCATACAGGGTCGCCCGGGAGATGCCAAGCATTTTCGCCGCGGCCACCTTGTTGCCCTGGTGGGCTGCCAGGGCGGCTTCGATGGCGCGGCGCTCCAGGGCGGCCACCTGTTCGGATAGCGGCCGTAGCAAGGTGTCCGCATCGGCAGCCGGGTCGCCACCGATGGGCTTGGGCGACGCATCCGCCACCACGCCGGCCAGGGCTGGCTCTATCCATTGCACGCCGGATTCCCGCAGCACTTCCTCCAGCTGCTCCACCTCGATGCGGGTGGAATCGCTGCGCATGGCGGCCTGCTCCAGCACATTGCGCAGTTCGCGGATATTGCCGCGCCAGGGCTGCGCCTGCATCAGGGCCAGGGCCTGGGCAGACAACTCGGGCGGCGGCATGCCACTGCGCATGACCACGTCCTCGCCCAACGCCTCCAGCAGCGCGGCAATGTCGGCGCGCCGTTCGCGCAGCGGTGGCACACGGATCGGCAGCACGTTCAGGCGGTAAAACAGGTCTTCGCGAAAGCCGCCCTCGCGCACCAGGCGCAGCAGGTCGCGCGAGGTGGCGGCGAGAACCCGCACGTCGATGGGAATCAGCTTGTTAGAGCCCAAGGGCTCGATCTCGCCCTCTTGCAGGGCGCGCAATAGCTTGGATTGCAGCCCCAGCGGCATGTCGCCAATCTCGTCCAGAAACAGCGTTCCGCCATGGGCCAGTCGAAACTTGCCATCTCGCCCCTTGCGGTCCGCGCCGGTGAAGGCGCCGGGCGCAAAGCCGAAGAACTCGGCCTCCAGCAGCGTATCGGGCACGGCGGCAATGTTGACGCTGATGAAGGGCCCCGCCGCCCGGTTGGACGCGGCATGGATGGCGTGGGCCAGCAACTCCTTGCCAGTGCCGGTCTCACCCAGCAGCAGCACCGGGCTGGAGGACTGCGCCGCGCGGCGCGCCTGGCGCTTGACCTCGACCGCCGCCGCACTCAGGCCGATGAAGCTGGCAAACGTGTACTTGGACTGGCGCTGCCCCGGCTGGCGCAGGCGCTGCGTGGCCAGCTCGCGCCGGGCGTCGTCCAGGTCGCGTTGCAACAGCGAGAACTTTTCGATCAGCGGCTGCAACGTGGTCTCGGGATGGTCAAACAGCACAATGCCTAAAGCGCCAATCACCTGCCCCGCGGCATCGCGCAGCGGGATGCGGCTCACCACAAAGGTGCCGGCCTTGTTGGTCAGCAGGTCGATCAGGATGGGTTTGCCACTCTCCAGCACCTGGTGCATCTGCGTGTTCTGCACCACCTCGGAAACCGGGTGGCCCACAAAGTCTTCCTCGCGGGGGAAGCCCAGGGCCGGCAGGAAACGCTTGTACTGGTCGTTGATCCAGACCACGCGGGCTGCGCGGTCCACCAGCATCATGCCCTCGCTGGCGTTGGCGAACAGATCGAACATGGAGCGCGCCGCCAGCTCCAGAATGCTCTGGGCGTCGCGCGGCAGGCTGTCCATGTTTTCCATGGGCGAATGTTACCGCGCGGGCTGTCTGCGTCTTGCAGCGCCTTGGCAGCAGGAAATAGCTATCAAAACAACAGCTACATACGCACATTCCACGAGGGCTGGAGGCCGATTTCACAAAAAATCATTCAGCCAATGGCCTCCACCGGCTTGCGCGAGAACAGCTGGACCAAACAGGACAACACCAAGGGGCACTCCCAGTAGGCCAGGCCGTCGCACTGATAGGAGGTGGTGTCTTCACAATGCCTCAACAGGGTGTGGGATGGTATCGCCAACACCTTCGACCAGGCAGGCGCTCTACGTGAGCGTATCGATGTATCGATGCCAAAAATTGACCGAGACGAAACCTTGTGGGCAATCATCGGCAGGCGCCTGCTTTTCCGCCAATTCCATGTAGCTCAGTGCCCGGCTGCCCCGCCGGGCTCGGCGCAAAATCAAACTGGAATTGATACGTCGAGTACAAATACCTGGATGTTCTGACCGCTGGTTTTTTGATTGGCGTCCAGTTGCATGCGGGCTTGCAGGTCGCCCGGCGTGTGTGTGTGGTCGTTGTCGCGTTGCTTTAGCTTGGTCTCCTTCCCGCGGTTGCTGCCGAACCACAGAACCAGATAGATACCTTGGCCATGGCAACGGCGCTCGCTGGCATATTGCCTTGCGAGTTGTTCCGTTGCGGCAGTCCACAAATCCTGGTTCCAGTCACCCTTGACTTCGATGGGGAGCAGCATTGCGGGTTGTCCGGGGACTTGTGTCAACAGCGCAAAATCAGACCGTTTGAGTGCGCCATGTTGATTCTCGACTTGAACCGAAATTTGCATGGGTTGAAGCCGTGGTTCGAGCCACCCGGCAATGACATCTCTGCACTCTTCTTCCATCTTGTGAGGTGGAATTGGACGTTTCCGTTTGGTATCTACTTGCCAGAAGCTGTTGATCAGGTTGGTAGGGCTATTGCGAAGAGCATTCTGCATTTCGTTTAGCCAATGTAGCGCAACCGCCATCAAGTCAGCCGGATTGGCCGGTGTTTTGTTTTGCAACGTCAGCGCCACCTGCCGGGGTGTTGGCAATGAAAAGTCCTTTTCAGCTCTGGCCTGGGCTTGTCGCGACAGCGTCTCTTCGAGCTGGTTCATCCAATGGTTCAAGGCGGGCTCGGTCAACAGTTGTTGAAGTTCTTGCTGAGCGGCTTCGCTGGTGTCGTGTCGCAAGGCATCCAGCAGTTGATAGAGGAACGCGCGACCTTCGTCCTTCTCGCCAATCCAGTTCACGCCTTCTGGTCGCTCGGCAGGGCACAACGGAGCAAAAATCCGGAACAACAGCCCGAGCGTGGCGGCATCCCATCCTGGCAATGGCTCCGGGTTGCCACCGTAGCGGCGCAGGTGGGCAATGAAACCCAACAGCTCGGTTTGTTCAATCTGTCTCTTGTTCAGCAAACTCTGCAGCAGAGGGGCGAAGGTCGGGTGATCCACCCACAGGCCCGCCATGAGCAGGTAACCCGTTTGCAGAGAACCCAGCGATTTGCGTCTCAACCGCTCAGTGATCAAGCGGCTGACTTCATCGGGCGCGCAGTGCTTCAGTACAGCATCCAATACCTGCACAAATTCTGGGAAGTTCGATTCGCTGATTTTGCCGGACCACTTCAAAAGGATGCGAGGCAGCAGGCGCAGCGCCATGGGTCGTAGGGCAGCCTCGTTCCGCAATAAGCCAATATGTGGGATGCGAATGTCCTTCTTGGATCGCAAGTTGCTTTCGCACAGCGACCACCACACCGCATCAACCCAATCCGGCTGGCGTTCGGCCACGGCCAAGAACCATTCTTGATTGGAGCTGTGGTGCAGTAGGTGAAGAGCTAAAAGCGCTTTGAGTCGTTCCCCCCCCAAGTCAAACAGTTGCTGCGGGGTTTCTGTGAACAGCTGTTGGGCGGCGATCAGGCATGGCAACTCAATGTTCAAGATATGGCCCGTCTTGTGGTTCTCAATTGCGCTGGCAGCTTGAGCGGATGTCAGTTGGGTGAGGATCGCCTGGTAGCCCTGACGGGTGGCGGCATCCAGCTCGGGGTGTTGCTCGCGCCACTGGTCGAACAGGTATCCATCAGGCCCCCCTCCGTAGCCCGAGTCCTTCATATCTGCCCATGCAGCTTCACTAAGGTAACCGAGCAACTTGCCGTCGCGTACATCGTCCATATGATCCAGTAAATAGCGGCGGTTCCTTTCGTTCACTTCGTGCCGAGCAGCTACTACATCGCGGTATTCTTTGTCCTGAAGCCAGTGTTTACGCCGCCAGTTGTCGTCGCTTAAAGATGAAGACAGCAGGGGTTCAAGCGCCGCGCTAAGAACAGGGCTTTGCCTTGCCGCGTTTTCCAAGTCTTCAAGCGCAATGCCACTGTCTTTTTGGTCAATCCACCAGAAAGCGGTGGTCAGGCAGTCCTGCGCTTTCACCGGTTCATCAATGGCTACTAAAGCCTTGGCTTGCTCCAGCCAGAATGCACCCATGCCCCTTGGTAGGGTGTCCAATGAAAAATGGTGCTGAGCCGTCCAACTGCTCGCGCCTTCACGAACCTGGTGTGCCATCACCTGTTTGATCAGGTTCGGATGCGCGCGATACCAGTCGTTTAACCGTTGGGTATTTGCCGCGTTCAGATGGCGGAATGGTGCCGTCTTAGTGTCGTTGTCGAAACACATCAAGAGCCAACTCGAAAGTTTGGCTACTTCAGTATCGGCACCAAAGGTCAGTATGGCGGTGACGGCCAAGGTTTCCAATCCCTCGATGTGATGGCTTGCCATCGCAAAGATGTCTTGAGAGAAGGTTCCGGCATCCACAGCGCGCCCCAGGGCCTCCATTAACTCTGGCAACAGATTCAGCGGTGTTTGTTTGGGGATGTAGTAACCCCAAAACATAGGAAAACTGGGTTGCCGGCCCGCAATATGGGTTGACTTGAGAAAACCAAGCACTTGTGAGGGCCGAATGTGTTCCGGGTAGAGGTGTCGCAGCAAGCTGTCGGTCAAGCGACCTCTAGGCTCGCTCAACTTCCCGTCGTGAATGTCGTCCAGCAGTGCCGTCAGCACCGAGGGTTGCGACCTGTGTGTGTAGAGTGCATGGAGCGCCATGCTGCGGTCGCCTTCGCTCAAGCTTTCATCCCGAACCAGTTGAAGCAGGATCGGTTCCCAGCGGGTGTCTGCGGGCAAGTTGCTCACTGCACCCAGCAATACATCGGCTACCAAGCTCTGTTGGCTGGTTGGGTGCTCGGTCTTTCTGAAGGACTCCAGCCACGCTGTCACAAAGCCTTGCATCTCGGGCTCTACCAAGGGCACTAGAGCGGGGGCTTTTTGCCACAGATTGCCCTCGCTCCTGGCTCTGGGGTTCATGGCCAGTCGCTCGATCAAGCTCTGCTTGGCGCTGGTTGAGAGCAAATACAAATCGCCATAGTCCAGCACTGCAGCCGGGTCGGCTTCAAAGATTGTGGTGCGCATCGGCTCGCTCAGTGCTGCCAACCAGCCCGCGAGACCGCGCAAGTTGCTCACCAGGTGTTGGGACGATGCCAGCATCAACGCAGAGACCCGGCTAACCAACAGTCCGCCGTGTGCGATCCGTCCAGCGATGTGACGTGCGGCCAGGTACTCGGCCACGGTGCGGTGGGTTGCGGTGTAACCCCTAGGCTTGGTAAACAACCGGCGCCGCAACACCTGCTGGACGGCATCTTTGGGGAAACTGTTGGCAGGCATGGCATCCAGCAACTCGGACAGTCGAACGCCCGCGAGATGATCCATGCCCGGCGCTTCATCGGTCACTTCGTTCTGGTTGCTCAGGAGCATGAGTGTGCACAACCAGCCTGCGGCATCGAGCAGGCTTTCGTCACTCAGCAGAGCTGCGGATTGTTGCGCTCGGGCGTGGCGTTGGTTGGGCTCTCGCAACAGCTCCTGGCAAGCCAGTTCATACGCCTCGCTGCGGGTCTGTGGCCACTGGTTCTGGTTAGTCTTGATGGCCGCTGCCAGCAAGATAAGCGACTGCGGGTTGCCGAGCATGTCGCCGAATCCCAATGCCTGCGCCTGCTGCTCGAAGGCACTCACGTCCTTGATACCTTCATGTTCCAGAACAGCGTGGCGTTGCTCGGGCGTGAGCGGATTCAGCGCGAAAACCCGAACGCGCTGTCCTTGAGACACCGTGCCCAGGTCTTGCGCGTCCGTGGCGTACCAGTCGGCGGCGCGGCAGGCCACGCCGAACCGCTTCAGCTGGCTTTGGGCAATGCTGCGGCGCAGTTCTTTCCACACCGTGGTGTCGCCGCTGGCGCGGGCTTCATCCAGTGCGTCGATGAAAACAGGGTGTTCGGCATTTGGCTGTGGCAGGGTGAGAACGATGAAGTCGTTGACCGTCACCGGAAGGCCTTGCGCACCCAGCGCCAACGCGGCCAAGGCTTTCATGGTCTCGGATTTGCCCATACCCGGTTCGCCCAGGAGCACAAACACGGGAATGTTCACCAACTCGCGAACGGTGATGACCGGGTTTGATCCTGGGTTAGACGGTTTGTCTTCGGCAGGCAGAAGCTCGGTGCAGGTTCGCGTTAACGGATCAACGGAGCACGCACTCATGGCTCTGGCAACCAATGGCTGGCGGACTGGGTGAGCGCGTCGGCCAGGGCGAAATCGTCTCCGCCGAGCACCTCGGTGCGGATGTTCAGCCGTGCATGCTTTTCCGCGAAAACACGTAAGCCCTTTCGGGCGCTCTGGTCGTGCGCAGCAGACTTCACTTCGAGTGCGGCAATACGGTCGCCGTGCTGCAAGACAAAGTCCACCTCAAAGGGGCTCTCTCGCCAGTAGCCCACGTTCATTCCATTGGCTGCCGAGTTGAGCAAGTGCGCGCCTATGCTGCTTTCCACCAGATGGCCCCAAAGCGCATGGTCGGCCCGGGCTTGGGCGAAGGTTTTACCACAGTACACCGACACGAAGGCGGTGTTGAGCACGTTCAGCTTGGGTGGGGCGGCGCGTTGCCTGATCACCTGGGCGGCGTATTTCTCCAACCCGGCCAGCAGCCCCGCTGCGCGCAGCAGCTTGAGGTAGTGCGTCAAGGTGGTGGTGTTGCCCGCGTCGTTGAGTTGCACCAGCAGTTTGGTCAGCGCGACGATCTGGCCCGAATACGAGCAACCCAATTCAAAGAGCTGGCGCAGGACGGCTGGTTTTTCAATGCGGGCGAGTGCCAGGATGTCTTTCACCAGGTTGGGCTCAATCAAGCTGTGGAGGACTTCGTTGCGCCAGCGAAGTTCTTGCCCCAGGATGACCAGTGGCGCGGGTCCCGGGTAGCCGCCGAAGTAGATGTACTGGTCCAGTGTGAATCCGAAACATTCACGCATTTCGCCGTACGACCAGTGCGTCATTTCCAGCAGCTCAAAGCGGCCCATCAGGCTCTCACTCAAGCCCCGTTGCATCAGCAGCGGGGCGGAGCCCAGTACCACAACATGCATGGCAAGCCCTTGGGCACGATCCTGGTCCCACAGGCCTTTGACCACGCCAGACCAGTTGGGGATGTGCTGTATCTCGTCGAAGACCAGCGCATAAGGGGTGGGAGCTGTGTCTGGAGCCATGGCCTGGGGCGGCTTGCCTGCCAGCAGGGCTTCCATGAACTGGTTGTGCCAGGCGCGTGCGGCCAGCCGTGCCGCTTGCCAGCGTTCGACAAACCATTTTTCGTCGCGTGTAGTGTCACTGCCGGAGCGAAACACCAGACCAGACCCGGCCTGGGTACTGAAATCTGTTGGCAGATCATTGCCGCCGGATGTGGGGGCGTCAACCGCATGGAATTGATAGGACGCTTGCGGTCGGCCCCGTAGCACCTGATGAACGGCAGTTGTTTTGCCGATTTGCCTGGGACCGGCCACAACGATGAGGCGGCGGACGGGTTCAGCCATTCGCTCTTGAAGCTGGAGGGATGCTGCGCGCTGGTAGTTTTCCATGATTGAGTTATTTTACTCAATCAGAAATCATCAAATCGAACGCCGGTGATCCGCGCTGATTCACGCGTGCCAGTTTCGAAGTGTTCGGCAATCGCATTGTGTATTTCACTGGTGTCAGCGGACTGCTCTTTCACTCCTCAATTGATAGCTACATACGCTTATTCCACGAGGGCTGGAGGCCGATTTTACAAAAAAACCATTCAGCCAATGGCCTCCACCGTCTTGCGCGAGAACAGCTTGATGATGCGGGGCGTCAGCAACACCGCCAGCACCACGATCAGGATCGTCAGCGACATGGGGCGCTGCAAGAAGATCAGGGCGCTGCCCTCGCCAATCGAAATTGCGTTGCGCAACTGCGCCTCTGCGAGCGGTCCCAGGATCATGCCCACCAGCACCGGCGCGGTGGGGAAGTTGAAGCGCCGCATCACCAGGCCCACCAGACCAATGCCATACAGCAGGAACAAATCAAACGCGCTCTGGCGCATACCGTAGGCACCCACCGTGGCAAAGATCAGGATGCCGGCGTACAGCTGGGGCTTGGGCACCTTGAGCAGCTTCACCCACAGGCCCACCATCGGCAAGTTGAGCACCAGCAACATCACGTTGCCGATGTAGAGCGAGGCAATCAGCGCCCACACCAGGCTGGCCGATGTGGTGAAGAGCTGCGGGCCGGGCTGGATGCCGTAGTTCTGGAACGCGCCAAGCAAAATGGCCGTGGTGTTGGAGGTGGGGATACCCAGGGTCAAGAGCGGAATCAGCGCGGTGGTTACCGTGGCGTTGTTGGCCGCCTCGGGGCCGGCCACCCCTTCAATCGCACCTTTGGTGCCAAATTCGGCCTGGTGCTCGCCCCTGGCCAGCTTCTTCTCGGTGGCGTAACTCAGGAACGTGGGTATCTCGGTGCCACCGGCCGGGATGCAGCCAAACGGCGCGCCAATGGCGGTGCCGCGCAGCCAGGCCGGGATGGAGCGCTTCCAGTCGCTCACCGTCATCGTCACCCGGCTCATGCGGTTCTCGCTGTCCACGGTCTTGCCTTCAAACAGCACCGCGTGCATGGCCTCGGCCACGGCAAACAGCCCCACCGCCACCAGCACGATTTCAACGCCGTCCATCAGCTCCGGCACACCGCCGGTGTAGCGCACCTGGCCGGTGATCTGGTCCATGCCCACCAGCCCGGCAGCCAGGCCCACAAACAAGGCGGTCAAGCCGCGCACCGTGCTTTGGCCCAGCACCGCACTCACGGTGGTGAAGGCCAGTAGCATCAGCATGAAATATTCCGGTGGCCCGAGCTTGACGGCAAATTCGGCTACCACCGGGGCAAACAGCGTCACGATCACGGTGGCAATCGAGCCCGCCACAAAAGAACCAATCGCCGCCGTAGCCAGCGCCGCACCGGCGCGGCCGCTCTTGGCCATCTTGTTGCCCTCCATGGCTGTCACCATGGTGGCGGTTTCACCCGGCGTATTGAGCAGGATCGAAGTGGTGGAGCCCCCGTACATGGCTCCGTAGTAAATGCCGGCAAAGAAAATCATCGACGCCGTGGCCTCCACCTGCGTGGTGATGGGCAGCAGCATGGCCACGGCAGTCGCCGGACCGATGCCGGGCAACACGCCCACCGCCGTGCCCAGCGCGCAGCCCACAAACGCCCACAGCAGGTTCACCGGCGTGCCCGCCGTGGCAAAGCCCTGCAGCAATTGGCCCCAAATGTCCATCGTCTCCATCACAACCACCCGCTTTCGGTCAGACCGGGCAAGTTGATGCCCAAGAATTTGGTGAACATCCAGTACACCGGTGCGGCAATCAGCAGCGCCACCACGCAGTCAATCAGCCAGCTTTTAGCACCCAGCTTGGCGGTGGCCTGGGCGTTGCGCAGCCCGCGCGCCGCCAGCACAAAGCACAGGGCGCAACTGAACACAAAGCCAATGCGGGTGATCAGGGCGGCATTGAGCAGCATGCCCGCCGACATCCAGGCAAAGCCGGCCCAATAGGGGTGCTCTCCGTCGTGGTCCCCCATGTGCAGGTAGCCGCTGTGCCGGGCCTTGCGAATCAGCAAAAACCCGCAGCCCCCAAGGGCGATGGACACCACCCAGGGCAGGAAGTTGGGCCCCACCCCGCCGTAGCCAGCGTTCGACGGAATGAACCAGGCGCCCAACGCCAGCAGCAGCGCCAGCAGCAGCACGCCGACACCCACCAGGGCTTGCAAATACGGCGAATGCTGCGCCGGTCCGTGTGCTCGCATGGGTGCGTCTCCTGCGGCGTTTAGATCATGCCGGACTTGACCATGGTCGCGCGTAGCGCGGCAAAGTCATCGTCGACAAACTTCTCGAACGCGGCGCCCGACAACACGGCCGGTGTCCAGGCGTTCTTGTCCAGCGCTTCTTCCCAGGCCTTGGTCTTGAGTGCCTTGAGCACCAGATCCGTCAGGGCCTTGCGCTGCTCGGCGGTGATGCCAGGCGCGCCATAGACACCACGCCAGTTGCCAATCTCCACATCCAGGCCCTGCTCCTTGAGCGTGGGCACGTCAATGCCCTTGAGGCGTGTGGCCGAGGTCACACCCACGGCCTTCATCTTGCCGGCCTTGATGTATTCGGCAAACTCGCTGTAGCCGCTGCCGCCAATGGTCACGTTGCCGCCCAGGATGGCAGCGGTGGCCTCACCGCCGCCCCGGAAGGCCACGTAATTGATGCGCGCCGGGTCCACGCCGGCGGCACGGGCAATCATGGCGGCAGCAATGTGCTCTGTGGCGCCACGCGAGCCGCCACCCCACTTCACACTGCCGGGGTCTTTCTTCAGCTGTGCTACCACGTCGGCAAGGGTTTTGAAGGGCGAGTTGGCTGGCAGCACAAACACGTTGTATTCGCTGGTCAGGCGGGCTATCGGGGTGGCTGCGGTGATGGACACCGGCGGCTTGCCGGTGATGATGCCGCCCAGCATGACAGCGCCCATCACCATCAGTGCGTTCGGATCGCCCTTGCTGGCGTTGACGAACTGCGCCAGCCCCAAGGCACCGGCAGCGCCGCCCTTGTTTTCAAAAGTAACAGTGTCGGCCGCCTTGGCTTCCAGCAAGGACTTGCCCAGTGCACGCCCGGTGGTGTCCCAGCCGCCGCCGGGGTTGGCGGGGATCATCATCTTCACATTGGTGGCCGCCCGCGCTGTCAGGGGTAGGGTGGCCGTGGTGGCCAAAGCCAACATGGATTTCAGGAACAGTTCGCGACGCATGGCAGTCTCCTCTCGTTGTTGAAAACAAACCTATGATGCGAAGCCAGCCTGTCATTCGGCTGTCCAAAACCCTAGGGAAAACCCCGAATTCCGTTACCAAACGCCATGCACCTGTTGCTGATTGAAGACGACCCGGCCCTGCGCACCGCACTGCAGCGCAGCCTGGTGCGCGCGGCCATGCGGGTTGATGTGTGCGGTGATGGTGCGACGGCTTTGGGCGTCTGGAGCGCCCTGCAACCGGACGTGGTGGTGCTGGACCTGAGCCTGCCCGGCAAGGACGGGCTGGAGGTGCTGCAGCAGGCGCGCAAGGCCAATCTGAACACCCCGGTGCTCATCCTCACCGCGCGCGGCACGGTGGGCGACCGCGTCCTGGGGCTGAACGCCGGTGCCGATGACTACCTGCCCAAACCCTTTGACCTGGACGAGCTGGAGGCCCGTGTGCGCGCCCTGCACCGACGCCGCGCCGGATCAACGCGTGACGAAGGAGAGGACCACCCCGCCGTCGGCGCCCTGCGTTACGACCGCGAGAACGGCGCCATTTACCACCAGCACCAGGTGCTGGACCTGACCCCGCGCGAACTCGCGTTGATGGGCGCGCTCATGGGCAAGGCCGGCCATGCGGTAGCCAAGGAGCGCCTGTTCGAGGTGGTCTTCCCGGGTGAATTGGACGTGCAATACGAGGCCATCGAAGTGGTGGTCTACCGCCTGCGCAAGAAGCTGATCCACACCGGCGTGACACTGATGACCCTGCGCGGCCTGGGCTACCTGCTCAAGGCCGACAGCTGACATGCCACCCGCACCCGCCGCTCACCCGACTGCGCTGTCCCTGCGCCGCCATTTGCTGGTGGGTATTCTGGTGCCGATTGCGCTGTTTGTGGTGGTGGACACCTACAGCCTGTACCGCCAGGCCCTGCAAGCGGTGAACGTGGCCTATGACCGCACGCTGCTGGCATCAGCCAAGGCCATTGGCGACCTGCTGGAGATCGAAGACCAGGGCGGGCGGCCCACCATCCGCGCACACATTCCGTACTCGGCCCTGGAGGCCTTTGAGGCCGACAACCGCAGCCGCATGGCCTACCGCATATCCGATGCCCAGGGCCAGTGGATCGACGGTGCCCAGGATCTACACCAATGGACGGGTACCCTGCCCAACCAAGGCCCCTATGCGGCACTGGTCGACTTTTACGATGGCACTTTCCGTGGTGACTCGGTGCGCGTGGCCGTGCTGCTGCACCCGCTGGCCAATGGGGGCGAGCACGCCATGGCCACCGTGCAAGTGGCGGAAACGCTGGAGTTGCGCCACGCGCTGGCGCGGCAAATCCTGCTGGACACCCTGATCCGCCAACTGCTGCTCATCACCGTCATCACGGCAGTAGTACTGGTGGTGGTGCAACGCGTGACGCGCCCGGTGCGCCGCCTCAGCGAAAGCCTGCGCCTGCGCCGGGAAGATGATCTGACGCCGATTGAAGCCAGCGACATCCCGCGCGAAGTCCAGCCCCTGACCGACGCCACCAACCAGGTCATGCAGCGCCTGCAGCAGGTGCTGGACCACCAGAAACGTTTTGTGCGTGACGCCGCCCACCAGTTACGCACGCCGCTGGCCGTGCTCAAGGTACAGGTGCAGTCGGCACTGCGCGGTGACGTGCCGGCGCAGGAGGCCCTGCAAGAGATGCAGGTAACCGTGGACCGGGCCACCGTGCTGGCCAACCAGATGCTGTCCCTGGCCAAGGTGGAGCAGGTGCGCCAATTGCAGGACTTTGCCGTTCTCGACTGGGCGGAGGTGGTGCGCGCCGTGGCGCTGGATGTGTCGCCGCTGATTGCGGAGAAGGATCTGGACTTTGACATCACCACCCTGCCCTGCCCGGTGCACGCGCACGACTGGATGCTGCGCGAGCTGGTGCGCAACCTGCTGCACAACGCGGTGCGCCACTCGCCCAAGGGCGCAAGGCTGTCGATCAGCATCCAGCCGCAAGGGACCAAGGCCCATCTGCTGATCCGCGATGCGGGCAGCGGCATCAGTGAGGCCATGCGCCAACGCCTGTTCCAGCCCTTTGCAACCGGTGATACCAAGTCAGGCACGGGCCTGGGGCTGACCATTGCCCGCGAAATTGTGCTGGCGCTGGGCGGTACCATCCAGCTCAACAATCGGCTGCATGGCGAAACCATTGAAGGGCTGGACACCTGCGTCTGGCTACCACTCCAACCCACCAACGGCACACTCTGATGGACTCCACGCGTATCGACAAATGGCTGTGGGCTGCACGCTTTTTCAAGACCCGCTCATTGGCCACAGATGCCGTCAACCGCGGCCATGTGCAACTGGCGCAGCAGACCATGAAGCAGTCGAAAGAGATTCGCGTGGGTGATGTGCTGACCATCTGGCAGGCCAAGATACCGCACACCGTCGTCGTGCAGGGCATCAGCGAACACCGTGGCCCCGCGCCTGTGGCACAGCAGCTCTATGCGGAAACACCCGAGAGCATCCAGCAACGCGCCCAGGCCGCCGAACGGCGACGCCTCAGCCCCGAGCCCGCACTGACCATGGAACACGGCCGCCCGACCAAGCGTGATCGGCGGGACTTGCAAAAGAACTGGGATACCCGCTGGAGTGCGTCGCTGGATGATTGACTGAATTCCGGCGGAAACAAAAAAGCCACCCGAAGGTGGCTAACGGAGTCCCCGGCTGGAACAACCGGCCACGTATAAGAAAAAACTGGGATATGGCGTGCCCATGGCATATTCAAGAGATTGAATTGCCAGCCCTTTGTATAGACGATTCCAGCTGTGGGCCCCCCTGGGCAGCTTGCCCTGCAAGCTCGCAATGGCCTGGAAATGAACGGGGCGTTAAATAGTCGTCCCTGAGAAACTCCGTTTTAGATTTTCTCGGAGGGTCTTGTATATCGCTCATCGAAACTGGACCATTGGTTTTGAATGGGTCGCATCAGGCAGCAATATGAGCGACAGCAAGTCACGCACCGAGAATCCGAAGAAGGCGTAAAAAAGCCGCAGCTTCCTGATGATCTTGCGCAAGTTGTGCCCAGCGCCACACAGCAGCGCATTCATCGCATCACCCTCAACACCCTTGAGGAAGTTACGTGCCAGCCTGCCATCCGATTTTAGGTGGCCGATAACCGGTTCCACCGCATTGCGTCGTTTGAGCTTGCGCTCAATTGCTTGGGTCACACCGCGTTTGCTGCCTGATATCCACACCTTGAAGGTGTCCGTATTGCAGCCATGCCCTTTGTAACCACGGTCGGCGTAAGCCTCCTGGGGGGCAACGCCTGTAACGCGCGTGGCCTGCTCGATGCAGGCTTGCAGGGTGTGTCCGTCATACGGATTGCCAGGCAGTGATTTGGCTGCCAACACAAAGCTCTCCTTGCTGGTGGAGACGATACCGACCTTGACACCAAACTCGTACTGCTTGTGCGCTTTGCCCTTGGCAATGCACTCGACTTCAGGCGCGTGCACGCTGTACAGCTTGGGCGGGGCACCCTCAGATCTCTTTCTGGGTTGGGTGTGAATCCGAGAGGCAATCTGTAGCAACTGCTGCATGCGCGATGGTGTTGCCCCACTGGGTTGCATCTTTCGTTCAATGTCGCGGATGACGCGGCCCAGGTAGGCGCGAAGCTTCCTGGTCTGTGCGGCCGCGCGGTTGATCTGGCGGGCGTGTGCGTAACGTTGGCTGCGCACAAACGCAGCCTTGCCTTCTGGCCAGACGTACCAGCGCAATGCGCGCCTTGTGCAACAGCCGTGCATCGGTGGGAAACGTGACCGCCTTGTCTTGCACCGTGGTGTCCACGTTGACCACTGCCAGAGATGACTTGGCAACGGTCTTGGTGGCCAATCCTGCACTCAGGGTCAGGCCCAGGATGAATTCACAACCGGCTTGACCAATCCTCTTGCGAAACCCTGTCATGAGGCTGGGATCAATGGGCAGATCGTGGCGGAAGTATTGTTCGCCGCAGAAGTATTGCCAGTATGGGTTCTCCACCCAGGTTGCCACCACTTCTTCGTCGGAGACGTTGGAGGTGTGCTTGAGCAGTTGCAATCCGATCATCAGGCGGATGGGGTGGCCCGGGCGGCCAACACCGACTGCGTACAAGCCACCAAATCGGCTCTCACAGGATTGCCAATCGATCTTCTGGCTCAGCTGGACCAGCGGATGGCGCAGGTTGATGATGTTGGAAAGCTCTTGGCGAAAGAGGTCCGAATCAGCCGTATGGGAGGTCTCGCGCAGTGCCATGGTATTGCAAGGTTTGAAGCTTTTACGCAGCAAATCCATGCAATATGCATGCCTCAAATCCCTCGCTAACCCGCATGGATATTGGATTCTTTGGGTTTTTCAGGAACGACTAAATAGCCCCAGCCATTTGAGACATGGCCCCCACCGCGACACTAACCAGTACCATCACCTCGTCGATGGTTAGCACTGCTTCTGGATGTGCCACAGGATTCCTGTAGTTATCCTTGATGTGGGTAAGAAAGTCGAGAATCTTTGGATCAGCCTTGCCACTGTCACGCATGTTCTTGATATATACGCCCCAGTTTCTCATGCGCGTGGGCGGTGGTGTTCCCATTACCTTCTGATAGTAGGCCAGGATAACTGACTCGATGGCTCGGACCACATGAAAAGCAGCGGCAGTTGGCGTTTCGAATGCCAGACACTTTCCAGCTTCCCGTATGTCCTGAATTGCATTCGGAGGAAGTTTTCGCTGCACGTCCTTGGAGAACAAAGATTCAGCATTGGTGATCAGATCGGCAGTCGAGTAGGCGCCTTTTTGCGTGACTGAGTATGTATCGACAATCGCAAGTTCTTCGGTCAGGACGGTTTCAAACTTAGATGCTGCATCCTTGATTTGGCGAATCGGCCACCAGTCAATCAACGCGGCTTTATCTTTCGTTATCGCATCCTTAATTTCCGGCGGCACGACCTGATCAATTGCGACAACAAGTTGCTCTGCAGCTTGGCGACAGGTTCGTATTGGCAGCGTATCGTTTGTGAGCAGCGTATTGATTTGGGTCCGAGCGTGCAGGAGTATCCAGATCACATCACCGTATTTCGAGTTGTCTTCATTGATGCGCTCAATGGGTTCCATGTGCTTGCCTAGCACATAGAGGGCATGGGTATTGATTCTTCGCATATCGCTCCCTAAAGTTGGCTAATTTTAGGTGGCGATTCCAACAACAGAAGCCCCCCCAGATGAGCCCTGCCTAATCACAAATTATTTGTTGGGTCTTAAGTTGGGTTGATCAAAACTCACCAACCCAAAAATACAAAAACCCTAAGTAAATCAATTACTTAGGGTTTTATCTTGGCGGAAACGGAGGGATTCGAACCCTCGATGAGGCTCTACACCCCATACTCCCTTAGCAGGGGAGCACCTTCGGCCACTCGGTCACGTTTCCTGAACGACTCGTATTATCGCACGAGTCGGCGCGTTTTTTCAGCCGACGGGCTGGTCAAGGTCAAAAGCTTTGTGCAAAGCGCGCACAGCCAGCTCCATGTACTTCTCGTCGATGACGACGGAGGTCTTGATTTCGGAGGTGGAAATCATCTGGATGTTGATGCCCTCTTCGCTCAGCACGCGGAACATGCGGCTGGCCACACCTACATGGCTGCGCATGCCGATACCGACGATGGAGACCTTGCAGATCTTGGTGTCGCCCACCACTTCGGCAGCACCCAGTGTTGGCAAAACCTTGTTCTTGAGCAGGTCCACGGTCTTGGCATAGTCACCGCGGTTGACCGTGAAGCTGAAATCGGTCTTGCCGTCCTTGCTCAGGTTCTGGATGATCACGTCCACTTCGATGTTGGCGTCGGCCACAGCACCCAGGATCTGGTAGGCGATGCCGGGTTTGTCGGGCACGCCCATCACCGAAATCTTGGCCTCATCGCGGTTGAATGCAATGCCGGAAACAATGGCTTGTTCCATTTTCTCGTCTTCCTCAAAAGTAATCAGCGTGCCGGATTTGGCTTCCTCAACGATGTCGATATCCCAGTTGGTGAAGCTGGAGAGCACCCGCAGCGGCACCTTGTATTTGCCGGCAAATTCCACCGAGCGGATTTGCAGCACCTTGGAGCCCATGGAGGCCATTTCCAGCATTTCCTCGAAGCTGACCGTCGTCAGGCGACGCGCCTCGGGGACCACGCGGGGGTCGGTGGTGTAGACACCATCCACATCGGTATAGATCAGGCATTCGTCCGCCTTCATGGCAGCGGCCACGGCCACGGCCGACGTATCGGAGCCACCACGACCCAGCGTGGTGATGTTGCCCTGGTCATCCATGCCCTGGAAGCCGGTCACGATGACGACCTTGCCATTGGCCAGGTCGGCACGCACGCGCACGTCATCGATGGATTCGATACGCGCCTTGGTATAGGCGCTGTTGGTGCGGATGGGAACCTGCCAGCCGGCATAGCTGACCGACTCCATGCCTTCGGCCTGCAGCGCAATGGCCAGCAACGCGGAGGATGCCTGCTCACCCGTGGCGGCAAGCATATCGAGTTCGCGGCCATAGGCCTCGTCCTGTCTGGACGGCGCCAATTCCTTGGCCAGACCCAGCAGACGATTGGTCTCGCCGCTCATGGCCGAGGGAACCACAACCAACTGGTGACCCGCGCGCGCCCATTTGGCAACGCGCTTGGCAACATTGCGGATGCGGTCCGTGGAACCCATCGACGTGCCGCCGTATTTGTGAACGATCAGTGCCATGTAATGAAAATTTTTGGAAGCAAAACCTAGGGATTGTACCAAGTCAGTGCATCGCGACTGCGCTGCGCAAACCCCGCGCCCACCTTGATGTGGATGCGGTGGCCCCGCGTGGTGCAGTCAGCAATTTGGTCCAGCAGTTCGGCCAACTGTGCTGCACTGGGGATCACGCCATAAACAGCCTTGAGCCAGTAACGCACGGCATTGGCCTGGCGCGCGCGGCTGAGCGCCTGCAGGAGCTTGATCCGTGGCGCGCCGTCACTGGCCCGACCCGCCTGCTCCACATCCTGCGCGGCCACCTCGTCGAGAACCTGCTGCGCCTGCGCTGCATGCGCGGCACTGCGGGCAAAGGTGTCCAGGTAATGTGGAAAGGCAGCATGCAAGGCCGGCGTCACACTGGCGCGGATGCGGTTGCGGGTAAAGGCGGCGTCCTGGTTGGTCGGGTCTTCCACAAAGGGAGTTCCACGCGCAGCCAGCCAGGTGCGGATATCGGCCCCTGCGACTGCCAACAACGGACGGTAATAGTCCACCCCATCGCGCTGCCAATGGGCCGGCATGGCGCTCAAGCCGGCCAGGCCCGCTCCGCGGCTCAGGGCCAGCAGAATCGTCTCCGCTTGGTCATCGGCATGCTGCGCAATTGCTATTGATTTGATAGCTGTCTGTGCAGTATCTGCGAGGGCTAGAACCCCAAACGCCTTATAACGTGCCTGGCGCGCTGCATCTTCAGGACTCTGTCCGGGCTGCTTGCCGGCATCCACCTCTTGAACCCGCAAGGGCACGTTCAATTGCTGGCACAGGGCGCGGCAATGCGCTTCGAAATCGGTCGCTGCGGCTTGCAGGTTGTGGTTGATGTGCAGGGCCACCACCTGGCCCGGCCACTTGTCGGTGCAGGCAAGGAGCAAGGCAACCGAATCGGCTCCCCCACTGAGCGCTACGGCCAACGGCAACGCAGGGCTGAAACCCTGCATGGCTTGCTCAACCGACTGGGTCACAGTGGCCTAGCGGCCGGCAGCCTTGGTGTCGGTGAAGCGCCCATAGCTTTGCAGGCGGTCGTAGCGGCGGTCCAGCAGTTCCTTGACCTTGAGGTCGCTGACCTGGCGGTAGGCATCGGCCAGCGCGCGCTTGAGGAACACGGCAGCCTGCTTCATGTCGCGGTGCGCGCCGCCCACGGGCTCGTTCACGATCTTGTCAATCACACCCAAGGCTTTGAGGCGGTGCGCGGTGATGCCCATGGCCTCGGCAGCGTCAGACGCCTTGTCGGAGGTCTTCCACAGGATGGAGGCACAACCCTCGGGGCTGATCACGGCATAAATGGAGTACTGCAACATCACCAACTGGTCAGCCACTGAGATGGCCAGCGCACCGCCGGAGCCGCCCTCGCCGATGATGGTGGTGATGATGGGCACTTCCAGTTGCGCCATCTCGAAGATGTTGCGGCCAATGGCTTCGGACTGGCCGCGCTCCTCGGCATCGATGCCGGGATAGGCGCCGGGGGTATCCACAAAGGTGAAAACCGGCAGCTTGAATTTCTCGGCCAGCTTCATCAGGCGCAGGGCCTTGCGATAGCCCTCGGGCTTGCTCATGCCAAAGTTGCGCAGACCGCGCTCCTTGGTATCGCGCCCCTTCTGGTGGCCCAGCACCATGCAGGGCGTGCCATTGAAGCGGGCCAGGCCGCCGACGATGGAGAGGTCATCGGCAAAGTGGCGGTCACCGTGCAGTTCCACGAAATGCGTGAACAACTCGTTGATGTAATCCAGCGTGTAGGGGCGCTCGGCGTGGCGGGCGATCTTGGTGATCTGCCAGGGTGTCAGGTCACTGTAGATGTCCTTGGTGAGCTGCTGGCTCTTCTTGCTGAGCTGGTCGATTTCGGCCGAAATGTCCACCGCAGACTCGTTTTGCACGTAGCGCAGTTCCTCGATTTTGGTTTCCAGGTCCGCGATGGGCTGTTCAAAATCCAGAAATGTCTTCTTTGCCATGGTCAATCCTAATCAGTTGGGGTCAGAGCACATTTGCTACGCAAAGTGGTCTGACCCACAAGGTTTCACTTCTAGTCGGGGTCAGAGCACATTTGCTACGCAAAGTGGTCTGCCCCACAAGAACATCCCTAACCGGTTGAGGACAGAGCTAAAGGTCTGTCCCGCAATGTCTCAGTATTCCACCGGCACGGGGTCCAACGAGCGCCAAATATACCAAGTTGCAACCGTGCAGTACGGCGCCCAGGCTGCGGCGACCTCGCGCGCATCGCTGCGGCTGACCACGTCGCCCGAGAAATAGTTGTGGCTGATGCCACTGATCAGGCCCACGTCGTCCAGCGGCAGGACGTTGGGGCGTAGCAGGTGAAAAATCAGAAACATCTCGGCCGTCCAGCGGCCAATGCCGCGAATGGCCACCAGTTCGGCCACGATTTCGTCGTCGCTCATGGCGTCCCAGGACTTGACGTGTAGGGCGCCATTGTCAAAGTGCAGCGCCAGGTCCACCAAATACTCCACCTTGCGTGCGGACAGGCCGGCAGCGCGCATGTCGTCCACCTTGAGCTTGAGCACATTGGCTGCCGTCATGCGCTTGGGCAACTGCGCAAAGCGGTCCCAGACGGTCTGCGCGGCCTTGACCGAAATCTGCTGGCCCACGATGCTGCGCGCCAGCGTAACGAAGGCATCGCCCCGGGTTTCCAGGCAGGCATTGCCAAACTGCGGAATCAGCCGCTTCATGACCCGGTCTTTCTTGACCAGGTGCTTGCAGGCCTCTTCCCAAAAATACGGCGTGACGGGCGTTACCGCCGGCGTCCTGGCAGGCGCCATCATTTGACGACTTCCCAGGTGGTGCCGCTTGGAGAGTCCTTCAGCACAATGCCCTGCGCCAGCAAATCCTTGCGAATGCCATCGGCCAGGGCAAAGTCCTTGGCCGCCTTGGCCGCGGTGCGCTGGGCAATGCGCTCCAGAATCGCACCCTCGTCCAGCGTGGCACCCGCCTGTAGGAAGACCTTGGGGTCAGCTTGCAGGAGGCCCAGGCAGGCGCCCAGGGCACGCAACAGACCGGCCGCCTGCGCGGATTGGCTGCGGTTGACTTCGGTGGCCAAATCAAACAGCACGGCAATGGCCTCGGGCGTTCCAAAATCCTCGTCCATTGCTGCCTTGAAACGGGCGGCAAAGGGCTCGGCCCAGTCAATGCTGGCCGGCACCTGGGGCGGCACCAGATCCAGCGCGGTGTACAGGCGCTTCAGCGCGGTGCGCGCATCATTCAAGTGCGCATCGCTGTAGTTCAGCGCACTGCGGTAGTGGGTGCGGATCAGGAAGAAACGCACCGTCTCCGCGTCGTACTGCGCCAGCACCTCGCGGATAGTGAAGAAGTTACCCAGGGACTTGGACATCTTCTCGTTGTCGACCCGCACAAAGCCGTTGTGCACCCAGAAACGGGCCAGGGGTTTACCGTTGGCGCCCTCACTCTGCGCGATCTCGTTCTCATGGTGCGGAAACTGCAGGTCGGCACCGCCTCCGTGGATGTCAAAGGTTTCGCCCAGCGTCTTGCAGCTCATGGCTGAGCATTCAATATGCCAGCCCGGACGGCCCTTGCCAAAACCGTAGCCCATGGCTTTAGCATCCCATTTGGCGTCTTCGGGCTCACTCTCCTTGGCAGACTTCCACAGCACGAAGTCCAGCGGATCTTGCTTCCCGTCCTGCACCGCCACGCGCTCACCGGCGCGCAATTCGTCCAGCGACTTGCCCGACAGCTTGCCGTAGCCCGGGAACTTGCGCACTGCAAAGTTCACATCGCCGTTGCTGGCCTGGTAGGCCAGGCCCTTCTTTTCCAGGGTCTTGATGATGGCCAGCATTTCCGGCACAAATTCCGTGGCGCGTGGCTCCAGGCTGGGCGACTCGATGGCCAGGGCACCAATGTCCTGGTGCATGGCGGCAATCATCTCGTCGGTCAGGGCGCGGATGGTGATGCCACGCTCCACCGCCCGCTTGATGATCTTGTCATCGATGTCGGTGATATTGCGCACATAGGTCACCTTCAAGTCACTGGCCTTGAGCCAGCGCTGCACCACGTCGAAGGCCATCATCATGCGGGCGTGGCCGATGTGGCACAGGTCATAAATGGTCATGCCACACACATACATGCGCACATGGCCGGCTTCGATGGGGGTGAACGGCTCAAGCGCACGCGACAGCGTGTTGTATATGCGCAAACTCATGGGTATTTCAGTGCCGTTGCGCAGGGACACAATTTCCTGGCAAGGGCTTTCGCTCGTACAGATGTCGTAAGGGTAAATTCGGGACTTTCACCAAAGGGCGCCTCCACCCCTCAGCTACAATTCGAGCAGTATAAAGCCCCTGCCAGAGGGCTCATCCAACGCCTGAGAATCTGAAAGCTTTATGACGCATACCCGCTTACCCGTACTTGGATCCTTGCGCCTGCTGGCGCTTGCCGCAGCCATGGTCTTTTCCGTAGCGCATGCCGATGAGTACGCAGACGTCTCGCAGCTGGTCCGTGCCGGCAAGCTGACTGAAGCCCTGAACAAGGCCGACCTCTACCTGGCGGCCAAGCCACGCGATCCGCAGATGCGTTTCCTCAAGGGCGTGATCCAGCGTGACTCCGGCAAGACCACCGACGCGATCAGCACCTTCACCCGCCTGACGGAAGATTTCCCGGAGCTGCCAGAACCCTACAACAATCTGGCCGTGCTGTACGCCGGGCAGAGCCAGTTTGACAAGGCCCGCACCGCGCTGGAAATGGCCATCCGCACCAACCCCAGCTATGCGACCGCACATGAGAACCTGGGCGACGTGTACGCCAAACTCGCCAGCCAGGCCTATAACAAGGCCCTGCAACTGGATGCAGCCAACGCGGGCGTTCCACCCAAGTTGGCGCTGATTCGGGAACTCTTCAGCCCCACTGGCGCGAAGAACCAGAAACCAACCGCCACGCTAGCACCTGCGCCGACGCCTGCACCCACCATTGCTGCGGCCCCGACTCCCGTCCCGGTTGCAACCAAGGCACCGCCAACGTTGCCAAGCCCGGTGGTGGCAAAGACACCGAGCACCCCCACTCCAGTGGCAGCAACTGCCACGGCAAGTGCTGCCACCGCGAGCACGACGGCCGCCACTACGCCACCCATGACCGCTCCTGCCACCAGCACATCCAGCGGCAGTAGTCCCAAAGAAGCGGAGGCAGCCGTGCACGCCTGGGCCAGGGCGTGGGCAGCCAGAGACGTGAAGGCCTATCTGGCTTCCTACGGCAAGGAATTTGACCCACCCGGCAAAATGAGCCGCCCGGCCTGGGAAGAAGAACGCCGCCAGCGCATCACCAGCAAATCCAAGATCAGCGTGAAACTGGAAAACCTCACGGTCTCGGTCTCCGGCAACACCGCAGTCGCCAAGTTCCGCCAGGATTACAAAGCCAATGGGCTGTCCGTTTCCAGCCGCAAGACACTGGACTTGGTGAAAAACGGGGACCGGTGGCAAATCATCAAAGAGTCCACCGGTACATGATGATTGACTGTTGACATGGTCAGGTCGATTCTCAACACCCTGCTGTTGGCCTTGGTTGTCACCGGCAGCAGTGCATCTTACGCAGCCCCCCCCAAGCGCACAGACAAGCCCAAGCCGGCTCGCAAGGAAGTGCCCAAGGACACCGATGGTGTGGCCGAGGCGCGCCTGATTGAAATCTACAAACTGGTAGGCCGCGCACAGAACCGCGAGGCGCTGTCCAAGGCGGACCTTCTGGTTGCGGACTACCCCCATTTCCAGTTGGCACAACTGGTGCATGGCGACCTGCTGGCAGCTCTGACGCGCCCGATCAAGACCTTTGGCGATGTGCCGGATACGGTCGCCCGCAATGCCGGCACGGCACTGGCCGAGTTGCGGGAAGAGTCGCAACGGCGGGTGCGCGCGCTACGCGAACGCCCCGAGCCCGGCACCATTCCCTCGCAATTCCTGGCGCTGTCACAAAGGACCAGGCACGCCATTGCGGTCGATGCGTCCCGCTCACGCCTTTACCTGTTCGAGAACACACCCACTGGTCTGCATCTGGCAGCCGACTATTACATTTCGGTAGGCAAGGCCGGCACGGCCAAGTCGGCAGAAGGCGACCAGCGCACCCCATTGGGCGTGTACTACATCACCAGCAACCTGGACCCCAAGTCGCTCAAGGACTTCTATGGTTCGGGCGCGCTGCCCATCAGCTACCCCAACATCCTGGACAGCAAGCGTGGCAAGACCGGCAGCGGGATCTGGCTGCATGGCACGCCGCCCAACCAGTTTTCACGACCACCCCAAGCGACCGATGGTTGCGTGGTGCTGGCCAACCCGGACCTGCAACACATCATCCGCACGGTTGAGGTTCGCACGACGCCGGTGGTGATCGCCTCCCAGCTTCAGTGGGTGGCACCGCAGAGCACACGCTCGGTGAGCAAACCCTTTGAGGATGCATTGCATGGCTGGCGCAATGCCAAGACCTCGGGCAATCTGCAGCAACTGCTGACCTACTACACGCCCGACTTCAGCAGCAATGGCAAGACGCTGACGCAGTGGACCCCCACGCTGAAAACCGAACTTGACCAGACCCAGGGCCGCACCATCCAACTGAAAGATGTGTCCTACCTGCGCTGGACCGACGCTGCCGACACCATGGTCGTGACCTTTGGCGAAGTGGCCGACGGCACGCGGGTTGGCTGGACCAAACGGCAGTACTGGATCCGCCAGGAAAACCAATGGAAAATTTTCTTTGAAGGAGTGATTTGACAATGAAGCAATGGAACACTTGGAACCGACGCGTTGCCATGGCCAGTTTGGCATTGGCGCTGCTACCCGCAACCGTGCTGGCCGAGGCCGCACCGCAGGTCAAGTTCCAGACCAGCATGGGCGACTTTGTGGTCGAGGTCTACCCCGACAAAGCGCCCAAGACCGTGGACAACTTCCTCCAGTACATCAAGGCCAAGCAGTACGACGGCACGATCTTCCACCGCGTCATCAACAACTTCATGGTTCAGGGCGGCGGCTATACGCCGTCGATGAGCGAAAAGCCCACGCGCCCACCGGTTCCGCTGGAAGCGCAGAACGGTCTGAAGAATGATGTAGGCACGATTGCCATGGCCCGCACCAGTGACCCCAACTCCGCGACAGCGCAGTTCTTTGTGAACGTCAAGAACAATGACTTCCTGAACGCCAAAGGCCCTGCGGATGGCTACACCGTTTTCGGCAAGGTTACCAGTGGCATGGATGTCATCCATAAAATCAAGCTGGTACCGACCGGCCCCGGCGACGTGCCGCAGACACAAATTGTTATCAACTCCGCCACTTTGGTGAAATAAATCATGAGCAACCCCCAAGTCGAACTCCACATCACCAACTACGGCGTGATCACCCTGGAATTGGACCAGGACAAGGCACCGCTGTCGGTTGCCAACTTCCTGTCCTATGTGAACAAGGGCCACTACAACAACACCATCTTCCACCGCGTCATTCCTGGCTTCATGGTCCAGGGCGGCGGCATGGAGCCCGGCATGAACCAGAAGACCTGCGATGCGCCGATCCAGAATGAAGCCAACAACGGTCTAAAGAACGCCAACTACACCGTGGCCATGGCCCGCACCGGCGACCCCCACTCCGCCACCGCCCAGTTCTTCATCAACGTGGCCGATAACGGATTCCTGAACCACACCGCTCCCAGCGCGCAAGGCTGGGGTTATGCCGTGTTTGGCAAGGTGGTATCGGGCTCCGACGTGGTCGACAAGATCAAGGCCGTCAAGACCGGCCGCAAGGGCTTTCATGACGACGTGCCCAAGGAAGACGTCGTGATTGAAAAAGCCGTCGCCCTCTAAGCCAAGCCGGTTGCGGGATGGAACTCCACGCGCCATCCCGCTGGCGTTGCGTCGATTTCATTTCGGACCTGCATCTGCAGGCGCTTGAGCCGCAGACCTTTGCGGCCTGGCAGCGCTATTTGCAGACCAGCGTAGCCGACGCCGTCTTCCTGCTCGGCGATATCTTTGAAGTCTGGGTGGGTGATGATGTCCTGACCCAGGAGAACGGTTTTGAAAGCCAGTGCGCCACAGTGTTGCGCGCGGCAAGCACCCGCATGGATGTGCACATCATGCGCGGCAACCGCGACTTCCTGATAGGTCCGGCCTTGGCAGCAACCAGCAACTGCACGCTGCTGGAAGACCCCACCGTTTTGACCTATGCCGGTGCGCGCTGGCTGCTGACCCACGGTGACGCCCTGTGTGTGGACGACACCGACTACATGCAATTTCGCATCAAGGTGCGGAGTGCCGCATGGCAGACCAACTTCCTGAACCAACCCTTGACAGAACGTCTGGCGATTGCCTTGTCTTTGCGGAAGCAAAGCGAAGCCCGCAAGCGCAGTGAAACCGTTTACGCCGACGTGGATTTCGCGGCAGCCAATGCCCTTCTGCAAGCCCAAGGTGCCGCGCACATGGTCCATGGCCACACGCACAAACCGGCCACGCATCCATTGGATGCCGGCAGGGAGCGGCTGGTTTTGAGCGACTGGGACTTGGGCGCACGACCGCCGAGGGCCGACGTCCTGCGCCTGCGCCGCTGCGAAACGGGCCCAACCGAGTCCTTTACCGTGGAGCGCATCCCGCCAGGCATGGCCGGCGGCCACAGCCCTGCCTAGGCCGCCAAGGCCTTCGGATCCACCGCGTCAATCTGCCAGGGGTCCAGAAACTGGTGGGCATAGCGCAGGTAAACACCTTCCTGCACAAAGATATCAAACAGGTCCGGGTCAATGTGCCCCCCCATGCGGAACTTGTGCATGATGCCCATGGCCTGGGATAGCTTCATGCCCTGCTTGTAAGGCCGGTCACGCGCCGTGAGGGCCTCAAAGATATCGGCAATGCCCATGACCCGCGCCTGCACGGACATCTGGTCCCGGGTGAGGCCCTTGGGATAACCCTTGCCATCCATGCGCTCGTGGTGGCCGCCGGCGTACTCCGGCACATTTTTCAGATGCTTGGGCCAGGGCAACTGCTCCAGCATCTTGATGGTGGCAACGATGTGGTTGTTGATGATGTCGCGCTCGGCCGCAGTCAGCGTGCCGGCGCGGATCGTCAGGTTCTCAACCTCGTCGGTCGTCAGCGCCTCGGACTCCAGTCCATGGACATTGCGCCATGTGTAGCGGTGCGCAATGTCGCGCACGCGCTGCAGGTCGGCGTCCTTCATGGACTCGGCGCCCTGATTCACCGTCCGCAGGAAATCGCGATCCGCATCCAGAGCGTTGATCCTCTCGCGGGCTTCGGTCCACAGGCTGGCTTCGCCCGTGGCATCCCTTTGCTCGCGCATGGCCAATTGCGCCCGCAGTGCTGCAATTTCCTGGTCGCGCTTGAGCACCTCAAAGCGGGTGTCGATCAGGTCGATGCGGTCGAACAGCGTCTGCAGCTTGGTGGCCTTGTCCACCACATGCACCGGCGTCGTCACCTTGCCGCAGTCGTGTAGCAGGCCGGCAATCTTGAGTTCGTAGCGATCCCGGTCATCCATCGAGAACGCCGCCAGCGGCCCGCTGTTGTGGGCATTCACCGCCTCTGCCAGCATCATCGTCAATGCGGGAACCCGCTGGCAGTGGCCACCGGTGTAGTGCGATTTTTCATCAATCGCCAGATTGATCAGGCTGATAAACGACTCGAACAGCGTTTCCAACTGCGACATCAGGTTGCGGTTGGTAATGGCAATGGCCGCCTGCGACGCCAGCGACTCCGCCAGACTCTGGTCCGACGTGGAAAACGGCACCACGCCGCCATCCGGGTTGGGCATGGCATTGAGCAGTTGCAACACACCGATCACATCGCCCTCGTGGTCCTTCATGGGCACGGACAGGAAAGACTGCGACCGGTAGCCGGTGCGGGCATCGAACTGGCGCGTGCCAGAGAAATCGAAATTGGGTTCGGTGTAGGCGTCCGCAACATTGACCGTCTGGCTGTGGATGGCTGAATAGGCTGCAACGAGCGAATCGTTGGGATCGCCCTGCGCGTCGTACAGCGGCAGGTTGGGAAAGTCGATGGGGCGCCCCGAAGTGCCGCCCATGGCAATCTTCAGCGAGTCGGTTTTCAGTATCTCGAAGCGCAGGGCCTTGGCGTCCTCGGTCACACGGTACAGCGTGCCACCATCCGCATGGGTGATGGTCTTGGCAGCCACCAGAATGCTTTCCAGCAGGCGGGTGATGTCGCGCTCCTTGGAAAGCGCGGCACCAATGGCATTGAGTCGCTCAAGCCGACGCAGCAGGTCTTCGATGGATTCCACAGATCCCCCTTGAAAAAGAAACCCGCCCACTGCAGCGGGCGATCCATTCTTCCACAACCGACCACAGTGCGACGACGCGCCGCTATTTCTTCAGCAAGACTTTCAGCACGTTTTGCACGCGCCGCGCTGCCGGCGCGCTGAAGGGACCGGCCAGCACGGACGCCGCATCCTGCCCCCAGGTCTGTGCCGGTGGCGCATCGTTGCGACGGGTCAACAGTTGCAACTGCAGGCTGCGCCGTGCATCCAGGTCTTCGGCCGGGGTGGGCACTTCGGCGGCCATTTCCAGGCGCAGCAAAGCCACGTGCGGATCGACAGGTTTGACCGCAACCGCGCCCTTAGCTTCTCCACCCAGGGCTTGCACCCAGGCAGCGCGCGTGGCCGGCGTAGCCCGGTTGCCCAGGTCTTGTGCCCCGGGAACCAGACTGGCATCGCGCTTTTCCCAGGCGGTCAACAACTGGGTCAGGGCTTCGCCATGCGCCTGCACGGCCAGTTTCTTGAGCGCCTGCTGTGCGTGTTCCAGCGCATCACGCTGGGCACGGAATGCCGCGTCGCCGAGGCGGGGGGCCTCCTGCCAACCTTCCGAGCGACCCCGTCCTTCGGCTGCGAAACGACCGGCTGGTCGGCCGCTGTCACGACCGTCGGGGCGGGCGGCCCCACGGTCACCGGACCGAGGAAAGCCAGCGCCTGCCGGTTTCGCGTCACGGGAACCACGGGATGCATCATTGCGATCACCCCATTTGCCAGGTCGCGCGCCTGCCGGGGCCGGAGTGTCTTTCCTGGTTCCGGGGCGGTCGTCGCCACGCGCGGCCACCACGCGTTTGGGAGCGGCCTTGGGTGCCACGGGTGGCTCCACCGGGGTTTCAGCCGAAGTATCGGCGCCTGCGGCAACCGGCTCATCAGCTGCAGTTTCGATAGCGCCCTGCGCAGATTCCACGAGGGCTGGAGCCACATTTTGCTCAGAATCACTTGCTGGAACAACCGCTTGGGCCTGGCTCTCTTGAGCACCTGCGGACTGCACATCCGCCTGGGCTTCGGCCTGCCCCTGCAGTGCCGCTTCCAAAGCGGCCATGGCAGCACGAATGGTTTGCGCATCGCCACTGGCGTTGGCTGCATCCAGTGCCTTGGCAGCCTGAAGCACGATGCGGTCACGGGCACCCAGCGCAGCCTCGGCCTTTTCGCGGTCGGCGGTCTTGCGGTTGAATGCATCGTCAATTGGTTTGCGGAAGGCATCCCACAGCTTTTGCTCCTGGCGGCGGTCAATCGGCACGCGGTGGGCCTGGGCCTGCCAGCGCTGTTGCAGGGCCTTGACGGCATCGATGCGCAACTCGGCTGCGGCACCCAGAACCTTGGCTTCTTCGATCATGGCGTGGCGCAGGGCCAGGCTTTCGGCCTGCAGGGCCTCCAGCGGTGCGGCGGCCTTGGCGATGGCAGCCTTCCACAAAGGCTGCAGCTCGGCAAAAGCCTTCTCACCCAGGTGGCCAGCCTCGCGCCAGCGGTCGGAGAACTGGTGCAGGATGCGGTTGAAGCCCTTCCAGTCGTCATCCAAAGCGGTCTGGTTGGCTGCAGCCCAGGCATTGACCTCTTCGATCAACGCCAAACGTTGGGCTTTGTGCTCGGCGGATTCGGCGCGGACCTTGTCCAGCCAGCCTTCCACCACTTTGTGGGCCTCGTTGCAAGCTTCGTCAAAACGCTTCCACATCGCGTGGTTGGGGACGCCACCCTGGTCGGTCTGCTTCCATTGTTCACGCAGGGAACGCAGGGTTTCCTGCATCTTGCGCCCGCCAATGGCCTGGCCTTCGGGGCGCTTGAGCAGTCCTTCGGCCTGAGACACCAAAGCCTCGCGCAACTGGTCGGCGCGCCAACGTTGCCAGCCTTCCAGCTCACCGGCGGCGGCCAGGGCCGCGTGGGCCTGGTTTTCCAGCTTGTCATCGATCAGACGACCGTTTTCCTTCAGGGCCTGGCGCAGCGCATTGGCCGCGCCGGCGCTGGCTTTTCCATGCCCTTCGGCCACTTCCAGCTCCAGCGTGGCCAGCGCCGTGCGAACCACACCGGTCGCCTGCGCCCGAACCTGGGGATCAATTTTGGGCTTGGCCTGTTTCGGTGCTGCTTCAGCCGGCACGCCGCGGGCAGCGCGCAGTTCGTCGGCCCAGACCGGCACCGGTGGCAGGGGCGCAGCGGCGTCTTGCGCGGCCGTCACGGCCAAGGTCAGCGCCGCCTGGAATGCGTCCCACACCACCAACAGTTGACCCTTGGAGGCATCCAGCAGGGGGGGGAATTTGACGTCCACACTGGGCCAGCTCGTATCGGCAACCAGCTGGGTGGCCTGGGCCTGCCACTGCTCAACGTCCACACGCAAGGCGTCCAACGCTGCCTGGGCGTCCTGCCAGGATTTGGTGGACAGCACTTCAATGCGCTGGGCCAGCAACACGGCGGCCTCACGCTGCACCTGGACACGGCGTTGCAGGTCTTCAATCACCCGCACCCTCTCGGCCAACTGGGTCTTGAGCGCGGCCAGGGGTTCCCGGCTCAGGGGTGCACCCGCCTTGGCTGCATCGCGCTGCCAGGCCAGGGCGTCGGCAATATTGAGTTTGCCCATATCCAGCAAGGCCTGGGCCTTGGTGGCCCAATCGGCAGCCAGCGCCTCCTGGCCCTTGATGCGACGGGCTTCGTCGATCTTTTCGCGAACCAGTTTGGCTGCGCCCTTGTCCTTGACGCTGAGTTCCTTGAACACATCGGCCAGTTGTTCCGGTGCCGGGCTGCTCAGCAGCCACTCCCGCACGCGGGCTGCGCGCTCGCCGGAAGTGGGGGCTGAAAAGGCGCCACCGGTCAGACTGTCTAAATGGGCAATATCGTTGTTTTTGGCGGTAGAAGTCGACGTCACGGTGGGAGCTCGGAATGGGGTTGAAAAGAAATCTGCAACTGCGTATTTTCGCCGCGATTTGCGGGCTTGCCCACGGTTTTTGTCCACGCCCCCCGGAATCCCATGCCCGGGTGACGGTTTGGCCCCATTGAAAATAGACAAAATCGACCTGCATCCCTCATGGAATATAGGCGTTCAGCTACCAAAATGAGAGCACATTCCCAAACAGCCGCTCGGAATGCGGATAGTGTTTGCGGCGCACTCTCTCCGTGGATGCACTACAGCACCACTATATATAGAGAGCGCACCGCAAGACACAGGGGTTTTCTGGGGAAGCAAATAAGAAAGCCCGACATCCGAACCAAAGGCTCAAATGCCGGGCTCGACGGCTGACCAAAGGTCCATGCCGTCAGGGCTGGCACATGGGAGGTTGACGTCCCACAGTGCACTAGAAGCAATAGATTGCCTCCGTAAGTTACCGGGGCCGCTTCATCACTGATGCCGTATTGGCACGGACTGGCTACTGCCGGAACAAACCTGAATGAACAGGCTATCCCAGTCTAACGACTGCGCCTGCGCTTTGCAAATTCGGTTTTCAATGGATTTGGGGACTGCGATTGAGGGATTTTTGAGCTTGCCAAAACCACCGGAAAGCCGCACGCATGCTGGAAATCACCGTTCATACGATCCAATTTAGAATAACGAACCTATTTAATATTGTTGACTAGATATATTCAAGCCCCCTAGAATCCGCCCATCCCAAGTTCCGCTAGGGATAAACCCGTAACCGCTGCCGAACCCGGCATATTCAAATCGCTGCACATGTCGAGACGACGCCGCAGGATATTGATAGCGTACCAACCCAAACGCGGCGGCCCAAGTCAACTGTTCTATTTTCAGAACCTGACCCAGGCCCCACGCCTAAGAAGGAAGAGCTATGACAGCGACCGAAAAATTTACCAAGGGCTTGGCAACATTTGCCAGCGACATCGCCCAAGGATTCTTTGAAATCACACACAACGGTTTTGCCCTCCTGGGTTTAGCCGTCATGTTTGCCGTGATCACCCTGACCGCAAGGCCAGAAATTCGCCAGGCGGGCGAAGTCCAGTTGATGAGCTGGCTGCAAACCCGCCAGGCGGCCGTTTCCGGCATTGTGCCGGAGGTAGATGCCATTGAGCGTGCCACCGCCACCAATCCACAAAGCCTGCCCAAACAGCAAGCAGCCGTGGCCTACTGGCTGAGCAAGAAGTACAACGTTGCGCCCGAACCGCTGAGCGCTTTGGTGGCTGAGGCATTTGAAGTGGGAGCCCGAGCAAAGCTGGACCCAACCCTGATCCTGGCCGTCATGGCCATTGAGTCGGGCTTTAATCCCTTTGCGCAAAGCTCGGTCGGCGCGCAGGGGCTGATGCAGGTCATGACCAAGATCCACAGCGAGAAGTACGAAGGCTTTGGTGGCAAACATGCCGCCTTTGACCCCATCTCCAACCTGCGCGTGGGCGTCAAGGTGCTGCAGGAATGCGTCACCCGCGCCGGATCGGTGGAAGGTGGCCTCAAGCTGTACGTGGGTGCTGGCAATATGGACGACGACAGCGGCTACACATCCAAGGTGCTGGCGGAGCACAGCCGTCTGCAACTGGTGTCCAACGGACGCTCAGTGCCCCTGTATGCGCCGCAGGTTGTTCCGGTTGTTCACCCAGTCAAGCCGCAAGAAACACCGGAAACCGTGGCCAGCTACATTTCCTCGTAAGCTGGCTCGGGTAAAATCTACATCGCACGCAACTGGCGATAGGCGCCCAACCATTCCGGTTTGAGGCGCTGACGTGGGGATACCACTGGGAAGCGTGCCGCAGCATCTGCGCAGATGCTTGCGTTCAGCCGTTCGCCTGGGCAGCCCTTGTCTCATTTTGTATGACCAAGGTTCATTGTCTTAAAGGACTGCCATGTACAACCGCAACATCCTCGTCGAACAGACCGATCCCGAACTCTTTGCTGCCATCACGGCCGAAAACAAGCGCCAGGAAGAGCACATCGAGCTGATCGCCAGCGAAAACTACGCCTCCCCCGCCGTCATGTGGGCCCAAGGCACGCAGCTGACCAATAAATATGCCGAAGGCTACCCCGGCAAGCGCTACTACGGTGGCTGTGAACATGTGGACGTGGCCGAGCAACTGGCCATTGACCGCATCAAACAGATTTTTGGCGCCGAAGCCGCCAACGTGCAACCGCATTGCGGCGCGTCCGCCAACGAAGCCGTGTTTCTGGCTTTCCTGAAGCCCGGCGACACCATCATGGGCATGAGCCTGGCCGAAGGCGGCCACCTGACCCACGGCATGCCACTGAACATGTCGGGCAAGTGGTTCAATGTTGTGAGCTACGGCCTGGACGCCAAAGAGGCCATCGACTACGACGCCATGGAGCGCAAGGCCCACGAGACCAAACCCAAGTTGATCATCGCCGGCGCCAGCGCCTATTCCCTGGCCATCGACTTTGAGCGCTTCGCCAAGGTGGCCAAGGATGTGGGAGCCATCTTCATGGTCGACATGGCCCACTACGCCGGCCTGATTGCCGCTGGCGTCTACCCCAACCCCGTGCCCCACGCCGATGTGGTGACATCCACCACCCACAAGAGCCTGCGCGGCCCCCGTGGCGGCATCATTTTGATGAAGGCTCAACACGAGAAGGCCATCAACAGCGCCATTTTCCCCGGCCTGCAGGGCGGCCCGCTGATGCACGTGATCGCCGCCAAGGCCGTGGCCTTCAAGGAAGCGCTGACGCCCGAGTTCAAAACCTACCAGCAGCAAGTGGTGCGTAACGCGAAAATCGTCGCTGAAACGCTGACGGCCCGCGGCCTGCGCATTGTGAGCGGCGGCACCGAAAGCCACGTCATGCTGGTGGACCTGCGCTCCAAGGGAATTACTGGCAAGGAAGCCGAGGCTGTACTGGGCAGCGCCCATATGACCATCAACAAGAACGCCATCCCCAACGACCCCGAAAAGCCCATGGTCACCAGCGGCGTGCGCATTGGCACCCCCGCCATGACCACCCGCGGCTTCAAGGACGAAGAGGCCCGTGCCACCGCCCACCTGATTGCCGACGTGCTCGACAACCCGCGTGACGCAGCCAACATCGAAGCTGTGCGCGCCAAGGTCCACGCCCTGACCTCACGCTTCCCGGTCTACGGCTGAGCCGAGTGACAGCGCAGTTGCTACTATTTTTGTAGCTGACTGCGCTTATTCCACGAGGGCTAGCGCCCTGAAATACCTATAGGCCTCTGGCCAGCGCACCATGAAATGCCCGTTCTGCAGTCACTCCGAAACCCAGGTGGTGGAAACACGGATCTCTGAAGACGGGGATTTCATCCGCCGCCGCCGCCAGTGCGGCTCCTGCGAAAAGCGCTTCACCACCTACGAGCGCCCCGACGTCAACTTCCCCTCAATCGTCAAGAAAGACGGACGCCGGATTGAATACGAACGTGCCAAGCTTCTGGCATCGTTCAAGCTTGCTTTGCGCAAACGCCCGGTCAGCACCGAGCAGATTGACAGTGCCATCGAGCGGATTGAAGAAAAGCTGCTGAACCTGGGCCTGCGTGAGGTGCCGTCAGCCCGTATTGGCGAGCTGGTGATGCGCGAGCTGAAGAAACTCGACAAGGTCGCCTATGTGCGCTTCGCCAGCGTCTACCGCAGTTTTGAAGATATTGATGACTTCAAGACGCTGGTGGATGAGGTCAGGCGGTAGGCGTGTCCCTTTAGTAGCCTTCTGGCATGCTTAGGGGATCAAACTCAGCGCCAGCAATCCGCAATTTCGCCCGAAGTCGGTGACGCAGGACTACTGATTCCTTTGACTCCGGTGTGGGTCAGGGTCAGATTCCCACATTTGGAAACTGTCCCCAACGGGGTGGCAGTGAGCGTAAAGGAGTTGGCTGTCAGCTCGGCGGCGGGCAGCAGTTCAATCTTGTACTTTGGTGACTCTGACGGGACTCCGGCAAATCGCGAAGGCAACGCAATCGCATTGCCGGCTTTGTCCAAGTTATAGGAATCGTTGGCGACATAGAAACGTTCCATGAACTGCTGGGCGTCCATCAGGGCCGAACGGGCAGATGCCCGATCACCCCGCTCGATATATCCACGGTAACTGGGCAAGGCGATGGCTGAAAGGATGCCGATGATCGCCACCACAATCATCACCTCAATGAGCGTGAACCCGCGCTGCATCCTGAGCTTCCTGCGCGTCGTCACACATATGGAATCAATCATGAACTCTGTTCCCCACGAAAAAATTAGCGAATCGGTGGGTTGATGATACGCCGCCAGACACGGTCATACTGCTTGCTGGTACCAGTGACGCCAACCGGGCCAAGATCACCACACATGGGCATACCCATGGTGGCAGACTGAATGCTGTTCAAGCACTTTTTGTGCACGACTCCACCAATTTCTTCGTCGGGGCACAGGGGGCTTGGCTCACAGTTTTTGTTGCCTTCCTGGCACTTGTTCCCCGTGCAATCGCCCTCGTCCCCTCCCACATCGATGCCCCCCTTTCCGTCGGGGTCATTCGTTTGCTTTGAACGCACGATCGCATCGATACCATCTGCGGCGGTTTTATAGGCCACACCAAGAACATCCGAACCATTGGCGGCTCCATCACCATTGGTATCGAAGGTGCGGGTTACCGGGTTCTCACCCGATTCCACCGGAAGAATCAGATTCAGACCCGTACCATTTGCCGATTCACATGCAAGTGGCGTGCCCTGAACCGGAGCCACCGAGCTAATCAGTGCCGTGGAGTTACCAACCACTTGCGTAGGATAGAGGACCCGACCTCCCGGAAGACTGGCTGCAAGGTCTAACAGCCAGCCACGCTGCGTGGTGTAGTTCACCGAAGTACCATTCAGACTGTAAAAGGTGGTACCCGCAGCACCGCCGGTTCCAGTAAAGGCTGACAAGGTCCGGGTTGCCAGATTGGCTCGTGTCAGCGGGCGGGTCATGGTGTCACTGGGCTTGTCCCAGATTCCGTAAACCGACTGGACCGAAGTGTCTATGGCATCCGCATCGGTGAACAATTTGCCCGTACCCAAAACGATCATGTAGCCACCTTGCGAGTGGTTATACACCGATGGGCTGGAGACGATGGGCTGCGCAGTTCCGCCGCTGTCCGTCGCCTTGAACAAGGCGGTTCCGCCCGCTACGGTGAAATAACTCGAGGATGAAGAGTCGTAATTCAAGCGCCAGAAGTTGCCTTTCAGGTCACCTGTGAATATTGCACTGACCTGCCCAATGGCATCAGACACTACGGTTACTCCACCCAGGCCGCTACCACCGGTAGTGTCCAGAACAATCTTCTTGATCGCGCTGGCGCGTGTGGCCGCGTTCGCCGCCAGTTCAATATCCACAATGAACAGCGCCGCATAACCATTTGTACTGGAGTAGCCATTCCCAAACAGTGCCACCCAACGCCCGTTCGGCAATACCGCCACCTTGATGGGAGTGAGAACGTAGCCAATATCCGCATCGTCGCTGTCCGACAGCTCCCAACGCACGGTATTGGGTCCCAGATTGGCAGTGTCGGTCACATCCAATGCAAATACTGCTCGCCCACCGGCCCCCAGTGAGCCCATCAAATAGTTGCGCCACGATGCTGTACTCGCCCCAGGAGCCTTGACATAGGCATCCGCCTCCCGCAATGGTCCATCCACAAAATACTGGTGCGGCAAACCAACGGTTGTCCCGTAATTTTTGTCGGCCAACTTTTCCAAATTGGCATACACCGCCCGAGGTACATAAGCGAAGATCTCTTGTCCATCGGTCAGCGCTGACGCACCTGTCGCGGCTTTGGTGTCACGGAAGGCGTGCAACATACCATCGTTACCACCCGCAAACAAGACCGCCGTACGCGCAGCCTTCGCGGTCAGGAATGCCTGGTAGGCCGTCGCCCCACCCCACGCAGCATTGTCATACAAGCCGTTGAAATTGCTCTGCACAAGCACCGGATTTCCATTGATGAAGTCACCCAAGATGAAAGGATTGCCACTGCTGTCCAGGCGGGTGCGGAACGGATGACCAGTGCCTTCCTCGCTATGATCACCTTTCAGGAAGTCGATGAATTTGGTTGTATATGTAGCAGCAACGCTTCCTAGGGCTGCTTGATTGCCAGTACTGAGGCTCGCCCAGTCAAAATTCACGGCAGCTGGCGCACCCAATCCAGAATCCCAAGTAACAATATTGCGCGCGTTCCAGGCAGGCAAACGCTCAGCAGCTTTCCAAACCGCCGCAGTGACCTGGCCAGTGGCGTCCAACGGATTGGCTGCAATATCACCATTCCAGCTACCGGCGGTAAAGGTAGGTACGTATTTGCGGTTGCTGGAAGACAACACCGTGGATGCCGTTGCCACACCCGCCGTTGCGCCGGCTCCACCGGTCGCACCAGCCAGCGCGGTACGAACAGCAACCGAAAGTTCCTGCGGGTCTTTGGCGCTGAAATACTTGCCCCGGGAATTGAGCGCTGCATGCCACAAATCGTCAATATTGGCGCCAGTCAAGTTGCCATCCACCGCAGCGGGCCAGACTTTGGTACCCGCTGTCAGTGCAGGCAAGTCAACCGCAGGGTTCAACGTCCCTCGAACACCCAAACCGACCGTGTAGTTGGAAAGGTTCTGCCAGAACGACGTATTGTCCGCAACGGGGGGAACTGCATTGGCGGTACTGGGTTGAAGATCGGTCTTCCAGTATTTCATGGCCGTGTCGGCCAACGTGTTCGAAGTGGCATCCTGATAAGGATTCGTAGCGACATATTTATAAGTTGCGCCAACACCGGTAATGGTGGTGCCGTCCGTTGCATCCTGGTTTCCAACGGCCGTCGACAGAGTGCCGTTCCAATAGCCGTCAGTCAACATGATCTGGTACGAGCGCCTGCACGTCTTGTTGTTCGCCACCACATTACTGCTCACCGCCGGGTTGTCGGTCCAGGGGCCTTGTGTAGTTTCACGCGAAAAATACTCACCAACCGCCTGCATGGCCTTCACCAACGGGGTGCCTCCATTGGCGGGCAAATCTTCCAGCCATTTATACAGATCCGCCTTGCGGGAGCTAGTGAAGTCGCGAACACCGCCGCCGTTATACGTGCTGCTACTTTCCAACACGGTTGTGGCGACTCCATCCACGGTTGCAGAACCCTTGTTGATCCGCCCAAACCCCATGCGGAAGGTATCCGTGCTAGCGCCAAAGGCCTCCATCATGGCCCCACGGGCCAACAAATTGCGGCTTCGGTAATAGCTAAACCAGTTGGCAAAATTTTGCCGTTCGTCTGCGCGCGTACAAGACGTCCCGGTGCAATCGGTACGCGCTGGATATTTGGTGTAAGTCGTACCAACGGCTGCGTTTATAGAGAACGCGTCATAATTTGCTGCATTGTCGACTGCCAGGTACACAGACGATGCATTCTTCTTCAACCGGAAATAGACGCCGGGATCATGCGTGAAATTGGCTACAAAGTGTTCACATCCGTTGCCACTTGGAGTTCCATAATTCGCTGCATTCGCGTAGCACCAATCCCCCCAGGAACCGGTCGTGGTTGAAAATACCTCGGCTACTGTCCCGGAACCGCTACAGTTACCAGAGGTCCGACCGTTCCTCGTCGCGGTGAATTCGGTGCCAACCGTGTTGTTGCTGCTACCACAGGTTCTGAAATCGGTTGACCCGACCGTCAATATTTTGTAAGTCGTCCCATTGTCAATATTTCTGGTCAAAATGGGACCCGAGTAGGTCTTAGTTACAGTCGGCAGTGTCACATTGACCGCAGTGGTCAAGTCAATGAAGGTACCGGCAGCGCCGGTTCGAACTAACGGGTTTCTATAAGCTGTTGCAGGGGGTGAGTCGGGCAATCGCGTTACACCATCGCTCGTTAACCAAGGCCGGTACCGAATCTCGGGGTTATAGAAAATGGTATTGGTGTCAGCTGCGCGCAGAGCCCTCAGCACATAGTTCGTGGAACTCAAAATGCCCGGGACTGTTCCTCGCAAGTATCCGGTCTGATAGTTGTCGTTGGGGTCCCAGCGCACCTGATCGGAACCAACCGGATTGGTAATGGTGTAAGTGCCTCCAGCAAAACGTGTTTCGGGCATGTGCTGGAATTGCATGGAACCCGAATCGTCCATTGTCAGCATCACATTGGGCTTCACGACCGCCCCCGCCTTCGACAATAGGGGAATTTGCGCTGGGGCGGGACTCTGCGCTTGCACCTGTGCACCCCAAGCCAGCAACAGTGGAACAGTCACACACAACCAGCGGGGTGTCACTTGGGTCCAGGAAGATTTGCACATGGTAGATACTCCGATAGTCCGTTAATTGACATTCACAATTGACTGCAACCACACCACCGCGCCTTGCAGGGTATTGCCACCCGCGTCCGCTGCGTAATCCGGACTGAACCCCCGCGCAGTGATCACAGTGATGGTGAACGTGGGGCTGCCCGCAATCTGTGCTTCCACGACACATTCGGGATTGACAGCCGGCTTGTCCGTGTTGATGTTACTGATTTGCGCATCCGGTACGATGGTGCGCGAAGCCGAAGCCCGCCCCGCTGCACCCGTCCATGTGGCAGGGTCCTCCCAGCCCGATAAGGCAAACGTGGTGCCAGGGATCACGGCAGCTTTGAGGGTTGCGACACGGCCCGCATCCGGCAACTGCATCTGGGTTTCGCAGTAGCGCAATGCCGCTTCCGCATACTGCTGTGCAGTGCTCTCCATACGCAAATTGTTGGTAGCACGCTGCTCGGACGTTGCATTGCGCATGGCGCTAGCTGCCGTAATGCCAATGATGACCAACATGAATAGCACGACCAGTAGCGAAATGCCACGCGCACGACCAGCCAGTCGGTAGGGGAAACGTTTGTTGCGATTCATGGTGTACTAGGTATTTAGTAAGCCATGCGCGCACGCACGGCAGCCGTCGTGAAATATGCCCGGCGCAAATGACGATCATTGGAAGTCTGTGCATTGGAGTCACAATCCAGATACTTCGCCATACTGACATCGTCAGCAATAATGACCGGCTCTTCACTGCGCATCAGCAGACAAATGCGCACACTGATGACATTCGCCCACTCGGGCAATCCTTGCGCATTCAGGGTGTTCGCCGTCGTTGCATCCTTCCCTGCTTTCACGTACCGAACAACCTGACGCGGATTGGCGGCTACCTGTATGCCATACCAAATTTGCATGTCATCAACATTTTCCAGCAGCGGTTGCTTTGCGCTGACGTTGCTGGCGCAGTACAACTCAGGACGCCCCGAAGCATTGGCTCCGGTACCAGTATCAACAAAGTACCGGTTTCGCGCAATATAAACAGGCACGGCACCGAGCCCGGCAGAATTGGCCAATGCGTTCCCCAGGCAATCAGCTGGAACATCATCCGCTGTACCGGGACCATTGGGAACAAACACCGTGTTCTTGGTGTCAGCCTCATAGACCACCTCAATTGCAGAAGTCGTGGGCGCAACCGATGCAGCACAGCTCGCCTGTCCAACGGCTGCCGGGTCCGTAAATGGCACGATCCCCTTGGTGCCATCGCATCCAAAGACTACCGTTGTAGTTGTGCTCAGACTGAATGTGGTTACCCAATTGACGGTGGTCAGCAAAGGATTGGATGCATTGACATTGAAAAGTGCGGTCGGTGCGGAATAGCCCGCCTGCTGAATGTCCCGGGTCATAATATTAAGGCCCGCCTGAGCATCCTGATTCATCTGCGTCAATGCTGCCTGATAACGCCCGGCCTGCCCGGAACCCACGTAGCTAACCACAACGGCAGCTATAACCACCAAGCCAATGGCGACGGAAATCAGAAGTTCGATGAGGGAAATACCCTGTTGACGCCGTGAAGATCGACCGGATCTCATAAATTTATCCTGAAATAGCTGCAACGCACGCCTTTGTCCGCACCCAAAGAAAGCCCCGCAGGACACTCCTTGGCGTAATTGCGGGCATCGGTGGAGTTTTCATCCGGATTGGCTACCGCCGGGTCGCGCCAGGCAATCCAAACATCGGTAGCCAGTTGGCCTGCAGGGATGCTTACAAACACAGATCCCTCAGGAAGCTGATTGCGTACAAGCCGCCGCCAGGTTGCCAGGTCATAGGCCGCCAGCGCTGCAGCGGTACACGCCGCAGGCGTGTAGGTTTCGCAGGTGGTATCCGCTGCGATAGCGGTGGACTGGGTTGCGAAATCAAAGGCATAAGCATAGCCCGCCAAACCTGCCTTGTTGGAACGCATCCGCTCAGCAAGGTCTGTCGATAACATGGTCGCGGTACCGCGATACTGCGCCATCTTGGAATAACGAATGGACGCCACATTGGCCCCTGACAGCGCCAACAATCCAATGGCAGCCAGCAAAATGGATACCAATACTTCGATCAGGGAAGCACCGCGCATTGAACGCCGGACACTCCGCCTTTGGATGCTGCGAGCCATCAATTTGGACATGCTGTCACCCCCGCATCCCGGACACTGGTTCGACCACTGACCGATATGCACACCAGCCGCGTCGTATTGGCCGGAACACTCCCGCTTGGTGTCAATATGAATGTCTGATTGGCGGCCTTGGCGAGTCCGTTCGCCTCGAAGGTGATTCTGGGGCGGTCATTAATAGGCACCGTGCTTTGAATAGACGCAATATTGGGCGGGGCCTGCTTCACGCGCACAATTTCCTCCCCCGCATCAACCACGCCACGATTGGTAGAGTCAACAAACACCAACCAACCGTTGTCCCAATTGGCTGGAGCCTCGGAACAGGTCGAAGTGCTATTGTCCGCCAGACTGCATATCGAAACAGCGTTCGAACGCCTCAACGCTTCCGAACGGGCAAATCGCATGTCATTGACCAGATCCGATGCAGCACTTTGCACGGACCTCTTTACCAACAAGGTATTAAAGCTCGGTGCCGCCAAGGATGCCAATATGGCCAGAATCGCCACAACAACCAGCAATTCAATGAGGGTAAAGCCTTCTGAAGGGAGTTTCATACAAGGAGCGTACCGAAACCGGGAGCAGATCACAAGCCTGCCCCGACAGTCGGCAAAAATCAGTTGCTGAACGGTACACTCCCGCTAGTTTGAAATGACCTGCCATGCACACCCCTCCCCCCATGCAACGAGCCCTGGACCTCGCCAGGTCCGGTCAAAATCACTGCCATCCCAATCCGTCGGTAGGTTGTGTCATTGTCAATGACGATGGATTGGTTATCGGGGAAGGTAACACCCAGAAGGTGGGAGGACCTCATGCCGAGATCGTGGCCATGCGTAGCGCCCTCGCGCACGGTCACTCTCTAAATAACGCTACCGCCTATGTAACACTGGAACCATGTGCACACCGTGGGCGAACTGGCCCTTGCTGCGAGGCCCTTATCCAGGCTGGCGTTGCAAAAGTGGTGGCATCCATCGCCGACCCCAACCCACTGGTTGCAGGGAAGGGTTTTGATCGACTACGCGCTGCAGGCATTGACGTCGAAATTGGGCCAGGAGCGGCAGAGGCGCGCGAGATCAACATCGGATTCTTCAGTCGAATGGTCCGAGGCACGCCCTGGGTTCGCATGAAGATCGCAGCGTCACTGGATGGGACAACCGCCCTACGCAATGGTTCCAGCCAATGGATTACATCACCCGAAGCCCGCGCCGACGGCCAGGCGTGGCGTGCCAGAGCCGGAGCCGTACTTACAGGAATTGGTACTGTCCTGGCCGACGACCCACAGCTGAATGTGCGTTTGCCACATATACAACGGCAACCAGATCTGGTCATCGTGGATGGACGCATGAGAACCCCCCTGAACGCCAGTCTGTGGGGCCATGATCGCCGGACCTTTCTATACACCGCCACCGACTTGCTTCCTATGCGGGAAGCACTGTCAGCGCAAGGTGCCAAGGTAACCTATATGCCCCGGCATGACGGAGATTCTTCTGGCGGGGTTGATCTCGAGTCGATGATGTGCGACCTCGCCCGACAGGAAATCAATGAAGTGCATGTCGAGGCAGGCCATACCCTGAACGGAGCACTGCTGAGCAATCACCTGGTTGACGAAGTACTTGTGTACCTCGCGCCCACACTTCTTGGCGGTGGACGTGGCATGAGCCTACTGCCTGCATTGAGCAGTCTGGGAGAGGCAATTGCCATGACCTATCAGTCGGTTGAACGCATTGGTCCAGACCTCCGAGTTGTTGCGCGCATTAAAAATCGGGATCTATTCTGAAGTTCAACCCATTTGGCATATTCCATGCCTGTCGATTGAAACCGTGAAGCACTGCCCATGGACAGCCACGGCATGAATAAGCACTCTGATAACCCCGCCAGCCGCTGGACTGCTTTGCTTTTGGGGCTCATGATGCTCTTGGCTGCCGCCCTTGGCGTGCCAAGCGAAGAAATGCTGCAGGACACGCTGAAATCAGCCATTGTCGCCAACATGACGCTCCTGGCTGCGCTAACCTTTCTAGGCTTCCAGCTTCGGCAACAGAATCCATTGCGCTTTCATGGACTTCTGTTGCTGCCTGCGGGGCTTGCCTGTTACGCGGGAACAAGCATGATCTGGTCTCACGCTTATCTGGCCGGGGTCGAAACCGCGCGCTGGCTGGTATTCAGTGTGCTGATGTGGTTGTGCCTGAATTTACGCCGGGCAGACTTTGAAAGCAGGGTTCTCGGGGGCATCCACTGGGGCCTGACGGTCGCCTCAATATGGACTGCTCTCCAGTTCTGGGCCAACTTAAGCCCCTTTCCCCAGGGACCAAATCCCGCATCCACGTTCCTCAATCGGAACTTTTTTGCGGAATTTGCTATTTGCGCATTGCCGTTCTCTGGCTACCTGCTGTGGCGCTCGAATTCTGTCCGTGAAACAGCTCTGCGCGCTGCATCCACGGGCTTCAATATTGTTGCACTCCTAATGACCGGCACTCGCTCTGCCGTGCTGGCGCTCATCATTCTCGCCGGTGTACTCGCACTGCTTAAGTTATTCATACCATCCCGGATCAAGCCTTCAGCTGCGCACCCTCACAAACAAGGGATCGCGGGGCTGACTCTGCTCACAACTACCCTCGTTTTAGGCTCCCTTCCCACCAACAACCCGAAATTGATTTCCGAGTTCGGTAGGCAAACCGCCATTGAGCGGTCTTTGGGCCGCATAGCCTCCATTGCCAAAGCGGATGAGTACACCACGGGCTCCTTCTCCATGCGATATGACATGTGGAGTGCAACTGCTCGCATGATCTCTGCCGCCCCGGTGACAGGAGTTGGTGCGGGGGCTTGGGAGGTTTACATTCCCTTGTATCAGAAGGCAGGAACACAACTCGAGGCCGACTTCTACGCGCACAATGAGTTGGTGCAATTGATCGCAGAGTATGGCATCGTCGGTTGGACTTTTCTCGGCATTTTGTTTGGATACGCTGGCAGTGTTGCCTGGACTGTATTGGGAGCACGCAACACGGTCCGCACCACTGCAACACCAGCTCAGACTGCGGGACTATTGAGCCTGCTCATGTTGCTGATTGTGAGTAACGCAGGTTTTCCGTGGCGAATGGCCGGCACCGCTGCTTTGTTTGCCATCGGTTTGTCCATGATTGTCGCCAGGGAAGGGTCAGTTGCAGAAGAACTGCGGCCATCTGAGCCAGGCTGGTACAAAAAAATGGGTGGAACTCTTGCAGCGTTCGTCATAATTTTTATCGCATTGGTGCTGGCGCTCTACACCACAGGGCGCGCAGCGGCCGCGGAACGGAACCTGATTCGTGGCATCAAGCTTGCTCTTACCATTTCCCACTCTCCAGACCCAACAAGTGCGTACTGGGACGAGCCAAAGAGAGAGCTTGTATCAATGATGCGTGATGGCATTCATTTGAACCGGCACTACCGCAAGCTGATCCCGGTCGCAGCGGACGAATTGGCCCGCATAGGCGATTGGCGAGAAGCCCAATGGATGTGGGAATCGGTGCTCGAATCCCGTCCATATATTGTGGCAATCATGGCCAACGTAGCCCGTGCGCACATGGAAAGAGGTGATTTCACCCAAGCACATGCCATGCTAGAGCGCGCCAAAGCGGTTCAGCCCTGCGCCCCGGTAGTGCGTTCACTGGACATCCTGTTGCTGGCGCGAATGGGCCAGAACGCTGTGGCGGCTGAGGCGTTGCGGAGTCTGTTTCAACAACAAATTGTCGATGCGGAACTGGTACAGGCAGCCTATGTTGTCGGCGAAAGACTCAAGGACTGGCCGCTGAAAATCCTAGCCTTGGAATTGCGTGCGCGCCACTGGCCAGCGCTTGCCGCAGAAGCGTGGCTGGAAGCAGGCAATATCTACGCACACCAAATGACAACTGCGGACCCGGTTCGCGCGATGGATGCCTACCGTGCCGCCCTCGCGGCAGCCCCAGAACAGCAACGCGAAGGGATTCATCTGCGAATTCCGCCAAGCTATCGCAAGCAGTTGTGACCCCTATCAGCGATATTGAGCATTTTCACGATGTGGTGTCACCAATCCCTGCGAAAATAGCGCCATGTTTACAGGAATCATCACCGGCGTAGGCCGGATTGCCGCCGTTCAGGCGTTGGGCGACTCCCCTTCCCACGGCAAGCGGCTGACCATTACCCCCCCTCTCGGCTATCTGGATGACGTAGGCCTGGGCGACAGCATCGCCCTCAATGGCGCCTGCATGACCGTCACAACCCTGGACGCGGTCGCGAACCAGTACACGGTCGACATTTCTGCCGAATCACTCAACAAAACAGCCGGACTGGACGCCGTTGGCCCGGTCAACCTGGAAAAAGCCCTGCGCGCCAATGACCGCTTGGGCGGGCACATGGTGTCTGGTCACGTGGACGGCATTGGCACCGTGACCCATTTCGCGCGGGTCAGTGAAAGCTGGGAATTGCGCGTGCTGGCACCCAAGGCGCTGGGCAAATACCTGGCCTATAAGGGCTCCATCACCATCAATGGCGTCAGCCTGACTGTCAACCGGATTGCGGATCTAGCCGACGGTTGCGAGGCCAGCATCAACCTGATTCCGCACACGGTGGAGAATACGGCCCTGAACAATTTGCAGGCCGGTTCCCGGGTCAACCTGGAAATTGACCTGATCGCGCGCTACGTGGAGCGCATGCTCAGCAGCAGCGCCTCCGCAGTTGCCTGATGCCGTTGGCAGAAGCCCCCTTTTTTACAAAAAATACCAAGGACGACCATGAAATGTGTAGATGATTTCCGCCTGAAGTTGGGCAAGCATGAGTTGGTGCCACTCATCGTTGGTGGCATGGGTGTCGACATTTCCACCGCAGAACTGGCCCTGGAAACGGCGCGCCTCGGAGGCATTGGCCACATTTCCGACGCCATGGTGCAAGACGTGTCCGACCGCCGCTTTGACACCGAATTCGTCAAGGAAAAGACCAAGTTCTACAAACACAACATCAACAATTCCGACAAGAGCGAAGTCCAGTTTGACCTGGGCCGCCTGGCCGAAGCCACCAAGCTGCACGTGGGCAAGACCATGGAAGCGAAGCGCGGCGATGGCATGGTGTTCATCAACTGCATGGAAAAGCTGACGATGAACTCGCCACGCGACACACTGCAGGTGCGCCTGAACTCCGCGCTGGACGCCGGCATCGACGGCATTACGCTAAGTGCCGGCCTGCACCTGGGCTCGTTCGCCCTGATGGCAGACCACCCCCGTTTCCGTGATGCCCAATTGGGCATCATCGTGTCCTCGGTGCGCGCACTGCAACTGTTCCTGCGCAAGACGGCGCGCCTGAACCGCCTTCCCGACTTTGTGGTCATTGAGGGCCCGCTGGCCGGTGGGCACCTGGGTTTCGGCATGGACTGGGCCCAATACGACCTGGCCACCATCGTGACCGAGATCGCCCAATTCCTGAAGGCAGAGCAGTTGGACATTCCGCTGATCGCCGCTGGCGGCATCTTCACCGGTAGTGATGCCACGCAGTTCCTGGAACTCGGCGCGGCCGGCATCCAGGTTGCCACCCGCTTCACGGTGGCCAACGAGTGTGGCCTGCCCGACAAGGTCAAGCAGGAATACTTCAAGGCCAGCGAAGAGGACATCGTTGTCAACACGCTGTCCCCCACCGGCTATCCCATGCGCATGCTGCGCAACACACCGGCCATCGGAGCGGGCATTCGCCCCAACTGCGAGGCCTATGGCTACCTGCTGGATGGCAACGGCAACTGTGCCTACATCAATGCCTACAACGCACAAATTGTTATTCACCCGGATGGGAAGAATATTTCCGTGCCTGACAAAACCTGTCTGTGCACCCATATGCGCAACTACAACTGCTGGACCTGCGGCAGCACCACCTACCGCTTGAAAGACACCACGCGCAAGGCAGCCGACGGCACCTATTTGAACCTGAGCGCCGAGCACATCTTCAAGGACTACCAGTTCAGCGTGGATAACCAGATCCTGCTCCCCGCGTGAGACCCGACAACACCATGACCACACCCACACCCGTGCCTATTTCCCCGGTTGAAGACATCGTTGCCGACATGCGCGCCGGGCGCATCGTCATCCTGGTGGATGAAGAAGACCGCGAAAACGAAGGCGACCTGGTACTGGCGGCCGACCACGTGACGGCTGACGGCATCAACTTCATGGCCCGTTATGGCCGCGGCCTGATCTGCCTGACGCTAACCCGTGAGCGCTGCGAACGCCTGCAGTTGCCCCCCATGACCGCGCGGAATGGCGACAAGAAAGGCACGGCCTTCACCGTATCCATCGAGGCCGCTGAAGGAGTGACGACCGGCATCTCCGCCGCTGACCGCGCCCGCACCGTGCAGGCCGCAGTGGCCAGAAACGCCGTGCCGGAAGACCTGGTGCAACCCGGCCACATTTTTCCCTTGCAAGCGGTTGACGGCGGTGTGCTGATGCGTGCCGGCCACACCGAAGCCGGTTGCGACCTGGCCGCCATGGCGGGCTGCACGCCGGCCTCCGTGATCTGCGAGATCATGAAGGACGATGGCACCATGGCCCGCCTGCCGGATCTGCAAGTCTTTGCCGCCGAGCACGGCCTGAAGATCGGCACCATTGCCGACCTGATCGAATACCGCAGCAAGACCGAGTCCCTGATCCAGCAGATTAGCTCGCGCCCCATGCAGACCGCCTTTGGCGAGTTCACGGCCCATGCCTTCCGCGACAGCACAGGCCTTGGTGTGCATCTGGCCCTCGTCAAAGGGACGTGGAGTGCTACAGAATCTGTAGCAGTCCGGGTTCATGAACCACTCTCTGTGCTGGACGCGCTCGAGACCGGGCGTGCCATGCACTCCTGGAGCCTGGAGGCCACGCTGCAGCACATGCAGCAGGAAGGCTCCGGCGTGGTGGTACTACTCAACTGCGGCGAAAGCGGCGAGCAGCTGCTGGCGCAATTTGATGGCACAGCGCAATCGGCCCAGGCCCCCGTGCGCGGCCGCATGGACCTGCGCACCTATGGCGTGGGCGCGCAAATCCTGCGCCACTGCGGCGTACACAAGATGCGCCTGATGGGCAGCCCCCGGCGCATGCCCAGCATGACTGGTTACGGCCTCGAAATCACCGGATATATCAATAAAAACGACATTGCGGGACAGACCGAAGCGTAGCGCAGCTCTGTCCTCAACACTTTAAGGATCCAATATGTTTGGCGCAGACAAAGGCCATGTGGACGCAACCGACGCGCGCATGAATGGCAAGAAACTCAAGATCGGCATCGTGCAGGCGCGTTTCAACGCCTCCGTGACCGACGCCCTGGCCCAGGCCTGCAAGACCGAGCTGCTGGCGCTGGGTGTGGCCGAGAAGGATATCGACCACATCACCGTGCCCGGCGCACTGGAAGTGCCGGTGGCCCTGCAGGCTCTGGCCGAAAAAGCCAACTACGACGCGCTGGTGGCCCTGGGCTGCATCATCCGCGGCGAGACCTACCACTTCGAGCTGGTGGCCAACGAATCCGGCGCGGCGGTTACACGCCTTGCACTGGATTACCAATTACCCATTGCCAACGCCATCCTGACCACCGAAGATATGCCCCAGGCCATTGCCCGACAGGAAGAGAAAGGCCGTGACGCTGCCCGAGTCGCCGTCGAAATGGCCAACCTGCTGGAGTCCCTGTAATGAGTGAATTCAAGAGTTCTGCCGCTGCCAAGCGCCCGCCCCGTCAACCCCGCACCGGGCTGACCAGCACGGGTGCACGCAAGGCCGGCAGCAAGTCTGACCGCAGTCGGGCACGCGAGTTCGCCTTGCAGGGCCTGTACCAGAGCCTGGTGAGTGGCAACCCGATCGGCGACATCGATACCTTTACGCGCGACCTGGCGGGCTTCAACAAGGCCGATGCCGTGCATTTCGACGCCCTGCTGCAAGGCTGCGTGGAACATGCAGTCCAGCTCGATGCGCTGATCATCCCCTTGCTGGACCGTCCGATGGCGGAGATTTCCCCCATTGAGCACGCCATCATGTGGATTGGCGCCTATGAACTCAGCCACTGCCTGGATGTGCCGTGGCGCGTGGTGCTCAACGAGTGCATTGAACTGGCCAAGGAATTTGGTGGCACCGACGGCCACAAGTATGTGAACGCCGTACTCAACGGCATAGCCCCCGTTTTGCGCGCTGCCGAAGTCGAATCCGACCGCAGCCAAGCCAAGAAACCCCGCGCCTGAACCGGCGCCGCCCAAGCATCCATGCAAATATCGTCGCGCGCCCAGAGAATCGAACCCTTTTACGTCATGGAGGTGGCCAAGGCCGCCTCAAGCCTCGCCCGTGAGGTGGCGCACACCGATGCGCCCATGATCTTTTTGAACATTGGCGAGCCGGACTTCACCGCACCGCCGCTGGTGCAGCAGGCGGCCGAACAGGCCATCCGCGACGGGCGCTCGCAATACACCCAGGCCACCGGTCTGCAGCCCCTGCGCGAACGCATCAGCCAGTGGTATGAAGACCGCTTTCAGACCCAGGTATCGGCCGAACGCATTGTGGTCACGGCCGGTGCCTCGGCCGCACTGCACCTGGCCTGCCTGGCCCTGATCGAATCCGGCGACGAGATCCTGATGCCCGACCCCAGCTACCCCTGCAACCGCCACTTTGTGAGTGCGGCCGAGGGCAAAGCGGTGCTGATTCCCACCACCGCCGAGGAGCGCTTCCAGCTCAGCGCCGACAAGGTCAAGGCCGCCTGGGGACCGCGCACCCGCGGCGTGCTGCTGGCGTCGCCCTCCAACCCGACCGGCACGTCGATCCACCCCGACATGCTGCGTGACATCCACCAGGTGGTGCAGTCGCACGGTGGCATCACGCTGGTGGACGAGATCTACCTGGGCCTGAGCTTCGAGGCCGAATACGGCCAGACCGCGCTGGCGCTGGATGACAACATCATCAGCATCAACAGCTTCAGCAAATACTTCAACATGACCGGCTGGCGCCTGGGCTGGATGGTGGTGCCGGAGAAACTGGTGCCCGTCATCGAGCGGCTGGCGCAAAACCTGTTCATCTGCCCCAGCACCATTGCCCAGCACGCGGCCATGGCGTGTTTTGAGCCGGAAAGCCTGGCGCTGTACGAGCAGCGCCGCAGCGAGTTCAAGGCCCGCCGTGATTACTTCCTGCCGCAGCTCAATGCCATGGGACTGACCGTGCCGGTCATGCCCGATGGCGCCTTCTACGCCTGGGCCGACTGCTCGGCGGCATGTGCCAGGATGGGCGTCAAGGACAGCTGGGACTTTGCCTATGCGGTCATGAACAAGGCCCATGTGGCCATCACACCGGGGCGCGACTTTGGTAGCGCCCAGACCCATAACTTTGTGCGCTTTTCCACCGCCAGCTCCATGGAGCACCTGCAGGAAGCCGTGGCCCGCCTGCGCGCCCTGCTTGCCAACTGAACCGCTGACATGAACCAAGACCTCTCCATCCTCCATCTGGTGCTCAACGCCAGCTTCGTCGTGCAATGCGTCATGTTGCTGCTGATGGGCGTGTCCATCACCAGCTGGGCGGCGATCTTCCGCAAGTTCTTTGCCCTGAAACGGGTCAAGTCGCTCAATGAGGCTTTCGAGCGCGAATTCTGGTCGGGCTCCAGCCTGAACGACCTGTTTGCTTCCGCCTCCAAGAACGCCGCCCTGACCGGCCCCATGGAACGCATCTTTGGCAGCGGCATGCGCGAATTCCAGAAGCTGCGCGAACGCCGCATCACCGACGTGGGCACGCTGATGGACGGGGCCCGCCGCGCCATGCGCGCCAGCTTCCAGCGCGAGATGGACGAGGTCGAGACCAACCTGTCGTTCCTGGCCTCGGTCGGCTCCGTGTCGCCGTATGTCGGTCTGTTTGGCACCGTGTGGGGCATCATGCACGCGTTCGTCGGCCTGGCCGCGCTGACGCAGGTTACGCTGGCCACTGTCGCGCCCGGCATTGCCGAAGCCCTGGTGGCGACCGCCATCGGCCTGTTTGCCGCCATTCCGGCGGTGGTGGCCTACAACCGCTTTGCCCGCGACATTGACCGCATTGCCACGCAGCAGGAAACCTTCATCGAAGAGTTCTCCAACATCCTGCAGCGCAACGTTGGCGCACAGGCCCCCCAAGCCTCACAAGGGCGCTAAGCCATGCCAGCCGTCTCTCACCGCGGCCGCGGCCGGCGCACCATCAACGAGATCAACATGGTGCCCTTCATCGACGTGATGCTGGTGCTGCTGATCATCTTCATGGTGACGGCACCCCTGATCACGCCGAGCATGATCGACCTGCCCAGCGTGGGCAAGGCCTCGCGCCAACCCGACACCATCATCCAGATCGTGCTGGGCAAGAACGACAGCCTGGAGATGAAGATCAAGGACAAGACCACGCCGCTCACTCTCAAGGACCTGGCCAGCGCCGTCAAGGGAGCACAGGGTGCACGAGACAGCGTGGCCGCCGCCAACTCGGCCGTGGTCATCAGCGCCGACAAGGCCGTGAAATACGAAAGTGTGGTCAAGGTCATGGACACGCTGCAGCGCGCCGGCATCCAGCGCGTGGGCCTGTCCGTGCAACTGGCCAACTGACGGCCACGCAAAGGCACGCGCACCACCCGCCATGTTCGCCCACACCACCACCCGCCTGGAATTTGCCCCACCGCCCACCCCGGGCCTGATGCGCGCGCTGGGCCTGGCCATCGTGGCGCACGCCCTGCTGCTGGCAGTCCTTGCGCTGGGTGTGCAGTGGAAGCGTGACGCCACACCGGTCACGGTGGAAGCCGAGCTGTGGTCGGCGCTGCCGGTGGAGGCCGCGCCCCCGCCACCTCCACCGCCACCGCCCCCACCGGTGGAGCCCGAACCCATCGTCAAACCGCCGCCCCCCAAGCCCACGGTGGCGCCACCAGCTCCCACCCCGCCGCAGCCCGACCCCGCGATTGCCATTGCCAAGGAAAAGGCCCGCCTGCAGAAGGAAAAGCAATTGCAGCAGGAGAAGCTGGAGCAGGAAAAGCGCCAGAAGGAAGCCTTGAAGCAGAAAAAGCTCAAGGACGAGCAAGCCGCCAAGGAAGCGCGCGAACGCGAACTGCGTGACAAGGCCGCCCGCGACAAGAAGCTGCAACAGGAACAGCAGAAGCAGCAGACCGCCAAGTCCGCAGCCGAGGCCAAGAAGATGGAAGAACTGCGCCAGCAGCAGATCGCCCGCGCCCTGCGCATGGCCGGCCAGGCCGAAGGCACCGGCAGCGCCGACGCACGCGGCACGGCCAAGCAGTCGTCCGGACCATCGGCCAGCTACGGCGGACGCATCAAGGCGCGCGTCAAACCCAACATCACCTACACCGACACCCCGGTGGGCAACCCGACGGCCGAGGTCGAGGTGCGCACCTCGCCGGACGGTACCATCATCAGCCGCAAACTGGTCAAGTCCAGCGGCGTCAAGTCCTGGGACGATGCGGTGCTGAACGCCATTGACAAGACCGAGGTGCTGCCACGCGATGTCGATGGACGTGTGCCACCCGCGCTGCTTCTGGTGTTCAGCCCCAGGGACTGATGCGCGCGGATTTGCTATAAATTCAGTAGCTACCTACCTAGTATCCACGAGGGCTACAGCCCATATTCCCTAAGAATCGTTCCGGGAAGCATGGACCAGTGGCAGTGTGATGCGAAACGTGGTGCCCTCGCCTACCAGGCTGCAGACGTGGATCGTGCCTTCGTGGCGTTTGACGATTTCCCAGGAGATGGACAGGCCCAGCCCGGTGCCCTTGCCCACCGGCTTGGTGGTGTAGAAGGGCTCGAAAATGCGCCGCTGCACCTCTTCCGGCATGCCACAGCCGGTGTCGCTGATTTCGACCCACACGGCCGCATCGCTCACGCCGGTGCGCAGGGTGATCGTGCCATGGCCCTGGATGGACTGGGCCGCGTTGACCAGCAGGTTCACAAACACCTGGCTGACCTGCGTGCTGTTGCAGATGACCGGCGGCAGTGGGGCCAGCTCCTTGACCACGTCGGCCTTGTATTTGACCTCGTTCCACGCGACGTTGAGCGCGCTTTCCAGCGTCTGGTTGATGTCGGCCGGCTCCCAGCGGGCGGTGTCCACGTGCGAGAAGTCGCGCAGGTCGTTGACGATGCGTTTGACGCGCACCAGCCCCTCCTTGGTCTCCCTGAGCAGGTCCGGCACATCCTGGCGCAGGTAATCGATTTCGACCTTGTCGCGCACGGCATCGAGCTGCACGCGCAGCGACGCGGGCATTCCCGTGCAGACCTTCTCATACGCAGCAATCAACTCGAACAACTGCTCCACATAGCCGCTCAATGAGGCGATGTTGGAGCTGACGAAGCCGACCGGGTTGTTGATCTCGTGCGCGACACCGGCGGCCAGTTGACCCACGGCCGCCATCTTCTCGGACTGCAGCAGTTGCTCCTGCGCCTGCTCCAGGCGGCCAATAGTCTCCACCAGCGCCTTGCGTTCGGTCTGCAGCTCCGCATTGGCCGTGGCCAGCTCGCGCGTGCGTTCCTCCACCCGCACTTCCAGGTCCACCTTGGCATTGCGCACCTGCTCGTTGACCTGGGTCAGCGCGCGATTGCGTGCGGTCAAGAGGCCAAACAGATCGATCAACGCCGCGGTATAGACCGCCTGCGGTGCGCCCTCGGGCGCATCCAGCTCCGTGTAGGCCTCCTCAGGCGTGCGCCCGGCACCAATGGCCAGCACCTGGCGGGCCATGCGTTTGTCTTCTGAGAGGATGTGGAAGGTCAGCCAGCTGGTCAGGAAATTCAGCAGATCCCGCCCACCGAGCTCCTCGCCTTTTTCATACTGCTGGCGCATCTGCAGGACTTCATCCACAAAGGTCTCGTGCGTCTTGAAGTGCTGGCCGTAGTAACCGGAGTCCACATGGACCTGCTGCATCAGGTTCTCTTCAAACTTGAAGTGGGTCGCAGCGTAGTTGATCAGCTTGTCCAGCAGCGGCCCCACGGCCTGGCGCGCTTCTTCGCCACCGCTCGCCAGATGGGGCGCCGCCGTGTTGATCATGTTGACCAGCGCCTGGTGCTGCGCATCCACCGACTCGATGCCGGTGACAAAATGCTCACTCCATGCCATCAGTTGCATACGTAACACTCTCCTATTCCTGGGGTTGCAGCTCGGGCGTGGGGGCATCGACGGGCAGCGTCACGCGGAAGGTGCTGCCCTGGCCGGGGGTTGATTGCACGGTGATATGCCCCTGGTGCCGCTGCACGATGCCGAAGGCAATCGACAGTCCCAGGCCGGTGCCCTGCCCCACCGGCTTGCTGGTGTAAAAAGGCTCAAATATGCGCGCCTGGTTGGCCGGTGTGATGCCTGAGCCGTCGTCCTGCACCTCAAACCAAACCTGATCGCCGTCACATCCGGTGCGGATGGTGATATGACCACGCCCGCTGATGGCTTGCTCGGCATTGGTCAGCAGGTTCATGACCACCTGGTTGATCTGTGAGGCCACACAATGCACCAGCGGCAACTCGCCGTACTCACGCACCACCTCGACCTTGTATTTGAGCTGGTTCCAGACCACGTTGATGGTGCTCTCGATTCCGGAATGCAGGTCGGCCCATTCCTTGGCCCCATCGCCGGAGCGGGAGAAGTTCTTCAGGTCCAGCACGATCTTGCTGACGCGTTGCACGCCGTCGCGGGACTCTGCGATCAACTGTGACAGGTCATTGGACAGGTAATCGTAGTCCAGCGTCTGCTTGAGGGTGCGCACGGCGTCAAAAATCGGCGTGGAGGCGTCGCCCAATGCGCCCTCGACCTGCTCGTAGGCCTTGACAATTTTCAGCAGGTTGTCCACATAGGTCGACAGGGTGCTGAGGTTGGATTTGACAAAGCCGATGGGGTTGTTGATCTCGTGCGCCACACCCGATGCGAGTTGCCCGATCGACGCCATCTTCTCGGACTGCAGCAACTGCAACTGCATCTGCGACAGTTTGTCATTCACAACCACCAGTTCATCGACCCGCTGCTTCAGTGCAGCCTCGGCCCGGGAGCGCTGGACGATGCGCCACATATCATTACCAAACAACAGCAGTGAAAACACATCGAAGTCATCGTAGGCACTGTCCTTGCTGCCAACACCCAGAATCATGCGCACCAGCCCGTGTTCCATGATGGGAACGGAGACCACCCGGTCAAGGCCGGCATGGCCCGCCGGCAGCCCCCTGCGCCCCGGGTAACTGGCATAGTCATTGCACACCATGGGCTGCTGCGTGCGCAAGGCATCGGCCCAGATGCCGGCTTGATCCACCGGATAGTGGGAGTCCGACACCGCCGTGCAATTCTGCAGTGCGCCCGAGGTCCAGGTAACCAGTTCCAGGGTCTGCTGGTCGTCATTGACGAAGTGCAGAAAGCCGATCTTGCTCCCGGTGATTTGCTCGACCAGTTCCAGACCGGCCTTCAGGAAGTCCCTCTCTGGCAGCCGGCTGCCCAGTTCATTGACCTGCAACAGGGCATTGGAGCGCGCGGCGGAGCGGTATCGCTCCGTCACATCGACACTAAAACCACCCAGCATCGGCTGACCTGAGCCGTCGTCAATGACAAAGAGGTTGGTATCGCTGTGGCGCCCATGGAAGGACTCTTCAAAGGTACGGCTGCCGCCCTGCTCCAGCATCAGGCGGTCCAGGTCCGTGACCAGGTCGGCAAAATCCTTGGGAAAGATGTCGTGGGCGGTCTTGCCAATCAGATCCTTGGGCTCCATGCCAAGCTGTTTGCCCAGGTGGCGATTCACCATGAGCAGGCGCAACTGGCTGTCCTTGACGAAGGCGGTTCCTGGCAACTGATCGATGAAGCGCTGGGTCAGGGCGTTGGCGTTGCGTACCTGCGCCTCCAGACGGCGACGCTCGGTCACATCGTGTATCGCGGATATCAGGTAGGTCTTCCCGCTGAAGCTGATGGGACTGCTGAAGACCTCCACATCGCGCAACTCACCGGAGGCCAGCCGGTGCCGAAAATCAAAATAACTCTTCTTGGCCTGGGCAGCATGTGCCATTTCCTGGCGGATCTGGTCCGGGCTCATGGCATTGACGTCCATGACGTTCATGGACTTGAATGCATCCTGGTCCCATCCATAGAAGCTGACGGCCTTGATATTGGCATCCACGATCCGGCCGTCACTCGGGTCCACCACCAGCATGGGCATGCAATTGCTGGCAAACAGAGCGCTGTAGCGCACTTCGCTTTCCTGCAAGGCGAACTCCGCCTGGCGCCGTTGTGCATCGAGCTCAAAGACATCGAGCGCGTAGCTGATGTTGGATGCCAGCTGCGTCAACAGGTCACGCTCGCGTATCTCAAAGGCGTTGCCTGCAATGGCATACAGCGACAAGGCCCCGATGGCGTGCCCGCCCAATGCCAGCGGCAACACCGCAGCGGCACGCCAGCCGTGAGCATGGGCCAGCTCACCCATGCCGCCCATGTCCGGATCGCGTAAAAGGTCATGGGACCAGATCGCACGGTTTTCCTGGATGGCTACACCGGCCGGGCCCTGGCCGGGTAACTGCTCCACTTCGGCCATCAGTTTCATCCACTCAAAGTAGTTCCAGCCCTCACCAGCCTGCGCTTGCGGCCATACCTGCTGGCTAGCGGCATCGACCGTGCCGATCCAGGCCACCCGCACATCTGTCAGCTTGACCATGTTGCGACAGATTTCGCCAAACAGGTCTGCACGATTGGTGCTGCGAATGATGGCGTGATCACTGGCAGTCAGCGCGGCGTACAAATTTTCCAAACGGTGCTGAGCCAGTGTGTGATCCGTTTTGTGATTCATGGGGCGTCGGCAGTCGTGTCAAAGTATCAAGGTCCGTCGCCGTTTGCGTCCAGTTGCACATTCGCAATGAGCTTCAGGTCGATGGAGCGCTCAAAGGCGGCGATTTTGCGGATGACGGCATCGTCCAGCACATGCCCGGCCGTCAGCAGCAGCAAGCCGCTGGGGGAAATCAGGTCACGGGCCAGCACCATGCCGGCCTGCAACTCCTGCGAGCGCACGGCCTTTTCGGTGGGCGCATCGACGATCTCCTGCTGCGCGGTGGAGATGCCCTCCAGCATGCCCAATGCATCCACCACCAGCGGGTCGTAGCGGTGGCCCTTTCCCTGCTGAATCACTGCCAGGGCCTGCTGGGCGCTCAAGGGACGGACCTCCTGGACACCGACCTGCAGACCCAGAAAATCACTGGCCACCGCCAGGATCCGGGAGCCCAGCGGAATGTGGCGGCTCGCCACACCATTGGGGTAGCCGGATCCGTCGTAACACTCCAGTTGTGCACCAATGATCTCCACGGTGGACTTCAACTCGCTCAACGGCATCAGCAACTGTTCGGCCCGCTTGGGGTGTTTGCGGTAGACATCCAACTGGTGCGGGTTCATGCCCGCAACCGGCGTGCCCAGCAGTGCATCGTCAAAGCCCACCTTGCCAATGGCATGCAGCAGTCCGGCCACAAACACCTCCTGGACCTGCTTGACGTCCAGCCCCAGGGTTTGCGCCAGGCGCCTGGCCAGGTCGGCCACGCGCCGGGAGTGTCCGGACAGTTTGCTGTCACGCAGCTCGATCAGCGCGGTGAACATCTTGATGGAGGTGAGGAAGTTGTTCTTGAGCCGCTCATTGGCGCCCAGCAGGGCCGCGTTGGCGTGCCGGAGTTCGCTGGTACGCTGCTCGACCTTGATCTCCAGGCTGGCATTGATCGTCTTCAGCTCTTCGTTCTGGCGCAGCACCAGGGCTTCCAGCCGCTTCTTTTCTTTCTCCAGCGCGCTGCGCTCCAGGGCGCCCTGCACGGTGAGGATGATGTCGTTGTCGTCCCAGGGTTTGGCGATGTAGCGGTAGATCTCGCCGCGGTTGATCGCCCCCATGATGGAGGTGATGTCGGCATAGCCGGTGAGCAGCAGGCGAAGGATGTCCGGCCAGCGCTGACGCACATGCTCCAGGAACACCACGCCATCCATCTCGGGCATGCGCATGTCGGAGATCACCAGGTCCACCGCCTCGGTTTCCAGCAGGGCCAGTCCGGCCTGGCCACTCTCGGCGGCCAGCACCTGAAAGCCATGGGCCCGGAACAGACGCCGAAGTGCGGACAGGATGCTGGGCTCGTCGTCCACGCACAGGATGGTGGTGCGTCGGGTCTGCGTTGTATCTGGTTCTGGGGCCATTGGTGCTGGACTCCGTTGCGAAGAACTTACCCTCAAATTCGTGAAAACCGTCTGGCTTCCTGGAGCAGGGGCTCCAGATCGCCCATTGCCTGCGTGATCTGGTCCAGTGTACCGCCCAGCCGCTGCGCCATCGCAGGAATCAGCTCCTGCAACTGGGGTGTGGCACCGAAATCCATGCCCAGGCGATTGCTGATCTGGTTGGCGGCGTAAACCGCCAGCGCCATGTCGCTGCAATCCGGCTCTCCACAGTGCTGCTGGCGAATGGCTGCGACCAACACCGCGGGAAAACGCCACTTCTCCAGCAGCATGGCCCCGATCTCGGCGTGGTCCACACCCGCCACTGCCTGCAGGGCCGCGTGCAGGGATGTTTCGTTCCACAGGCCATATTCCCAGGCCCGCCTGAATTCGGCCGGCATGCCCTGCGCCACCACCACCTTGCCAAAGTCGTGCAGCAGGCCGGCAATGAAGAAGTCCTGCGGGTCGGCCTGTGCAAACCGACTGGCCAGTTGGCGCGCCAGTCCCGCCACGGTCAGGGAATGCAACAGGTAGCGCTGCCCGTCAAAGCCCGCCAGGGGATTGGTCGGCAGCATGCCCACCGCAGCAATGCTCAGGGCCAGATTCTTGATGGTGTTGAAGCCCAGCAGCACCACAGCGTGGTCAACAGAGACAATTTGCCGGGGCAGGCTGTAGTAGACCGAGTTCACCACCCGCAGGATCTTGACGGTGACGATGGGGTCCTTCTGGATCACCTCCACCAGCTCCTTTGGGGAGCAGGCTGCATCACCGGTGAGCTTCAGGATGCTCTGCACGCTGACCGGAAAGGCCTGCATGCGCTCCACCGCAGACACCATCGCCCGGGAGAGTTCGGAATGGGCGGGGTCCATGGTGGTGTGCGCGTCGGAAAGCATCGGATGTCCATTTTGCAGCAGGACTATACGTCACATAGTTGCTACCATATTTATAGCTATATAGCCAATATCCGCGAGGGCTAAACCTATTTTTTTGCTCAAAGTCATTTGGCTGCAACCGCTGCCGGGGTGGCACTGCGGTTGGCAGACCGCAGGATGTCGCCAACGCGCACGGTGCTGATCTGTTCCCCACCGGGCAGGCCACCGACGGGGCCTGACTGGGTGATATCGGCGAGGGTCACCCCGTCCAACTCGGCCAGGTAGGCATCCAGCGCCTTGCCAATCACGTTCTTGAGTTTGCAGTGGGCGCTCAACGTGCAGGAGTTGCTGGCCGCATCAAAGCATTCGACCATGCGGAAATCGGTCTCGCAGTTGCGCACCACATCGCCGATGCGGATCTCGGCCGCCGGTTTGAGCAGGCGCAGTCCACCGCCCCGCCCCCGCGTCGTCTGCAGGATACCCTGGCGCGCCAGGTCGTTGACGATCTTCATCAGGTGGTTCTTGGAAACCGCATGGCTTTGCGCAATCTCGGCAATGGTGATCGCGCGCTCGGGGCGGACCGCACAAAACATCAGCACGCGCAGGGTGTAGTCGGTGTAGTCGGTCAGCCGCATGGTTGGGGGGTCTGGTGAAGACGGATTAATTGATGTATGTCAGATGCAATTTTAAAGCCAGGCATCTTGGATCCGAAGGATTTAATTGATGCATGTTGCTTGCATCTTTTATAAGATGCATGTAACATGCCTTTTACTGGATTGGGATCAACCCCACACCGGTTCATTTTTCAACTCCACCAAGAAGGAAACCTTGCCATGCACGCCACGCGCAAACTCTGGACCTGGCTCGCGGTCATCTGCGCCATGTCCTTTGCCGTCCTGGGCTGGGTCGGAACAGAGATCTATCTGACCGCCCCGCCTATTCCCCAACACGTTGTCAGCTCCAAGGGTGCGGTGCTGTTCTCGCCCGGCCAGGTGCAGCGCGGCCAGGAGGCCTGGCTGTCCGCCGGTGGCCAGCAACTGGGTTCCGTCTGGGGCCACGGCAGCTATCTGGCACCGGATTGGTCCGCCGACTGGTTGCACCGTGAGGCATTGGCGCTACGCGGCGTCTGGGCACAGCGCGATTTCGGCAAACCCTTTGAGGCGTTGAGCGTGGGCCAGCAGGCCGAGCTCAGCAGCCGCTTGAAGACCGAGATGCGTGCCAACACCTATGACGCGGCCACCGGCACCATCACGCTGACTCCGGAGCGCGCACAAGCCGTTCAGCAAGTGGTGCAGCACTACACCAGTGTGTTTGGCAACGACCCCGCCATGGACTCGCTGCGCGAGCAATACGCCATGAACGCAGACTCTCTGACTGACCCGGCCGACCTGCAGGCGCTGCCCGCCTTCATCTTCTGGGCGGCATGGTCCGCCGCAACGGATCGTCCCGGCGAAACCGGGCTGAGCTACACCAGCAACTGGCCGCACGAGCCGCTGGTGGCCAACACACCAACCGCCGGCACAGGCATCTGGTCGATTGCCAGCATCATTCTGATGATTGCCGCCATTGCCGGCATGATCTTCTACCACTCCACCCACGCGGAAGAAGGCGACCCGACACCGCCCAAGGCCGACCCGCTGTTCAGCCTGAAGCCAACCCCATCGATGCTGGCCACCCGCAAGTATTTCTATGTGGTGATCGGCCTGATCCTGGCCCAGGTCGGCATGGGTGTCATCACCGCGCACTATGCCGTAGAAGGCTCCAGCTTCTTTGGTTTCCCGCTGGCGCAGATCCTTCCGTTCACGGTCAGCCGCACCATCCACACCCAGTTCGCCGTGTTGTGGATTGCCACTGCCTGGCTGGCCACCGGCCTGTACATCGCCCCAGCCATTTCCGGCCATGAGCCCAAGTACCAGAAGCTGGGTGTGAACGTGCTGTTCTATGCTCTGTTGTTCATCGTGGTGGGCTCTACCGCAACCGGCTGGATAGGAACCCTGCAGCACATGGGCAATGATTTCTCTTTCTGGATCGGCAACCAGGGCCTGGAGTTCACCAGCATGGGACGCATCTGGCAGATCCTGTTGTTCATCGGCCTGCTGTTCTGGGTCACGCTGCTGGGCCGCGGCCTCATGCCGGCCCTGAAGACACCGTCTGAAAGCCGGGGCCTGATTGCCATGGTGTTTCTGGCAGCCTTGTGCATTGGCGGCTTCTACGCCACATCTTTGACATGGGGCAAGCAAACCCACTACTCGATGATCGAGTACTGGCGCTGGTGGTTGGTCCACCTGTGGGTGGAAGGCTTCTTTGAAGTGTTCGCCACCGCCGTGATAGCCCTGTTGTTCACACGTCTGGGCCTGATCCGTGCCGCCACGGCCAACAGCGCCATCATTCTGGAAACCATCGTGTTTCTGTTTGGTGGCATTCTGGGCACGTTGCACCATTTGTACTTCACCGGAACACCCACTTTTGTGATCGCCATTGGTGCCATGTTCTCGGCACTGGAAGTGGTGCCCCTGGCCATGATCGGCGTCGAGGCCTATCGCAACTACCAGCGCTCCAAGGCTGCGCCGTGGGTGCAGGCCTATAAGTGGTCCATCCTGTGCTTCATTGCCGTAGGCTTCTGGAACGTGGTGGGTGCCGGTCTGCTGGGCTTCTCCATCAATACGCCCATCGCCCTGTACTACATGCAAGGCCTAAACATGACAGCCGCCCACGGCCATGCGGCACTGTTCGGTGTGTACGGCATGCTGGGTATCGGCCTGTTGCTGTTCTGCCTGCGCGGACTGTCGGATCGCCTGGCCTGGTCGGACCGCCTGCTGGCCCCGATGTTCTGGATGCTCAATATCGGCCTGGCCATGATGGTGTTCATTTCGCTGGTGCCGGCCGGCATCTACCAGGCCTGGGCCAGTATTACCCAGGGCATGTGGTTTGCCCGCTCACCCGAGGTGGTGCACTCGCCCTTCATGGAAACCCTGGTCTGGCTGCGCGTACCGGGTGACATCGTGTTCGCCCTGGGCACGCTGTTCCTGGCCTGGTTTGCGCTGCGTCTGCTCAAGGGCAAGAGCAGCACGCAAGCCCTGCCACTGACCGGTGTCAAGGTTCGCAACGCCTGATACCAGACCACCCAAGAGAAAAGGCGCAACGGGCAAATGCCCCTTGCGCCTTTTTCATGTTGTGCGGCTGGTCAACGATAGCGTGTGCTTAACCGCAGCAGGCTCCGCCCGAGCAGCAGTTGCTGGCGCCTTCGGCCACCTTGCCTACCTGCACGCGCCAGACCGCGGGCCCGGCTTCCAGGCTCTTCCAGGTAAAGCCGTCACCAGCACGAACCTGCAACTGCCCGCGTAGGCTCTTGGGGTCTTGGCCGGAAAGCAGGTGGAAGGATTGCCCCTCCTCCAGTTCCTCAAACTGCAGCAGCAGGCATTGCGCTCCGGCCAGTGCTGTTGTGTCGCGTATATCAATGGTGGCGAAGTCGTCTGACATGGGGAGTTCCTTTGCAAAGACAGGTTGGTTTATATAATGCATATATTTAGCATCTTTATTGTAGCGTCGTTACACTTCAGCCGTGCCAGTGCGTTAAGTGTCGCAATACGCTGGACTTCGCCCATTTCCACGGTCTGGTGCACCGGGAAGTCACGCAACTGGCCCGTTGCCGGGATGGGGAATGTGGTGACGCCGAACGGTAGAAGGACTCTACTGCGCCTTCAATCGAGAGAATCCTGAAAGCACCTGCTGAGCCAGCCGGGTGCTTGAGCTGATCAAATCCAGTTCGTCCGCCAGAATATGTGCGGCCTCCGTCAGGAATATGTCTTTGGCTACCTTGCCGGCTTTCTCCGAAGCCAATTCGGCATTCAGACTGCGCTCATTTGCCTGCAGACCATCATCGAGCGCGTTGTCCGTGTTGGCGTTGGCGCCATCCACTTTGGCTTGACTGCGCAAGACCTCGCGTGCCTTGAGTTTGCTTGAACGCGCATCACGCTCCCTGCGGCGGTCCACCTCATTGAGTGAGACGTTCTTCTTGCTCTTTTGCTGAAGAAACTCCCCAATGTCTTCCTTGAGAAATACAAATTCCGGGTTCTTGGCGATCCGTTGTTCATGCTTGACTTGCAACAGCGGCAAGATGTCTGCCAAGTCACCCAGGGGATGGAAACTGGCCGGTTCAATTTGGTCCCACGGCAAGGCATTGTCAAACCCAGATTCACCACCATCCGTGTCAAATAAAGTTGGCAAGGTGATATCGGGCTTGACGCCACGCAGTTGGGTGGTGCCGCCATTGACCCGGTAGAACTGGGCAACCGTCATCTTGACTTCGCCAAACTTTGGTGTTTCGCTCTTGGCGACTGCATCCAGGTTGATGACGGATTGAACCGTCCCCTTGCCAAAACTGGGTTCACCAATGATCAGCGCGCGTCCATAGTCCTGCATGGCAGCGGCAAAGATTTCCGATGCGGACGCCGAGTTGCGGTTGATCACAACGGCCAATCGCCCGTCCCACGCGGCAATAGCTTTGCTATCACCTTCCAACCGGACTTTGCCGCGGGAATCGCGCTGTTGCACCACAGGTCCGCTGCCAATGAAAAGATTGGAGAGCTCGACCGCCTCGGAGAGTGAGCCACCGCCGTTGTTACGCAAATCGATCAGCACACCATCCACCTTGGCGTCCTTCAACTCACTCAGCAGGCGCGCGACATCGCGGGTTGCGCTTCTGAAGGCCCTGTCCCCTTGTTGCCGTGCCGCAAAATCTTGGTAAAACGCTGGCAGGGTGATGACTCCGATGCGTCGTGTTCGGTCCGCACTTTTGACCTCCAGGATCGACTTCTTCGCTGCCTGTTGCTCCAGTGGAATCTTTTTTCGCACCAAGGTCACCACTTGCTGTGGAGCGTCGGGGTTTGCATCCACCGGCAATATATTGAGTTTGACGACCGTGCCTTCCGAGCCCCGGATCAACTGCACGACATCATCCAGACGCCAGCCCAGCACCTCGGTCATGGCGGAGTCCGTGGCTTGCGTGATGCCCACGATGCGGTCTCCAACTTTGAGTTGACCTGAGCGCGCTGCCGGGCCACCGGGCACCAGCTCGCGAATCACCGTCATGTCGTCACGCTCCTGCAACACGGCACCAATTCCGACCAATGACAGTTTCATCGATATGTCGAATTCCTGCGTGGCCTTGGGACCGAGGTAGTTGGTATGGGGTTCGATCGACATGGCATAGGCATTCATGAAGAGCTGAAATACATCCTCACTCTTAAGTCGTTTCAGATTCGCCAGTGCATAGTCGTAGCGCTTGCTCAGGGTCGCGCGTATCGCGGCATCGTCCTTGCCCGCCAGTTTCAGACGCAGCCAATCGTTCTTGACACGCCTGCGCCACAAATCCTTCAGCTCATCTTCTGACTGCACCCAGGACGCCTTGTCCCTTTGATAGAAGTAGCTCTCCTGCGCGCCAAAGTCCATAGTCTGGTTTAGCAGGCCCCTGGCGTAACCCAAACGTTCCCGCAGGCGACTCTGGTACAGGTTGAACATGGCAAATGGGGTCTGCAGGTCCCGGTTCTTGATCGCGTCATCGAGCTTGTCGCGCGCAGGCGAAAACTGGTCAACGTCGGACTGCAGAAAAAACAGTTTCTCTGGATCCAGCGACTTCAGGTAGCGATCAAATATCTTCAACGACATCGCATCATCGAGCGGCTTTGGCGCATAGTGATATTTCGTCAAAAGTTCGGCGGTCATGGCCGCCGCCTGGATCTGTTCCTGCGCGGGCACCAGCGCAACCGGTGCAGCACTGCCAGAGGGCGCGGCGAAAGCTGCCACGCCAGTGACCAATGCCATCGCGATCAGGAGTCTTTTCATTGGAACTGTCCGGTTGTGGCCCACATCCATGCAGCCTGTGCGCTGGGGCAAATTGGGAAGATTGTCGTTTGCTGCATCGGAGGGGGCAAGAAAAAACCCCGCTATCATTTCGATAGCGGGGTTTCTAGGTATCACTTGGGGTGGCTGATGGGGCTCGAACCCACGACAACAGGAATCACAATCCTGGACTCTACCAACTGAGCTACAGCCACCGTGAGCCTTTGATTATAACGCGTCTTTTGCGCTATTTTGCATGGCTTTATTCGCTCAATGCAGTTTGACCGGGTTTCGGAGCCTTGATTTGCACCTTGAACCGATGGGTCAACAACTTGTAATAGGCCTGGTTCTCCGCAGCAGCAACCCATTGGGCATATTGCTTGCGCTCCTGTTCAGCAGCGGCAGGCGCTGGCGGATTGCGGGGCAATACCTTGTTCACGCGAACCACGGCATAGCCCTGTGCGCCCAGATCAACCCCAACCCAAGTCGGCAGGCTGCTGGTATCGGCGTGCAGCACGGCATCCAGCACCGGTGCAGGAACAACCTGGTTGCCTTCGCGGCTCACGGTCACCGCAGCCGCCAGATTCGCGGGCGCCGAGGTCTTCCAGGCTGCCAGCTTCTCGGCACCATCTTTTTTCGCCAATTCCGCTGCCTGGCTTGCTACCAGCCGGTCTTTCACGCTGGCACGAACTTCGGTCAGCGGCTTGGTGCGCGCCGGCGTGTAGTCGGTGATGCGCGCAGCGGCCAACTGGCTCGGGGCGACTTCAATGGCTTCGGTATTGCGCTTCTTCTCCAGCGAGTCTGCGCTGAATATGGCTGCCAGCAGCTTGGGGCTGGCCAGCACACCCCCAGCGCCGGGCACCGGATTGCGCTGTAGCCCGGTAGCGGTTTTCACTTCCAGCTTCAAACGCTCGGCCACGGGCTTGAGGCTGTCAGACTGTTCGTACACGCCATTGGTGAAGGATTCCGCAACTTCCGCAAACTTGCGTTGTGCCTGCTGGGTCTTCAGGTCAGCTTCCATGCCGGGGCGCAACTCTTCAAAACTCTTCTGTTTGGGTGCCTTGATGTCGGTAACTTTGATGATGTGGAAACCAAAGTCGGACTCCACGACATCGCTGACATCCCCCTTCTTCATGGCAAAGGCAGCATCCTCAAAAGGTTTGACCATGGCGCCACGACCAAAGTAGTCCAGATCGCCGCCATTGGGTGCCGATCCCGCATCCTGTGAATTTTTCTTGGCCAGGTCTGCAAACGCTTCCGGCGCCTTGCGTAACTGGACCAGCAAGGCGTCGGCACGCTCTCGGGCCTGTTTGCGCGCATCGGCAGGCATGTCCTTGGGTGCGTTGATCAGGATGTGGCTGGCACGTCGCTCTTCCTTGCCACTCAGACGGCCCACATTCTGTTCGTAATAGGACTTCAGATCCGCCTCGTTGAGAACAATGGAGTTCTTGACGGTTGCCAAATCCAGCACGACGTATTCAACCGTCGCCAACTCAGGCGCCTGGAACAGGGTTGGATTGGCCTGGTAATAGGCCTCGATCTCTGCATCGCTCGGGTTGACCTTGCTCGCATAATCTGTGGTGCTGAAGCGGGTCACCTGGACTTCGCGCCGCTCATAAAACGCGTTCAACGCCGTGTTGGCCAAGGCCGCAGGGGAAAATGCTGTCGACACCACACCAGCCTCCACCTGGCGCACCGACAGCTGGCTGCGTACCCGGGCCTCAAAACCTTCGGGCGTCAAACCCTGGTTGGCTGCGAGCTGGCGATAACGCTCCACATCAATCGTGCCATCCGGCTTGCGCAAGGAAGCGATGGTGGGGCTTTGCTGCAACTCGCGGGCCAGGCGTGCGTCCGACGTATTCAGGTGGGCATCCTGCACAGCATCGTTCATGACGCGCTCGCGCACCAAGCGCTCCAGCGTCATGTAGCGGGCCGCGGGAGAGTCCAGCATCTTGGCATCCAGATTCGGTACCGATGCACGCAGGCGATCGACCTCTACCTTGTGCGCGCTATCCCACTCAGCCTGTCCAATGCTTTCACTGCCCACGGTGGCAACTGCGTCGCCTTTGGCATTGATCTGGCGGAAGCCATCCACACCGACCAGCACAAATGCGGGAATGATCAGCAAGAACATGAGGGACATCATGACCTTTGTGTGCTTGCGAACGAAATCGAACATGCGCTAACTCTCCAGTAAATAACAAAAAAGGCGAACAACACTGTTCGCCTTTGCTTGGATGGTGGTGGGTGATGACGGGCTCGAACCGCCGACATTCTGCGTGTAAGGCAGACGCTCTACCAACTGAGCTAATCACCCCTCCCGAAACCAAAAAATCAATTCAGGGCATCTTTCAACGCCTTGCCTGGACGGAACTTTGGAACCTTGGCAGCTTTGATTTTAATCGCAGCGCCGGTACGTGGATTGCGACCAGTACGCGCAGCACGTTTTCCAACCGCAAATGTACCAAAACCCACCAAGGAAACCGAGCCACCTTTTTTTAAAGTGGTTTTCACCGCACCAATGGTGGACTCCAGGGCGCGCGTAGCAGCCGCCTTGGAAATGTCGGCATGTTTCGCAATGTGCTCAATCAGTTCAGTTTTATTCACAAAGACCCCTTGTATGGAAGCAGCGTTTATCGAATTGTCTCTTCAAATATCGTCTTTACCGGACTCAGTTTTTCGGTTCTCTGCATCGTTCGCAAGCGGGCCTGAAGCTGGTCTGGATCACTTTGGTCACGGCCAAAAAGCCGCAACCCATTAAAAGCCACCGGTCTTTGCCATGTCAATACGCCATGCAGCATTACAACGGTGCGGACGCAGATTCTAGCCGTATTTCCGCGCTGCATTTGTCAGGGCAATTGGGAATAAACATGGTATGCGATGCATGCACCAAACTCGGTCTTGCAGCAGCTACAGGTACCGCAAATTGCGGGGGCTTCAACGTGCCCGAGCACGGATTTCCGGCAACGCCTTTTGCAGGTAATACACCATCGACCAGATGGTCAGAACGGCTGCTGCCCAGATCAACCAGACACCCCACTCGTGCGTGTTGATCACACCAAACAACAGGCCGTCAAACAGCAGGAACGGAATTGCAACCATTTGTACAACGGTCTTGAGCTTGCCGATCATGTGCACCGCCACGCTCTTGGAAGCGCCGATCTGGGCCATCCACTCGCGCAGGGCCGAAATGGCGATTTCGCGACCGATGATGATGAGGGCCACAAACACATCGGCACGCTGCAGGTGCACCAGCACCAGCACGCAGGCGCACACCAGAAATTTGTCCGCTACCGGGTCCAGAAATGCGCCGAAGGACGAGGCCTGGTTCAGCTTGCGCGCCAGATAGCCGTCCAGCCAGTCGGTGGCGGCAAACACCACAAACATAACCGTTGCGATGAGGTTCTTTTCAGCCTGGTTTGCCGCGGAATCGGGCAGATAAAAGACGCCCACGATGAGCGGGATCGCGAAAATCCGCGTCCACGTCATGATGGTGGGGATGGTCATAAACATCGCCCGATTGTGGCATGGCTTTGTGCCGGCGCTACCTAATGCAATGCCCGATAAATTTCTTCCGCCATATCGCGTGAAATTCCATCCACACTGGCAATATCGTCCACGCTGGCCAAGGCCACCCCACGCACGCCGCCAAAGCGCTGCAACAGGCTGGCGCGGCGCTTGGGGCCCACGCCAGGAATCTCTTCCAGCTTGCCGCCGCCCACGCGCACCTTGGCGCGTTTGGCGCGCATGCCGGTGATCGCAAAGCGGTGGGCCTCGTCGCGGATCTGGGCCACCAGCATCAGCGCTGCCGAGTCGGCCCCGAGGTAGACCTTGTCGCGCCCATCGGCAAACACAAGTTCCTCCAGACCGACCTTGCGGCCCTCGCCCTTCTCCACACCCACAATCAGCGACAGGTCCAGCCCCAACTGTTCGAACACCTCGCGCGCCATGGACACCTGGCCGCGTCCGCCATCGACCAGCACCAGGTCCGGCATGCGCCCGGTCCCAGACGGAGCCTGCCCCTCATGTTTGGCTTCCTTCAACGCCTCGGCCAGTTTGCTGTAACGCCGGGTCAGCACTTGGCGCATAGCGGCATAGTCGTCGCCCGGCGTGATGCCATCGATGTTGAAGCGCCGGTACTCGCTGTTCTGCATTCGGTGGTGGTGAAACACCACGCAGGACGCCTGCGTGGCTTCCCCCGCCGTGTGGGAGATGTCAAAGCACTCCACCCGCAAGTTTTCCAGGTTATCCAGAGTGAGGTCCAAGGCTTCAACCAGCGCCCGCGTGCGGGCCTGCTGCGAGCCCTCCTCGGCCAGCAGGCGCGCCAACTGCAGCGCGGCATTGGTCTGCGCCATCTCCAGCCAGGCCCGGCGCTGCTCGCGCGGCTGGTGCACGGCCGTCACCTTGAAGCCTACCTGTTCGGACAAGGCCTTGAGCAACCCCTTGCTGACCGGCTCGCTGACGATCAGCGTGGGCGGCATCGCCACGTCGATGTAGTGCTGCGACAAAAAGGCCTCCAGCACCTTGACCTCTACCGATGTAGCCGTGGCGTCGGACTCGCCCTCTTCTTCCAGACCCGCAGCGTCTTCCACATGGACCGGGAAATACGGCCGGTCGCCCAAATGGCGCCCGCCGCGCACCATGGCCAGATTCACGCAGGCCTTGCCGCCCTGCACCTTGACGGCCAGGATGTCCACATCGCGGTCTTCCACGTTGTCCATGGACTGCTGGTGCAGCACATTGGACAGGGCCGCCACCTGGTTACGCAACTCGGCCGCCTGCTCGAACTCCAGTTTGTCGGCATGGGCCATCATGCGGGCCTCCAGCTGGCGCATCACACCCTGTGCATCGCCGCGCAGAAACTTCTCGGCATTGGCCACGTCCTCTGCATAGTCCTGCTCAGAGACATGCCCCACGCAGGGTGCCGAGCAGCGCTTGATTTGGTACAGCAGGCAGGGCCGACTGCGGTTGCTGAAAAACGGGTCCTCACAGGTGCGCAGGCGAAACACCCTCTGCATCAGCAGGATCGCCTCCTTCACCGCCCAGGCGCTGGGATAAGGGCCGAAGTAGCGGTGCTTTTTCTCCACCGCACCGCGGTAGTAGGCTACCCGTGAAAAGTGCGCTGGGTTGGGCGACTGCGAATCCCCGGGCGCTGGTCGCTTGGCCGGCAGCGGCACGCCGGTCATCTTCAGATAGGGGTAGCTCTTGTCGTCCCTGAACAGGATGTTGTACTTGGGGTTCTGTGTCTTGATCAGGTTGTTTTCCAGCAGCAGTGCCTCAGCCTCGGAGCGCACCACGGTGGTCTCCATGCGCACAATCTTGCTGACCATGTGGCCGGTGCGCGTGCCGCCATGGTTCTTCTGGAAGTAGCTCGACACCCGCTTCTTCAGGCTGATTGCCTTGCCCACGTACAGCAACTGGTCCTGGGCATCAAAGTAGCGGTACACGCCGGGCAAGGATGGCAGCGAGGCCACCTCGCGCAGCAACTCTTCAGAATGGATTTCGGACATGGCGCGTATTGTCCGTTCTTTGGCAGCATGGACAATTGACTCCATGCCGACCCCGCCACCATCCAACTCCACACCGCCCCTGCTCTGGGATGTGTTTTGCCGCGTCATCGACAACTTTGGCGATATCGGCGTCTGCTGGCGCCTGTGCGCCGATCTGGCCGTGCGCGGGCACACGGTGCGCCTGTGGGTGGACGATGCCAGTGCCCTGCTCTGGATGGCACCGGGCGCGCTGGAAGGTCGCTGGCCCGGCGTCTCTATCAGGGTATGGGAGCAATCGACGAACGCCGCCGTGCTGACCACGCTGCCCCGCGCCGACGTCTGGGTGGAAGCCTTTGGTTGCGAAATTGCTACTGAATTTGTAGCTGCCTACGCCCATTTCACTAGGGCTAGTGGCCAATTTGATCAAAAGCCACCGGTCTGGATCAACCTGGAGTACCTGTCCGCCGAAGGCTTTGTGGAACGCTGCCACCGTCTGCCCTCCCCCATCATGAGCGGGCCGGCCAAGGGCTGGAGCAAGCACTTCTACTACCCTGGCTTCACGCCGCGCACCGGCGGCCTGCTGCGCGAGCCCGATCTATTGCAGCGCCAGCAAGACTTTGCACAGCCAGGCCAACGGGCCAGTTGGCTCGCCAGCCTTGGCATCAACTGGACCAGCTCTCGGCTGGTATCCCTGTTCTGCTACGAGCCCCCGGTGCTGGCTGACCTGTTGCAGCAGTTAGAGGCCGATGCGGAGCCGACACTGCTACTGGTGGCCGACGGGCGGGCACAGCATGCAGTCCATGCCGTGCTCGCTCAGCGGGAAGCGCGCGGCGCGCCACCGCTACGCCACCTGCAGATCCACTTCCTGCCACGTCTGAGCCAGCAGGATTTTGACCACCTGCTGTGGGCCAGCGACCTGAACTGCGTGCGCGGTGAGGACTCGCTGGTGCGCGCGTTGTGGGCCGGAAAACCGCTGGTCTGGCACATCTACCCACAGGATGATGCGGCCCATGCGGCCAAGCTCAATGCATTTCTGGATTGGCTGGGTGCCGACGCCGCGCTGCGCACCTTCCACCATGCGTGGAACAGCACGGCGACCAACCCAGGCGAGCCGGCATTGCCCTTGATCGATCTCAATTCCTGGGCACAAACCGTGCAACGGAGCCGCCAAAGCCTGCTGCAAATGGACGATCTGACCACCCAACTACTCCAATTCGTGCTGAAAAAACGGTAAAATCTGAGGCTTTGCTGAGTTTGCCGCTACATGGGGCAAATCATGCTTCGCCGCACCATGCGGCCTATCACCGCTGACAGCACAGGCTAACAGCGCCAACTGCCTGAACCAATATGAAAATCGCTCAAGAAATCCGCGCCGGCAACGTCATCATGCACGGCAAGGACCCCATGGTCGTCCTGAAAACGGAATACAGCCGCGGCGGCCGCAACTCTGCCACCGTGCGCATGAAGCTCAAGAGCCTGATCGCCAACTTCGGCACCGAAGTGGTGTTCAAGGCCGACGACAAGCTTGACCAGGTCATCCTGGACAAGAAGGATTGCACCTACTCCTACTTCGCCGACCCCCTGTACGTGTTCATGGACGCCGAGTACAACCAGTACGAAGTCGAATCCGAGAACATGGGCGACACCCTGAACTACCTCGAAGACGGCATGGCCGTTGAAGTGGTGTTCTATGACGGCAAGGCCATCTCCGTGGAACTACCCACCAGCGTCGTGCGCGAAATCACCTGGACCGAACCCGCCGTCAAGGGCGACACATCCGGCAAGGTTCTGAAGCCCGCCAAGATTGCCACCGGTTTTGAGATCGGCGTGCCAATCTTCGTGGCCCAGGGCGACAAGGTCGAAATCGACACCCGCACCGGCGAATACCGCAAGCGCGTCTAAAGAGATAAAGCCCCCACGCTCCACGCAAAAGGCTCCCTCGGGAGCCTTTTGTTTTGCCCGTCCGGCGCGCAAATTCGGTGTAGGCTATCAACATGACCTCCGCGACCACCGAACCAGCTCAACCCTGCCCTGCACCCAGCAATGGCGCTGCCAGCCCGGCCCGCCTAGCCTTGCGCCGGGTCCTGATCGACACCTACCACGAGAACGTGGCCTACATGCACCGGGACTGCGATGTCTACCGGGCCGAGGGCTTCAAGGCCCTGTCCAAGGTGGAAATACGCGCCAACGGCACCAGCATCCTGGCCACCCTCAACGTGGTGGATGACCAAGCCATAGTGGCCTGCGGCGAGCTCGGTCTGGCCAAAGCCGCGTTTGCACAAATGGGCGTGGAAGACGGCCACACCGTCACGGTGGCCCAGGCCGAGCCACCCGAATCCATAGGCGCCCTGCACCGCAAGCTCGGCGGCGAAAGGCTGAATCTGGACGACTTCAAGGCCATCGTGCAGGACATTGCCGAGCACCACTACTCCAAGATCGAACTCACCGCCTTTGTCGTGGCCACCAACCGCGATGAGCTGGACCGCGAAGAGGTCTACTTCCTGACCGAAGCCATGATTGGCGTCGGGCGCCACCTGAACTGGCATGAAAACCTGGTGGTGGACAAACACTGCATTGGCGGCATACCCGGCAACCGCACCTCCATGCTGCTCGTGCCCATCGTCGCGGCGCACGGCATGCTGTGCCCCAAGACCTCTTCGCGCGCCATCACCTCACCAGCCGGCACGGCCGACACCATGGAAGTGCTGGCCAACGTGCAACTACCCATGGAACAGTTGCAGGACATCGTTCGTGTCCACCGCGGCTGCCTGGCCTGGGGCGGCACAGCCAACCTGTCGCCGGCCGACGATGTGCTGATCTCGGTGGAGCGTCCGTTGTCGCTGGACTCGCCCGGCCAGATGGTCGCCTCCATCCTGTCGAAAAAGATCTCGGCCGGCTCCAGCCATCTGGTGCTGGACATTCCCATTGGCCCCACCGCCAAGGTGCGCTCCATGCCAGAGGCCCAGCGTCTGCGCCGCCTGTTCGAGTACGTGGCACGGCGCATGAAGCTGTCCCTGGATGTGGTCATCACCGATGGACGCCAGCCGATTGGTTTTGGCATCGGCCCGGTGCTGGAGGCCCGCGACGTGATGCGCGTGCTGGAGAACGACCCCCGCGCGCCGATGGACCTGCGGCAAAAGTCGCTGCGCCTGGCCGGGCGCCTGATCGAATGCGACCCCGATGTGCGCGGTGGCGACGGCTTTGCCATTGCGCGAGACATCCTGGATTCGGGCCGTGCCCTGGCCAAGATGAACGACATCATCGCCGCCCAGGGCAGCAAGGGCTTTGACCACAACCAGCCCGAACTCGGGAAATTGAGCTTTGAGGTCCGTGCACCGCACGCCGGCGTGGTGACCAGCATCGACAACATCCAGTTGGCGCGCATTGCCAGCCTGGCCGGTGCACCCAAGGTCAAGAATGCCGGTGTCGATCTGCTGTGCAAGCTGGGTGATGAGGTCCAGGCCGACACCCTGCTCTACCGCGTGTACGCCAGTTTTGCCGCCGATCTGGAGTTTGCGCGCCAAGCCTGCCGCCGCTCCAACGGTTATGCCATTGGCGCCGCATCCGACCTGCTGCACGCATTTGTGGAGTTCTGATGACCACATCCTCCACACTCCTGTTGCACTTTGACGAAGACCAGGCCAGTGCGCAGCGCATTGCCAGCGCCGCGGGCATCGCCTGCGCCCCGATTGCCCGCCACCGCTTTCCCGACGGCGAACTCAAGCTGCGCCTGCCAGCCGAACTGCCACCGCGCGTGGTGCTGCTGCGCACGCTGGACCACCCCAACGAAAAACTGACCGAGTTGCTGCTTGTCTCCCGCACGGCCCGCACCTTGGGCGCCACCCACCTGACGCTGGTAGCCCCCTACCTGGCCTATATGCGCCAGGACATCGCCTTCAAGAGCGGAGAAGTGGTCAGCCAGCGCGTGATCGGCGGTTTTTTGGCCGACCTGTTCGATGCCGTCATTACCGTGGACCCGCACCTGCACCGCGTGGCCACGTTGCAGGAGGCCGTGCCCGTGCCGCAGGCCGTGGTACTCAGCGGCGCGCCGCTGCTGGCTGAACTGATTGCGTCACACCACGCCGCCCCGCTGCTGATTGGCCCGGACGAAGAATCCGCGCAATGGATCGCCCAAGCCGCCCGGGTGCATGGCTTTGACTTTGGCGTGTGCCGCAAGGTTCGCCATGGCGACCGCGATGTCCAGATTGCCCTGCCCGAGAACATCGCCTTCGCCGGCCGCGCCGTGGTGCTGCTGGACGATGTGGCCAGCAGCGGCCACACACTGGCGGGCGCGGCGCGCCTGTTGCTCACCGGCGGTGCAAGCTCGGTCGATGTGGCTGTGACCCACGCCCTGTTTGCCGGGGATGCACTGCAGGTCATCAAAAATGCAGGTGTTGACAGGGTCTGGAGCACCGATTGCATTTCCCACCCCAGCAATGCCGTTAGCATGGCAGCCTGCATTGCCGATGCATTGCAAAACCCACACTAGGACAACACCGTTGGATACCTCTAAAGACCTCGACGAACGCACCATGGCCGATGCCTGGGCCTATATCCAAGCCCAGGCCGATGCCGGCGTTCCCCTGCGACCCAATGCCTACCGCCTGGCCTTTGGCGACCCGGAATTCCTGCTGCGCCGCGAAACCCGCGGCATCCGCCTGCAGCTCGAATTGCTCAAGCCCGATCTGGACCAGACCGAGATGGGTATCGAGAACACCATCGTGGTGTTCGGCAGCGCCCGCTTCAGTTCCATGGAAGATGCCCAGCACATGCTGGGCGAAGCCCGTACCAGTGGCAACGCTGAGGCACTGGCCCTGGCCCAGCGCCACGTGCGCAACGCCCACCACTACGAACAGGCCCGCCAATTTGGCCGCATCGTGGCCACGCACAGCACGGCATTGCCCAAGGAAGAGCGCCTCTACATCTGCACCGGGGGCGGCCCCGGCATCATGGAGGCGGCCAACCGGGGCGCATCCGAGGCGGGCGCCCCCACGCTGGGCATGAACATCGCGCTGCCGCACGAACAACAGGCCAACCGTTATGTCACGCCGGAGCTGAGCTTCAAATTCCATTACTTTGCCGTGCGCAAGATGCATTTCATGATGCGCGCCAAGGCCATGGTCGCCTTCCCCGGCGGCTTTGGCACACTGGACGAGCTGTTCGAGGTCATCACCCTGGTGCAGACCAAAAAATCATCCCCAGTGCCGATCATCCTGTTTGGCAAGGACTACTGGAAACGCCTGATCAACATGGAAGTGCTGGTGGAAGAAGGCGCGATTTCCCCCGAGGACCTCCACCTGTTCCAGTACACCGACGATCCGCAGGAAGCCTGGGACATCATCCGGCACTTTTACGGTCTGTAATCTTTTACGGACTTCAGGGACGTAGGCGCCAGGCCAGGCGCGAGCCCAGCCCCACTGCGGCGCCTACGGTCCAGAACACCACCGACACGCCCACCACCAGCCCCACCGTGCCGAACAGCATCGGCATCAGCACGCTGGACAGGTTGATGGCCGCCAGACGCAGCCCCAGCGCCTGGCCGTGCAGGTGGTGCGGTGTGATCTGGTGCAGCGTGCTCATGATCATGGGCTGCACCGAACCCAGCGCCAGCCCCAGCAGCACCGAGCACAGGCCCATGGTCCAGGGCGACACCATGAACGGGTAGACGACAAACAGCAAGGCAGTTGCCACCATCGCGCCGCTGACAACGACCCACTCCTTGAGGTGCTGCGCCAAGAGTGGCATCACCACCCGCACCGCAGCGGCGGCAATCGCAAACGCGCCCAGAATGGTGCCAATGACCGAGGCACTGAACGCACGCTCGTGCCCCAGCACCGGCACGACAAAGGTGTGCACATCCCAGCAGCTCGCCAGCAGCCAGTTAACCAGCAGCAAGCGGCGCATGCGCGGCTCCCGTAGCAGGTTCCACACCTGCCGGTTGCCAGCACCGGCATCCGGCTCCACCGGTGGCAGCTCCACCGTGCGCCGCACCCACACCCAGGTGGCCCACGGCAGCAGGGCCAGCATCACAAAGGCACCGCGAAAACCGTTGTCATCTCCGGCAGAACCGCCCAGCCAGACGCCCACATGGTCGATCAACAGTCCGGCTAGCACCGGCCCGACAAAGTTCGACACCGCCGGCCCGATGGCCAGCCAGCTGAACACCTGCTTGAGTTCGGTGGAATCGCGTGCCGCCCGCCCCACATGGCGCTGCAAGGCTATCGACGCCGCCCCGGTGGCGCCGCCCATCAACAGCGCACCCACGCACAGCACCCAGAACTGTGGCCAGAGCACGGCCAGCAAGGCCCCGGTGGAGGCCGCCACCACGCCCATGCCCATGGGACGCTTCAGACCATGGCGGTCCGCATAGCGTCCGGCAGGCAGCGCCAGAAAAACCTGCGTCAGCGAAAACAGCGCCAGCAACACCCCCACCGAAAAGGCACTGTGCCCCTGGCGCAGTGCCAACAACGGTGCGGCCATGCGCAGGCCGGCCATGCTGCCGTGCAGGCAGATGTGGCCGCAGATCAGGCGAAGCAGGGCCCAGGTCTGGACGCGTTCAATTTCCGGCGTGGCGTTGGGGGAACTCATGCCGCGCCGTTGTCACCCTCGGATTCACCCTCCAGGCGGTCATAGTCCTTGTCGAACGGGATCAAGGTTTGCGCCTGGGTCTCGGGTAGAGCCTCGACCTTTTTCAGCACCCGGCCCATGGCGCGGCTACGGGTTTCGGCGTTGTCCAGCGTGTTGAGCACGGTCTGCGTCTGCGACTTGACCTTGGCCAGCACGCCGCCGAATTTTTCGAACTCGGTCTTGACCGCACCCAGCACCTGCCACACCTCGCTGGAACGCTTCTCCAGCGCCAGCGTTCTAAAGCCCATCTGCAACGAGCTGAGCATGGCCAGCAACGTGGTCGGCCCGGCCAGCGTGACGCGGTGGTCGCGCTGCAGCGACTCCATCAGGCCCGGGCGACGCAACACCTCGGCGTACAGGCCTTCGGTCGGCAGGAACAGGATGGCGAAGTCGGTGGTGTGCGGCGGCTCCACATACTTTTCGACCATGGATTTGGCCTCCAGGCGGATGCGCATCTCCAGCGCCTTGCCTGCCGCCTCGGCCCCGGCTACATCGGCGCGACCCTGGGCGTCAAGCAGGCGCTCGTAGTCTTCGTTGGGGAACTTGGCATCAATCGGTAACCACAGCGGCGCGCCATTGTCCGACTTGCCGGGCAGCTTGATCGCAAAGTCCACCACGTTCTTGCTGCCGGGGCGCGTGGCAACCTGCACCGCGTACTGGTCGGGCACGAACACCTGTTCCAGCAGACTGGCCAGTTGCGCCTCGCCAAAGATGCCCCGGGTTTTCACATTGGTCAGCAGATGCTTGAGGTCGCCCACACCCTGGGCCAGCGTCTGCATCTCGCCCAGGCCCTTGTGCACCTGCTCCAGCCGGTCGGCGACCTGCTTGAAGCTCTCACCCAGGCGCGCCTGCAGCGTGGTCTGCAGCTTTTCGTCCACCGTAGCGCGCATTTCGTCGAGCTTGGCGGAGTTGGTGGTCTGCAGTTGCGCCAGTTGCTGGTTCAGGGCATCGCGCACGGCCGTCATGCTGCGGGTGTTGGTGTCGCTCATCTCGGCCAGACGCCGCGCGGTGGATTCACCGACGCTGGAGAGCTGCGTGTGCAGCGTGTCCGCCAGGGTCTTCTGCATCAGGGCCAGTTGTTGGCCAAAGGCGTCGATCTGGGTGTTTTGCGTGCGGGTGGCCTCGGCGCCCTGCTGCGTCAGGCTCTGCTGGAAGATGGCCAGGTTCTGGCTCAGTTCCTGGCGCGCACCCTGGCTGGACTCAGCAATCTCGCGGCGCAGCTCACGTTCCAGCCGCTCATGACCGGTCTGCAACTGGGCACGCAAGTCCTGCAAGTCCTTGCGTTGCAGTTCGGCATCCACCGCGTTGCCGCGCAAGCGCGCCAGCCCCATAGCCACCCAGACCAACAGACACAGGGTCAGTACACCCAACGCCAGCAGCAGCCAAACAATTTCCTGATTCACAGCCATGGTGTCCTTGTAGCCAAGTCATTAAGAGTCAAATAGGGCCCTAGCCCTCGTGAAAGATGAACGAACAGCTATCAAAAGCGTAGCAATTACACAGCGGTTCGGGCCACCAGCCCGGCTGCGTTGAGTGGTGTCGCCGCCTTGCCGTCCACCAAATAGCCAATCAGGTTGTCCACCGCCAGCATCGCCATGGCACGGCGCGTGCCGACTGTGGCACTGGCAATGTGCGGGGTCAGCACGATGTTGGAACAGGCCAACAAATCGGGATGCACCTTGGGTTCGCCCTCGAATACATCCAGACCGGCGGCGGCGATGCGCTGGCCACGCAGCGCGGCGGCCAGCGCCACGTCGTCCACAATGCCGCCGCGGGCAATGTTGATCAGCGCGGCCGTGGGCTTCATCAGCGCCAGCTCCGCCGCGCCAATGGTGTGGTGCGATTCCTTGGAATACGGCACGACCAGCAGCACATGGTCAGCGGTCTTCAACAGCTCCTGCTTGCTCACATACGTGGCGCGGCATTCGGCCTCCAGCGCAGCGTCCAGGCGGCTGCGGTTGTGATAAACCACCTGCATGCCAAAGCCGAATGCGGCACGGCGGGCAATGGCCTGGCCGATACGGCCCATGCCGATGATGCCCAGGGTGCTGCCGTGGACCTCGGCACCGGAAAACATCTCGTACTGCCAGCGCGTCCATTTGCCGGCACGCAAAAAGTGTTCGCTCTCGGTCACGCGCCGGGCGGTGGCCATCAGGAGCGCAAAGCCGAAGTCGGCCGTGGTCTCGGTCAGCACGTCGGGTGCATTGGTGCCCAGCACGCCAGCCGCACGCATGGCGTCCAGGTCAAAATTGTTGTAGCCGACCGTCATGTTGGCGCAAATCTTCAGGCGCGGGCACTGTGCCAGCAGATCGGCGTCGATGCGCTCCAGGCCGAAGGTCAGCGCGCCCTCCTTGCCCTGCAGGCGGCGCAGCAGCTCATCGCGGCTCCAGTCTTCGTCTTGCGCGTTGGATTCCACGTCAAAGTGTTCGGACAGGCGCTCGGCCACCTCTGGGAAGATGGCGCGGGTGACCAGTATGCGGGGACGGGTTGCGGCAGTGGGCATGGCGGTGTGGGCTTAGCTGGGAATGTCAAACACCTGGCGCAGATAGGCCAGGTACTTTTCATCTTCGCACATGTTCTTGGAGGGCGTATCCGACAACTTGGCCACCGGCTGGCCATTGCACTGAACCATCTTGATGACGATCTGCAACGGCTCGTAGCCCAGGTCGTTGGTCAGGTTGGTGCCAATGCCGAACGCCAGCTGGCAGCGCCCTTGGAACTGCTGGTACAGCTCAATGGTGCGCGGCACGGTCAGGCCATCGCTGAAGATCAGCGTCTTGGTGCGCGGATCGACCCGGTTGCGCGTGTAGTGGGCCAGCATGCGCTCGCCCCAGTCGAACGGGTCGCCGCTGTCGTGGCGGGCGCCGTCGAACAGCTTGCAGAAATACAGGTCGAAGTCGCGCAGGAAGGCGCCCATGCCGTAGACGTCGGACAGGGCAATGCCGAGGTCACCGCGGTACTCCCGCGCCCAGGACTCAAACGCGAAGATCTGGCTGTCGCGCAGCCGTGGCCCCAGCGCCTGTGTGGCCTGCAGGTACTCGTGCGCCATCGTGCCCAAGGGTGTCAGCCCCAAACGCATGGCGGCCAGCGTGTTACTGGTACCGGCCAGCTGGCCCGGAATGCCGGTGCTGTTGCCCGGGCTTTGCACCGTGCCCAGGCGCGCCACCAGCACGCGCAGCACCTCGTCGTGCCAGGCGCGCGAGAAACGCCGGCGCGTGCCGTAGTCGGCAATCTTCAGCTCCGACAGGCCCTCGGCACGCAACTGGCTGATCTTCACGTCCAGGCGTTTGCGGCCTTCCGGGAAGTCGGGCACCTTCTGCGTGTTGCGGAAGTAGACCTCGTTGACGATGGCCAGCACCGGGATCTCGAACAGGATGGTGTGCAACCACGGGCCGACGATGACGATGTCGATCTCGCCATTGGGCTTGGGCGTGACGGTGATGTATTTTTCGTTGAGCCGGAACAGGCCCAGAAAGTCCACAAAGTCGCTCTTGATGAAGCGCAAGCTACGCAGGTAGGCCAGCTCGCTGTCCTGGAAATGCAGGCTGCACAGCGAGGCGATTTCCTCGCGGATGTCGCTGGCGTGCGCCGCCAGGTCCACGCCGGGGTTGCGGCACTTGAAGCGGTACTCCACCTGGGCACCGGGAAACTGGTGCAGCACCGCCTGCATCATCGTGAACTTGTAGAGGTCGGTGTCCAGAAGGCTGGTAATGATCATGTCTTAGGTGCGCAGTTGCATCTGCGCTGTCAGTGTTATCACGCGGTCGGCGCGCTCGGCCAGGATGCCATTTTGCTCCGCCACCAGCATGGCCATGCCTTGGCCTTTGAGCGACAGCAGTGCGTCGCGGATGGACTCCACTAGCACCGGTGCAATGCCTTCGCAGGGTTCGTCCAGCAGCAGCAGGCTGGGGCCGGTCATCAGCGTGCGGGCGATTGCCAGCATCTGCTGCTCGCCCCCGCTCATATGGGCGGCGCTGCGGCCCAGCATGGTCTTGAGCGCGGGGAAAAGTTGCAGCACTTCTTCGAGACGTCTGGCCACATCGGTGCGTGCGGCAATCAAGAGGTTTTGCTGCACCGTCAGCCCGGTGAACAGGCGCCGGTCTTCGGGCACATAGCCCAGGCCAAGTCGCGCCCGCTGGTGGCTGGGCAGCGCCACAATGCTCTCATTTTGGTAGCGGATAACGCCCTCTACACGAGGGCCCATGCCCATAATGGCTTGCAACAGCGTGGACTTGCCGGCGCCATTGAGCCCCTGCAACACCACCAGTTCATCGGCACCCACGGACAGCGACACGCCAAACAGCGCCTGCGCGGCGCCGTGCCAGGCATGAAGGTCGCGGATTTCAAGCATGTGGCACCTCTTGCGGGCGGGAACGTTCCCACCAATGGCCCAGGTAGCGTTGGCGCACCACCGGGTCCTGGGCAATCGCTTCGGGGCTGCCCTGCGCGGCAATCACACCGTCGATCAGCACCAGCACCCGGTCCGCCACGCCGAACACCGCATCCATGTTGTGCTCGGTGTAGAGCACGGCCATGCCAGCGCGCGTGCCCTGCGCCTGCGTGAGCGACTTCACGAGCGCCATCAGCTCGGCGCGTTCGCTGGCGGCCAGGCCGGCGGCCGGCTCATCCAGCAACAGCAATTGGCCGTCAGACGGGCGCTGCAAATCCGCCGGTGCGGGTTTCAGCCCGGCCAGCGCCATGGCCAGCTCCAGGCGCTTCTTTGCGCCATAGGGCAGGCTCTGCGCGGGCGCCTGCGCTTGCGGCTCCAGCCCCACCTGCCGCAGCAAAGCCAGCGCCGGGTCGGCTACAGAACCGTCCAACACGTTATAGGCCGCTAGCCCTCGTGGATATTGAAGGAGTAGCTGCACATTTTGTAGCACAGTCAGGGCCTCAAAGGTCTGCGCCACCTGGAAGGTGCGCGCCACGCCACGGCGCAGGCGTTGCTCGGGGCGCAGGCGGTCGATGCGCACGCCGTTCCACCAGACCTCGCCGCCCGTCAGAGCGTGCTGGCCGGCGATGCAGGCGAAACTGGTGGACTTGCCGGCGCCGTTGGGGCCAATCAGGGCCACGCACTCGCCAGGCAGGACGGCAAAGCTCACGCCGTTGACCGCCTTTACGCCGTCAAAGTGCTTAACCAGGTTGCGCGCATCCAGGCTCATGAATGCCGCCTCCACCGTACACCCAGCAGGCCCGATGGCGCCACCACCATGATGACCATCACCAGCAGGCCCAGGGCGCCGCGCCAGTAGTCAAAGCCCCGCCCCAACTCGGCCCCGGCCCAGACCAGCACCGCCGCGCCGGCCACCGTGCCCCACAGGTGGTGCACGCCGCCCAGCAGGATCACCAGCAAGGCATCGACCGATGTGGCGACCGACGCCACCGACGGAAACACCGCCCCCTGGTGTGCAGCAAACAGCCCCCCGGCCAGACCAGCCAACGTGGCACTCTCCACATAAATACGGTACTTGATGCGCTGCACCGGCAAGCCACTGGCCGCAGCGCGTTGGGGTGCATCGCGCACGGCCTGCAGGGCGGCACCGAGTGTGGAGCGGCTCAGGCGTGCCAGCGCGGCGATGCTGAGCAGCGCCAGCCCCAGCAGCAGCGCAAAGAAAAGTGGCCGGGTGTCATCCGACACCAGGCTCAGGCCGATGACACCGTTGTCGCCACCGGTCAGGCTGACCCACTGCGAGGCCGCAGCCCACAGCACCTGGGCGAGCGCCAGCGACAGCATGGCCAGGTAGACGCCCGCGCTGCGCACCAATACACCGCCGAACGCCACAGCAACGGCCAGGGCCGCCACACAGCCCGCCGCCAGCGCGCCGGGCAGGCTCCAGCCCCAGAGCGTGTGGGACAGCGCTGCACCATAGGCGCCCAAGCCAAAATAGGCCGCATGGCCAAAGCTGACCAACCCGCCCAGCGCCATCATGGATTGCAGGCTGACACCCAGAATCACCAGGATCAACGCATCACTGGCCAGCGATTGCCAGTAACTGCCGGCCGACCACGCCAAAGCGGCCAGCGCCGCTCCACCAGCACACACCAGTGCAAATCCCTTGCGCGTGTCCGGCTGGCGGTTGAAGGGATGGGCCACTTCCTGCGGACCCGCATCCAGCGCTTGGCCCATCAGCCCCTGCGGGCGCAGCGCCAGCACCAGGGCCATGGCCAGGAACACCAGCACCAGTGTGGCCTGCGGAAAGAGGCTGATGCCAAAGGAGTGAACCAGGCCGATCAGCAGGGCCGCAAAGAACGCACCGCTGATGCTGCCCAAGCCCCCGGTGACCACCACGACAAAGGTCTCCACCACCACGTTGACATCCATCTGCAGGTGGGCCGGCTCGCGCGGCAACTGCAGGGCACCGCCCAGCCCGGCCAGCGCGCAGCCCAGCACCACGGTGCCCAGCATCAGCGGCGCCGGGTTCAGGCCCAGCGCGCCCAGCATGGCGCGGTCTTGTGTCGCGGCACGCACCCGGGTGCCAAAGGCGGTGCGGGTCAGCAGCAGGTGCAGGCCCAGCCAGACCAGCGGGCCCAGCAGAATGGTCAGCGCCTGGTATTGCGGAAAGTACTCGCCACCCATCTCGATGGCCCCTTTGAGCCCGGGAAAGCGTGGCGCAAACACCTCGTCCGGCCCAAAGGCCCAGCGCATGGCGTCACGCAGGGCCAGACTCAGGCCAAACGTGGCCACCAGCTGGTACAGCTCGGGCACACCGTAGAGCCGGCGCAAGAGAAGAAATTCGGCGATAGCCCCCGTCAATGCTGCGCAGGTAGCTCCCAAAAGCATAGCAAGCGCATACAGCCAGGCGCTCTCGCTCCAGGCGGGGAACCAGTTCACCAGCCAGTGCGCACTGAACAGCGCGCCCAGCATGAAGAAGCTGCCGTGGGCAAAGTTGACAATGCGCGTCACGCCGAAAATCAGCGTGAGGCCGGCCGCCATCAGGAACAGCGTGGTGGCGTAGCTCAGCCCGTTGAGGAACTGGATGGCTACAAGGGTCATTCCAGCCAGTGGGTGAACTCCGACACCGGCACACGTGGCGTGTGGAAACCATTGACGCCGGCGCTCTCATCGGCATAGCCAAGGGCCATGCCGCAGACCAGCATCTCGTTCTCGCCGGCACCGATGTGCGGCATGATGATCTTGTGAAAGCCGTTCCACGCCGCCTGCGGGCAGGTGTGCAGGCCGTGGCCGCGCGCCGCCACCATGATGCTCTGCAGGAAGGCGCCATAGTCAACCAGTGAGCCACGACCCATGACGCGGTCCACGGTGAACATCAGACCCACCGGCGCGTCAAAGAAGCGGTAATTGCGCTGGTGCTGAAGGTGCATCTTGTCCTTGTCGCCCTTGCCAATGCCCAGAAGGCCATACAGGCCCCAGCCGTTCTCGCGGCGCCGGTCAATATAGGGGCTGACCCATTGCTGCGGGTAGTAGTCGTACTCTTCCGTGTATTCGGCGGCCAGCGCCGGGTCGGTGCGCATGGCGTCGTGCGTGGCACAGACTTTTTCGACCAGCTTGTCGCGGCTGGCGCCCTGCAGCACATAAACCTTCCAGGGCTGGCAGTTGGTGCCCGACGGTGCCCGACTGGCGACCTGCAGGATCTGTTCGATACGCTCGCGGGGAACCGGCTGGCTGGTGAAGGCGCGCACTGACATGCGCGAGGCGATCGCCTGGTCAACTACCGACTGGGTCATAACAAAGTCTCCAAAACTGCTTTCAAGGGGCCCGGCAGGGGAACCGGGCGACGGGTTTTCTGGTCCACGTAGACGTGCACGAAATGGCCTTTGGCGGCCGTCATCTCACCAGCGCCGAAGATGCCGACTTCGTAGCGCACGCTGGAGGTGCCGAGCTTGGCCACGCGAATGCCCACATCCACCGGCTCGGGGAATGCCAGCGACGCAAAGTAGTTGCACTGGGTCTCGATCACCAGGCCAATGGTTTCACCTTGGTGGATGTCGAGCACGCCGCGCTCGATCAGATAGGCGTTGACGGCCGTGTCGAACCAGCTGTAGTAGACGACGTTGTTGACGTGGCCATAGGCATCGTTGTCCATCCAGCGGGTGGCAATGGTGCGGAAAGCCTTGTAGGCGCTGCGCGGTTCGGCTTGGGGTTTGGTGGGGGGCGTGGATTCCTGCATGACCTGATTTTGCCAGCACAACCGCAATGCACCGGGGCATAACGCCCGGCAATGGACCCAGCAGCGTCAACCATGTGACGCGCCCATGAAAAAGGCCGGATTTAGAGAATTTGTACCAAATTGTTGCGTTGCAGCAAAAAGTTCTTGCATGAACGCTTCGCATCCCTATAATTCAAACCATGCTGCGCTGCAACATAAACAAGCCATCAGGCAGGTTTCGGGGCAGATAGTGAATTTTTTACCTCAACTCCTGGAGAAATGAACATGATGACCGTTGAACAAGTAGTCGCTTCCAATAAAGCCAACCTCGAAACCCTGTTTGGCCTGACCAGCAAGGCCTTTGAAGGCGTGGAAAAGATCGTCGAACTGAACCTGACCGCTTCCAAGGCTGCCCTGTCTGAAGCCAATGCCCACGCCCAGTCCCTGCTGAGCGTGAAGGACGCGCAAGAGCTGCTGGCTCTGCAATCCGGCCTGCTGCAGCCCCTGGCTGAAAAGACCGCTGCCTACAGCCGTCACCTGTACGACATCGCTACCTCCACCTCCGCCGAGTTCTCCAAGAACTTCGAAGGCCAGGCTTCTGACGCACAGAAGAAGTTCATGGGCCTGGTTGACAGCGCTGCCAAGAACGCACCCGCAGGTTCCGAGTCTGCCGTTGCCATCATGAAGAGCTCGGTTTCCGCTGCCAACAATGCACTGGAATCCGTGCAAAAGGCCGTCAAGCAAGCTACCGAAATGGCTGAAGCCAACTTCAACGCAGTGGCCGCTACCGCGACCAGCGCTACCAAGCAAGTTGCCAAGAAGCGTTAATTGAGGGTTATGGCGCACAAGAGACACCTTTTGGAGCGCCAACTCTAGCAGTCAAGGGAAAACCCTGACATAATAAATTTTACGGAAACACATGTGTTTCCACCGGTTGTCTCCTCGGGTCCTTTCGAAACCATTAGGTTCAGGGATCCCTTCAAGGCCTCGTTGCAAGACGAGGCCTTTTTTTTGTCCCTCGAATTTCAGCGGGTCTTGGAAGCAATCGCTATCCGCAACTGCGGCAACACCTGCAACATGGCTTGGCGTCCTGCCTCAATGGAGCGCTTGCGCGCACCAAAGTCGGCACTGGAAACGCCCAACAGGGCTGGCCGCACCACCACGTCGGCCTCTTTCAGTTCAAAGTAGTTGATGCTTTTGCTCATGATGGAAAAGGTCTGCAACAGCACGTCCAACGTTCCTCCGGCTGCGTTGGCCTCGGGCGGGCTCGAAATATCGACAGCAATCACCAGCTCCGCTCCCATTTGCCGCGCGGCTCGCACCGGCACGGGAGAAACCAGGCCGCCGTCCACATAGTCGCGCCCCGATATGCGTACCGGATGGAAAACTGCCGGAACGGAGCTGGAGGCCCGCACGGCGGTGCCGGTATCGCCCCGCTGAAACAGCATGCTCTGGCCACTGTTGAGGTCGGTCGCCACAATGCCCAGGGGGAGTGGCATGTCCTCTATCAACCGGGCTCCAACCTGACCGTTGACATACCGGGCCAGTGCGTCACCCCGCAACATTCCCCGGTTGAACAGGGGCAAGGTCCAGTCCGTGATGGTGGCCTCTTCCATCGTCTCCGCGACGTGCTGGAGTTGTTTGCCATTCTTGCCACTGGCATAAATGGCCGCCACCAGACTGCCCGCCGAGGTGCCGGCGACCAAAACGGGGCGAATACCGGCCTCCTCCAGCACCTGGATCACCCCGACATGGGCAAAACCGCGGGCGGCCCCGCCCCCCAGGGCCAGCCCGATGCGTGGTGGCGTCCTGGTCGTCGCAACCACAGGGGGCGGTGTGATTACGACCTCGGGCGCCACTTCCTTGGGTGGAGAGACGCAACCGCTCAGAACCAAAGACACAACCAACAGGGACAAATATTGCATGAAAGTCCGATTTCCAGTACGGGGATTAAAATTTATTGAGAATGATTCGCGTTTGAATTATGATAATGGCATTCACGCCACCCACTTCGGTAGACAACCCATGATCAAAAAACACATTGCCATTGCCAGCCTGCTCTGCATCGCCGGTGGGACCGCGCTTGCCCAAGACCAGGTTCTCAACATCTACTCTGCCCGGCACTACCCGACCGATGAAGCGCTGTACAGCAATTTCACCAAGGCAACGGGTATCAAGCTCAACCGGGTGGACGCAGATGATGCCGGGATTCTGGCGCGGCTTAAGGCCGAAGGCAGTGCATCGCCTGCCGACATTATCCTGTTGGTGGACGCCAGCCGCCTGTGGCGCGGTGAAGTTGAAGGCCTGTTCCAGCCCATTCGCTCCAGGGTGCTGGAGGATGCCATCCCTGAACAGTTGCGCGGTAAGCCAACCGCCACGGGGGAAACCCCCTGGTTTGGCTTTTCCACCCGGGCTCGCGTCATCGTGTACGACAAAGCCCGCATCAAGAAAGAGGACGTGGACACCTACGAAGAACTGGGCGACCCCAAAAACAAGGGCAAGCTGTGCATCCGCTCCGGCTCACACCCCTACAACCTGTCCCTCTTCGGCGCGGTCACCGAGCACCTGGGTGCACCCGCTGCCGAAAAATGGCTCAAAGGCATGGTGGACAACATGGCGCGGGCACCCAAGGGCGGAGACACCGATCAGATCAAGGCAGTGGCATCCGGCGAATGCGGGATTGCGGTGACCAACACCTATTACCTGGCCCGCCTGATGCGCTCCAGCGCACCCGAGGACCGCACAGTGGTGGAGCGCGTTGGCGTCGTGTTCCCGAACCAGTCCAGTTGGGGCACGCACGTCAACATCGCTGGAGGGGCCGTGGCGAAGAATGCGAAGAACCCTGCCAATGCCATTAGATTCCTGGAGTACCTGGCCAGCGCCTCCGCGCAGGACCATTTCGCCAACGGCAACAACGAGTGGCCAGTTTCCAAAGGGGTCAAGGTCAACAATCCTGCCCTGCAGGCCATGACCGGTGGCGGCTTCAAGAGCGAGACCATTCCGATCAGCGTTGTCGGCATGAACCAGGTCAAAGTGCAACAAATGTTGGACCGCGTCGGATTCAAGTAACACCCCGCGCCACAGCGCTTCCAAAAAGCAAAAAGGGCCCGGTTCGCTGAACCGGGCCCTTTTTTTTTATAGCGTGAACAACGGCGGCTCTCAGCCTGCGGTCGCCTCTTCCGGTTTGGACTTTCCCTTCTTCTCCGGCAACGGCTGGATATCCAGCAGGACCTCGGTCTTGCTTTCGTCCTTGTCATCCAGGTCCACGGTCAAACGCCCGCCGTCGGTCAGGCGACCAAACAGCAATTCGTCAGCCAGCGCACGGCGGATGGTGTCCTGGATCAGGCGCTGCATGGGGCGCGCGCCCATCAGCGGATCGAAGCCCTTCTTGGCCAGGTGCTTGCGCAGCTTGTCGGTGAAGGTGACGTCCACTTTCTTGTCCGCCAACTGGGTTTCCAATTGCAGCAGGAACTTGTCCACCACCCGCAGGATCACGTTCTCGTCCAGCGCCTTGAAGCTCACCATGGCATCCAGACGGTTGCGGAACTCCGGTGTGAACAAGCGCTTGATGTCGGCGGCCTCATCGCCCGACTCACGCGGATTGGTGAAGCCGATGCTGGCCTTGTTCATGGTTTCGGCGCCCGCATTGGTGGTCATGATGATGATCACGTTACGGAAGTCGGCCTTGCGCCCGTTGTTATCTGTCAGCGTGCCATGGTCCATGACCTGCAACAACACGTTGAAGATGGCCGGATGGGCCTTCTCGATTTCGTCGAGCAACAGCACGCAATGCGGCTTCTTGGTAATGGCTTCGGTCAGCAGACCACCCTGGTCAAAGCCCACGTAACCGGGAGGCGCACCAATCAGACGGCTGACCGCGTGCTGCTCCATGTATTCGCTCATGTCGAAGCGGATCAAGTCCACCCCCATGATGTAAGCCAGTTGCTTGGCCGCTTCGGTCTTGCCGACGCCGGTGGGGCCGCTGAACAGGAAGGAGCCAATGGGCTTGTCACCCTTGCCAAGGCCTGAGCGCGCCATCTTGACCGCTGAGGTCAGTACGTCCAGCGCCTTATCCTGACCGAAGACCACGTTCTTCAGATCGCGTTCCAGTGTCTTGAGCTTGCCGCGATCGTCGTTGGACACATTGGCCGGCGGAATGCGGGCGATCTTGGCCACGATCTCTTCGACCTCGGCCTTGCTAATGGTCTTCTTGCGCTTGCTCGGTGGCAGGATGCGCTGGGCAGCACCGGCCTCATCGATCACGTCAATGGCCTTGTCCGGCAGATGGCGGTCATTGATGTACTTGGCACTCAGCTCGGCTGCCGCCTGCAGCGCAGCCAAGGCGTACTTGACGTTGTGATGCTCTTCAAAGCGGGACTTAAGCCCCTTGAGAATCTCGACGGTCTGTTCGACGGTGGGCTCCACCACGTCCACTTTTTGGAAGCGGCGGGACAGCGCCGCATCTTTTTCAAAGATCCCACGATACTCGGTAAAGGTGGTGGCACCAATGCACTTCAGGGCGCCAGAACTCAGACCCGGCTTGAGCAAGTTGGACGCATCCAGCGTGCCACCCGACGCAGCACCCGCACCGATCAGGGTGTGGATTTCATCAATGAACAAAACCGCGTTCGGCTTGTCTTTGAGTGCCTTCAAAACGCCCTTGAGCCGCTGCTCAAAGTCACCCCGGTACTTGGTGCCGGCCAACAGCGCACCCATGTCCAGCGAGTAAACGATGGCCTCCGCCAGGATCTCGGGCACATCGGCTTGGGTGATGCGCCAAGCCAGGCCTTCCGCAATGGCGGTCTTGCCCACGCCAGCTTCACCCACCAGCAGCGGATTGTTCTTACGACGACGGCACAGGATCTGGATTACGCGCTCCACCTCATATTCACGACCAATCAACGGATCGATCTTGCCGTCCTTGGCGAGCTGATTCAGGTTCACGGTGAACTGCTCCAGTGGCGAAGCCTTTTCATTCTTCTCGCCGCTGGCACCCTCTTCGGTTTCGGCCGGGCTCTCGCTCGATTTGGCCGATTCGGGTGGGTCGCTCTTCTTGATGCCATGGGCGATGAAATTCACCACATCGAGGCGTGTCACACCTTGTTGGTGCAGGTAATAGACGGCGTGCGAATCCTTTTCACCAAAGATGGCAACCAGCACATTGGCGCCGGTCACTTCTTTCTTGCCGCTTCCGGTGGACTGCACATGCATGATGGCGCGCTGGATCACGCGCTGGAAGCCCAGCGTGGGTTGCGTATCCACATCATCGGTACCCGCCACCTGAGGCGTGTTGTCCTTGATGAAATTCGACAGCGACTTGCGCAAATCGTCGATATTCGCGGAGCAGGCGCGCAGCACCTCGGCAGCGCTGGGGTTGTCCAACAACGCGAGCAAGAGATGTTCCACGGTAATGAACTCGTGGCGCTGCTGGCGTGCTTCGACAAACGCCATGTGCAGGCTGACTTCCAATTCTTGGGCAATCATGAGGTTTCCTTTTGCCTTGCGTTGATATTTAACTGTAAACCGTTTACCGGATCACCATTGGTTCAATTTGCTTTCACTCTACAAACCTACAGGCTCACAGATACATTTCAGCGGGTGGCCCGCCTTGTGGGCCGCTTCCAGCACCTGATCTACCTTGGTTACCGCCACATCCCTGGAATAAACCCCGCACACGCCCTTTCCATCCAAGTGGATCTTGAGCATGATCCGGGTTGCTGCCTCCAGATCCTTGCTAAAAAATTCCTGAATGACCACCACCACAAACTCCATGGGTGTGTAGTCATCGTTCAACATCACCACCTGATACATCTGCGGCGGCTTGGTCCGCTGCGTCCGACGCTCCAGAACAACGGAATCGCCCTCCTCGCGATCCGGCTTGCGTACAGGGGGTTCAGGTGGTTGAGACGGGTTATTTGTAGCCATGAAAACCATTCTATCGGTCACCTCAAAGGACTGCACCGCAAGAGTGAATTGGAGCCATAGTGCGCCGATTCAAGTCACGAAGCAAAAAAAATGCCGCCACGACCCACGGAGGTCCTGGCGGCTTGCTTGCCAATACAGAACAAGGCACCCGGTGTGGGTACCCCGCCTTGCATTTACATATTGTCAATCATGACCTGTCCGAATCCGGAGCAGCTGACCTGGGTAGCGCCGTCCATCAGACGGGCAAAGTCATAGGTCACTTTCTTGCTCTTGATGGACTTGGACATGGAGGCAATGATCAAATCAGCCGCCTCAAACCAGCCCATGTGGCGCAGCATCATCTCGGCGGACAGAATTTCGGAACCGGGGTTCACATAGTCCTTGCCAGCGTACTTGGGTGCAGTGCCGTGGGTGGCTTCAAAACAGGCCACCGAGTCAGACAGGTTGGCACCAGGTGCAATGCCGATACCACCAACCTGGGCGGCCAGGGCATCGGACACATAGTCACCATTCAAGTTCAACGTGGCAATGACGCTGTACTCGGCGGGGCGCAACAAAATCTGCTGCAGGAAGGCGTCGGCGATGCTGTCCTTGACCACAACGTCCTTGCCGGACTTGGGGTTCTTGAACTTGCACCAGGGTCCGCCGTCGATCAACTCGGCGCCGAATTCCTTTTGTGCCAGCGCGTAAGCCCAATCACGGAAGCCACCTTCGGTGTACTTCATGATGTTGCCTTTGTGGACAATGGTCACGCTGGGCTTGTCGTTGTCAATCGCATACTGGATGGCCTTGCGCACCAAACGCTCGGTGCCTTCACGCGACACAGGCTTGATGCCGATGCCGGACGTCTTGGGGAAACGAATTTTGGTCACGCCCATCTCGTCTTGCAGGAACTTGATCAGTTTCTTGGCCTTGTCGCTTTCGGCCTCGAACTCGATACCGGCGTAAATGTCTTCCGAGTTTTCGCGGAAGATCACCATGTTGGTCTTGTGGGGCTCCTTGACCGGGCTGGGCACGCCTTCAAAGTACTGGATGGGGCGCAGGCAGACATAAAGGTCCAGCTCCTGGCGCAGGGCCACGTTCAGCGAACGGATGCCGCCGCCCACGGGCGTTGTCAGCGGGCCTTTCACAGACACCACGTAATCACGCAGTGCATGCAGTGTCTCTTCAGGCAGCCAGACGTCCGGACCATACACATTGGTGGACTTTTCACCGGCATAGACTTCCATCCAGTGGATCTTGCGCTTGCCGCTGTAGGCCTTTGCAACAGCCGCGTCGACCACTTTCAGCATCACGGGCGTGATGTCAAGACCTGTGCCATCGCCTTCAATAAATGGAATGATGGGCTGGTCAGGCACGTTCAAGGACATATCCGCATTGACGGTAATTTTCTGGCCTTCGGCTGGGACTTTGATGTGCTGGTACATGAAAAAGTGGTCTCCGTTGAGTATTGGGATCGCAATTACCTGAGAAGTTGTGCTTCTAAAAGTGCATAAATTCTATTCCTAAAAAATTACTTGATTCTGTCAAACGATAAGATAGGGGCTGCCATACTTCGGCACTGTCTGCCAGGCGGGATAGTCGGTAATGGTTGTCCTGTCTTTTTTTAGGAAATTCAAATGAACAAACTACTCGCTGCACTGGTTGCTGGCCTTGTATCCATCGGTGCGTTTGCCCAAGCTGTAGCACCCGCAACCCCTGCGGCCCCCGCTACACCTGTGGCAGCACCAGCGACTACCGCAGCCCCCGCCAAAGAAATGAAAAAGAAGAAGACCACGGCTCACAAAGCCAAAAAAGCCAGTGCCAAGGCCAAAAAGGCTGCCAAGAAGTAAGAGTGACGACCTGCCTTGACCAATGCCCGCACCAGCGGGCATTTTTCATGGCTGGTTCACAATCGCACCATGAAATATTTCATCCCCTCCTTGCTGACCGCACTACTGCTTGGGCACGCCGCCGTCACCGCCCAGGATGTGCCGCAAACCCAATTGCAGCGAACCCGACTCACGGCAGGCATTCACCAGATTGACGCGCAGGTGGCAGTGACATCGCAAGAGCACGCCACGGGGCTGATGCACCGCAAGGACATGCCGTCACAGGAGGGCATGCTGTTTGTGTTCGACAACCCCAGCCGGCTGTGCTTTTGGATGAAGAACACGCTGATCCCGCTGACGGCGGCCTTCATCGACGATGAGGGCACTATCGTCAACCTGGAAGACATGAAGCCCCTGTCGTTGGAATCCCACTGTTCAACCAAGCCCGTGCGCTATGTGCTGGAGATGAACAAAGGCTGGTTTGCAAAAAAGGGGCTCAAGGCAGGCAGCCGACTCGCCGGCGGACCCTTCAAACCATAAAAAAACCGACCCTCGGGTCGGTTTTTCATTGGCGACCGATTCGCTTCAGGCGAAATTCGCTTCAGCAAAGCTCCAGTTCACCAGCTTGTCGAAGTAGGTCTCAACAAACTTCTGGCGCAGGTTGCGGTAGTCGATGTAGTAGGCGTGTTCCCACACGTCCACGGTCAGCAGCGCCTTGGCTTCGGTCGTCAGCGGGGTGCCGGCGGCGCCGGTGTTGACGATGTCGACGCTGCCGTCTGGCTTCTTCACCAGCCAGGTCCAGCCGCTGCCGAAGTTGCCGACGGCGCTCTTGACGAAAGCTTCCTTGAAAGCTGCGTAGCTGCCCCACTTGGCGTTGATGGCCGTGGCGAGCGCGCCGGTGGGTTCACCGCCACCGTTCGGCTTCATGCAGTGCCAGAAGAAGGTGTGGTTCCAGACCTGCGCAGCATTGTTGTAGATGCCGCCGCTGGACTTCTTGATGATTTCTTCCAGCGCCAGGGCTTCGAACTCGGTGCCCTTTTGCAGGTTGTTCAGGTTCGTGACGTAAGCGTTGTGGTGCTTGCCGTGATGGAACTCCAGCGTTTCCTGGCTGTAGAAAGGTGCCAGGGCATCGATGGGATAAGGCAGGGCGGGCAGGATGTGTTCCATGGTGGTTTCCTTGGTTTCGAACTGAAGGCCGGGGGCCGGACGCAGCAGTTGGCCGGCAGCGACCGCGGATTGTAGGCAGCGCCTGTTCAGACAG
>JBBQLM010000009.1:0-134234 GCA_038327925.1 Burkholderiales bacterium | reverse complement strand
TCCCGTCACGGTAATGGCGCACGCGGCAGGTCCGGCGCAGGTACCGGTAATGCCACCGGGGCTCGATGTGGCGGTGTAAGTGGTTATGGCTGCGCCGCCGTCAGAGCCAGGGGCCGTGAAAGTAACCGTAGCCTGCGCATTGCCGGCAGTGGCGGTGCCAATGGTGGGGGCGCCAGGCACGGTGGTTGGAGTGGCACTGTTGGAAGCCGAAGACGCGCTACCAGTGCCCGCAGAATTGGTGGCCGTCACGGTGAAGGTGTAAGCCGTGCCATTGGTCAGGCCGGTCACGGTGATGGTGCAGGCTGCGGGGCCGGCGCAGGTGCCGGTCGCGCCGCCCGGGCTGGCCGTTGCGGTGTAGGTCGTTATCGCGGCGCCACCATTGGAGCCGGGGGCGGTGAAAGTGACCGACGCCTGGGCGTTGCCCGCCGTGGCGGTGCCGATGGTGGGGGCGCCGGGAACGGTAGCCGGCGTGCCCGGACTCGAAGCCGTCGCGGTACCCGAGCCGGAGCCGTTGACTGCCCGAATTTGCACCTGGTAGGTGCTGCCGTTGGTCAGGCCGGTGATGACAATGGGGCTGGTCGTGGCTGCCGGCGAAACTGCCGTGAACAAGCCGCCGCCATTGGTCGAGTATTCATAGTTTGTGATGGCCGAACTACCGGCGGATCCTGCGGTAAAGGCCACCGACAACTGCCCGTTACCCGGCGTGATGCCGGTGATGGTCGGCGCGCCGGGTGTTGTGACCGTAGCGGTTGCGTTTGCTATTGTGAAACTGTCGAATGTGATGTTCGAGGGATTGCCTGTGTTGCTACTGACAAAGGTCACCTGAAAGCCGGTAATTCCGGTGAAGCTCGTATAGGTGCCCGAAGAGAAAGCCTGACCTGTTGCTGTGAATGAGGTGCTGACAGTCCCGCCTCCAAGCTTGTACCCAGTGATCGTGAAGCCGAAGTTGAAAGTGGTCGAAAAGTTCGTGAAATTGATTGCAGTTAAGTCAAAGCTGCCGAGGTTTGTGCCGTCCGCGTTGACTGTAAAAGTCGTGCTCGCGCTGGAAGTGGCTACATTGGGGTAGATGCCGTTCGCGCCACCAGCGGGATCTCCAAGGTAGTTATAGCCAGAATCATTCGTAAAGTTGAAACCCGACAGGAAACTGGATAGTGTCGACGTACCATTGGCCATCCCATCGGTGACATTCTGAACCCCATTTGACGGCAACGCCGCGAGCGCGGGAGAAGACGCAAAGAGTAGGAGGAGAAAGACCTGTGCCAATAACAGCGACGCGTAATTCTTCAGCGTCGACCAGGCTTGCGTGGAATGAGTCACCATTTTTCCCTTCGCGTAGGCAGTGCCTACTGAATACGACAACGAAAATCCATAAGAGCAAGCTCTATTGACTTGCTTCTTTATGCTCTTCTATATCCATCGACTGGCGAATACTAGCGACAAACCCCCCGTTGGTCATCACTTGTTTATGGTATGGCGGTTTCGCCGTTCGCTACCTAGAATGCCCGTGACCGTCGCGGTATTGGCGTGGCGTGTTGACGGTGAGAGCTTCATTTGGAGGCTGTCGCCCCCTAACTGACCAATAAAGGAGCGCTGCATGGAAGTATTCATGGGTTTTGTCTCGCCGTTTGGATTCAACTATGCCCCCCAAGGCTGGGGGCTCTGCAATGGGGCACTATTGCCGATCCAGCAATACTCGGCGTTATTTTCGTTGCTTGGCACCCAATACGGTGGCAACGGATCGACCAATTTCGGACTACCAGACCTGCGTGGCAGAGCCATTGTCGGCATGGGAAACGGCCCAGGCCTCACCCCCCGGGTCATTGGCGAGGTATTTGGCGTGGAAAGTGCGACCGTGGCGCTGAATGCCACGAATCTGCCGGCACACAACCACACCCTGGCCGCCAGTAACACGGCGTCTGGCAGCTTGACGCAAGCTCCGACGGCCAACTGGACCTTGGGTGCCGCCGCATCGGTTACTACTGATCGCGTGCCGGTTGTCACACCGGTCAACATGTACAACGCCACCGCATTGACGCCGCAAAATGCGGTGCAGAGCGCGCCTAGCTCAACCGTGGGTGGTAGTGTCCCCGTGCAGGTGCCTACCATGCCTCCGGTCCTGTGCCTGAATTTCTGCATCGCCATGAACGGGCTTTACCCGTCCCGTAACTGATATAGGTGACAACCGGCATGCGCGCCCTGTTGCGCGCATGCCGCCTGATATCCCCCTGCTTGGCATTCAACCGTGCTCGATACCCCGCTTGCAACATTCACCAGCACACCGTTTGCTGCGCGCATCGGAAAGAACGTGACCGTGGAAGCGGCCGACGGAGAGTTGGCGCTGGAAATCTTCGGCGTGAAGGAAAACCCGTTGTCCGCTGGACCCAACGCCCAACGCACGCCCTTCTGCGTGACCTTGCGCGGCCCCGATTCCCCGTGCCTGATCGACGGCTGCTTCAACCTGCGCGCGGACGGTGAAGATGGCTGGCGCTTGGACGGTGTCTACATCAACCGCATCATTCCCTCCGCCAATTCCGATGGCACGGGCGCGTTTTATCAGGCGATTTTTGGCTGAACGCGGAGCGCACTGAACATGCATCCTTCCGCCATTCGTCTGCCCTTGCATTTCGATGCTGCTCGCCTGCAAGCCGATCTGGAGCGCGTGCAGCAGTCGGCGTGGATGGCGCACTTCAACCAGCGCATTTACTCGGGCGATTGGAGTGTGGTGCCATTGCGCGCCGTGCCTGGCAGCCCCATCCCCAGTTTTTCGCTCGCCAACGAAACCCGGCAGGAAGATACGCCGCTGCTGCGCGGGTGTGCCTATTTCCAACAGGTGCTGAAGTCCTTCCAATGCCCCTTGGCGTCGGTCCGTTTGTTGCGGCTGGGCGCCGGGGCGGTGATCAAGGAGCACTGCGACCCGATGCTGAGCCTGGATCATGCCGAGGTCCGCATCCATGTGGTGGTGACCACCAATCCCGGCGTGGAGTGCCGCATCGACGGCATTGCCCGGCATTGGGCGGCGGGCGAATGCTGGTATGGAGACTTCACCAAGCCCCACAGCTTCGCCAACCGGGGCACCACCGAGCGGGTGCATATGGTGCTGGATTGTGGATTGAACGATTGGCTGCAAGACTTGCTGCAAGCCCAAATTGCCCTGGCATGACCAGCGAAACCGATGCGGCTTTTTCGATGCTGCGCCAGCGTGTGCAAGGCGATGCGGCTCTGCAGACGCGCTTGTTCGCGCTGACTGATGCCCAGGACTTCATGGCTGCCGTGCGCCAACTGGCGCAGGCATCTGGCCTGGCTTTGACCGACGATGACGTGCTGCAGGCCATGCGCGCGGGGCGGCGTGCCTGGTCGGACAGAAAGCTGCCATGACACCGGACGGGGATTGTCTCGCCGGATGGATTCCGCTGTTTCTGTCGGCTCGCAATGGCCCGCCGGTGGTGGACTGGGCCTACATGGGCGCGGAGCGCTTCACCGAGCCATTCTGCTTTGACACCTTGCAAAGAGTGGCCCTGCGGCCCTTTAATCGCCTGTTTCGCCGCCAAACCGGGTTGGATGTACTGCGACAACGCTCGCACAGCCATCCCGGTCTGCCATTGCGTGGCATGGTCTTCCACATGAGCCGCTGCGGCTCCACGCTGGCGGCACAGTGGCTGGCGGCGCTGCCGGACAGCGTGGTGCTGTCGGAGCCGGAGCCGGTGGACACCGTGTTGCAATGGTCCGCCACCGACGGCGATCATGGCGATGCGGACACGCTGCGCGCCTTGCTCAACGCGCTGGGCCAGTCCCGCCGCGAAGGCGACCGCAGCCTGTTTCTGAAAGCCGATTGCTGGCACATGGTTCACATCGCCCGCTTGCTGGCGGCCTTTCCTGACACGCCCTGGGTATTCCTGTACCGCGACCCGGTGGAGGTGCTGGTGTCGCATCGGCAAATGCCGGGCTGGCAGTTGGTGCCGGGCTCGATGAGTGGTCATGGCCTGCAGGCACCCGATGCGGTGATGAACAACCCGTTGGGTCACGGCGCGTGGATCATGTCTGTGATTCTGGAGGAGGCGAGACACGCCAAGCTGCGCTACGCCAATGGGTTGCTGCTGAACTATTCCGAATTGCCCCACGCGCTGGAAACCAGACTGGCGGACCATTTCGGCATTGCACCAGATGCGCTGGGCAGCGCCGAGCTACGCGCCGCCGCCACGCGGCATTCAAAGCACCCGCATGCGACCTTCCAGAGCGACACCATGGAGAAACGCGCTGCCGCCGATGACGAGGTGCTGTCGCTGGCCGCCCGCTGGCTGCATCAGCCGTACCAGGCGCTGGAGGCGATGCGCAGTATCCAGGGCTGAAATATTGCCTACTTGACCGCGCCGTAGATGCCGGACGCCGGCGGATACCAGACCATGCGCTCGTAAGGAAGTTGCATCGCTTCGACGACGAACCCCAGGCGTGCATACAACTGCTTGGCCGGCAGGTGATCAAAACGCACGGTGAGCGTCACCGGTGCCATGACCTTGCTGGCAACCAACTGCACGGACTGGAGTATCTGGCCACCAAAGCCCTTGCCGCGCGCGGCAGGGATCAGCGCAATATCCACCACGCGGACTTCGCTTTGACCGAAATCCAGCACCACGCGGCCGATGCGCTCGTTATGCTGTTCCGCAACGAAATACATGGCGTTCGGAAACATGTCGCCATAGCCCTGGGTTTGCGCGTGCCGCTGGGATTCGATGAGTTCATCGATGAAGTCTTCCTCCGCATTCAACAAGCGCAAATCATCACGGGTGCTGCGGTACAGGCTTTCAATGAACGCTTTGTCGGACGCCATCATCGGGCGCAAACTCAATCCGCCTTGCAAATTCAAACTGCTGGTTAGCATGGACTCTCCTTGTGCGTTTTTTTGCGAAGCCTCTACCCCTGCACCTCATAGACCAGTTCGGGGTAGGTCCCGGTTTGGTAGTGAAACTGCAATATCTCCCCGCCTGAAAAAACGGGCTTGCCCGGCAGGCGTTGTGGCACGGTCAGGCTGCAATCGTAATCCAGCAAACGGTTGTTGCCGTGCACGGTGATCCGGGTTAGCAGGTGAGGTTGGTAGCGGCTCTCCAGCGGGCATGGAAAGGTCACTTTGCCGGCGGGCAGGCGGTCCCCCTTCAGCCCTTCCCAGCTGCGAATGCTGGCGGCATTCAGTTCGAAAACCGTTCCCAGGTAAATGCGGTCGCGCTCTGGCAGAGGGATGTCGCCGACATGGTCGGAGGGCAGCAATACCAGCTCCTTGGCCCAGTTCAGCAACGCGACCTCGACGCTGATCGACTGCGGCACCATGCGCGCATCGGGCGCCTGCGACAGCAAGTTGCGGGCAATGCTGACTTGTGGTTCGTTGCGCAGGCACACAGCCATGGTCTCGCTGACGATCACATCGGGCATCCGGTCCGCTGGTATGCGGTAACGGGTCGCATCCGCACACACGCTGCCATCCAGATGCTGGGAAAGGCCGAGCGAATCGATCAGCGCGAGGGCACTGTCCAGGCACTCCTGGTGAATGTCCATCAGCGTGAAGGTCACTTGCTCCCTGGAAAACACCGTCATCAGCGGAACGGCCAGCAGGGCATAGGGCCCGCAGCCGGCATACAGAACGCGAACCGGACGATCGGGCCGAGCGGCCTCGGCGATGGCTTCTGACAGCCCGCGAATGAAAGCCAGCGTCCTGAACAGTTCCCGTGCGCACATGGCGGCCAGGGTCGGAGAAATGGCCAGGCCGCTGGCCAGCCGGGTTTGTCCTGTCGCAATGTCACGGTCCTGGTCGATGCGAAAATTTGTCCGCCTTTCAAACAGGTCGCGCAGCGCTTGCGCCTGGGGAACCAGGTCCACCAGTTCTTTTCCTGGGCTGGTGATTTCGCGGCTTATTGTCGTAAGCGCGACCAGATCACGGCCTGCCATGTCTTCGTCCTGCGCCAACAGCCCTTTCACCATGGCATCCACAGAGGTTTGCGTAGTGTTAAACGAGAATTCAGCGGCCGGTGGAGTTTCGTAAGGGGCATCCCACCCGGTCAAGCCGGAAATGGCGCCTTTGCGGGCGCGTTCATACAGTCCCTTGGGATCACGCCGCATGCACTCTTCCAAAGGAGTTGAAAGGTGACATTCAATGAATTCGCCAGGGCGAAACAGTTGGCGCACGCGCTGCCGGTCCGCGTTGAATGGGGAGACGAAGGCGCAAATGACGGTCAGGCCGGCGCCATGCATCAGCTTGGCCACTTCACCCGCGCGGCGGATGTTTTCCGAGCGACTGGCGTCGTCAAGACCCAGATCGGCGCACAGGCCCTTGCGCAATTCGTCGCCATCCAGGCACGCCACTGGTACACCCAGCGTCGACAGCTGCGCTTGCACTGCGCGTGCGAGGGTGGTCTTGCCGGAAGCCGGCAGGCCTGTCAGCCATATGACGCGAGGTTGTTGTGGCATGTTTGTGCGTGGTCATGATAATGCCGGCTACCATACCCGACCTACCAAGTTTCCCCGTTTTTCCACCCGCACAAGGCCGCTCTTTGAACAACGACCAGCTTGACTTCGCCTTTGTGGCGGAGCTTCCCACTTTGCCCATCGCTCCTAAAAAGCGTGTTCCCCGCAGCCGGCCGGCGCACCATGATGCTGCCGTGCCGCCCACCACACTTTTGGCCGGTGTTCCGTCCAGTCCACCCGGTGTGGAAGCCATGGCGGCGGCGGTGGAATCTCATCCCGATTACCGCGTGATGCGCCGCCTCAAGCCCTGCCTGCAATTGCCTCAGGCAGGCGGGCAGGGCGTGTGCCGGGTGCTGGTGTTGGACACCGAAACCACCGGCCTGGACCAGACCAAGGACCGGATCATGGAGCTGGCGCTGCTGCGGGTCGATGTGGACCTGGCCAGTGGCCTGCCAGTTGGCGCCGTGCAGGTGTACGACGGTCTGGAGGATCCAGGCATGCCCATCCCGAAGGAAGTGCAGGACATCACCGGCATCACGTCCGCTATGGTGCAGGGCCAGCTGCTGGACGAGGCCCGCATCGCCGCCTTGGTGCAGGACGTTGACCTGGTGATTGCCCACAACGCCGGCTTTGACCGCCCGTTTGTCGAGGCGCGCCTTGCCGGCTTTCGTGAGCTGAAGTGGGCTTGCTCGTTTGCCGACATTCCGTGGAAGGCGCAGGGCCGCAAATCCGCCAAGCTGGAAAGCCTGGCGCAGGATATGGGCTGGTTCTATGACGCCCACCGGGCGGAGATGGACTGCCACGCGCTGCTGGCGGTGCTGGCCGTCAACCTGCCGCAGCTGCCCCACACCGGACTGGCCCACCTGGTGGAACAAGCCGCCAAACCCAGCTACCGCTTGATGGCCACCAATGCGCCGTTTGACTCCAAGGACGTACTCAAGGCCCGCGGCTACCGTTGGAGCGCTGAGCAGAAAGTCTGGCACACGCGGGTGGGGGATAGCAAGGCCTTGCAGGCCGAGTTCGACTGGCTGAAGGAACACGCCTACCACCAGCGCGCAGTCGTCGTGCAGTTTGAAAAGCTGGACGCCCTGGTGCGCTACTCCACGCGCAGCGGTGAGCTGTTGCACCACCAGTTGTAAAGGCCATCTGCCATGCCACATTCCTCGCACCAGGTGCTGAGTGTCCAGGTTGGGCAGGCCCGCAAGGTCCTGATTGCCGGGCGTTCCATCCTCACCGCCATCCACAAGACCGGGGTGCAAGGTCCGGTAGCCGTGAAACCGTTGGGGCTGCAAGGCGATGAGCAGGCCGATCCGTCCGTGCATGGTGGCCTGGACAAGGCGGTCTATGCCTACCCGGCCGAGCACTACGCCTTCTGGCGCGAGGCCTGCCGCCAGGCAGGCGCGGCCTCCATCGACGACGCGTTGCCGCATGGCTCCATGGGTGAGAACCTCACCTTGAGCGGCCTGCTGGAAACCGATGTCTGGGTCGGCGATGTGCTGCGCTTTCCCCATTGCGTGCTGCGCGTGAGCCAGCCGCGCGAGCCCTGCTACAAGTTCAACGCCGCCATGGGTTTCAACACCGCCGTCAAGGCCATGGGACAAAGCGGCTTCTGCGGGTTTTATCTGTCGGTGGACGAGCCTGGCAGCGTGCAGGCGGGTGAGGCATTTGAGCTGATCCCCGGCCCACGCCAGTTGAGCATTCCACAGCGCTTTGCGACCAAGATTTTCAAGCACATGCGCTGAGGCAGCGCCGGGGCTTGCACCGGATCAGTGACCGAATTCCTGCTTGGGTTTGCTCTTGTGGAAGGTCATGGGCAAGCCGGCCTGTGTCGCAGCCTGTTCCTTCTTGGCCTGGTTCAGCACCGCGGTCTTCATCTTGCCCATCACGTGCATCTCGCACGGCTTGCAGTCAAAGCGCAGCGTCAATTTTTCTTTGCCGTTGATCAGTTGCAGTGGTTCGGCCTTCACCTGGCCCTGCACGCCGACCACGCCCTTGGCCTGCTTGGGGCACAGGCTCAAGGAGAAACGCACGCAGTGCTTGGTGATCATCAGGCTGACTTCGCCCAGTTCCTCGTTGTCCTCGTAGGCGGCATCAATCATCTTGACGCCATGGTGGGCGTAGAAGGCGCGGGCGGCGCCGTTGTGCACATTGGCGAGGTAGCTTAAGGCTTCTTGTGGGTAGGGCACCGGTGGCTCCACCGGGGTGGCGCGGGGCAGGCGCTGCCAGGTTTGGGCGCGCGATGCTTCCAGTGCCAGGGTGGCTCCACGGCGCAGGGCGTTCAGCACCGATGCAGGAATAAATAGGCCGCTAGCCCTCGTCAAATCTACGTTGAGTGCTTCAAAAATAGTAGCACCCAGCTTTTCCACCTGGGCGCGGTTGTTGGCGTCGGCGGCTGCTGTGTCCTTGGCGCGCTGATGGGGCAGGTCGGTCTGGGCCTCGCCGACGCAGCCGTCCTCATCGGTGTAGGTCAGGGCGATGCCATCTGGCGTGGTGGAGAGTGCCGCCCAGACGCCGATGCGGCGGTCGCTGGATTTCTTGTCCAGTACGCGCACCCAGTCCACGTCGCGGTTGCGGTTGACCTCCAGGCCCTTGCGCAGGTCTTTGAGGCCCACCACGGCGTCCTTGGGGAAGACGCGCCAGCGGCCCTTGGCAGCGTTGAGTGCTTCCGCACGGTTGATGGCCAGGCCGACCAGTTCCTTTTGCAGGTCGTAGTAGCACAGGCCATCGCCGTTGTGCAGCGCCATCGTCCTGTCGGTCAGTTCCAGCTCCACCCAGTTGGGGCCAACCTGGGTCACAAAACCGATGGGCTGGCCGGGGTTCTTGGGGGAGTCAAAGGCGCCGATGTCCTGCTGGCGACCTTGCACAAAATAGTCGGTGAACTCGCGGTTGAAGTTCTGGTCGGGGTCCGGTGTGAAGGTAAAGGTGGTGCTGCCGCTGCTGGCGCGCGCCAGCGGCCGATCTGAGCCTTCGCGCTCTTCAATCAGGGCGTCCAGGAGCTTGCGGTAGTGGGCCGTGATGTTCTTCACATAGCCCATGTCCTTGTAGCGGCCTTCGATCTTGAAGCTGCGGATGCCTGCATCCACCAGCGCGGCCAGGTTCTCGCTCTGGTTGTTGTCCTTCATGCTCAAGACATGCTTGTCGTGCGCCACGAAGCGGCCCTTGTCGTCCACCACCTGGTAGGGCAGGCGGCAGGCCTGGCTGCATTCGCCACGGTTAGCGCTACGCCCGGTGTGGGCGTGGCTGATGTAGCACTGGCCGCTGTAGGCCACGCACAGCGCGCCGTGGACGAAGAACTCCAGGGCGCAGGTTGTTTCCGCGCGGATGGCCGCAATCTGCTGCAGCGTCAGCTCGCGCGCCAGCACGATTTGCGACAGGCCCACGTCCTGCAGAAAGCGGGCCTTTTCGGGCGTGCGGATGTCGGTCTGGGTGCTGGCGTGCAGCTGGATGGGCGGCAGGTCCAGCTCCAGCAGGCCCATGTCCTGGATGATCAGGGCGTCCACACCTGCGTCATACAGCTGCCAGGCCAGCGTGCGTGCACCTTCCAGCTCGTCGTCGCGCAGGATGGTGTTCAGGGTGGTGAAGATGCGGGCGTTGTAGCGATGCGCGTGGCGCACCAGACGGGCGATGTCGGAGACGCTGTTGTCGGCGCTGGAGCGCGCGCCAAAGCCGGGGCCGCCGATGTAGACGGCATCGGCACCGTGGTTGATGGCCTCCATGCCGATATCGGCATCGCGTGCCGGGGCCAGGAGTTCAAGTTGGAAGTCGGGCAGGGACATGCCCAGATTATCCCAGCCCGCCCCGGGAGCAGATTTTTATGCCTGGATTACCCGTTGCGTTTGGGTGCCCAGGCCGTCTATCCCTAAGTGCATGGTCTGGCCGGCGCGCAGGAACACCTGCGGCTTGTGGCCCATGCCAACGCCGGGCGGGGTGCCGGTGGAGATCACGTCGCCGCTTTGCAGGCTCATGAAGCGGCTCAGGTAGCTGATCAGGAACGGAACCTGGTAGACCATGGTGGCGGTGCAGCCGTTCTGCATGCGTTGGCCGTCCACGTCCAGCCACAGGCGCAGGGCCTGCGGGTCGGGCACCTCGTCGGCCGTCACCAGCCACGGGCCCAGAGGGCCGAAGGTGTCGCAGCCTTTGCCCTTGTCCCAGGTGCCGCTGCGCTCGATCTGGAATTCGCGCTCGGACACGTCATTGACCACGCAGTAGCCGGCCACATGCGCCATGGCGTCGGCTTCCGCGATGTAGCGCCCGCCCTGGCCGATGACCACGCCCAGTTCGACTTCCCAATCGGTCTTGACGGAGCCGCGGGGAATTTCCACGTTGTCGTCTGGCCCAACAATGGCGCTGGTCCACTTGTTGAATACCACCGGCTCGGGTGGCACCTGCATGCCGGCCTCGGCGGCGTGGTCGGAGTAGTTCAGGCCGATGCAGATCAGTTTGCCCACGCGGGCCACGCAAGGGCCCAGGCGCAGGTCCTTTTGCGGCGTGCCGGTCACCAGGGGTAGGGCGGCCAGGTCCAGGGCCTTCAGGCGGTCGAGCTGGGCCGGCAGCAGCACGCTGCCACCAATGTCATCGACCACGCCGGAGAGGTCGCGCACACGCCCCTGAGCATCGAGCGCCCCGGGTTTTTCCTGGCCGGGAGGTCCAAAGCGCAGCAGTTTCATGGCGGTTCCGTTTCAAAAAGGGGGGGATGTGGGTGGCTGAATGCAAAAACGCGGCCGAAGCCGCGTTTTATGGGGTGCTCAAAGCGACGCTACGAGCTTATTCGATCTTGGCCTTGGCGCGCAGTTCTTCCTGGAACTTGGCAATCTTCTGCTGTTGCAGCTGTTGCGAGATCTGGGGCTTCACGTCATCGAACTTGGGCAACTGGGCGTCACGGATGTCGTCCAGGCGGATGATGTGGTAGCCGAACTGGGTCTTGACCGGAGTTTCGGTCGTCTTGCCCTTGGTCAGAGCCGACAGCGCTTCGGAGAATTCCTTCACGTAGTTGCCGGGGTTGGCCCAATCCAGGTCACCACCCTTGGCGCCGGAGCCTGGGTCCTTGGATTCCTTCTTGGCGATGTCTTCAAACTTGCCGCCCTTCTTCAGTTGGGCAATGATGGCCTTGGCCTTGTCTTCCTTTTCCACCAGGATGTGGCGGGCCTTGAATTCCTTGCCGGAATTGGCGGCGGCGAACTTGTCGTACTCTGCCTTGACTTCCGCATCGGTGACGGGGTTCTTCGACTGGTAGTCGGTGAACAGGGCACGGATCAGGATGGCCTGGCGGGCCAGTTCGATCTGGGTTTTGAAGTCTTCGGTGGCGTCCAGACCACGGACCTGGGCTTCCTGCATGAAGATTTCGCGGGCGATCACTTCATCCTTCAACTGGCCTTCCATCTCGGGCGAGACAGGGCGACCCGAGCGCTTGACCTGCTCGGCCAGTGCTTCCACGCGGGACTTCGGAATGGCCTTGCCATTGACGATGGCCACGTTCTGGGCCCAGGCCGCGGATGCACCAGCCAACAGGGCGGCTGCGGCAACGGCGGTCAAAATCTGCTTCTTCATGCGTTTTCCTTCAGGGATACAAATCAAATGGTGCCAATGGGGGTTAAGCCGAGGGATTGTTTGGCGAAATTTCGGCCTCAATGGCCAGGGCGTGCAAGCCCTGATCAATGAAATCTTGCAGCGCATCATACACAAGGCGGTGGCGGGCCACCGGGCGCAGGCCTGTAAACAAGTGTGAAGCGATGCGCACCCGGAAATGGGTGCCAAATCCGGAGCCGTTGGCCCCAGCGTGTCCGTTGTGCTGGTAACTCTCGTCCAGCACCTCCAGGCGGGTGGGGGCCAGGCGCTCGCGCAGGCGCTGCTCCAGTTGGGCGGCGGTAGGGCCATTGCTCATGGCGTAGGTTCCTTCTCTGCAGTGTCATCGCCACGCAAATGGGGCGCAATGTAGATGCCCTGGCCAATGATGAAGGCCAGCGGGAAGGCATAGCCCCACAGCTTGAAGCTGACCCAGGCCTCGGTGCTGTAGTTCAGCACCACGTAGGCGTTGATGGCTGCCATGAAGGCGCTGTAGGCCACCCAGGCCACGTTCAGCCGGTGCCAAACGGGGTCCGGCAGCACCAATTGACTGCCCAGCAGCATTTTCAGGAAGTTCTTGTTCGCCACCCACACGGCCACGGCCAGGGCGATGGCCATGGCGGTGTACAGCACGGTCGGTTTCCACTTGATGAAACGGTCGTCGTGCAGGACCAGCGTCAGCGTGCCAAACAACAGGATCAGCACCAGGGTCACCTTGTGCATGGCCTGCAACTTGCGGTCTATGCCATAGATCAGGGCCATTTGCAGCACCGTGGCGCCCATCAGGACGGCGGTGCCCACATAGATGTCGTAGAGCTTGTAGGCGCCAAAGAACAGCAGGATGGGGAAGAAATCGATCAGTATTTTCATGCAGGGCTGAAGTGTAACGAGGCCGAGTTCATGCAGTAGCGCAGGCCGGTGTCGGTGGGGCCATCGTCAAACAAATGGCCCAGGTGGGCGCCGCAATGGCCGCACAGGGCTTCTACGCGCACCATGCCGTGGGCATTGTCGGTGCGGGTGGCAACGGCCCCTTCCGCAATGGCGGCATCAAAGCTGGGCCAGCCGCAGCCGGCGTCGAACTTGGTGTTCGATGTGAACAGCGGTTTGTCGCAGCAGATGCAGTGGTAGGTGCCGTTTTTGAAGTTGTCGGCGTATTTGCCGGTGAACGGCCGCTCGGTGGCGGCGTGGCGGGTGACTTCAAAGGCATGCGGCTCGGCGCCCCTGCTTTGCAGAATCGCTTTCCATTCTTCGTCAGTTTTGGTGATGGGGTTGGTCATGGTGTCTCCACTGTGGCGGGGTCAGGAACTGCAACTGATGGCAATGTCAGCGGCCCAGTCGGGCGGGAAGCCGGCAAAGGATTCCAGCTCCGGGTTTTCGTCGAACGGATGCTCCAGCACCTGAAGCAATTGCCCCAGCACGGAAAAATCCTTGCGCTGCGCAGCTTGGATGGCCCATTCTCCCAGATGGTTCCGCAGCACGTATTTGGGATTGCTCTTTAGCATCAAATTGGCCGCTAGCCCTCGTGGAATATGCGCAAGGCGCTCTGAATATTGTAGCAACCAGGGGGCGATGTCGGCACGGTCCAGAAACAGGTCCAGCACCGGTTCGCGCTCCGACTGCGCGTCTTGTGCCACCCAGTGGCTCAGGCGCCGCCAGAAGATGCTGTAGTCCACCTGCTGTTCGGCCAGCAGGCGCAGCAGGTCCTCTGCCAGTTCGCGTTGCCCATCCCGCACCTCGGGGAAGCCCAACTTGGCGGCCATGCAGGTATCAAAGGCCTGGGGAAAAACCGTTTTGAAGCTCTCCAGCGCGGCAATCGCCAACTCCTGCTCCTCAATCAGCGGCAGCAGCGCCTGGCCCAGGCAGTACAGATTCCAGTAGGCCACATTGGGCTGCTTGTAGAAGGCGTAGCGGCCCTGGTTGTCCGAGTGGTTGCAGATGTGGCCGGGGTCGAATCCGTCCAGAAACTGGAACGGGCCGTAGTCAATGGTCAGGCCCAGGATGCTCATGTTGTCGGTGTTCATGACGCCATGGCAAAAGCCCACGGCCTGCCATTGGGCGACCATGCGCGCCGTGCGCTCGGTCACCGCCTGCAGGAAGTTGGCGTAGGCATTGCCCTTGAGCCGGGTTTCAAGGCGACATTCAGGGTAGAAGCGGTCGATGACGTAGTCCGCCAGCTGGCGCAATTGCGGGTGCAGGTCGTGGTGGCAGAAGTGCTCGAAGTGCCCAAAGCGGATGAAGCTGGGCGCCAGGCGCGTGACCACGGCGGCGGTCTCGGGTTGTTCCCGGTAGACCGGGTGGTCCGAGCCGATCACGCACAAGGCCCGGGTGGTGGGGATGCCCAGTGCGTGCATGGCCTCGCTGCACAGGAATTCGCGGATGCTGGAGCGCAGCACGGCCCGACCGTCGCCCATGCGGGAGTAGGGTGTCAGGCCCGATCCCTTGAGCTGCACTTCCTGCGCGCTGGCGGTGTGCCCAGCCGGTGGCGCCAGCTCACCCAGCAAGGCTGCGCGGCCATCCCCCAGTTGTCCGGCCCAGACGCCGAACTGGTGGCCGCTGTAGACGCTGGACAGGGGCTGAGCGCCATCCGGCACCTGGTTGCCGACCAGAAATTCCAGCCAGGTGGAGGATTGCAGGGCGTCTGGAGCTAGCCCCAGCAGGCGGGCTGCTTGAGCGCTGTGGCCGACCAGATAGGGTGCTGCCAGCGGTTGCAGGCGCATGGGGGTGTAGAAATCAGGTCCCAGCGCGGCAAAGCTGTTGTTCCAGCGCCATCCGGGTTCCAGACCGGGCGCTGTGGAAGTGGTGTCGTGCATGCAGGTATTGTCTGGCACCATGCGCAAACCCGGGATCAGCAGGGTTATGCCGGGCCGCTCACCGACTGCAGTTATTCCAACAGGGCTGTCAGGGCGGCGTCGTCCAGCACCTTGATGCGGTTCAGGGCCAGACTGATCAGGCCGCGCTCCTGCAACGCATTGAGTGCGCGGTTGGCCGTCTGGCGTGACATACCGGCCAGGTTGGCCAGTTCGTCCTGGGTCAGATTGAGCTGGCGGGAGTGGCTCCAGAACAGGCGGCTTAGCGACAGGGCAATGCGCTGCTCTGGACTGCGGGTGCGACCGGCTTCGATCATCGCCATGGCCTGGGACAGCCGCAGGTTCATGCAAGCCACCAGATGCTGGTTGAAAGCCAGGTTGGTGGCAAACAAGTCATGGAATACGCTGCTCGGCAGGCACAGCAGAACCGTGTCCCGCAGGGTGATTACTTCGTAGCGACGCAGTTCGTTCTTCAGCACCGCACCCTCGCCAAACCAGTCCCCGGCGGACACGCCCAGAAAGTCGGATCGGCGTCCGCCCGAGCTGCGCCCGGAGATTTTGATCAAGCCTTCCACCACGCCATACCAACCCTGCGTGCGCTCATGGGCCGGCAAAATGACCTGGCCACGCGGTGCAGTGAGCGTAAACACCTGGGCCGCGATGGCCGCCTGCTGTTCGGCCGGCAGCGCCACAAACCAGGACTGCGATGCGAGAAAACGTTGGATGGGTTGGCTGGAAACGGAGAACATGGCCCTATTGGACCATGGACGCCGGGGTGCTTTGGTTCTGTGACAGGCTCTTGCGGTAGGCACCGGGTGACACGCCAAACCAGCGCTTGCAGGCACGAAACAGGTTGCTGGGGTCACCGAATCCGAGCAGATCGGCCAGCCTGGCCAATGGCAATTGCTCCTGCGCCAGGTATTTGCGCGCCAGTTCGCAGCGGGCATCGTCCAGCACCTGCTGGAACGAGGTGTTTTCCGCGCGCAGGCGGCGCTGGAAGGTGCGGTCGGTCAGGGCCAAGTGGGCCGCCACGTCCTCCCGGCGCGGCTCGCCCTGTTCCAGGTGCTGGAGGATGTATTCGCGCACGCGCTGGCCCAGACTGGCGGCACCCAGGCTGCTGAGCTGCTCGTCCATGACGCGTTCGTGCAGGGCCAGCATGGCCGGGCTGCGCGAGGGCAGGGGTGTGGCCAGGTCGGAATCGGACAGCAGCAGGCGCGTCGCAGGTTGGCCAAACCGCAGGGGGCAGTCAAAGGCCTGGCGGTACGGCACTTCGCTGACTGGATCGGGGAATGCAAATTCCACGGCCAGGGCATGCACTTCACGGCGGGTCAGCCATTGGCACAGCGTCAGCAGGCTCAGCATGCCGTATTCCTGGCGCTGGCGGGGAACGCGCAGGGTGTTGCCGGTGTGGCCCAGCACCAGCCACGTGCCGGCGCGCTCGTGCACCAGGGTGAAGGTGGCGGCATCGGAAATCAGGGCCAGATAGCGGGCCAGATTGTCCAGGCCCGCGCGCAGGTCAGGGCTGGACAGCATGGCATGGCCCACCACATCGAAATTCACAAAACGCGACACCAGTTCGCGGTCCAGCCCCAGGGCCGGATTGCCCGACCAGGCAACCGCCAGATCCCATAGACGGGTGACCGTATCGGCGGCTACGCGCGCGCCGGGCGCCTCCAGCTCCGCGCGGTCAACGCCCTCGCACTGCAGCAGGCGCGGCACGTCAATGCCCTGCGACGCAAACATGTCGAGCACACCTTTTACCCACGTGGATGAACTGGACCGATTCATTGCAATACTGGCTCTCCAAAGTCACTAGATTGGACGCGTTGGGATAGTGGTGTCGGGCAGGAGCGTTCCTACAATTTTTTCACCATGCAGCCGCAGTGCGAGCGGGTGATTTCAATGGATAACGCATGGATTGGCAAGTTGAGGCTTACCCCTACAAGGAGACAAAAATGAAAGCTTTGAATCGATGGGTCACCGTATCGGCGGTGACTGCTCTGTTGTGCGCGTGCGGCGGCTCCAGTACCCCCGTGGACACCGCGTTGATCCGCAGCACCAGCTACGGCGCCGTGGTGGGCACGGATGACTCCACCGGGAGTGGCACCTATTCCTGGAAAGGCATACCCTTTGCCAAACCACCCGTGGGCGCTCTGCGCTGGAAGGCTCCGGTGGAGCCCGACGCCTGGAGCGGCCAGTTGACCGCCAAAACCTTTGGCAATGCCTGTCTGCAAAATGGGCGCATCTACGGGCCTGGCGCCAACAACCGCTATGACGCCAGCATTGCCACCACCCTGAACACGCCGGTGGGTAGCGAAGACTGCCTGACGCTGAACGTCTGGCGCCCGGCGAACGATACCGGCAACCTGCCCGTCATCGTGTTTGTCTATGGCGGCAGCAATATTTCCGGCTACACCGCCGACCCGGTGTACGACGGTGCCGCGCTGGCGCGCTCGGCCAATGCCGTGGTGGTTACCACCAATTACCGGGTTGGAGTGTTGGGCTTCATGAACCTGCCCCAGCTCAAGACTGGCAGCAACCCGGCGGAAGACTCTGGCAACTTTGCGCTGCTGGACATCATTCAGGCGCTGAAGTTCGTGAAGAAGAATGCCAGCGCTTTCGGCGGTACGCCGGACAATGTAACCCTGATGGGGCAATCGGCCGGCGCTATCAACACCTGGGCGTTGATGGCGTCACCCTTGGCAGCTGGCCTGTTCCACAAGGCCGTTCCCATCAGCGGTGGCATTTCACTGGCGAGCAATCTGCCGGCTGGCATGCTGCCCACGCTGAACCCGGCCAGCACCTACTTGGCACAGGCCAATGCGCTGCTGGTCAAGCTGCTGATTGCCGACGGCAAGGCGGTTGATACGGCGACCGCCACGGCCTACATCGCCACCCAGACCAGCGCGCAGATTGCCGACTATCTGCGTTCCAAGCCTGGCAGCGCGGTTCTTTCCACGCTATTGGTCAACGGGCTGACCGGATCGGGGCCGATTCCCGATGGTGTATTGCTGCCCACGAACCCCATCGCCGCCATGGCCGCTGGCAATTACAACAAGGTTCCGGTGCTGGCCGGTAATACCGCCGAGGAGGGCAAGCTGTTTGCGCCTTTCCTGACTTTGCTCGGTGGCAAGAATGGCCTGAAGATCAGCGATGCGGACCGCTTCAATCTGATGGCCGGCTTCAACCCGGATGCGCCGACCAGCCTGACCTCGGCGGACATTCTGGATGCTTCGTACCTGCCAGTGACCACGCCCGTCACCGGCTACAACGCCAAGACAGCTCTGCTGGGTGGCGTGTTCATGTCGCCCAGCCGTGACAACGTGCTGAACACCCTGGTCACGCAGCAGGCGGGTTCGGTATGGCACTACCAGTTCAACTGGGCGCAGGAGCCGTTCCCCTGGAACGAGGTCTATGGCGCGGCCCACGCGTTTGACCTGCCGTTCCTGTTTGGCAACTTTGGACCATCGGTGTTTTCCAATGCCGTCAATAGCACGGCCAACAGGCCTGGGCGCCTGGCTTTGTCGGCGTCCATGATGGCCAGCCTCGCGGCCTTTGCCCGCACAGGCAATCCCAACCATGCGGCGCTGGGCACAAACTGGCAACCGTGGCCCCGCAAGCTGGTGTTCGATGCCACGCTGACCCAGGCCAGCATCGCGCAGCAATAAGCCCGGCTGGTGTCGTCGCGACGACACCATTTGCCTGCCCGCTTCACACCGGGCAGACTGGGCGCCGCCGTGGATACCGGACGGCATACAAATAATTACATCGGAGACACCATGGGTATGCATGCACGTTTGCTATTGGCAGGGGTGGCGCTGGCGTTGGGCCTGGCGCTGCCGGTGGCACATGCCACCGAGGCGGGAGTGACGGACACGGAAGTCCTGATCGGGCAACCCTCGCCACTGACCGGACCTCTGGCTGATCTGGCGCCAGACATTTTGAATGCCACCAAGGCCTATTTCGATGGTGTGAACGAAAGAGGCGGCGTCTTTGGCCGCAAGCTGCGCATGTTGGTCATGGACGATGGCTATGTGGTGGACAACACCGTCAAGGTGGTCAAGCACATGCTCGAAAAGGAGCCGGTGTTTGCGCTGATGAACATGACCGGAACCTCCAACGTGGCTGCCGTGCTGCCGTTGCTGGAAAAGGCCAATCCTCCGCTCCCGCTGATTGCCCCGTTTACCGGCGCAGACCTGATGCGGGTGCCTCCGATCAACCACGTCTTCAACATCCGTGCCAGCTATGGGGATGAGGCGGAGAAGATCGTGCAGCACCTGACCACGCTCGGCACCCGGCGCATTGCCGTTCTGTGGAGCAATAACGGCTTTGGCAAGGACGGTCTGGCGGGTGTGGAAAAGGCGTTGGAGAAACGCGGTATGAAGGTGTACGCCCATGCACCCATCGAGCAAAACGCCTCGGACACCGACAAGGCTGTGGCGGTGCTACATGACAGCCGGCCAGAAGTGATCGTGATGATCACCGCCGGCGCGCCCACGGTGAGCTTCATCAAGGCCTACAACAAGGTTCGCAAAGGCATGCAGTTTTACACCCTGTCGGTCATGGGCAACCAGGCAACCCTGCGCGCCCTGGGCAAAGACGGGGTTGGCGTGGTGGTGACCACGGTGGTGCCGTTTCCGTGGGATGTGACGCATCCGCTGGCCCGCGAATACCGTGCCGCCATGCAGAAGAGCGGCTTCACCAATCTGTCATTTCTGGGTTTTGAGAGTTATATCAACGCCAAGGTTCTGGTGGAGGGGCTGCGGCAGGCAGGCAGAGACCTCAGCCGCAAGAAGTTTGTGGATGCCATGGCCAGTATGAAGCGCCTGGACATGGGGGGCTTTTCGGTGGGATTCAGCAGGGAATCGCGCCAGGGCTCGCGCTACGTGGGTTTGACCATCGTCAGCCCGGGTGAAAAATTCACCAAATAGCACCTGTCGCACAGGCTCCAGATTAACCTTACTGCAATCCAACAAACTACTATGATCCAGTTCCATTACCGTAACCTCAAGGAGTACCCATGCTAGGGTTGATGCAAAGCCAACAACTGCTGATCTCGTCATTGATCGAATTTGCCGAAAGGCACCATGGCGAAGCCGAAGTGGTTTCGCGCCGCGTGGAAGGTGATATCCACCGCTACACCTACAAGGACGTTGCACAGCGTTCACGCAAGATTGCCAATGCGCTGGACAAGCTGAATCTGGCGTTTAGTGACCGGGTTGCCACCCTTGCCTGGAACGGCTACCGCCACCTGGAGCTGTATTTCGGTGTGAGTGGAACCGGGCGCGTTCTGCACACGCTCAACCCGCGCCTGCATCCCGACCAGATCGTCTGGATCGCCAACCATGCGGAAGACCAGGTCATGTGCTTCGACATGACCTTCCTGCCCATCATCAAGGCCGTGCACAGCCGCTGCACCACCATCAAGCACTGGATTGCCCTGTGCGATGCCGATGCGCTGCCGGCTGATTCCGGCATTCCGGGCCTGCGCAGCTACGAAGAGTGGATTGGCTCCCAGTCGAGCGAGTACCAGTGGCCCGTGTTCGACGAGAACTCGGCGTCGAGCATGTGCTACACCAGCGGCACCACGGGCAACCCCAAGGCGGCGCTGTACAGCCACCGTTCCACCATGCTGCATGCCTACGCTGTGGCCATGCCCGATGTGATGTGCGTTAGCGCACGTGATTCCATCCTGCCGGTGGTGCCCATGTTCCACGTCAACGCTTGGGGCATTCCCTACACCGCGGCGATGACTGGCGCCAAGCTGGTATTCCCTGGCCCTGCCATGGACGGCAAGTCGATCTATGACCTGATCGAGACCGAGAAGGTGAGCTACGCCGCAGGCGTGCCCACCGTGTGGCAGATGATGCTGACCCACATGCAGACCAACAAGCTGCGCTTCTCCACGCTCAAGCGCACGGTCATCGGTGGCTCGGCCTGCCCGCCGGCCATGATTACCGCCTTCAACGACCTCTACAACGTGGAGGTGCTGCATGCCTGGGGCATGACCGAACTGTCTCCGCTGGGCACCCTGTGCACGCTGAAGAACAAGCACCTTGAAATGAGCGCGGAAGAGAAGATGAAGGTGCGCCTCAAGCAGGGTCGCGGCATCTTCGGCATCGACATGAAGATTGTTGGCGACGACGGGAAGGAACTGCCGTGGGATGGCAAGGCCTATGGCGACCTGCTGGTCAAGGGTCCGTGGGTCATCTCCGAATACTTCAAGGGCGAGGGTGGTGGTTCACCGCTGGTGGACGGCTGGTTCCCTACCGGCGACGTGGCCACCATCGACCCCGATGGCTATATGCAGATCACCGACCGCAGCAAGGATGTGATCAAGTCCGGTGGCGAGTGGATCAGTTCCATTGACGTGGAGAACATTGCCATGGCCCACCCGGCAGTGGCCATGGCCGCATGCATTGGCATGAAGCACCCCAAGTGGGATGAGCGCCCCATTGTGGCGGTGGTCAAGAAGCCGGGTGCCGAACTCACACGCGAGGAATTGATTGCCTTTTATGAGGGCAAGACAGCCAAGTGGCAGATACCGGATGACGTGGTGTTTGTGGATGCCATTCCCCTGGGCGCTACCGGCAAGATGATGAAAGTGAAGCTGCGCGAAGTGCTGCACGATTACAAACTTCCTGGCACCTGATAAACGCGTGCTGCAGCGCGTACCGTGTCACCCGGGTGCCAGTCACCAAGGTGATACGGCTAGGGGAAACCCTCGCGTTGCAGTGCAGTAATTCTTGTACGCTTGCACCAGTCTTTTTCAAGGAGTCTCCTAAATGAAGTTCGCACTGAAATTCGTCGCCGCATCCGTGGCAGTCCTGTGTGCCACATCGGCAATGGCCCAAAAGGGTGAGACAGTCAAAATGGTGCGGATCGACCCGCTGACTGGTTTGCTGGGTCCCGTTGGTATTAGCCAGCTTAAGGGCTACCAGTTCTTCGCCGAGAAGTTCAGTGGAGCAGGCAACCCCGCTGGCGTGAAGTTCGAAGTCATCGGAATTGACAACAAGCTGAGCCCCACAGAAAGTCTGAATGCCCTGAAGGCGGCCATTGACCAAGGTGCACGCTACATCATCCAGGGCAACGGTTCCTCCGTGGCACTGGCGCTGACCGATGCCGTGACCAAGTACAACGAACGCAACCCTGGCAAGGAAGTCATCTATCTGAATGACTCGGCAGTGGACCCTGATCTGACCAACAGCAAGTGCAGCTACTGGCACTTCCGTTTTGATGCAGATACTTCCATGAAGATGGAAGCCATGTCGTCCTTCATGGAAACCCAGAAGGACATCAAGAACGTCTACATCCTGGGCCAGAATTACTCGCACGGTGTGCAAGTTGCCAAGTTCACCAAGGAGACGCTGGCCCGCAAGCGCCCAGACATCAAGATCGTGGGTGAAGATTTGCACCCACTGGCCCAGGTGCGCGACTTTGCACCCTACATCGCCAAGATCAAGGCCTCCGGTGCGGATACGGTTGTGACCGGCAACTGGGGCTCTGACCTGTCCCTGCTGATCAAGGCAGCCAACGAAAACGGCTATACCGGCAAGTTCTTCACCTACTACTCCGGCGTGACGGGAACCCCCACCGCACTGGGTACCAACGGCGCCGGGCGCGTTTATCAAATTGCCTACAACCACTACAACATGGGTGGCCAGATGGACAAGTGGATGAACGAGTTCAAGGCCAAGTACAACGACGACTTCTACACCGGCTCCACCATTCGCATTTTCCAGACCCTGGGTGCGGCCATGGCGAAGGCCAAGTCCACCGACCCGGTCAAGGTGGCGGCTGCCCTGGAAGGCATCAAGGTTGACAGCTTCAATGGTGAAGTGGAAATGCGCAAGGCAGACCACCAGTTGCAGCAGCCACTCTATGTGACAGTTTGGCAAAAGGCCGACAAGAAGTACCCCTATAGCCCGGAAAACACCGGCATGACGCTGGCTCCGTTGAAGGAATATCCCAACTACGTTTCCAGCACACCGACCAGCTGCCAGATGAAGCGTCCGTCCTAAGACGACGTTCAGGGCACTTGAGCCAAGAGCCCGAGCGGGTGTGCCGTCTCGGGCTCTTTCATTTATACCGACGAGGAAGGTCTCTCGACAATGGAGTTTTTCATCATTTCGATGCTCAACGGGCTGAGTTACGGCCTGTTGCTGTTCATGCTGAGTTCCGGCCTGACGCTGATTTTCAGCATGATGGGCGTGCTGAATTTTGCCCACGCATCTTTCTACATGCTGGGAGCCTATGTGGGCTACACCGTAGCCCAATTCGTCGGTTTCTGGCCCGCACTGATTCTTGCACCGCTGGTCGTCGGGGCATTTGGCGCGGTGTTTGAGCGCGTCTGCCTGCGACGGGTCCACAAGTTCGGCCATGTGCCCGAGCTGTTGATCACCTTCGGCCTGTCCTATGTGGTGCTGGAGTTGGTGCAGCTGATCTGGGGTCGCATTGCGCTGGAGTTCCGCCCACCGGAAATCCTGCAAGGCCCGGCCTTTACCCTGATCAACCATTCCATCAATGGCCTGAGCATATTGTGGGGCGTGGCGCCCACTGAGCTGTGCAGTTCTGCGGATGCGGCCGTGCGCGTGGTGTGCTCGCCGTTCCCGGCAACCCGGGGCTTCATGATGCTGGTCGCCATGATCATGCTGGTGGCAGTCTGGCTGCTGCTGACGCGCACCCGCATTGGCCTGGTCATCCAGTCGGCCCTGACCCACCCGGAAGCGGTTGAGTCGCTGGGCCACAACGTGCCACGCATCTTCATGCTGGTGTTCGGTGCCGGTGCGGCGCTGGCCGGTCTGGCCGGCGTGATCGGTGGCAGCACGTTCCTGACCGAACCTGCGATGGCGGCCACGGTCGGTTCCGTCATCTTCGTGGTGGTGGTTGTGGGGGGCATGGGCTCGCTGTCAGGGGCCTTCCTGGCCTCGGTGTTGATTGGCGTGATCCAGACCTTTGCGGTGGCGTTTGACTACTCTGTCGCGACGCTGGCCCAGCAGCTGGGTGTGAGCCTGAGCGATGCGGCCTTGAACAACTCTTTCGTGAAACTCACCCTGTCGCAGGTGGCGCCAATCTTGCCCTACCTGTTCCTGGTGCTGATTCTGATCTTCCGGCCCAAAGGCTTGTTGGGTACGCGGGAAGGATAAATGAACATGTCTAGTCAAAACAAAGCCAAATCCATGAATATGGGGCGCTGGATCATCTGGGGTCTATTTGCCTTGGTGCTCGCCGTGGCTCCGCTGGTGTTTACCAGTGGCCTGGGAATGACCGTGCTGTCGCAGATGGGCATCGCCATCATTGCCTGCCTGTCCTATAACATGTTGTTGGGGCAGGGCGGCATGCTGAGCTTCGGCCATGCGGTGTACACCGGCCTGGGCTCCTTTCTGGCCATTCACGCGCTCAATTCCGTTGCCAGTGGTGCGCTGCCAATCCCGGTGTCTGCCGTGCCACTGGTTGGTGGTTTGGCTGGCATGGGTTTTGCCGTGCTGTTTGGTTATGTCACCACCCGCAAGGCCGGCACCACCTTTGCCATGATCACCCTGGGCATGGGGGAGCTGGTGTTTGCCATGTCGTTGATGATCCCCGAGTTCTTCGGGGGTGAGGGCGGCGTGTCGGGTAACCGGGTCATTGGTAATGCCTTCATGGGCATTACCTACGGCCCGGCCATTCAGGTCTATTACCTGATTGCGATTTACACCTTCATTTCAGTGGTGGCCATGTTTGCATTCACACGCACCCCCCTGGGGCGCATGCTCAACGCCGTGCGGGACAACCCCGAGCGCGTGGAGTTTGTCGGGTACAACACGCAACGCATTCGCTATACGGCTTTCATCATTGCCGGCTTCTTTGCCGGCATCTCGGGTGGGCTGGGTGCACTGAATTTCGAGATCGTAACGGCCGAAGTCGTGCATGCGGCGCGCTCGGGTGCGTATCTGCTGTTCACGTTCCTGGGCGGCGCCACTTTCTTCTTTGGTCCCATCATTGGTGCGGTGCTGATGGTGCTGGCCTTCGTGCTGTTCAGTGAATTCACCAAAGCCTGGCTGCTGTATCTGGGCCTGATCTTCCTGTTCATGGTCATGTATGCCCCCGGTGGCATTGCCAGCCTGATCATGATGAACCTGCGGGTGGCAGCCTTTGGCAAGTTGAAGCAACTGGTGGGTAGCTATGTGGCCATGGGCATCGCCCTGGTCATTGCCCTGGCAGGCGCAGCGGCGATCGTGGAGATGACCTACCACCTGCAGCTCAATTCCTCGCAAGGCTCTGAGTTGGCGTTCCTCGGAACCACGCTCAACGTTGCGACGGCGCAGAGCTGGCTGGGTGCCGCGGTGGTTTTTCTAGTGGGGTCTGGCCTGTTTGAATTGGCAAGGCGCAAATTTGCAGTCAAGTGGAGGGAAGTCCAGGAGTTTATTGAGAAGAAGACGAGCCTGGAGGATTCACAATGAGTGCAGACAATACCTTTGCCCTTGAGCTCAAAGAGCTGCGCAAGAGCTTCGGCAAGACCGAGATCATCCGGGGAGTCAACCTGGCTGTTCGCCATGGCGAACGGGTTGCCGTCATCGGACCCAATGGGGCCGGCAAGTCAACCCTGTTCAATCTGATCAGTGGACGCTTTGGTGCCAGCAGCGGTGATGTAGTGCTGAATGGCACCTCCATCATGGGCAAGAAGCCGTTTGAGATCAACCGCATGGGGCTGTCGCGCAGCTTCCAGATCACGAACATCTTCCCCAAACTCAGCGTGTTCGAGAACCTGCGCTGCAGCGTGCTGTGGAGCCTGGGCTACAAGTACACCTTCTTCAAATTTCTGGCCAATCTGCATGACGCCAATGCGCGGGCCAACGAGTTGATGAAGATGATCAACCTGGACAAGAAGCAGGATGTCCTGGCCATGAACCTGACCTACGCCGAACAGCGTGCGCTGGAGATTGGGATCACCATTGGCGGTGGGGCCAACGTGATTCTGCTGGACGAGCCAACGGCGGGCATGAGCACGAGCGAGACCTCGCGCTTTATCTCGCTGATCCGCACCGTCACCGAAGGCAAGACCTTGTTGACGGTGGAGCATGACATGGGTGTGGTGTTTGGTCTGGCGGACAAGATTGCGGTGGTGGTCTATGGCGAGGTGATCGCCTTTGACACCCCCGATGCTGTTCGCGCGAATCCACGGGTTCAGGAAGCGTACTTGGGCTCTTCGGTGGCCGATGCGCAGGCAGGAGGTCACTGATGGTCTTGAAAGTTTCGAATCTGCACGCCTTTTACGGCAAGAGCCACGTCCTGCATGGCGTGGACATGCACGTCAAGGCTGGCGAAATTGTGGCGCTGCTCGGGCGCAACGGCTCGGGCCGGTCCACCACCGCCAAGGCCATCATGGGTCTGGTGGACTGCAAGGGGTCGATGGTCTGGCAGGGCAAGGAAACCCTGGGCAAAAAGACCTTTGAGATTGCCCATTTGGGCATCGGCTATGTACCCGAGAGCCGGGACATCTTCCCCAAACTCACCGTGCACCAGAACCTGTTGCTGGGCCAGAAACGGGGGCAGAAGAACCCGCGTTGGTCCTTCGACGATATGTACAAGATGTTCCCCCGCTTGAAGGAACGCGAGCACACCGAGGCCGGCGTGCTGTCTGGCGGCGAGCAGCAGATGCTGACTCTGTGCCGCACGCTGATGGGCGATCCGGACCTGATCATCATCGACGAACCCACCGAGGGCCTGGCACCCAAGATTGTGGAGCTCGTGGCCGAATACCTGCAGGAATTGCGCAAGCGGGGCATTTCGGTGCTGCTGATCGAGCAAAAGCTCACCATTGCCATGAAGATTTCTGACCGCTGCTTGGTCATGGGCCATGGGCATATCGTGTTTGAGGGCACACCCGACGAACTGCGCGCCAACCAGACCATCCGCAAGGAATGGCTGGAGGTCTAAGCCAGGGCTTCCTTTGTCCCTACCGTGACAAGCCGCCCTGGAGGCGGCTTTGATTTCCCCCTACAATTTAAAACGAACGACCGTTCTATTTTGGATATTCCAACCCCACTCCAAGGAATGCAAGCATGACTGCCCAATACCAAGTCCATGGCGATGTTGCCATCATCACGCTCGATAACCCGCCAGTGAATGGCTTGGGCCTCTCGACCCGCCAGGGCATTGCGGACGGCATGGCCAAGGCCAACGCCGATGCGGCGGTCAAGGCCATCGTCATCACCGGTGCCGGCAAGGCCTTCTCGGGCGGCGCCGACATCAAGGAATTCGGCTCCCCCAAAGCCATCCAGGAACCCAATCTGCTGAGCGTCATCGGCGTGCTGGAAAACTCCGCCAAGCCGGTGGTTGCCGCCATCCACACCGTCGCCATGGGTGGCGGTCTGGAACTGGCCTTGGGTTGCCACTATCGCATCGCGGCCCCTGGCACCAGCGTGGCGCTGCCCGAAGTGAAGCTGGGCCTGATTCCCGGTGCCGGCGGCACACAGCGTTTGCCCCGCGTGGTGGGTGTTGAAGCTGCCCTGAACATGATCGTCAGCGGTGAGCCCGTCAAGAGCGAAATGCTGGCCATGCTGCCCGGCCAGAAGCTGTTCGACAAGATGGCCGCGTCCGCCGAGTCCCTGGCCGAAGAGGCATTGGCTTTCGCACGGTCGGTCGCCGATGTGCGGCCGATGCCCCTGGTGCGCAACCAGCCCTGCAAGCACCCGCAAGGCGATGCTTACTTCCAGTTTGCCCGCAACATGGTCAAGGGTATGTCCAAAAACTTCCCGGCGCCTGCCAAGTGCGTGGACGCTGTGGAAGCCGCGACCAAGAAGAAATTTGACGAAGGCATGGCCGTCGAGCGCGACATCTTCATGAACCTGATGCTCACCGCAGAGAGCAAATCCCTGCGCCATCTGTTCCTGGCCGAGCGCGCAGCCTCCAAGATTCCGGATGTCCCCTCCGACACCCCCCAGCGCGATATCCAGTCCGTGGCCATCATCGGCGCCGGCACCATGGGTGGCGGCATTGCCATGAACTTCCTGAATGCCGGCATTCCCGTCAAGATGCTGGAAATGAAGCAGGAAGCCCTGGACCGCGGCATTGCCACCATCCGCAAGAACTACGAAGCCCAGGTTGCCAAGAAAAAGCTCAAGCAGGACAAGTACGAACAGCGCATGGCTTTGCTGTCCACCACGCTGAGCTACGACGATCTGAGCGGCACCGACATGGTCATCGAAGCCGTGTTCGAGGAAATCGGCGTCAAGGAAGCCGTGTTCAAGGAACTCGACCGCGTCATGAAGCCCGGCGCCATCCTGGCCTCCAACACCTCCACGCTGGACGTGGACAAAATCGCGTCGTTTACCAAGCGCCCGCAAGATGTGGTCGGCCTGCATTTCTTCAGCCCGGCCAACGTCATGAAGTTGCTGGAAGTGGTGCGTGGCAAAGAAACCGCCAAAGACGTCATGGCCACCGTGATGACGGTTGCCAAGAAAATCAAGAAAACCGCCGTGGTGTCCGGCGTGTGCGACGGCTTTATCGGCAACCGCATGATCGAGCAATACGGCCGCCAGGGCGGCTTCCTGCTGGACGAGGGCTGCACCCCCGCCCAGGTGGACAAGGCCATGGAGAAATTTGGCATGGCCATGGGCTCGTTCCGCATGGGCGACTTGGCCGGCAACGACATTGGCTGGGCCATCCGCAAGCGCCGTTACTCCGAAAAGCCCGACATGAAGTACAGCAAAACCGCTGACCTGTTGTGCGAAAAGGGCCGCTTTGGTCAGAAGACCGGTGCCGGCTGGTACGACTATGTGCCCGGCAAGCGCGACGCGATCCCGAACGCCGAAGTGGTGACCATGATCGAAGAGCACCGCAAGAGCTTGGGGCTAACCCCGCGCAAGATTTCCGATGAAGAAATCGTGCAGCGTCTGGTGTTCAGCCTGGTGAATGAGGCAGCGCACATTCTGGAAGAAGGCATTGCCAACAAGGCCAGCGATATCGATATCGTCTACATCTTTGGCTACGGCTTCCCGGCACACCGCGGTGGCCCGATGAACTACGCCGACCAGGTGGGCCTGTTCAACGTGGTCCAGGCCATGAATCGCTTTGCCCAGAATCCTCTGGACGACGCCAAGTTCTGGCAGCCAGCCCCTCTGCTGGCCCGTCTGGCGGCTGAAGGCAAGACCTTTAACTGAACCGCAGCGGCCGCACCATGATCCGCAAGATTGCGATGGGTGTGCTGGTAGCGCTGGTGCTGCTGGCGGCGGTGTTGGGCATCAACACCCTGCGCAAGGGCACGCGACAGGTGGACGTGCCGGCGCTGGCGCCTTTGGCTGTGGACGAGGCCGGTGCCGCTGCACGCCTGGGAGAAGCTGTGCGCTTGCGCACCATCTCCTCGCGTGACGACGCCAGCCTCAACGCCGACCAGTTCCGCCAGTTGCACAGCCTGTTGCAGACGCGTTTCCCCAAGGCCCATGCCGTGCTCAAGCGCGAGGTGATTGCCGACCTGAGCGTGCTCTACACCTGGGAGGGTAGTAACCCCAAGGCCCAGCCCATTCTGTTGCTCGCGCACCAGGACGTGGTACCGATTGCGCCGGGGACCGAGGGTGACTGGCAGATCGCGCCCTTCAGTGGTGAGACCAAGGATGGCTTTGTCTGGGGCCGTGGCTCCTGGGACGACAAGGGCAACCTGATGTCGCAGATGGAGGCCGTGGAAATGCTGGTGGCCAGCGGCTACAAGCCCGAGCGCACGGTGTACCTGGCCTATGGTGCCGACGAAGAGGTCAGTGGCGTGCGCGGAGCAGCCAAGATCGCGGCAGTGCTCAAGGAACGCAAGGTGCATCTGGACTTCGTCATCGACGAGGGCCTGCTGGTGCTGGACGGCATCCTGCCCGGTTTGTCCAAACCTGCGGCCCTGCTGGGTGTGGCTGAGAAGGGCTACCTGTCCGTGGTGCTGAAGATGGCTGCCACGCCGGGGCATTCCTCCATGCCGCCGAAGAAGGGCACCAGCGCCATTGCGATGATGAGCGCCGCACTCAAGCGCCTGGACGACGAGCAACTGCCGGGCGGCATCAAAGGCGTGGCCGGCGAGATGTTCGACACCATTGCGCCGGAAATGGGCGGCTTCTCGCGGGTAGCACTGTCCAACCTGTGGCTGTTCGGCCCGGTGGTGCAAAAGCAGCTCGAAGCCGCGGCCAGCACCAACGCCATGCTGCGCACCACCACAGCGCTGACCATTGTGAACGCGGGCAACAAGGAAAACGTGCTGCCCGGTCGCGCCGAGGCCACGGTGAACTTCCGCATCCTGCCGGGTGACACCAAGGAGCAGGTCATGGACCACGTGCGCAAGCAGGTGAGCCAGGCCGTCGGTGGTGAAGACCGGTTCGAGCTGCTGGCACTGCCCGGTGCAGTGGATGCGTCCAAGGTGGCGCCCACCGACTCGGCCCAGTACCGTCTGCTCAACAAGACCGTGCGCGAAGTATTCCCCGGTGTGCTGGTGGCGCCTGGCCTGATGGTGGCGGCCACCGACTCCATCCACTACGGCGAGATCAGCGACCACATCTTCAAGTTCTCCCCGGTGCGCGCCAATGCCGAAGACCTGAAACGTTTCCACGGCACCAACGAGCGCCTCTCTGTTGCCAATTACGCAGAAGCGATCCGCTTCTACCACCGTTTGATTAGCGAGGGTGCCAATGCACCCCAACCCTGAATTCCATTTGTAAAGGACTGACCATGACATCCGCAGTAATCGTTTCCACCGCCCGCACCCCGCTTGCCAAGAGCTGGAAGGGTTCCTTCAACATGACCCATGGCGCCACACTGGGCGGACACGCCGTCGAGCATGCCATCAAACGTGCCGGCATTGAAGCCGGTGAGGTGGACGACGTCCTGATGGGCTGCGCCACACCCGAAGGCGCCACCGGTGCCAACATCGCCCGTCAGGCCGCTCTGCGCGCCGGCTGCCCCGTCACCGTGTCGGGCATGACCATCAACCGTTTCTGCTCGTCGGGCCTGCAGACCATTGCCATGGCCTCGCAGCGCATCATTGCCAACGAGGGCGACATCTATGTGGCCGGTGGCGTGGAAGCCATCTCCTGCGTGCAGCAGGAAATGAACACCCACATGATGACCGACCCCTGGCTGCTGAAGAACAAGCCCGAGATCTACTGGAACATGCTGCAAACCGCCGAGAACGTGGCCAAGCGCTACAACATCAGCCGCGATGCCATGGACGAATACGGAGCCGCCAGCCAGCAAAAGGCCACAGCCGCACTCGCTGCCGGTCTGTTTACCGCGGAAATCGCTCCCATCACCGTCACCATGGGTGTGGCCGACAAGGTCATGGGCCTGATGACCAAGCAGGTCACCGTTTCCAACGACGAAGGCATCCGCGATGGCACCACCAAGGAAGGCATCAGCGGCCTGCGTTCCGCTGTGCCCGGTGGCCTGATCACCGCCGGCAACGCCAGCCAGTTCTCCGACGGCGGCGGTGCCGTGGTCGTGATGCACGAAAAGATTGCCGAGAAGAAGGGCCTGCAACCTCTGGGCCGTTTCCTGGGCTTTGCCGTGGCCGGCTGCGAGCCGGATGAGATGGGCATTGGCCCCGTGTTTGCGATCCCCAAGGTGCTGGCGCGCCTGGGCCTGAAGGTCAGCGATATTGACCTGTGGGAACTGAACGAAGCCTTCGCCGTGCAGGTGCTGTATTGCCGCGACAAGCTGGGCATCCCCGCTGACCGTCTCAACGTCAACGGCGGCGCCATTGCCGTGGGTCACCCCTATGGTGTGTCCGGCCAGCGTTTGACCGGCCACGCCCTGATCGAAGGCAAGCGCCGCGGTGCCAAGCGCGTCTGCGTGACCATGTGCATTGGTGGCGGCATGGGTGCAGCTGGCATCTTCGAAGTGTTGTAAGTTCTTGCTTCCCCTCTCCCAAAAGGGAGCGGTTCCACGCCAGTCGTGGGGCCGCTCCCTTTTTTCATGGCATTTGTGATTACAGTCACCCACACAACAAACTGCGGAGATTGCGCAATGCATAGCAAGGTATGGGTGCTGGCCAGTGTGCTGGCGGTTTCTTCGGGGTCACTTTGGGCCCAGGCTCCGGATGCCTTGCAGGTGCGCAGCCTGGCCGCGTCCTGCGCCAGCTGCCATGGCACGGCGGGCGTGGCACAGGAGGGCCTGGAATCGCTGGCCGGCGCTGGTCGTGAGGAACTGCAACGCAAGCTGCTGGATTTCAAGAACGGCAAAAAGCCCGCCACCGTGATGCACCAGCTGGCCAAGGGCTACACCGATGCGGAGTTGGTGGCATTGGCATCGTATTTTTCCGCGCTGAAAAAGTAGGGCCCTGACCATGATGAAACGACGTCAATTTGTGCAAGGCATGGCGGTTGCAGGTTCGCTGGGCACTATGTCTGTGTTGGGTGGTTGTGCCAGCACACCGGGACGCAATGCACCCCGGGTGGTGGTGGTGGGGGGCGGCTATGGCGGCGCTACGGCGGCCAAGTACCTGCGTCTGTGGTCGGATGACGGCATTGACGTGACCCTGGTGGAACCCGGCCCCGGTTTTGTCTCGTGCCCGATGTCCAACCTGGTGATTGGTGGCAGCAAGGGCATGGCCGATATCACCCTGTCCTACGACGCCCTGGTGCGCCGCCACGGCGTGCGCTGGGTGCAGGACAGCGTGACCCGCATCGACCCCGACAAGCGCACGGTGCGATTGGCGGGTGGCGCGGAGCTGCCCTATGACCGGCTGATCCTGTCCCCGGGTGTGGATTTCATGTGGGAGATGTTGCCCGGTATGGCCGCAGCCGGCGCCAAAGACTCAGTGCTGCATGCCTGGAAGGCCGGTGTGCAGACGCTGGGCCTGCGCCGCCAGCTGGAGGCCATGCCCGATGGCGGCGTTTTCGCCATGACGATCCCGCTGGCACCGTACCGTTGCCCGCCGGGGCCGTACGAGAGGGCCTGCCTGGTGGCAGCCTACCTGCGCCAGGCCAAGCCGCGCAGCAAGGTGTTGATTCTGGATGCCAATGACGATGTGACCTCCAAGGGCGCGCTGTTCAAGAAGGCCTGGAAGGATCGATACGACGGCCTGCTGGAATACCGCCCCGGCCACAAGCTGATGGATGTGCATGCAGCTACCCGCACGCTCAAATTCGAGTTCCAGGATGACCTGCGGGCCGATGTGCTCAATGTCATTCCCGATATGCGCGCCGGCGAGATCGCCGTCCAGAGCGGGCTGGCCACGGCCAACAAGCGCTGGTGCGAGGTGGACTTTTTGAGCTTTGAATCCATCGCCGTGCCGCGCGTGCATGTGCTGGGCGACGCCACGCAAAGCGCGCCGACCATGCCCAAGTCCGGCCACATGGCCAACCAGCATGGCAAGACCTGTGCCGCCGCCGTGGTGGCGCTGCTGACCGGGCAGCAACCCAATGCACTGCCGGTCTACAACAACACCTGCTACAGCTTCGTCAGCCCGGATGACGCCGTGCACGTGGCCAGCGTGCACCGCTTCGATGCGCACAAGAAGACCATGCTGCCGGTGGCTGGCGCAGGCGGCGTGTCTGGCGTGGCCAGCGAACTGGAGGGCCGCTACGCGCAAGCCTGGGCCCGCAACATCTGGGCCGATACACTGGCGTGATGGCACATTCCCACGAACACCACCACGCACAGGGGCACGCCGCGGATGCGCCGACCGATTTCAACCGGGCCTTTGTGATCGGCATCCTGCTCAACACCGTGTTCGTCGGCATCGAAGCCTTTTTTGGCTGGCGCATCAACTCACTGGCCCTGCTGGCAGACGCGGGCCACAACCTGAGTGACGTGGCGGGTCTGATACTGGCCTGGGGTGGGGCGATTGCCGGCAAACGCCGGCCGGACGCGCGGCACACCTATGGCTGGAAGCGCGCCTCCATCCTGGCCGCCTTCATCAATGCGGTGCTATTGCTGGTGGCCATGGGCTCGCTGGGCTGGGAGGCCGCGCAGCGCCTGCAGGCACCCGAGCCGACCGAGGGCTGGACCATGATGGCCGTGGCCGGCGTGGGCATCGTGGTCAACACCGCCACGGCGCTGCTGTTCATGCGCGGCAGCCACGGGGACCTGAACATCCGTGGCGCCTTTTTGCACATGGCAGCCGATGCGCTAGTCTCACTGGGTGTAGTGATGGGCGGCGCGCTCTACCTGTGGCAAGGCTGGGCCTGGCTGGACCCTGTCATGAGCCTGGCGATTGCCGTGGTGATTGTTGCTGGCACCTGGAGCCTGTTCAAGCAATCCACGCACCTGCTGTTTGACGGTGTGCCCGACGGCATTGACATGGCGGCCGTGCGTCAACTGCTGCTGGGCCTGCCCGGTGTGGGTGACGTGCACGATCTGCATGTGTGGGCCATGGGCACGTCCAGCACCGCGCTGACGGCCCATCTGGTGCTGCAGGATGGCGCAGTGGATAACAGCGTGGTGCTGCGCGAGGCCGAAGAGGAGTTGCGCGAGCACTTTGGCATCCACCACGCCACGTTGCAACTCGAACTGCCGGCCTTTGCGCAGCAATGTGCACTGCGCTCCGGCTTAGGGTGCTCCTGATTTTGTAGCTGTCTAGGCAGTATCCACGAGGGCTAGAGGCACTTTTTATCGAGACAGGCGCAGCGTGGCAGATGATCCGCCGCCACCGAGCTGGAACGACGCAGCCAGACCGGCCAGTTGACGCGCCTGTTCCTGCAGCGCGCTGGAGGCGGCGGAGGTCTGCTCCACCAGGGCCGCGTTTTGCTGGGTCACGCCGTCGAGCTGGCTGACCGCATGGTTGATCTCGGCAATGCCGGCCGACTGCTCCCGGCTGGCGGAGGCAATCTCGCCCACGATGTCGGTCACGCGCCGGATGCCGGACACGATCTCCTGCATGGTGTTGCCGGCTTGCGCCACCTGTTCGGTGCCGCGGCCCACCTTGTCTACCGAGTCGTCGATCAGTCCCTTGATCTCCTTGGCGGCCGTGGCCGAGCGCTGGGCCAGGCTGCGCACCTCGGCTGCCACCACGGCAAAGCCGCGGCCCTGCTCTCCGGCGCGTGCCGCCTCTACAGCCGCGTTCAGGGCCAGGATGTTGGTCTGGAAGGCAATGCCGTCGATGACGGCGATGATGTCCACAATCTTGCGCGAGGATGTGTTGATCGCATCCATGGTGTCCACCACCTGGGCCACCACCGCGCCGCCACGGCTCGCGATTTCAGATGCGGTGTGGGCGAGCTGGTTGGCCTGAGCCGCGTTGTCGGCATTGTTTTGTACGGTGCTGGCTAACTCCTCGCTGGCGGAAGCCGTTTTCTCCAGCGAGCCGGCTTGCTGCTCGGTGCGGTTCGACAGGTCCAAGGTGCCGGTGGCAACTTCGGCCGCCGCGCTGGCAATGGCATCCGAGCCGCTGTGGACCTGGCTGATCACGCGGTGCAGGTTGTCCCGCATGGTGCCCATTTGCACCAGCAAGTTGCCGATCTCGTCACGTCCGCTCGTAACCACTGCTTGAGACAGGTCGCCCGCAGCGATGGCAGTAGCGGTTTGGTTGGCTTGCGCAAAGCCGCCACGCATGCGACCCATCAGGAGTACGGTCATGAAGGATGCTGGAATGCCACCCACGACCAGCGCAACCAGGAAGACGCCCAGTGCGATGTTGTAACGGTGTTCCGCTTGGGCCGATGCCTGTTCCGCGAACTGGACCTGAAACTCGCGCAACGCATTCATGGCCTTGACGGCCGCCTCGCCCTCGGTACGCCCGGCTTGCAGGAAGCTTGCCATGGTGGCCGGGCTGAGGTCACCTTTGCCAATGGCCTGCACCGCATCGTCGAGCTTGATGCGCCAGGCGGTGCGGGTACTCTTGGCCGCTTCCAGCAAGGCTTTCTCTTCTGGCAGGTTGCTGGTGGCAGAGATCGACTCAAACAGTCGATTGGCTTCGCTGCGGTTCTTGGCAATGGCCTCGGTATGCAAGGTGACCGGATGGTCGTGAATGGATGCCAGCGCTCCCTCGGGGGCATGCTGGAACGCCAACAGGATCTGCATACGGTTCTGCACGATTTTGTCCACCGAGTCGGCCATCTGCAGCGCAGGCACCATGGCGTCATCATGGACTGTATTCAGGCTGTCTCGGGCAGAGGATAAGCCCCAATAGCTGACGATGGCGACGGCCATGAAGGAGATCCAGTAGCCAATGAGGACGGCGGCGAATCGTTGGGTAATGCGGAGGTTGTTGAACATGGTGGTGGTGATGGGATGAACCTCCCGATCATACAGATTGACCTTACTGCCGAAGTGGAGAAAAGACGGAAAAAGACGCATCAGCGACCACTACACTAGGACTCGATACCCAGTCTTCAACCATGCACACACGTCGCCATGCACTAACCCATTCCGCCGCCGTGGTTGGCGTGCTGGCCGCATGCGGGCTGTTTCCGCAACCTGCGCGTGCCGCAGCCGCAGCCGCATCGGCGTGGGCCGCCACCACGGTGGATGGTGTGTTGCGGTCGCTGGGCGCGGTGGCAATGCCGGTGGAAAGCACCAAGGTGCAGATCACCGCGCCCGACATCGCCGACAACGGTACCGTGGTGCCGGTCACCATGGCAACGACGGAGACCGGGGTTCTGAGCCTGGCCATTCTGGTGGACAAGAACCCCAGCACCTTGGCCGCGGTGTTTCACTTGAGCGATGCGGTGGAGCCCACCCTGGCCACCCGGATCAAGATGGACCAGTCTTCGGATGTGTATGCCGTGGCCCTGCTGGCGGACGGGCGCGTCCTGTTTGCCCGCAAGGAGGTGCGTGTCACCGTTGGAGGGTGTGGCGAATGACCCATCCCACCCGCATACGCGCCCAGTCCAACGGTACCTCCGCCACCGTTCGCGTGCAGATGGCACACGCCATGGAGAGCGGGCGGCGCAAGGACGCATCAGGCCGGCTGGTTGCGGCCTGGCATATCCGGCAGGTCACTGTCACCCACAACGGCAAGGTGGTGTTGACCGCCGAGTGTGGCACCGCGGTGTCGCAAAACCCGTATCTGCAATTGGTGGTGCGCGGCGCCCAGGCCGGAGACACGATTGGCATCGATTGGACCGACACCCGCGGCGAAACCCGCAGCGACCAGGCCACCGTGTTGTAGCGGGTCAGAGGGCGATGGCGGCTTCCGGGTTGCGGTGGAAGCGAACGGCGTTGCGACCCGCCTGCTTGGCCGCGTACATGGCGGCGTCTGCCTCGTTGAGGATGCTGTCGGAGTTGCCCTGGTGGTCCAGGAACACGGTCACACCCACGCTGGCGGTGCAGCGGTGCTCGACACTGACATCGGACGCTCCGTGGGAATGCACCGAGAGGTGGTAGGTCTGGGACAGCGTGGCGCGGATTTTTTCGGCCACGGCATGGGCCTGCAACATGGAAATCTGCCGGTCCGCATGCAGGTCGCTGAGCATCACCACGAACTCGTCGCCGCCAAAGCGGGCAATGGTGTCGATCTCGCGCACGCAGGCGCTCAGGCGCCGGGCTACCTCGATCAGCAACAGGTCGCCGGCTTCGTGGCCGTGGGCATCGTTCAGGGGCTTGAAGTTGTCCAGGTCCAGGAACAGGACCGCCGCATAACGGCCACTGCGCTTGCTGGCCGACATGGCCTGGCCCAGCCGGTCCAGCAGCAGACGTCGGTTGGGCAGGCCGGTCAGGGGGTCGTGGAAGGCGAGCTGGCGCACCTGGTCTTCCATCTGCTTGCGCTGGGTGATGTCCACAAAGCCCCACAGCGACTCGCCGGTGGCCGGGTTCAGAAGCTCGGCGCTGGCATCCAGCCAGATGCTGCGACCGTCCTTGCGCAGGTGTTGCAATTGCCGGCGGAACACGCCCCGGGCCGCCAGCACCGGGTAGGCTTCTGCACCCAAACGCATGTAGTCCTCATCACTCGGAAAGTTCTGGCGGGTGGGTTTGCCGGCGAGTTCGCCGGGCCCATAGCCCAGCATCTTTTCGAACGCCGGGTTGGCCCAGAGGATGGTGCGGTCCCGGACGGTCACGATACCGATCAGGTCGTTGTTCAGCAGGGATTTCTGCTCGGCAATCAGGCGCTCCAGGCGCAGCTTGTTGGCCTTCTGCTCGGTGATGTCGGCAAAGGACCAGATGGACTCGTCGCCGCCGGGCTGCAGCAGCTCGCCACAAATGTCATACCACCCCAGGGTTCCATCCTTGCGCAGGTACTGGATTTCGGTGCGGTAGACCCCGCCGCGCTGCAGCGCCGGGTAGGCCAGTTCGCCAAATGCGGCGTAGCTGGCGTCATCCGCGTACAGCAGGCGGGTGAGCTGACCGGTGAGTTCGTCCACGCTGTAACCCAGCATGGCGGCGTAGGCCCGGTTCATCCAGACGAACCGGCGATTCGTGATCTTGGCAATGCCGGTGACTTCGCTGCTCAGAATGGCTCGCTGCTCCGCCAGCAGTTGCACCCGTTGCTCTTGCTCGCGCTTGCGCTCGGTGACGTCGTGCACGAAGGAATACAGCAGGACCTGGCCATTCACTTCCAGCGGGCCTGAATGCACCTCCACCTGCCGGATCTCACCGCTGGCCAGGCGATGGGGAAAGTAGAAGCAGGTGCGTTTTTCGTCCCGGGCCAGGGCCATCTCCGCCTGGATGGCTTCGGGGGACAACTGGTTGATGTCGGTAATGCGCAGTTGCTGCAGTTGGGCGCGGTTGAAGCCGTAGAAACTGGAGGCGGCGTCATTGCCATCGACGATGCGCCCGTCCTGCGGGTGGATCAGCAGCATGGGCAGCTTGGAGTGCTCAAACAGAGCGCGGTGGCGTGCCTCGCTGTCGGCCAGTTCGCCATTCTTGCGCCGGATGCGCACCATCAGCAGGCCTACGCCCAGCGAGAAGGCCAGCACCAGGGCCATGGTGACCCGCGTCTGCTGGCGGGCCTGCGCCAGGCCGTGCAACAGGGCGGCCATTTCCACGTCCTCATTGACGCCGGCCACCGTTGCCAGCGGCCACTGTTCCAGCCGATGCCATGCAAACAACAGCGGCACCTTGTCCAGGACCGAGAGGCTTCGGAACATGCCGCTGTCGCCGGTCTGGCCCGTCAGGTACGGCCGCTCCGCCGGAAGACGGATCTTCAGCGCCTCCTGCAGGTTGTGGCTGCGCGCAATCATGCGGCCATCCAGCCGCACCACACTCAACAGGTCGGCCGGGTCCACACGCAGCGACACCAGGCGGCTGGACAGGTAGTCCGGGCGCAGTGCGATGGCGATCACGCCCAGCAGGCGATTGCCATCCCACATGCCCCGCGTAACCAGCACCACCGCGCCGTCGGGCACCCGTCCAAAAATGGGGGCGCTCACCGATAGTGCATCGGCCTCGGAGGTGCCCACTTCGGTGGTGAAATGTTCCGGGTCGGAGACGTAGGTGCTGCTGGGGCGCCGGGCTGCGTGGTCCGAGGCATAGGCCAGAGTGCCGTCGGGGTCAAAGACGGATATGAACTGGATCATGCCATCGGGGTAGGTGCTCAGCACGTCCTGCACGGATTGTTCAAAACGGGGCAGGTTGTGGCGGTGCACCGCCCGCAGGTGCTTGAGTGCAACGTCCACGCTGCGCAGCGTGGCGTCCAGTTGCTGCGTGATGGCCGCATTGAGCTGACGGGCGCGCAACTCCGTGCGATGCTGCGCATCCCGCACCTGGACTGCCTGGTCTGCAAGCAGTGATGTCCAGTACAGGACGCTGGCAACCAGCACACATCCAACGATAACCAGCAGGGGGACCAGCTTCCCCAGCTTGGCATGAATTGTTTTCAACACGCAGCCTATCCGTGAATCCAAATTCAGTTTAGGACCGGTATTTCCTGGCTAAATTGACTTTTGTCAATCATTGCAGCAAGAGGCCGCCGGGGGGGCGCACTCAGGGCTGCGGCTGGGGTTCGCTGAAGCGGATGGCGTTGCGCCCGGCTTTCTTGGCCAGGTACATCGCACCATCGGCCTGCTTGATGATTTCCGTCTGGCTGGTGGTGTGGCCCAGAAAAAGGGCTACGCCGATGCTGGCGGTGCAGCGGTGCTCGACCAGGACGTCGGGTGCACCGGCCTGATGCACCGTTAGCGTGTAGGGGGCCGACAGCAGCGCCGCTATTTCTTCGGCAATGCCCTGGGCCTGGTCGTGCGATGTGTGCGGCTGCGCATCCAGTTCGCTGAGCATGACCACAAACTCGTCGCCGCCAAAGCGGGCCACGGTGTCCATCATCCGCATGCTGCTCTTGAGCCGGTTGGCCACTTCCACCAGCAGGCAGTCGCCCACCTCGTGACCGTGGCTGTCGTTGAGTGGCTTGAAGTTGTCCAGGTCAATGAACAGCAGCGCGCCGTAGCAGGCGTTGCGCGCGCTGGCGGCCATGGCCTGGCTGAGCCGGTCCTGCAGCAGCAGGCGGTTGGGCAGCCTGGTCAGCGCGTCGTGGAAGGCGAGTTGGCGCACCTGGTCTTCCATTTGCTTGCGCTCGGCAATTTCGGCCTCCAGCGCCTCGGTCGATGCGTGCAGGCTGTCGGTCATGGCATTGAAGGCGGCCGCTACCTGGGCCACCTCGCTGGGGCCGGCCGAAATCGCACGGGCGGAACGGTTGCCGCGCTGGATGGAGCGCGCGGTTGCCGCCAGCAGCGCCATCGGCATGGCAATCCGCCGTGCCAGGACGATGGCGAGCAGCACCAGGGCGGCAATGGCCGCCAGCGCAACCGCTGCGGTGGTGATGGCGCGCTCCTTGGCTGCAGCGTAGACCTGGGATGCCGGCACGCCGACAAAAGCCACCCAGCCTGCGTCGGGCATGGGCACCACGGAGAAGAAGCGCGTGACGCCATCCACCGCCAGGCTCTCGAACTCGCCGTCGCGAACCTCGACGATGCGCCGGGCGGCTTCGGCATTGGGCCGGGTTCCGATCACGCCCTCGGGGTCCAGGTTGCGCCAGATCATGATGCCGTTGTGGCTGAAGAAGCCATAGCGGCTGCCCTCTGGCAGGAATTGGGCGGGGATGTTGGGGTCATAGGCCTTGAGGTCCAGTGGGAACTGGACCGAGCCCATCATTTCGTGCTCCGCATTCCAGATCGGGGTGCTCAGCACCGACACCCATTTGCCGGTGATGGGCCCCAGGAAGGGCTCGCCAATGGTGAAACGCTTGTTCTCCAGCAGGGTCTTGAACCACGGTGCCTGGCTGACATTGACCGGCTTGCCGCCAGGCTGCGGTACAGCCGAGCAGACCACTACACCGGCCATATTGGTGTAGGTCACATTGGCGAAATCGGGATTCAGCTCCAGCAGGTCCTTCAGCACGGGATCGCAGTGCTGGGGGTCCACCTGCTGCACCAGCGGGCGCTGGGCCAGGCGCTCCAGCGTTTGCCCGGCGTTGGCTATTCTGCCGCCGGTGTTGCTGGCCATGGTCTGCGCCAGGGCTCGCAGCGAACTCTTGGCGTGCGCCACGGCCTGCTGCATCTGGTTGTAGATTTCGTACCCGACCGATGCCACCAGCGGCACGGACAGTGCCAGCACCAGCAGCAACAGGTGGGACCGAATGGACGGCGTTTTCATTGGGCGCTATCGTAAATGTAGCAAGTCTGCCATATTCGACGAGGGCCCGCTGCTGTTTTTACGCTATGTCAGTCCGTCGAACAGCACCACATCCACCGCTTCGCCGGCGTGCACCGAGCCCTGCTGGTGGTGCAGCACCACCATGCAGTTGGCCTCCGACATGCTGCGCAGCACGCCCGATCCCTGCGAGCCGGTGATGCGCACCACGGGCTGGCCCTGGGCGTCGGTGGACAGAATGCCGCGCTGGTATTCGGTGCGCCCCGGCTTCTTGCGGATGTCGGAGAGCGACGTGGCCCGCAACTGGGGCAGGGGGTTCTCGCGTGCGCCCATCATGCGCAAGAGCGCGTCGCGGGCGAAGAAGTAGAACGTGACCATCACCGCCACCGGGTTGCCCGGCAGGCCAAAGAGATACGCCTTTTTGCCGTTGGAGGCAATGGTGCCAAAGGCCAGCGGCCGGCCGGGGCGCATGCCGATCTTCCAGAATGTGACATCGCCCAGCTTGGCCATGATGGGCTTGGTGTAGTCGGCCTCGCCGACCGAGACACCACCCGAGGTAATGACGGCATCCGCGTTCTCGCAGGCGCTGCGCAGCGCGGCTTCCAGGGATTCGGCGTTGTCCTTGACCACGCCCATGTCGATCAGCTCGCAGCCCAGGCGGGTCAGCATGCCCAGCAGCGTGTAGCGGTTGGAGTCATAAATGCAACCGGGGTCCAGCGGCTCGCCCAGCGAGCGCAGCTCGTCGCCGGTGGAAAAAAACGCCACCTTGAGCCGGCGCTGCACCGCCACCTCGGCCGTGCCCAGCGAGGCCAGCAGCCCCAGGTCGGCGGGGCGCAGCACGCGCCCACGGGTCAGCGCGGGTTGGCCTTCCATCAGGTCCTCGCCTCGTCTGCGGCGGTTGTCGCCGGTCTGGATCGTGTTGGGTGGAATCGTGACAGCCGATTCAGACGCGGCCTGCGTCAGCTCCTGCGGCACCACGGTGTCGCAATCGGCCGGCATCACCGCGCCGGTCATGATGCGCACGCACTGGCCTGCACCCACCGCGCCGTCAAAGCTGCGCCCGGCAAAAGCCGTGCCGATGATGGCAAGCTGGGTGGCGGCACCCGCGACCAGGTCGCTGCCATGGAAGGCAAAACCGTCCATCGCCGAGTTGTCGTGCGCGGGCACGCTGATGGGCGAAATCACGTCCGCCGCCAGCACCCGGCCCAGCGCCTCGCGGATGGGGATCAGCGCCATGCCGTGGATCGGTTTGACAAAGTCCTGGATGATGCGCTGTGCCTGGGCGACGGACACGGCATTGGGGTCGTAGCCATCCAGGCGGGCCGCAATTTCGGTGAGGGTGGGCTGGTTCATGGTGCGATGCTGGCGTCGTGCTCGCGCAGCTCGGCCAGGGTGTTGATGTTGCGAAAGGCGGCCTCGTCGGCGAAGTGGACCTCGGCCACGCGCAGCGTGGCGTACCAGCGGTCCACCTTGCGCCCGCCACCTTCCAGAAAGGCCGTTAAGTGGGGCAGCAAGCTGGCCTTGGCCAGGCAGAACACCGGATGCGGCTGGCGTGTCGCGCCCTCACCCGTGACGGCCACGGCCAGGTCGGCGTCTTGCGCCTGCAGCGCCTGGGCGAGTCGTTCCACCAGATCAGTTGGCAGAAAGGGGGAGTCGCAGGGCGCCGTGACCAGATAGGGCGTTTCGCAGTGCATCAGCCCGGTCTGCAGGCCGGCCAGCGGCCCGGCAAAGTCTGGCATGGCGTCGGGCCACACCGGTGCGCCGAAGGCTGCGTAGGTGTCCTGGTTCTGGTTGGCGTTGATCAGCATGCGCTGCACCTGGGGCGAGAGTCGCTCCAGCACATGCTCCACCATGGGTTTGCCGGCTAGCGGCACCAGCCCCTTGTCGATGCTGCCCATGCGCGAGCCGCGCCCGCCAGCGAGTATGAGTCCGGTGATGTTCATGGGTTCAGTCTAGCTGCTTCGGGCGGGCATGGGTGGGGGCCGGTCTATTCGTCCGTGCAATGGCGCACCGACCCGCAAACCACGCGGGATGACCATCGGTCAGCGCTGGTCTGGGGCCATGCCATTGATGAAAGCACAGATTGGAACATCGCCATGGAATATTCGAACCGACAAAGCCCAGTCTTTGCTGTCGTCCTGCTTGCACTCCATTTGACGATTGCCTGCACCGGCCAGCCCGTGCCCTCGCCCTCGAAGGCTGCCAAGCTCGCCCGATGGCGGAAAGGTCTCCCATGCGCGTTGCGTTGAAGCAGCTTCAGTCAATCATCGCCGCGTGCGGCGTGGGTGGGTTGCTGCTGATGGGGTTGAGTGCCTGCGGAGAAATGGCAACGCTGCCCCTTTCTTCGGGCACCGGGCCGCGCCCGACTCTGCCGGAACCGCGGCCAACGTTGATTCCTACCGTGAACATTGCACCGGCCAAAGGCTGGCCGGCGGGGATGGCGCCGCAGGGTGCACCGGGCACGAAGGTGGTCGCGTTTGCCCGCAATCTGGACCATCCGCGTTGGCTCTATGTGCTGCCTAACGGCGACGTGCTGGTGGCAGAGACCAATGCCCCACCCAAGCCGGACGATGCCCGTGGCATCAAGGGCTGGGTGATGGGGCTTGTGATGCAACGCGCTGGCGCTGCCGCACCCAGCGCCAATCGCATTACGCTGCTGCGCGACACCAATGGCGACGGCGTGGCGGACTTCCGCTCCGTGCTGCTGGCCGGATTGAATGCACCGTTTGGCATGGCCCTGGTGGGCAATCAGCTGTATGTCGCCAACTCCGACGCGGTATGGCGTTTCCCGTACACCACGGGTGACACCCAGATTGCGGCCAGCGGCACCCGGGTCGTTGCACTGCCCGCAGGCCCCATCAACCACCACTGGACCAAGAACCTCATCGCCAACGCCGACGGAAGCAAGCTCTATGTCACCGTGGGCTCCAACAGCAATGTGGGAGAGCGGGGCATGGCGGAGGAGGCGCAGCGCGCCGCGATCTGGGAGGTGGATGCCCACAGCGGTGCGCACAGGGTCTTTGCATCCGGGCTGCGCAACCCGGTGGGCCTGAGCTGGGAGCCGCACAGCGGCGCCCTGTGGACGGTGGTCAATGAACGCGATGAACTTGGCAGCGACCTGGTCCCCGATTACCTGACGTCGGTGCGCGATGGTGGCTTCTATGGCTGGCCATACAGCTATTACGGGCAGCATGTGGACGTACGGGTGGTGCCGCAGCGGCCAGATCTGGTGGCCAGCGCACTGGCACCCGACTACGCCCTGGGCCCGCACACGGCGTCATTGGGCCTGGCCTCATCCAAGGGCACGACACTGCCAGCGGCGTTTGCCAACGGCATGTTCATTGGACAACACGGTTCGTGGAACCGCAGACCCCACAGCGGCTACAAGGTGGTCTTTGTGCCCTTTGTGGCTGGCAAGCCCTCGGACCCCAGACCCATCGACGTGCTGACCGGATTCCTGAGCCCCTCAGGCGACGCCTGGGGCCGCCCGGTTGGCGTTGCGCTCGACCAGCAGGGCGCATTGCTGGTGGCTGATGATGTCGGCAATGTGGTGTGGCGGGTCAGCGCGGACAGGTGACAAAAACTGCCTGCGGTTCACGCATCAGGTGATGGCGATCTCTAGCTTGAGTTCCGCTCTATACGCATTGTTGAGTTTCAAAGATTCGGATATGAGTCATCCCAATCTCTTGATTTTCTACTTTCATGTCGGACGAAACCGTCAGACCATACAGGCCGCGAAGCGGCAAATCATGTTGTTTGTCTGCGTGTGCGAATCAGTCCGTCTGGCTCATTTGAAGTAAGTGTTGGCAGGCTTTTGCAAAACTGCTGGCTTCTTGCCCGGGCGAACAACAATCTTGGTAAGTACGTTGCCTTCGATTGAGCAGGCTCCAAAGGTAGTATTTGCGACAACTCCCCCACGAGAACGCACTTGAGCGGATGCCATCATCATCCCGCCATTCTGCCCTTGGATGTTGAAGTTGCACGGTACAGGGCGAAGTTCAACCTTGAACTCTTCACCCCCCAATACGCAGCGCCTCTCGACCGACTTGACTTGAACGATCATCTTCGGTTCGTCACCCTTTTCCATAACGACGAGTTCCCACGGATTGACATCGTCAGAGGTTCGGGAGGAAAAGAGACGCAGACCTTCTTCGTTGTATGCGCCAACATACTCGATATCGATGCGTTGCTGCGAAGGCTTGCATCGATATCGCAGTAGCTCGTAGAACGAATCCGCCCTAACCATCTGGGGATATCCACACAACAGTATGGCAAACACGGGAAATGCGAGGAGGCGCATGGGGTCTAACGAATAACTTATGAAGTTGTATGCCCAAATGTAGCTCGAAAGACCGCTCCACTGACTGACCGCTTCCGCCCCACTGCGGGTTCAGCCTCACATTCACGGTACGCCCGAGAGGGCGACGTGAGAACGCCCTACAGGGGATAATTCGGGTGTGAGTAAGAAGCCTCAGAACCATCACTACGTGCCGCAGGGATACCTTCGCGGCTTCGGGTTCCATCGCATGATGGGTCTCAATGCGGACAAGAAGAAGTCGTATGCGATCGTGCACGACTTCGACGCGAAGACCAGCCAGGAGCGCAACCTCGTAACGGTGTGCGCGCTTCCCGACTTCATGCGCTTCGAGAAAGACGGGCATTCACCGTACGAGCTCGAACACGAGCTCGGGAAATTTGAAGGTGCTGGTGTCAAGGCATTGCGCCGCATCGTGGAGCGCGGCCAGTTCGACGGAGACGACAAGATTCAGGTGTTGAACCTGATGGCGTTTCTGGGCGTTCGGTCGCCGGAGCGTCGGGACCGCATGAAAGACTTCATCGCACGAAGCACGAAGAAATTCATGGACGTTGCCTTGCAAAACAAGGAACGCTGGGAACAAGAGATGGTGCGGCTAAGCGAGAAGACAGGGAAGACGTACACCAAGACCTACGAAGAGATCAAAGAGTTCCACGACAGTGATCGTTACAAGATCACCGTTCCGCGTGAGCGCCTGATCGGGATGGAACTTGGTGTGTTTGAAACGGTGCTGGACTCGCTCTCGAAACGCAAGTGGACGCTCTACACCACTGACGGCCAGCACGGGACTTTCGTAACGACGAATTGCCCTGTGGTGCTCTCCTTCATTGATCCGGACAAAGTCCCCGCATGGGCGGGGCCTGGGTATGAGTTGAAGAATACCGAGGTATTCTTCCCACTTACGAAGCACGCATTCCTCATCGGTCGTTGGGACAAGGGAGGCCACACCGAAGTAGCCCGCAGGGATTTCATCGGTGTGGTGAACAGACACATGATCGAGCACGCTGATGGGCTCGTGATTTCAGAAAAGCGGACCGTGCTGTATTACGATCCGCTTATGAGGCTCCATTGGGACGACAAGCTGGTTGAGCGAGTAACGACACCTCCGACTGAGGAGGAACTTGCTGAATATCGAGCTCGATACGGGGACGATCAGAGTCAACAATAAATCTGTCGCCTCCGAAGCACACCGGCTATTTTGGTAGTGAAAGACGGAAAGCCAGATGAGAATGCGTTCAGAGGCCAGCAAATAACGGCCATGAAAAGCAAGCAAGTTTTCATGAAGTGCTTATGAACCTGCCGTCCGATGTCAGCTTGCGCCACGGGATTCATTTTTTATCTCCTGGTCCATGCGTCTTTCATCCTTCAATGTATGTCTAATGACACCAGTTGCGATCCTTTGAATAGCTGAAATAGCTGCAGACAGTTCTTTAAAGCTGATGAGTTAAACAGACGCCCAATTCGAACTACCGCTTCCGCCCCGTTTCAGCCATCCCACCACTCGCACCAACAGCCAACCATTCCACTTGCAGAGTTTGGGGCTGTGGTCCACGCCGATTTCTGGGCGTTTGACAGTATGAGGCGCGGGCCACAGCCCCAAACTCTGCTGCCAATGCCGAACCAAAAACTTCTCAATTGCCTGTCATGTACCCCGCGGAGGCCGACAGTGTGCCGCCCGCCTGAATGGCCACCGCGCAATACTTGAACTCCGGAATCTTGCCAAACGGGTCCAGCGCTGGATTGGTCATCAGGTTGGCGGCGGCCTCGTAATAGGCGAAGGGGATGAACACCGCGCCCACCGGTGTGCCATCGTCCTGGCGCACCCGCAGCGTGACCTGGCCGCGCCGGGAGCGCACCGTCATCACGTCACCCGGCTGCAGGCCCAGCGCCTGCAGGTCGTGGCCGCACAGGCTGGCGGTGGCAGTGGGTTCCAGTGCATCCAGCACCGCGCTGCGCCGGGTCATGCTGCCGGTGTGCCAGTGTTCCAGTTGACGCCCGGTGATCAGCACAAACGGGAACTCTGCATCGGGCCGTTCGTTGGCCGGAATGATGTCGGCGGGCACCAGGTGGATGCGTCCGTCCGCGGTGGCCACGTGGTCCTTGAACACGGTGGGTTCGCCGGGGTCGTCTGCACTGTGACACGGGTAGGTGACGCTGGATTCGCGTTGCAGGCGCTCCCAGGTGATGCCGCCAATGGCCGCATGCATGGCCTGGCGCATTTCCTCGTATACCAGCTCAACGCCGTGGCAGCCCTCGTCAGTATTGCTCAACGCGCTATCGTTTTCGTAGCTCCAGTCCAAGCCCATGCCACGCGCAATCTGCTGGATGATCCAGAGGTCGGCCTTGGCCTGGCCGGGTGGATCAATGGCGCGTTTGCCCAACTGCACCATGCGGTCGGTGTTGCTGACGGTGCCGGTCTTCTCGGGCCAGGCGCTGGCCGGCAGCACCACGTCGGCCAGCCAGGCGGTCTCGGTCATGAAGATGTCCTGCACGACCAGGTGCTGGAGGCTCGCCAGCGCGTGGCGGGTGTGGTGCAGGTTGGGGTCGCTCATGGCGGGGTTCTCGCCCATGATGAACATGCCCCAGACCTTGTGCGGGTCGCTCTCGGGCGCCAGGATCTTGCCCATGATTTCCACCACCGTGTAGCCCGGCTGGTTGTCCAGCCTGGTGCCCCAGAACTCTTCAAACCAGTCGTGCGCGGCCTTGTCGGTCACGCGCTGGTAGTTGGGGTACATCATCGGGATCAGGCCGGCGTCGGATGCGCCCTGCACATTGTTCTGTCCGCGCAGTGGGTGCAGGCCCGAGCCCGGTTTGCCGATCTGCCCGGCCACGGTGGCCAGCGCGATCAGGCAACGCACATTGTCCGTGCCGTGCACGTGCTGGCTCACACCCATGCCCCACAGGATCATGGCGCTCTTGGCGGTGGCATAGGCGCGCGCCACTTCGCGCAGCGTCTCGGCAGCAATGCCACAGATGGGCGCCATGGCCTCGGGGCTGTAGCCCTTCACGTTTTCCTTGAGTGCCTGGTAATTGCTGGCCCGCTGCGCCACAAATGCCTCGTCCACCAGGTTCTCTTCAATGATGGTGTGGATCAGCGCGTTGAGCAGGGCCACATCCGTATCAGCGCGGAACTGCAGCGTGCGCCAGGCGTGCACGCCGAGGTCGGTGATGCGCGGATCGGCCAGCACCAGCTTGGCGCCGCGCTGCACGGCGTTCTTGATCCAGGTGGCGGCCACGGGGTGGTTGTTGCTGGGGTTGGAGCCAATCACAAAGATCAGGTCCGAGTGCTCCACGTCATTGACCTGGTTGGTGACCGAGCCCGAACCCACGCCTTCCAGCAAGGCCGCCACGCTGCTGGCATGGCACAGGCGGGTGCAGTGGTCCACGTTGTTGGAGCCAAAGCCGGTGCGCACCAGTTTCTGGAACAGGTAGGCCTCCTCGTTAGTGCCCTTGGCCGAGCCCAGACCCGCAAGGGGCTTGTAGGAGCCATCGGCCAGCGCCTTGGGGCCGTGTGCATCGCGCAGACCTTTGAGGCCGCCGGCGGCCAGGGCCAGGGCCTCGTCCCAGGTGGCCTCACGGAACACGGCGGACCAGTCGGCGGTGTTGCGGTTGAGCGCTTGGAGCGCCGCCGGGTCCTTGGGCACACCGGGCTTGCGGATCAGCGGCACGGTCAGGCGCTGCGGGTTGTGCACATAGTCAAAGCCAAAGCGGCCCTTGACGCACAGCCGCCCATGGTTGGCCGGGCCGTCGCGCCCGTCTACGCTGATGATGGTGTTGGCCTTCACGTTGTAGGTGATCAGGCAACCCACGCCGCAGAAGGGGCAGACCGAATCCACCTTGCGATCCACCGCTTGCGAGCCGATCTGCGTCTTGGCACTGAGCGCCCCGGTCGGGCAGGCCTGCACGCACTCGCCACAGGCCACGCAGGTGCTGGCTCCCATAGGGTCGGCCAAATCAAACGCGATCTGGCTGTGGGAACCTCGTTGTGTATAGCCAATGACGCCGTTGACCTGCACCTCGCGGCAGGCACGGACGCAACGGGTGCATTGGATGCAGGCGTCCAGGTTGACGGCCATGGCGGGGTGCGACAGGTCAGCAGCCGGTTGGCTACGGCGCAAGGCCGCCAAGGCTGGCCGCACCGAAACGCCCATCCGATTAGCCCACTCACTCAGTTCCCCGTGTTGCCCCACAACGCTGGCGTCCCCGTGACCCGCTGTGTTGGGGGATGCGCCGGAAGCCGATTTCTGCTTGCAGTATGAGGCGCCCGGCGTATCCCCCAACGCAGCAGCGCGAACCAAAGCATCATCAGAGTCATTCCACTTGTACCCGTGTTCCGGCATGTCGGACAGCAGGAGCTCCACCACCATCTTCTGACTCTTGCGTGCCCGCTCACTGCCGGTCTGAACGTCCATGCCAGCAGTGACATTGCGACAGCAACTCGGGCTCAACACCCGCTCACTGGCGATTTCGACCACACAAGCGCGGCAGTTGCCGTCGGCACGCAGCCCCTCGGTAAAGCACAGGTGCGGAATCTCCACCCCATGCCGCTTGGCCGCCTGCAGAATGCTCTCGTCAGCCCGGGCTTCCACGGGCCGGCCGTCCAGCGTGAAGGGTACGGAAGGCTTAGTCATGCCGCACCTCCCACTTCATCCGCAAAGTACAACTGCACACAGCGCATCCCATTCGGCGCCGCCTGGCCCAGCCCGCAGATGGAGGCATCCACCATCACCTGGCTCAGGTCCTCCAGCGTCACCCGGTCCCACACCGGGGCTTCCATCAACGTGGCCGCCTTGGCCGTGCCCACGCGGCAGGGCGTGCACTGGCCGCAGCTCTCGGCGGCAAAGAAGCGCATGGCGTTCAGCGCGGCGTCGCGGGCGCGGTCATGCTGGCTGAGCACGATGACCGCGCCGGAACCGATGAGGCAGCCATAGGGTTGCAGCGTGTCAAAGTCCAGCGGAATCTGGTTCAGCCGCGCGGGCAGGATGCCACCCGAAGCGCCGCCTGGCAGATAGGCGTAGAGCTGGTGGCCGTCCTGCATGCCGCCGCAGTATTCGTCGATCAGCTCCTGCACGGTGATGCCGGCCGGCACCAGCTTGACGCCGGGTTGCTTCACGCGACCGCTGACGCTAAAACTGCGCAGCCCCTTGCGCCCCTGGCGGCCAAAGCCGTTGAACCACTGCGGGCCTTTTTCCACGATGTCGCGCACCCAATACAGCGTCTCGAAGTTGTGCTCCAGCGTGGGGCGGCCAAACAGGCCGACCTCGGCGATGTAGGGTGGGCGCATGCGCGGCTCGCCGCGTTTGCCTTCAATGCTCTCGATCATGGCCGACTCTTCGCCGCACACATAGGCGCCGGCACCACGGCGCAGCTCAATCTCGGGCAGTGGGCAGGGCGGGTTGCTCCGCAGCGCGGCCAGTTCGCGTTGCAGGATGGCACGGCACTGGTGGTATTCGTCGCGCAGGTAGACCACACAGCGCTCGGTGCCCACCACCTGGGCGGTGATTAGCAGGCCTTCCAGAAACCGGTGCGGGTCGCGCTCCAGGTAATGGCGGTCCTTGAAGGTGCCGGGTTCGCCCTCGTCGATGTTGATGGCGAAATACCTGGGCGCGGGTTGATCCCGCACGATGCGCCACTTGCGCCCGGCCGGAAATCCCGCGCCGCCCAGGCCGCGCAGGCCGGAATCCTCCAGCGCGGCGAGGACGGCTTGCGGGTCGGCCTCGCCCTGCACCAGGGCGGCGGCCAGCTGGTAGCCGCCAGCGGCCAGGTAGGCATTCAGGTCGGGGTAGGTTGGTGCTACTAAATCAGTAGCTGTACACGCAGGTTCCACGAGGGCTAGCTGCCGATTTGTCTCATAAGCGATGGCGCTGGGTGTGGCCTGCGGCACGGGTGTCTGGTGCACCACGGCCACCGGCGCCTGTTCGCAGCGGCCCACGCACGGCGCGGCCACCACGCGCACATCGGCGCGGCCCAGCAGCGCGGGCAGGCTTGCCAGCAGGTCGCGCGCGCCGGCCATCTCGCAGGCCAGGCCGTCGCAGACGCGGATGGTCAGTGCGGGGGCTTGGGCGTCGTCATCCAGCAGCTCGAAGTGGTGGTAGAAGCTGGCCACCTCCTGCACCTCGGCCATCGGGATATTCATCTCGTGCGCCAGCGCCACCAGGTGAGAGCGATGCAGCGCGCTGTAGCGGTCGTTGAGCGTGTGCAGGTGCTCGATCAGCAGATCACGTCGGTGGCCGTCAGCGGGGCGCTCGCCCAGCAGGGCACGCACCTCGGCCAGTGCCTGCGGATCGACCTGGCGGCCCTTGAGCTTGCCGGTGCGGCGCAGGGCGTCCACGCTGGACAAGGGTCGGTAATCGCTGGGATGGGCGGTGGCATTCATGCCGGTAGCATACCCAACGACCTTGCGCAACTGCGTGAATAGTTGGTTCTGTATTGCAGTTGCAATACAATGAGTTCATGAAGACAGCCACACTCCCCCCCATCCGTGTTGCGCCCGATTTCAGGATTGAGCTTGAAGGTGTGCTTGAGCAAGGCGAATCGCTCTCGCAATTTGTCGAGAATGCGGTTCGCACTACGGTCGCCAAGCGCAAGAATCAGGCAGAGTTCATCCGGCGTGGCATTGCCGCCATCGAAGCGACCAAGCGTAACGGCGATGGTATTGCGGCTGAAGTGGTGATTGGCAAACTGGAGGCCAAGCTGGCTGCGGCCAGGCAGGCCAAAGCGCAGCGTGGCGGATGACCTACACGGTTGCGCTCAGCGAAGCCGCCTCCAACGACCTGGAGCAACTGTTCGATTTCGCGTTGCAACGTGAACTGGACAGTGAAGCTGGTGACCTCGATATTCCCGCCAGGGCGGTGCAGGCAATCAAGGATGGCGTGGCCTTCTTGAAGTCCTCACCGTTTGCCTGCCGCAAGGCCGGCAGCAGTTCGTTTGTTCGTGAACTCATCATTCCGTTCGGCCGCACAGGCTACGTGGCGTTGTTCGAGATTGTCGATAGCAATACCGTCATCATCGGTGCCATCCGCCACCAGCGTGAAGACGACTACCACTGAACGCGCCTAGTTCACCATCACCAGCTTGCCCATGACGCCACGCGAACCCATGTGGGCGTAGGCGGCCTTGAGCTCATTCATGGGCATGGTGCGGTCGATCACGGGCTTGATCTTGCCCTGGCCGTACCACTGGGCCAGTTCGCCCATCATCGCGGCATTGGCCTTGGGTTCGCGCTTGGCGAAGTCACCCCAGAACACGCCAACGATGGATGCACCCTTGAGCAGCGCCAGGTTGAAGGGCAGGGCGGGAATGGGGCCGGAGGCAAAGCCCACCACCAGATAGCGCCCGCGCCAGGCAATGGAGCGGAAGGCCGGCTCGGCAAAGTCGCCACCTACCGGGTCGTAAATCACGTCGGGACCCTTGCCGCCGGTGAGTTCCTTCAGCGCGTCGCGCAGGTTGGTGGTGGTGTAGTTGATGGTCTCATCCGCGCCAATCTTTTTGCACAGCGCGCACTTTTCATCGGTAGAGGCGGCAGCAATGACCTTGGCGCCCATGGCCTTGGCGATCTGGATGGCCGAGGTGCCGACACCGCCGGCAGCACCCAGCACCAGCACGGTCTCGCCGGCCTTGAGCTGGGCACGGTCCACCAGCGCGTGGTGGGACGTGGCGTAGATCATGATGAAGGCGGCGGCATCCACCATGGGGAAGCCGGGTGGCAATGGCATGCACAGCGCAGCCGGTGCCAGCGTGTGGGTGCCAAACCCACCGGTGCCGCTGAGGCAGGCCACGGCCTGGCCGACCTTCAGGTGGGTGACGCCTTCGCCCACGGCCTGGATGATGCCGGCGTATTCCGAACCCGGCACAAAGGGCAGGGCAGGCTTCATCTGGTATTTGTTCTGCACGATCAGGATGTCGGGAAAATTCAGGCTGGCGGCCTTGATTTCGATCAGCACCTCGCCTGCCTTCGGGCTGGGCGTGGGCAGCTCTTTCCAGTTCAGGGCGTCGATACCGGTGGGGTTTTCGCAAAGCCAGGCGTGCATAACAGTCTCCAAAAATAGTGGGCGCATCATAGGGCCGGACCCCGGCCAAAAATGTCTCACGGGTGACCCGGCCCCGTCGCCGGGCGGGTTGGACCCTCCACCCTACAATGGCCGATCAATCCCCCCCGACCATGAAAATTCTCATTTCCAACGACGACGGTTACCAGGCGCCCGGGCTTTTGGCGCTGTTTGATGCGCTGAAAGACATCGCCCAGGTGGAGGTCATTGCGCCCGAGCAGAACAACAGTGCCAAGTCCAATGCGTTGACGCTGCATTCGCCGCTGTATGTGCACCGCGCCAGCAACGGGTTTCGCTACGTGAATGGCACGCCGGCCGATTGCGTGCACGTGGCCCTGACCGGCTTGCTGGACTACCGGCCCGATCTGGTGGTGTCCGGCATCAACAACGGCGCCAACATGGGGGATGACACGATTTACTCCGGCACTGTGGGTGCGGCGATGGAAGGCTATCTGTTTGGCATTCCGGCCATCGCGTTTTCCCAGGTGGAGAAAGATTGGCACCACCTGGACAGCGCCACGTGCAAGGTGCGCGAGCTGGTGCAGGCCATGCACCAGCAGCAACTGATCGGCCACTCGCCCTTCTTGCTGAATGTGAACATTCCCAACCTGCCGTATGAGCAGATCGGCAACACCAAGCTGTGCCGACTGGGGCGCCGCCACGCGGCGGAAAAGGTGATCCAGCAGAAGAACCCCCGTGGCGAGACCATGTACTGGATTGGCGCCGCCGGAGCGGTCAAGGACGATGCCGACGGCACCGACTTCCACGCCACGGCCCAGGGCCATGTGGCGCTGACACCGCTGAAGGTGGACCTGACCGACCACGACCACCTGGGCTATTGGGCACAAAGCGTGTCGCGCCTGTCCGCCACGCCATGAAGCAGCGGCCGTCCTTTCCCGCTCGTCTGGATACCACACTGGCCAAGAACCGGCCCAATACCGTGGGCAAGCCGGTGGCAGCGGCGCCGGCCAGGACAGTGACTCCTGCCGCTTCGGTGGCAGGCAACGTGCAGAACAAGCCCACGCCGCTGCCAGCCCCGCCGCCCGGCCACGGCATGGATTCCAGCGCGGTGCGCAACCGCATGGTGCAAAAGCTGGCCGGCCAGGGCATCACAGACGCCCAAGTGCTGGGCGCCATGGGCACCATCGAGCGCCACCGTTTTGTGGACAGCGCCCTTGTCAACCAAGCCTATGAAGACACCAGCCTGCCGATTGGCCTGGGCCAGACCATTTCCAAGCCGGGCGTGGTCTCGCGCATGCTGGAGCTGCTGCGCAACGGCAACCCGGGCAAGCTCGGCCGGGTGCTGGAAATTGGCACCGGTTGTGGCTACCAGGCCGCGGTGCTGAGCCTGCTGGCGACCGAGGTTTACAGCATCGAGCGCCTGCGCGGCCTGCACGACAAGGCGCGTGACAACCTGCGCCACCTGCGTCTGGCCAATCTGCACCTGCTGTTTGGCGATGGCATGGTGGGTTACGCCAAGGGCGCGCCCTATGCCGCCATCATTGCCGCCGCCGGAGGCGAAGCCGTGCCGCAGGCCTGGGTGGATCAGCTGGCCGTGGGCGGGCGTCTGATTGCCCCGGTGGTCACCGCCGGTGCACCCGGTGCCCAGGCCCTGCTGGTACTGGACAAAACGCCGCAGGGTGTGCGCCAGACCCTTTTGGAGGCGGTGCACTTTGTCCCCCTAAAATCAGGTGTTGCTTGAAGGAAGTGCTTATGTCCGGTTTTTTGCGTCCAGCTTGGTTGTTGACGGCTGTTGCCGTGGTGGTTTTGTCTGCGTGCAGCTCCAAGCCTCTCAGCCGCGCGCCAGTGGAAGACCGTGTCTCGGTGCCCAGCAAGGTGGTGGACACCACACCGCCGTCCCAGCCCATCAAGTACCCCCCCGGCTTTGAGAATGCCGGCAAGGCCGGCTACCACACCGTCAAGCCCAAGGACACGCTGATCGCCATTGGCCTGGAAACCGGCCAGAGCCACAAGGATATTGCCCGCTGGAATAACCTGGATAACCCCAACCGCATCGAGATCGGCCAGGTACTGCGCGTGGTGCCCCCCGTACCCGAGGCGGTTGCCGTGGCCAAGCCGGTGACCAATGGCGCCGCAACGGCCACGCCGATTGCCGCAGGATCGGCTTCCAGGCCCGCTTCTGCACCAGCGTCTGCTCCGGCTACTGCTTCCAGCGCGACCCCCACGCCCGCTCCGGTGGCTGCCGCCGCGGCAACTGCGCCAGCTGTCGGGGATGAGGACATGGGCTGGATCTGGCCCACCGCCCACGGATCCGTGCTGGCGGGCTTCGACGAGGTCAAGAACAAGGGCCTGGACATTGGCGGCACGGCTGGTGATGCGGTGCTGGCATCGGCCGATGGCAAGGTGGTCTATGCCGGAGCTGGCTTGCGCGGCTATGGCAACCTGATCATCCTCAAGCACAACAACATCTATTTGACGGCCTATGCCCACAACCAGACCCTGCTGGTCAAGGAAGACCAGTCGGTGAAGAAGGGCCAGAAGATTGCCGAGATGGGCAACAGCGATGCTGATCGCGTCAAACTGCACTTTGAGGTGCGCCGCCAGGGCAAGCCGGTCGATCCCACCAAATACCTGCCAGCCCGCTAGCTGATAGCACCATGAGAAAGCCCCGCAACAGTGGTTTTGGCAGCGGCCCTGCAGACCAGGAGCTTGCGGGATCTCTTTCGGAGCAAAATAGCCCTTTAGCCCTCGAAGATACTGGGGCTCTTGCTACTGATTCCGTAGCAATTCAGGCGCTGGAGCAACTCGCCCACGAGATTGTCAGCGGCGAGGCGGTGGTCGATGAATCGGCCGATGCACTCTCCCTTTACCTGCGCGGCGTGCGGCGCACCGAGCTGTTCACGCCCGAGCAGGAGTTCGAGACCGCCACCCGTGCCCGCGCCGGCGACTTTGCCGCCCGCCAGAGCATGATCGAGCACAACCTGCGCCTGGTGGTCAGCATCGCCAAGGGCTACATGGGCCGTGGTGTGCCCATGGCCGACCTGGTGGAAGAGGGCAACCTGGGCCTGATGCACGCCATCGACAAGTTCGAGCCCGAGCGGGGTTTTCGCTTCTCGACCTATGCCACCTGGTGGATTCGCCAGTCGGTGGACCGGGCCCTGATGTACCAGGGCCGTGCCGTGCGCCTGCCGGTCAACGTGGTGCGCGAGTTGCAGCATGTGCTGCGCGCGCGGCGCCTGCTGGAAAACGACTCCGAGCTGGTGGCCCGGCGACCCGAGGGCATCCGCGTCGAAGACATTGCTGCGCTGCTGGGGGCCGAACCGCACCATGTGGCCGATCTGCTGTCCATGGCGGAGGCGCCGCGTTCGCTGGATGCATCGCTGGATCGCACCGGGGACGATCAGACCCTGGGAGACGGGCTGATCGATGAACTGACCCTGTCGCCCGATGACGTCGCGCAGTTGCATGAGGTTGATGTGCTGCTGGAAGAGTGGATTGGAACCCTCACCCAGCGCGAGCGCGAGGTGCTGGAAGGGCGCTTTGGCCTGCACGGCCACGAACCTGAAACCCTGGATGTGCTCAGCATCCGCCTCGGTCTGACCCGCGAGCGGGTGCGCCAGGTGCAAAACGAAGCCCTGATGAAGCTCAAGCGCTACCTGACGCGCCGGGGCATTACCCGGCATTCGGTGTTGTGAGCGTGTTCCTTATTCCCTATTGGAGACTTCCTTGAAAAAAAACCTTTTGCTGCTGCTCCTGACGCTGGGAACCAGCGCGTTTGCCGGCAGCACGCTGTCCTGCCCGGACCTGGCTACGGCTGTTCAGGTGGGCGCCTGCCCCAGCGAAGAGGAACTGCGCTACACCTTTACTGGCTACTGCAGTGATGATGCCAAGGCCTACCGGGGGGAGACCGATTCCTGCACGGACTTCGCGCTCTACCGGCAGATGAAGAATGTGGCGCTATGGGAGTCGGCCAACGGGGCCTTTGACGCCTATGTTTCCTGCGAACTGCCCAAGGGCGCCCTCCAGCAGGCCAAGGCCTCGGCGGTGCGCGTGGGCAAGGCCGGCAAGATCACCCAACTGGTGTGCAGCTACAGCAACGGTGTCAACTTCACCCACCGCACGCGCGAACAGTGCACGGTGGATGCGGCAGCGGATTGCACCGCCAACGCGGCCAACTGCAAAGCCCGCTGCGACTGACGGATTGACCTCCTGAATGCCAGACGGCTGTCAGGCGGGCGCAACCTCGTCCGCCCAGACCGTGAACCGCTGCAGCGTGTTGGGTCCGAAGGTGCTGGTCAGCGCCACATCACAGGCGTCGCGGCCACGGGCCATCAGGATGCGACCGATGCGCGGCGTGTTGTTGCGGGCATCGAAGGTGTACCAGGCATTGCCCAAGTAGGCCTCAAACCAGCCCGCGAAATCCATCGGTGCCGGAACGGCGGGGATGCGGATGTCGCCCAGGTAGCCGGTGCAATAGCGCGCCGGAATGTTCATGCAGCGGCAAAAGGCAATGGCCAGGTGCGCATAGTCGCGGCACACCCCGCGTTTTTCCGTGTGGGCCTCCCACGCAGTGCGGGTGCGTCGGGCGTGCTCGTAGCCGAACGTGATGTGCTGGTGCACATAGTCACAGATGGCCTGCACGCGTGCCCAACCGGTCGGGCCATTGCCAAACAGCTGCCACGCCACCGCGGACAGCTGATCGGTCTCGCAGTAGCGGCTGCCTAGCAGGTAGACCAGGGTGGAGTCTGGCAAGTCCTCGACCGGCGTCTGGGTGACCCACGGTGCGACGGTATCGGGCTGGCCGCTGTCCCGGATCAGTGCGTCCGTGCGCAGCACGAACCGCCCAGCGGGTGCAACGATGCGGCTGCACCAGTTGCCAAATCCATCGTGGTAGGCGGTGACCGGGACTGCCGGGCTGGTGACCAGGATGTCCGGCTGCACCAGATCGGCGGCGCGGGAGTGGTGGATGTTCAACGCCAGAATCATTGGCGTTGGAGCGGGGCACGCGTACTCCATCTCGAAGCCGACGCGAATCTGCAATTCATTGATGTTCATGTATGCGCAGCATAGGCGACAACACCCTCGCCAGTCGGTTCGCTGGCGCACGAGGGCGAGGCTGCGACTGGATCAGGTGTAGCGCTTGAAGACCTTGGTGCTGCCGTCCTTCAACACCAGCAGGACTTCGTAAGGGTCGTGTTGCCCGCCATAGGCCGGACCGTCCATGCCGGGTGAGCCAATCGGCATTCTTGGCACTGCCAGCCCCAAGGCCTGCGGCCGTTCTTTCAACAGGCGCTTGATATCGCTGGCGGGGACGTGGCCTTCCAGTACGTAGCCATCGACCAGGGCGGTATGGCAGGACCCGAACTTTTGTGGCATCCCCAGACGGGCCCGCGCGGCGGTGTTGCCCGTCTCGTGCACCGTGGCCTTGAAGCCACTGCTCTCGATGTGTGTGATCCAGTCTTTGCAGCACCCGCAATTGGGGTCTTTCCAGACCTGGACCATCCTGGTGTTTTGTGCAAAGGCGAGGCCGCTGGAGGTCAGTCCGAGTGCGGCAATCGCTTTCAGCAGACCGCGGCGCTGGTGGTTGGTAGTGCGCATGATTGTTGTGATGGGTTAGCGGGTTACGGTGACGCCGCCGGCCAGCGCACCGGTTGACAGTGCCACAGCGGTCAATAGAACCAGGCAGGTGGAGCGAATCGCGTGGAGTGTCATTGGCATTTGGGGGCGGGGTGGGTGGGTGGAGGCTGAATTATGGGCAGCGTGCCCTTTCAATCAGATGCCGGCCGGGTTACAAATCTGTCATCTTGGTGCGATGCCTCAACCTGAGACAATTCAGGCATGACCGATACGAATTCGACCGAAAAACCGCTGCCCGAGGGCTGGCTGCGCGTGAAATCCCTGGACCTGGAAGCCCAGGGTGTGGCCCACAAACCCGATGGCAAGGTGGTGTTTATTGATGGAGCACTGCCCTTTGAAGTGGTCAGCGCCCAGATCCACCGCTCCAAGAACAGTTTCGAGAAGGGCACGCTGACCGAAATCCATCGCGAGTCGTCGCAGCGCGTGCGCCCGGATTGTCCGCACTTTGGCCTGCACGAGGGCTCCTGCGGTGGCTGCAAGATGCAGCACCTGCATGTGGCGGCGCAGGTGGCCGTCAAGCAGCGGGTGCTGGAAGACAACCTGTGGCACATCGGCAAGGTCAAGCCCGACAACGTGCTGCGGCCCATTGAGGGGCCGGCCTGGGGCTACCGTTACCGCGCGCGCCTGTCGGTGCGCCATGTGCGCAAGAAGGGACAGGTGCTGATTGGCTTCCACGAGCGCAAGAGCCGCTACGTGGCCGATATGAAGGTGTGCCTGGTGCTGGCACCTGTCGTCAGCGCCATGCTGGTGCCGCTGCGCCGCCTGATCGAGTCCATGGATGCGGTGGAGACGCTGGCGCAGATCGAACTAGCCATGGGCGATATGCCGACCAACGGCGCGAATGGTGCTGGCAGCGAGGTCATTGCCATGGTGCTGCGCCATCTGGAGCCGCTGTCCGAGGGCGACCTGAACCGCCTGCGCCAGTTCGCTGCGCAGAACCCCGGCCTGCAATGGTGGCTGCAGCCCAAGGGGCCGGACACGATTCACCGCCTGGACGAGCTGCCCGGGCACGAGACCGGCCAGTTGGCCTACGCCTTGCCGGACTTCGGCATCACCATGCCGTTTCGACCGACCGACTTCACCCAGGTCAACCCGCACATCAACCGGGTGCTGGTGTCGCGTGCGCTGGGGCTGCTGAAGGTCCAGCGGGACGAGCGCGTCATTGACTGGTTCTGCGGCCTGGGCAATTTCACGCTGCCGTTGGCCACCCAGGCGCGCGAGGTGCTGGGCGTGGAGGGCGCCGAGTCGCTGGTGGCCCGTTCCCGCGAGAATTTGAAGCTGAATCAGGCTGTAGCCCTTGAAAAACGGGCGTTGGTAGCTACAAAGTTTGTAGCACGCAATCTGTTCGAGATGACCCCTGAACTGTTGGTGGCTGACGGTGCCGCCGACAAATGGCTGGTGGACCCGCCGCGTGAAGGCGCCTTTGCCCTGGTGCAGGCGCTGGCCGGCGTGCGCCAGCGTGTAGCGGAAGGGGTTGCCAGCGAGGCCGAACAGCGCTGGACGCCGCCCAAGCGCATTGTGTATGTGAGCTGCAACCCGGCCACGCTGGCACGCGACGCTGGGGTGTTGGTGCAACAGGGCGGCTACCGCTGCTCAGCAGCGGGGGTGGTCAATATGTTCCCGCACACGGCCCACGTGGAGAGCATTGCGGTGTTTGACTGGGTGGGTTGACTTCGCTTTCGCGGAGCCGGTTCAGCGCGCAACCTTGTCGGCTGCCTTCGGCTTGTCCTTGGCGGCATCGCTGCCGGCTTTTTCATCGATGATCTCTTCGGCCGGTGTCGCGCCGCCGCCCTTGCCAACCCGGGAGGGCACGCCGTCGATCTTGTTCTCGCGCATGTACTGGTCCATTTCCTTCCAGCCTTCGAACACGTAGGCCTTGGACGCTTTTTCGTTGAGGGCGTAACAGTCCTCAATGCTGCGCAAGCCATAGCGGCAGGCACTGCCAATGGCTTTGGAGTCGGCTACGCGCTGGGCGGCTTTGGGGTCGGCCATCAGCGCGGTGACGGCGTCACAGCCACCCAGAGTCAGGATCATGGCGAGGAGGAGCAGGCGTGCAATCATGAAAACTCGTAGTGATTGGGTTTTATATCGGCAAAGTCGGCCGCGTATTGAATGATCGCCGCTTTTGGGCAACAAAAAAGGCCCCGAAGGGCCTTTTTTGGATGGATCTAGCGGATGTATCAGTCGCGCTCGCCGCCGAAGATGCCCAGCAGGGCCAGCAGGCTCTGGAACACGTTGATGATGTCCAGGTACAGGGCCAGCGTGGCGCTGATGTAGTTGGTTTCGCCGCCGTCGATGATGCGTTTGATGTCATACAGCATGTAGGCGCTAAAAATACCGATGCTGATCATGGACAGCACGATCATGCCGGCGGTGGAACCCACAAAGGCATTGATCAGACTACCAATCACCAACATGATCAGGCCGACAAACAGGAACTTGCCCATGCCCGACAGGTCACGCTTGATGACGCTGGCCAGTGCCGCCATGCCCATGAACACACCAGCCGTGCCGGCAAATGCGGTCATGATCAGCTGCGGGCCGTTCTTGAAGCCCAGGGTTGACTGGATCATGGGGGAGAGCATCAGCCCCATGAAGAACGTGAAGCCCAGCAGCATCGGCACGCCGGCGGCTGAGTTCTTGGTCTTCTCGATCCCGTAAATGAAACCAAAGGCCACGCCGATAAACAGCAACATGCCCAGCCAGCCACGGAACAACGCAGCCAGTCCCAGTTCCACGCCCAACCAGGCGCCCAGCACGGTGGGCATCAGGCTCAGGGCCAGCAACATATAGGTATTGCGCAAGACCTTGTTGCGCTGTCCGTCGGCTACCAGGTAGCCGCTCTGGTCAGGGGTCAAAATCTTGGTGTAGTCAGTCATAGTGAGAACTCCTTCAGTGTCTGCAAGTTTGCAGATGGGTCGATTCTAGGGTTTCTCAAGATTGGCGCCCCGAATTTCGCCCTTCATTGGCCCCTTTTTTCGTAAGGCTGTTGTGCATTGCGGGTGACAGATGGCCGGTTCCGAGGGCGTTATGCTTGCGCCTCTACACATGAAGAGGAGCCTTGCGCCATGAAAACCAAATCCATTCTCGAATTTTCCGATGTCAAAGCCATGGCCGCTGCCGCCGAAGCCGAAGCCCACAAACACAACTGGGCGGTGAGCATCGCCATCGTGGACGACGGCGGCCACCTGCTGTGGTTCCAGCGCCTGGATGGCGCAGCGCCGATCTCGGCCCACATTGCTCCGGGCAAGGCCCGCGCCTCGGCACTGGGCCGGCGCGAGAGCAAGGTCTATGAAGACATGATCAACGGCGGACGTGCCTCGTTTTTGAGTGCTCCCAATCTGGAAGGCATGCTCGAAGGCGGCGTGCCGATCCTGAAGGACGGGCAGTGCCTGGGCGCGGTGGGGGTCAGCGGCGTCAAGTCCAGCGAAGACGCGCAGATTGCCAAGGCCGCCGTGGCAGCCCTGGCTGGCTGACACTTTTAGTGCCGTGGTTCAGTGACGAAACCGATCTTGTGCAACCCGGCTGAACGCGCCTGCGCCATGGCCTGCACCACAAACTCATAGCGCACGGCCTTGTCGCCGCGGATGTGCAGTTCCGGTTGCGGCTCCTTGGCCGCCTCGGTCTCCAGCAACCGGCCCAGTTCCTGCTCGTTGACCGGGTTCTGGTTCCAGAAATAGCCGCCCTGTGTGTCCACGCTCAGCGCAATGGTTTCGGGCTTGATGCTTTGTCGCTGGGCCGTGGCGCTGGGCAGATCGACCTTGACGGCATGTTTCATGACCGGCACGGTGATGATGAAGATGATGAGCAGCACCAGCATCACGTCCACCAGCGGCGTCATGTTGATCTCGTTCATGACCTCGGTGTCATCGTCCAGCGCGGCGTCTTGTGTTCCAAAAGCCATAGCAATCCCCGGTTAAGCCTTCTTCATGGCGATGACCTTGCCGTCCGCCGGGCTGTTGCCCACGCGGGCGCCGGTCACGAAGTAGGCATGCAGGTCATGGGCAAAGCGGTTGAGCTTGGTCAGGATGGACTTGTTGCCGCGCACCAGCGCGTTGTAGCCCAGCACCGCAGGAATGGCCACCGCCAGGCCCAGGGCCGTCATGATCAGCGACTCGCCAATCGGACCGGCCACCTGGTCGATGGTGGCCTGACCGGAGGTGCCAATGCCCATCAGCGCGTGGTAGATGCCCCAGACCGTGCCGAACAGGCCAACAAACGGTGCGGTGGAGCCCACCGACGCCAGCACCGCCAGGCCGCTCTGGAAGCGTGCGGTGCTGTCGTCAATCGCGTTGCGCAGCGTGCGGCTGATCCAGTCGCTGATGTCCAGCGTGTCATGCAACTGGGTTTGCGTGTTGCGGTGGTGGGCGGTGGCCTCGCGTCCGGCATTGGCCAGTTGCACAAAGGGGTTGGCCTGTTGGGGGCCGAGCTGTTGCAGGCCATTGGCGAAGTCGGGGCTGTGCCAGAAGGCCTCGGTGCGCTGCGCCAGGGTCTTGTATTTCCAGACATCCAGCGCCTTGATCAGGATGACGATCCACGAGGACAGCGACATGCCCAGCAGCAGCAGGGCGACCGATTTGGTGACCCAATCGCCCTGCGTCCACAGGGTGACCAATCCAAGTTGTGATTCCATAACGACTCCAGTAAAAGTGACTATTCCAAAACAAAAGTAAACGGCACGTTGAACCACATGGCCTCGGCCATGCCGGCGCGCTTGCCCGGCACATAACGCCACTTGCGCGCGGTGGCCAGGGCGGCCTGGTCCAGCCGGTCAAAGCCGCTGGACTGGTGGATGCTGGCCTCCTGCGCCACGCCGTCGGCGCCAATCAGTGTGCGGATCACGACCTTGCCCTGCTCACCCATGCGCCGGCTCAAGGGCGGGTAGGGCGGCTTGGGGTTGTTCAGGTAGTCGGCGTCGCTGGAGGGAAGCTCCACGCGGGCCGGGGCCGGGCTGGCAGCGCTGGTCGTGCTGGCCACTGCCGTGGCGGTGCCGGGGCGGTCAACAGGGGTTGCCGCAGTCGATGGGGCGACCGGGGCTGGTGCGATGTCCGACGGCTGTGTGGCCGCTGTCGCCACCGCCATGGGAGCGGGCGGGTTCGGGGTCATCCGCACGGCCTGGGGCTTGGCCGGCGCCACCACGGGTTGGCGTTGGGGCTGGGGTGGGGCCGGTGTTTCGGCGGGGGCCATCATATCCACGATGACCTGGGCGGGAACCAGAAGCTCCACCGTGCGGCGCAGCAGCCCGGTTTGCAGCGCCCACAGCGCGCCACCGTGCAGCAGCAGCACGGCCAGGACGATGCGCAGGTTGCGGCTCATTTGCGCAGCACCCAGAACGCCGCGCCCATGGACAGGGCAAAACTCAAAGCCAGGAAGGTGAAGGTTTGCATGGGGTTGTGGCGTCGCAGTGGTCGACCGTGGGGGCAGCATCTCAGAACTTCAGGTTCAGCGTGAGTTGGGCGTTGCGACCAGAACCGGGGATGTAGTGCCCGGAATAGAGTGCGTCCGCAACCACCACGTTGTTGAGGTTGTTGACATTGCCCTTGAGCGTGACGCGGTCGCTGAAGGTGTACTCCGTCATCAGGTCCACGGTGGCGTAAGCGGGGGCCAGCCAGCCCGGGTTGCGGTTGGGCGACTGCTCGCTGCGGAAGTTGATGCCCGCACCCATGCGCCACTGGGTGTTGAGCTGGTAGGTGGTCCACACCGTGCCGCTGTGGATGGGGGTCAGCGCGGGGCGCTCGCCCGCACGGTCACCCGCTGCCGCCGTGGGGGAGGCGATGTCGATGACGGCATCGGGCATCCACATATAGGAACCAAAGATGTCCCACTTGGGGGTCAGGTGGCCGGTGACGTCGATCTCCATGCCGGTGCTGTGGCGCTTGCCGGATAGCAGGAATGCGGTGGCAGCGGAATCCGGGTCGGTGTTGCGCTCGTTGAACTTGGTCGACTGGAACAGCGCCAGGCGGGTGGTGAAGCGTTTGTCGGCGGAGTCGAGCTTGGCACCGAATTCGATGTTGCGGCTTTGCTCGGGCGGCGTGTTGGCACTCAGTGCGCTGTAGGAATAGGTGTCGGCCGAGGTGTTGAACGAGGTGCCCCACGAGAAGTGGTACGAGTGCAGGGCGTTGGGCTGGTACAGCACGCCCAGGCGTCCGCTCCAGTCACCAATGGTCTGTTCATACCTGGAGGAGATGGCGCCACTGGCGGCAATGTTGTCAAACGTGCCGCGCATGCTGTCATAACGCAGGCCGCCCAACACCTTCCAGCTCGGCGCTACCTGGACCATGTCCTGGGCATAGACACCCAGGTTTTGCGCCTCGAAAGCGCTGGTGCGGGTCACGATGCGCGCGGCCTCGTTAATGGAGGCACCGTCAAACGGTGTGCCCGCCCGGGTCTGGGGCTTGGTGACGGCGGTGGCCGCGTACACGTTCTTGGACTCGCGAGCGAAGTCCAGCCCGGCCATGATCTCGTGCTTGACGCCCCAGGCGGTGAGCTTCTGGCTGTAGTCGCTTTGCGCGTACACCGCGTCCAGGTCCTGGATCTTGGCGTTGTTGCCGCGGTTCAGGATGGTGCTGGGGCTGAAGGTGTCCAGTGCCACGGCTGTCGTGGGGCACTGCGGGTTGCTCACCACGCCGGTCGTGGCGCTGGTGGTGCGCTGGCAAAAGCGCACAGTGCCGGCGCGCTGGTCGCGCTCAAAGCTGCCCTTGCGGATCACGGTCTTGAGCTCGCTGTCGTCCTGGAAGCGGTGCAGGTGGCTGGCCGTGAGGTATTGGGCGCTGCCATTGTTGTAGTCGCTGGCCATGCCAAAGTAGGCACTGGGGTCGAACTTGTCGTTCACCGTGGTGCTGGACGCCGGCGCCGATGCGGTGGGCTTGATCCACGGCAGGCCGTAGTTCATGCCGTTGTTGTTCTCCAGGGCGTACAGGCCCACCGAGAACTCGTCGCTGGTGCCGATGCCGAAGCGGTAGGCGCCGGCGATGCCCTTCTTGTCGATGCTGCTGCCCGCGCCGTTGTTGTCGGCCTTGGTCAGCATTGCATTGATGCGCAGGGCGGCGTCTTCGCCGGTGTGGATGTTGAAGTCGCCGGTGACGCGGCGGTAATTGAAGCTGCCCACCGTGGTTGACACTTCGTTCTCGTTCATGGCGCGCGGTGCCTTGGACACCTGGTTCACGGCGCCACCGGTGGATCCACGGCCAAACAGCATGGAGGCCGAGCCGCGCAGCAGCTCGATGCGGTCGTTGTTGAAGGTGTCGCGGTCATAGAAGGCCGGGTCGCGCATGCCGTCGACAAAGATGTCGCCGGTGGTGGCCAGCGAGAAGCCACGCAGGCGAATGTCTTCCTCGCCGCCCTCGGCCGCCTGGAAGGTCACGCCAGCGGTGTTGTGCAGCACGTCTTTCAGCGTGTCCAGGTTGCGGTCGTCCACCAGGCGCTCGGTGATGACGGTGATGGACTGGGGAATGTCGCGCAGTTCCTGCTTGCCCTTGCCGATGGTCGTGGTGGTGGCGCGCAGGGCGTCCTTGCCCTCAGCGGCCTCGCCCCGTTCCTTGATGACCACGGGTTTCAGTGTTTTCTCCGCAGCGGGGCTTGCCGTTTGGGCCACGGCACTGAGCGAGCCGATCAGCAGCAGCGCGCCCAGTGGCAGGTTCCGGGCCGGTTTTGCTATTGAATGTGTAGCGGCTTGCGCAATTTTGGCGAGGGCTGGAGGCTTATTTGGCTTGAAGTGATGCTGGGTCATGGTGCGAACTCGGTCAGGGTTGTTGGCTGGCTGAATCCGCGGGAATTGAAACCCTGGCGGTCTGGCTGGCGGAAAAGATATATTGCAATTCTAAATGCGAATCGTTGTCATTTGCAATAAAATTAAGTTTTTTGAAAGATCGATATGAAAAAACGTGACTTTTTGCGCTCCGGTGGCGCACTGGCAGCCAGCGCCCTGTGGCCTTTTGCCGTGATGGCCCAGTCGCCCAGCGGTGCGGGACCTGCGCCTCGGTCCACTGTGCTGGCGGCCTGGCACCAGGACGGCAACGCGACACAGACCGCTGGCGAATTTGTGGGCCTGTTTGTGCTGGATTGGCAGGCGGCGCAGGTGCGCATCCAGTCCACACTGGCTGTGCCGACGCGCACGCATGGGCTGCTGGTTCAACCTAATGGGGGATTTGTCGCGGTGGCTGTGCGCCCCGGCTCCTGGATCGTGCGCTGCGATGCGCAGGGCCAAGCGGTGCAGTGGTTGCGCATGGACAGCGAGCCCGAAGGCCGCACACTGGATGGTCATGTCTGCGCCAGTGCGGACGGGCAGTGGCTGTACACCGCCGAAACCAGCGCGCGTTCTGGCCAGGGCTGGGTGTCGGTGCGGGACAGCCAGACCCTGCGCAAGGTGGCGCAGTGGCGAACCTATGGCGTGGAGCCGCACCAGCTGCTGCTGGACGCTTCCGGGAACCTGATGGTGGCCAACGGCGGCATCCTCCGCGCCGAGGGCGACAGGAAGCGCGACTTGCAACTGATGGATTCGTCCCTGGTGCGCATGAACCCCACCACCGGCGAGCGCCTGGGCCAGTGGCGCCTGAAAGACCAGCGTCTGGGCATTCGCCACATGGCCTGGAGCCAGCCGGTTGTCACACCGGGCAGCAGCCAGCCGACGGCCAGGCCGCTGCTGGGCATTGCGCTGCAGAACGAGCACGACGATCTGATCCGCCGCCGCGCCTCCCCGGTGCTGGCCGTGTGGGATGGCGACACCCTGCAAACCCCGGCACAAGGCCACGATGGCGCAGGCTACAGCGGCGACATCGTCGCCAGCCCGGATGGCGGCTTTGTGCTGAGCTGCCTGCGCACCAACACCGCGTTCCAGTGGAGCCCGCATGCGCCCGAGGAACTGACCGCCATCGCCAAGCTGCAGGACGCCGGTGCCCTGACAAACTGGCCGCTGGCGCAGCATGCCAACGGCGTGTTGTTGGGTTCGGCCCGGGGCGTGGCGCGCTGGCATCCGTCACTGGCACCGGTATTCCTGAAGTGGCCGGTCGGGCTGGCGCTGGACAACCATTGGGCACTGGTGGGCTAAGTCAATGGCCCATCCAACCGAGCCCGTCCCGCCAGGCGCTTGCGTGGTGCCCGGTGATGCCTTGATAGCGGCGCAGCGGGAGACCATGACCGCCGCAGGCAGCGTGGCGCGCCTGCCCAGCCGGGCCATTTTTTCCGGTGCCCAGGAAGTCGAGATCGAACACAACGGCGCGGTCTACCGCCTGCGCCAGACCGCATTGGGCAAGCTGATACTGACCAAGTAGCACGCCCCCGAACTCCCGCACGGGAGCCACCTGCACCAGCCCGCGGCCGCCAGCCAGTGCGCCAACCACAACGAAGGAAAGCACCATGTGTGAACACGCGAATGCCTTGTTGACTGCGACACCGCCGTCAGGCTCCCGACGGCGCCGGATCTGGGAGCTTGCCCACCACGATGGCGGGTTGGAAGACCGCCACAGCGTGCTCGACGCCAGCCTGGCCGCCGCGGACTTGGTGATCTGCCAGACCGGCTGCATCAGCCACAACGCCTATTGGAAGGTGAAAGACTTTTGCAAACGCACTGGCAAGCGCTGCGTGTTTGTCGAAAACCCCAGTACCTCGTCCCTGGCGCGGGCTGGAGCAGGTTCTGACGCAGGGTACGCCAGAGGGTTAATAGGCTTTTTTGCCTACAGCCCTCGTGGAATATGCGCAGGTAGCTCCTGATTTAATAGCAAATTTGGCCAGGGTCGGGGCTCCCCGTGTTGGCCAATCAATACACCAGCCGTTCCGGGTGGATCTCCTGCAGGATGGTGGTGGCGATCTCTTCGATCGATTTGGTGGTGGTGGACAGCCAGCGGATGCCGGCGCGTCGCATCATGGCTTCGGCTTCGCTGACCTCGGCGCGGCAGTTTTCCAGCGAGGCGTATTTGGAATTCGGCCGGCGTTCGTTGCGGATCTCGGAGAGGCGCTCGGGCTGGATCGTCAGGCCGAAGATCTTGGCCTTGTGCGGCACCAGGGCCGGGGGCAACTGGCGGCGATCAAAGTCCTCGGGAATCAGCGGGTAGTTGGATGCCTTCAGGCCGTACTGCATGGCCAGGTACAGGGATGTGGGCGTCTTGCCGCTGCGGCTCACCCCTACCAGGATCACGTCGGAGTGTTCCAGGTCGCGGTTCATCTGGCCGTCGTCGTGCGCCAGTGAGAAGTTGATGGCCTCGATGCGGCTCTGGTATTCCTTGCTCTTGCTGGCGTCGCTGAAACGGCCGATGCGGTGGTTGGACTTGAGCTGGAACTCCTGTTCCAGCGGGTGCACAAAGGTGCCAAACATGTCCAGCAGCATGCCCTGGCAGTTTTCCTGGATGACCTTGAGCACTTCCATGTTGACCAGCGTGGTGAACACGATGGGGCGGTAGCCGTCCACCACGGCCGCGTGGTTAATTTGCCGCACCGCCTGGTGCGCCTTGTCCACCGTGTCGCAAAACGGCAGGCGCACATGGCGGGCCTTGGTCTCGAACTGGGCCAGGATGGCGTTGCCAAAGGTCTCGGCGGTGATGCCGGTGCCGTCGGAGACAAAAAATACGGTGCGGTGGGTCATGGTGTGGGGTTGCTGGGTTGTCAGTGAAATGCAAGCGCGGGTCTGTAGCGGACGGTGCCGACTTGGGGGTGTGGCCCCTACAATAGCCGCAATTTCCACATTTTGTCATTCCCGCGCGCGCGCCAATAGCAACAACAGAGGGTGAAGCGGGCGTGATCGCTGCTGTCTTGGCGGGCGTGTGCCGGTGCTGATGCAGCAGTCAAAGGTTTTTAACTTCCGGAGCTTTGCCATGTCAACACGTTTCAATCCGACCGATCTGGTCGTCCCATTCGAGCTTCTGCGCATGACCGACGTCGAGTCGGTCGGCGGCAAGAATGCCAGCCTGGGGGAGATGATTTCCAACCTTCCCACCGGAGTCAAGGTGCCCACGGGCTTTGCGACCACGGCCCACGCCTTCCGCGAATTTCTCCAGTTCGACGGGCTGACCCAGAAGATCAGCGCCAAACTCAAGGCCCTGGATGTGGAAGACGTGCGCGCCCTGGCCCAGGTGGGCGCCGAAATCCGCGCTTTGGTCGAAGCCCAGCCGTTTCCGCCCGAGCTGGAAAAGGGCATTCGCGAGGCCTTTGCCACGCTAAGCGCCGGCAATGCCGAGGCCACCTTCGCCGTGCGTTCCTCGGCCACCGCGGAAGACTTGCCCGATGCGTCCTTTGCCGGCCAGCAGGAAACCTTCCTCAACGTGCACGGCATCGAAGACATCCTGCACAAGATTCGCGAAGTGTTTGCCTCGCTGTACAACGACCGTGCCATCAGCTACCGCGTGCACAAGGGCTTTGCCCACGATGTGGTGGCTCTCAGCGCCGGCATTCAGCGCATGGTGCGCTCCGACCTGGGCGCCGCCGGTGTGATGTTCACCATCGACACGGAATCCGGTTTTGACCAGGTGGTGTTCATCACCTCCAGCTACGGCCTGGGCGAGACAGTGGTGCAGGGCGCCGTCAACCCGGACGAGTTCTATGTGCACAAGCCCATGCTGAAGGCCGGCAAGCGCGCCGTGATTCGCCGCAACCTGGGCTCCAAGCTGATCCAGATGCAGTTTACGACGGCCGAGGAAAAGGCCCAAGGCGGCAAGCTGGTCAAAACTACCGATGTACCCACCGAACTGCGCAACCGCTATTCGCTGACGGACGCCGATGTCGAGCAACTGGCCCACTACGCACTGGTGATTGAAGAGCACTATGGCCGCCCCATGGACATTGAGTGGGGCAAGGACGGAATCGACGGCCAGCTCTACATCCTGCAGGCACGACCCGAGACCGTGAAGAGCCAGGCCGGCAACCAGGCCGAATACCGCTACAAGCTCAAGGAATCCGGCACCGTGCTGGTGGAAGGCCGCGCCATTGGCCAGAAGATCGGCACTGGCCCTGTGCGCATCGTCCACAACATCAGCGAGATGGACAAGGTGCAGGCCGGCGACATCCTGGTGACCGACATGACCGATCCCAACTGGGAACCGGTCATGAAGCGCGCCGCCGCCATCGTCACCAACCGGGGTGGTCGCACCTGCCACGCCGCCATCATTGCGCGCGAGCTGGGCATTCCTGCCGTGGTCGGTTGCGGCCATGCCACCGAGGCACTGAAGGACGGCATGCTGGTCACCGTGAGCTGCTCGCAGGGCGACACCGGCTTCATCTACGACGGCCTGCTGGAAACCGAGGTCACCGAAGTGCAGCGCGGCACCATGCCCGAGAGCCCGGTCAAGATCATGATGAACGTGGGCAATCCGCAGTTGGCCTTTGACTTCTGCCAGTTGCCCAATGAAGGGGTGGGCCTGGCCCGGCTGGAGTTCATCATCAACAACAACATTGGCGTGCACCCCAAGGCGATCCTGGACTATCCCAATGTGGATGCTGATCTGAAAAAGGCGGTGGAATCGGTGGCTCGCGGCCACGCGTCGCCCCGCGCCTTCTATGTGGACCGCGTCGCCGAGGGCGTGGCCACCATTGCCGCGGCCTTCTGGCCCAAGCCCGTCATCGTGCGCCTGTCGGACTTCAAGAGCAACGAATACCGCAAACTGATTGGCGGCAGCCGCTACGAGCCGGAAGAAGAGAACCCCATGCTGGGTTTTCGCGGTGCGGCGCGCTATGTCAGTGCGGAGTTCGGCGAAGCCTTTGCGATGGAGTGCGAGGCGCTGAAGCGCGTGCGCAACGACATGGGGCTGAACAATGTTCAGGTCATGGTGCCGTTTGTGCGCACGCTGGGCCAGGCCAAGCGGGTCACCGAGCTGCTGGCCCGCCATGGGTTGCGCCGGGGCGACAACGACCTCAAGCTGATCATGATGTGCGAGATTCCCAGCAACGCCATCCTGGCCGAGCAGTTCCTCGAATACTTTGACGGCTTCTCCATCGGCTCCAACGACCTGACCCAGCTGACTCTGGGCCTGGACCGCGACTCCGGTCTGGAACTGCTGGCAGCCGACTTTGACGAGCGCGACCCGGCGGTGAAGGCGCTGATCAGCCTGGCCATTGCCGCCTGCCGCAAGCAGGGCAAGTACATCGGCATTTGCGGCCAGGGTCCCAGCGACCATCCGGACTTTGCACAGTGGCTGGTGGGTGAGGGTATCTCGTCGATATCGCTCAATCCAGACTCCGTCATTTCTACCTGGCAGAAGCTCGCGGCCCAATGACGCAGCCGGCGACCGCACACAGCTGGCGCCTGCATGCAGGTTTGCTGACGCTGTGGTTCGTGGCGTCGTTCGGGGCGGTGTTCTTTGCGCGCGACCTGCAGATGGTCGTGGCCAACTGGCCGGTGAGCTTCTGGTTTGCGGCGCAAGGGTCGGTGCTGATCTTCATTGCGGTGGTGGTCCTGTATGCCTGGATTGCCAACCGCCGTGAGGGGCCCGAGCCGGGCTTTGACCCCGTGGCCTATACCAATTACAAGCGCAAGCTGCACCGCCGGTTTGGCTGGTATGTGCTGAGCCTGCTGGTGTTCCTGCTGGGGCTGGCCGTGGCCGAGCGCTATGGCTTGTCCAAGGTCTGGGTAGCAGGCATCTTCCTGTCGGCGACCCTGGTCATGTACGCCGTGATTGGGGTGTACGGCCGCACGGCCGATTCATCCGAGTATTACGTGGCGGGCCGGCGCATTCCCGCCGTGTACAACGGCATGGCCACCGCTGCGGACTGGATGAGCGCAGCCTCCTTCATCAGCATGGCCGGTGGGTTGTACCTGCAGGGCTACTCCGGTTCGGGGTCGCAGGCGGGCGGGTTGGCCTACGTGCTGGGCTGGACTGGCGGCTTTTGCTTGGTGGCGCTGCTGGTGGCGCCCTATCTGCGGCGCATGCGCCTGTATACAGTGCCCGACTACTTTGCGATGCGTTTTGGCGGCCGCTGGCCGCGCATGCTGGCCGCCTTTGCGGCGGTGCTTTGCTCTTTCACCTACGTTGTGGCCCAGATCTATGGCGTGGGGCTGATCACCTCCCGTTTGACCGGTGTGCACTTCGAGATTGGCATCCTGCTGGGGCTGGGTGGGGTGCTGGTGTGTTCCTTTCTGGGGGGCATGCGTGCGGTGACCTGGACTCAAGTGACGCAGTATGTGGTCATCATCCTGGCGTTTCTGATCCCGGTGTCCTGGCTGTCCTACAAGCAGGTTGGCAACCCGCTGGCACCGCTGGTCTATGGTCAGCAGTTGCAGAAGATTGCGGCCATGGAGCAAGAGTTGATCGCATCACCGGCAGAGCGGCAGGTGATAGAGGAATACGCGCGCCGGGCCCGTATCCTCGAAAAAAAGCTCCAGGATGTGGATGCCTCCCTCCAGACGGATCGCCAGGAACTGCGGCGACAACTGCGAGCCCTGGGCGACATGAAGGCCGACGACGAGCGCGCCATCGCCTTGCGCCGGGAACTGGCGGCAGTCCCCAAGGACGCCAATGCCGCCCGCGAGCAGTGGACCCGGGCCATGGCGGAAAACTGGGCCCGTGCCAAGCCCTTGGGCGGCATGCCGACCCACTCCACGCCGTTCAGTGGCGACCCAGCCGGATCGCCCGCGCAGCAGGCGGAATTTGAGAACTCGCGGCTGAACTTTCTGGCGCTGATGTTTTGCCTGATGGTGGGAACAGCCGGCTTGCCCCACCTGCTGACCCGTTACTACACGACTCCCACCGTGGCGGAGGCCCGCACATCGGTCGCCTGGTCGCTGATCTTCATTGCGCTGCTGTATCTGTCGGCGCCCGCCCTGGCCGTGCTGGTCAAATACGAAGTCATGGCGCACTTGGTGGGGCAGCCCTTTGACAGCCTGCCGTCCTGGGTGGCGCAATGGGCGCGCGACCCCAGCCTGTTGACCGCGTCCGACGTCAATGGCGACCATATTCTGCAGTTTGCCGAGTTGAAGATGGGGGCCGATCTGGTGATGTTGGCATCACCGGAAATCGGCGGACTGCCGTATGTGGTCTCGGTTCTGGTGGCCGCCGGCGGGTTGGCTGCGGCACTCAGCACCGCCGACGGGTTGCTGCTGACCATTGGCAATGCCATGGCCCATGACGTTTACTTTGAGGGTGACGGCGACAAGGCGCAGGCGATGCGCCGAGTCATGTGGTCCAAATTTGCGCTGCTGGTGGTGGCGCTGATTGCCGCCTATGTGGCGGCCCAGCGGCCGGCCGGAATCCTGTACCTGGTCTCCGCGTCGTTCTCGCTGGCCGGGGCGGCATTTGTGCCGGTCATGGTCCTGGGGATTTTCTGGAAGGGGACGACCCGTACAGGAGCAGTGGGCGGCATGCTGGCCGGCCTGGGCGTCACCATTTACTACATGGCCATCAACCTGCCCGGCGTACGCTCGGTGATGGGCCTGGCGGCGGATGGCCTGTGGTGGGGAATTCAGCCCGTATCCGCCGGTGTCTTTGGGGTGGCGGCCGGCTTTGCCGTGGCAGTGTTCCTCAGTCTGGTAACGCGGGGCTCATCAACTGAATCCTGATGCCTTGCCTGTCAGGGATAAGGTGGGCTATAATCTTTGGCTTCGCCTTGCTGCACCTCACACGACGCTGAGGGCAGCTTTTCTTACCCCCGAACAACTTAGTGGGGATATCCAAAAGGAGTATCAATGCGTCATTACGAAATCATTCTCATGATCCACCCGGATCAGAGCGAACAAGTTCCAGCCATGCTGGAGCGTTACAAAGGCATGATCACTGCCGGCGGTGGCAAGATCCATCGCGTGGAAGACTGGGGTCGTCGCCAGTTGGTCTACATGATCAACAAGCTTGCAAAAGCCCATTACCTGTGTGTCAACATCGAAGCCGACCAGGCCGTGATGTCCGAACTCGAACACGCGTTCAAGTTCAACGATGCTGTTCTTCGCCACCTGACCGTGTTGAAGAAAAAGGCCGAGACAGGTCCTTCGTCCATGATGAAGACTGTCGAGCGCGAAGAAACGCGCAAGACACAACAGGCTGAATACAACGCCTAACGAACGTTTTACTGACGGAGAGTGCCTGCCAATTCCCTTGTACTGAGTGCCTGTATCGCAGAGCTGGATGCCATGCGATACACACCAGCTGGAATACCCGCCCTGAACCTGCAGCTCGAACACGAGTCTGAAACACAGGAAGCCGGGCAGCCCAGACAAATCAAGGTGGCAGTGAAAGCTGTGGCTTTCGGCGCATTGGCAGAGCGGTTGGTCAAACAACCCCTTGGCAGTGCCTGGAGGTTCAGCGGTTTTCTAGGCAACGCCCGTCACGGTAAAAGCATCGTTTTGCATATTCAAGAATTTTCGCAAGATTAGTTTTTTAGGAGGCCCACATGGCCACGTTCAAAAAATTCAGTAAAGACAAGCGCCCCAAGCGTCCCGCACAAAACCTGCTGTTCAAGCGCAAGCGTTTTTGCCGCTTCACAGTGACCGGCGTCGAAGAGATCGACTACAAGGACATCGACACCCTGCGTGATTTCATCGCCGAAAACGGCAAGATCATTCCCGCACGCCTGACCGGCACCCGCGCGATTTTCCAGCGCCAGCTCAACACCGCTATCAAGCGCGCTCGCTTCCTGGCGATGTTGCCTTACAGCGACCAGCACAAGATCTAAGGAGTACGACCATGCAAATTATTCTGCTCGACAAGGTCGTGAACCTGGGTAACCTGGGCGATATCGTCAAGGTCAAGGACGGCTACGCACGCAATTTCCTGATCCCACAGGGTCGCGCACGCCGCGCCACCGAAGCTGCCAAGGCTGCCTTCGAAGCCAAGCGCGCTGAACTGGAAAAAGCTGCAGCCGTCAAGCTGGCCGAGTGCCAGGCTCTGGGCGAAAAGCTCGGTGGCACGACCATCAAGCTGACCCAAAAGGCTGGCGTGGACGGCCGTTTGTTCGGTTCCGTCACCAATGCTGACATCGCTGAAGAGCTGGTCAAGAACGGCTACAAGGTCGTGAAGTCCCAGATCCGCATGCCTTTGGGTGCTATCAAGACCGTGAGCGACAGCACTGTCGCTGTGGCTCTGCACACCGATGTGGTGGTGGATATCACAGTGTCGGTGTACGGCGAAACTGCCTAACCGTCCGTAAGCTCGGCCTGCATGGGCCGACGCTTGGCAAAAGCCGCCGGGGCTGGTCCCTTGCGGCTTTTGTGCTTTTGGGGCGGACTTATCCCGCGCTTTTCACAACTTGCCCACACGTTGCCCCCAGCCTTGTGCCTCGACGCGGCGCGTGCAGCGACGTAGGATGCAGGGTTACAAGGAAATAGTCCATGTCTGCCGTTTTGTCTGCCAGCGACGCGTTCGAAACCGACCGCCAAATTGCCCAATTGCGCGTGCCGCCCCATTCCATCGAGGGTGAGTCCAGCGTGCTGGGTGGTTTGCTGCTGGACAACGCCGCCTGGGACCGGGTCGGTGACATCCTGGCCGATGGGGATTTCTACCGCTACGAGCACCGTCTGATCTATGCCGCCATCGGCGCACTGGTCAATGGCGGGAAGCCCGCCGATGTGATCACGGTGTTTGAGCACATGCAGAACCAGGGCAGGGCGGAAGAAATTGGTGGTCTGGCGTATCTGAACTCGCTGGCGCAGTACGTGCCCAGCGCCAGCAATATCCGCCGCTATGCCGAGATCGTGCGGGACCGATCGCTCTTGCGCAAGCTGGTTACGGCCAGCGATGAAATCGCCACCAATGCCTTCAATCCCAAGGGGCGCCCGGTGGCCGACATCGTGGACGAATCCGAGCAAAAGATCTTCAACATCGGCGAGCAGGGCAAGCGCAACAACCAGGGCTTCCAGGCCATGGACTCGCTGGTCGTCAAGCTGCTGGACCGTGTGCAGGAGATGGCCGACAACCCCAACGACGTGACCGGTGTTCCCAGCGGTTTCTATGACCTGGACCGCATGACGGCGGGCCTACAGGCTGGAGACCTGATCGTGCTGGCGGCGCGCCCCTCCATGGGTAAGACCGCGCTGGCCATCAATATTGCTGAGCATGTAGCCCTGAACGAAGGTTTGCCGGTGGCGGTGTTCTCCATGGAAATGGGTGCCGCCCAGTTGGCGGTGCGTATCGTCGGCTCCATTGGCCGCATTGACCAGGGCCATCTGCGCACCGGCAAGCTGACCGATGACGAATGGCCGCGCCTGTCAGAAGCCATCGAAAAACTCCGCACAATTTCCCTGCACATTGATGAAAGTGCTGGCCTGACATCCAGCGAATTGCGCGCCAATGCGCGGCGCCTGGCGCGCCAGTGTGGACAGCTCGGCCTGATCGTTGTGGACTATTTGCAACTGATGAGTGGATCCGGCGGTGACGGTGAAAACCGGGCTACCGAGTTGGGTGAAATCTCCCGGGGCCTGAAGATGCTGGCCCGTGAATTGAAGTGCCCGGTGATTGCGTTGTCCCAGCTCAACCGCAGTGTGGAACAGCGGCCCGACAAGCGCCCGATGATGAGTGACTTGCGCGAGTCCGGCGCCATCGAGCAGGATGCCGACATCATCATGTTCATCTACCGCGACGAGTACTACACCAAGGACCAGTGCAAGGAGCCGGGTGTGGCTGAGGTCATCATCGCCAAGCAGCGTAACGGCCCCACCGGGACTGTCAAATTGGCCTTCCTGCGGCAGATCACCAAGTTTGAGAGCCTGGCTTCGGGGGGCGGTGGAGACTACTAATCAATTGTCCTAATCAGTTGTCTTAATCAGTTGGGGTCAGAGCACATCGCTTACGCGAGTGGTCTGACCCGCAATGTCACAGGACTTCGCTCGCAAAGTCCGCCAGGCGCGAACGCTCGCCGCGTGCCAGCGTGATGTGTCCGCCGTGCGGCCAGCCTTTGAAGCGGTCCACGGCGAAGGTCAGTCCGGAAGACCCTTCGGTCAGGTACGGTGTGTCGATCTGGGCCAGGTTGCCCATGCAGATGATCTTGGTGCCGGGGCCGGCGCGGGTGATCAGCGTCTTCATCTGTTTAGGTGTCAGGTTTTGCGCTTCGTCGATGATGACGTACTTGTTCATGAAGGTGCGCCCGCGCATGAAGTTCATGCTCTTGATCTTGATGCGGCTGCGGATCAGTTCGTTGGTAGCGGCTCGGCCCCACTCGCCGGCGCTGGTGTCGGTCTTGCCCAGCACTTCCAGGTTGTCGTCCAGCGCGCCCATCCAGGGGCCCATTTTTTCTTCTTCCGTTCCGGGAAGAAAGCCGATGTCTTCACCCACGCTGACGGTGGCGCGGGTGACGATGATCTCGGTGTAGCGGCGGTCGTCCAGCACCTGGGTCAGGCCTGCGGCCAGGGCCATCAGGGTCTTGCCGGTGCCAGCCGTGCCGGTCAGGGTCACAAAGTCCACTTCCGGGTCCATCAGCAGGTTCATCGCGAAGTTCTGCTCGCGATTGCGCGTGGTCACGCCCCAAACCGCATTCTTCAGATGGTTGAAGTCCCGCAGCGTCTTGATGACGGCTGTGTTGCCGCGGATTTCGGTCACGCGGGCATACAGGCTGGGTTCGCCGGGGGATTCAAAGTAGACGAACTGGTTGATCTGCATGCTGGGCACCACCGGCCCGGAGATCTTGTAGAAGGTGTGCTGGCCTTGCTGCCAGCTTTCCACCGTCTGGCCGTGGGTGGCCCAGAAATCAGTCGGCAGCGCCATGGAGCCGGCGTACAGCAGGTCGCCGTCTTCCAGGGTCTTGTCGTTCTGGTAGTCGTCGGTCGCCAGGCCCAGGGCGCGGGCCTTGACGCGCATATTGATGTCCTTGGACACCAGCACCACTTCGCGTGGCGCCATGGCCTGGCGCAGGGCCTCCACGACGCCCAGGATCTGGTTGTCGGCCTTGCCCTGGGGCAGGCTGGTTGGTAGCGAGTAATTGAGCGGTTGGGTCTGGAACAGCAGCTTGCCGCGGGCATCGCGGTTGCCGGTGCTGGACAACTGGAAGCCGGCGGTGATGTCAGCGCCGGGTGCGGCGGCCAGCGCGTCCAGCGTGCGGCTGGTCTGGCGGGCGTTGCGGGCGACCTCGGTCATGCCTTTCTTGTGGCCGTCCAGCTCTTCCAGCACGATCATGGGCAGGTAGATGTCGTGTTCCTCAAAGCGGAACAGGGACATGGGGTCGTGCAACAGCACGTTGGTGTCCAGCACGAACAGCTTGGTGGGGCCGGTGCGCACGGGCTTTCTGGAGCGAGCAGTGCCGGCGCGGGTTTCCACCTGAACCATGACAACCGGGGCGACAACCGGCTCTACCGGCAACTGCTCGCGCGTGGACTTCTCCAGCAACGAGGCTGTTGCCCGTTTGGGGGCCTCTTTGGGCACAACTTTTTCCGTGCTGGTCCGCGCACTGGGCGCTTTGACAGCCTCAAGGGTTTCCGATTTGTGTGCGGGGCGGGCAACGCTGCGCGCAGACGCAACAAACGCCTTGGGGGGGAGACGGTCAGCAGGTTTGGTTGGGGCAGGTGGCAGTGGCATGGATGGTGGGGCTCATGGATGGGGGAAATGGAACAAATGGACTCGCAAAAGCAAAAAAGCCGCCCTGAGCCAAGGCGGCTTTTTGTTGTGGCGCGGTTGCGATGTTCAACGGCATTGGATCATTATGCATGACCCGGATGACACCGCCAGATGGGCGTGTGTCAAAAACCACGCAAACGAGTCAGGCTGCTTTTTTAAGCGCCTTGACGGCCTTGAGCACGTCGTCCACGTGACCCGGAACCTTCAGTCCGCGCCATTCTTCCTTGAGCATGCCGTCGGCACCGATCAGGAAGGTGCTGCGCTCGATACCCTTGACCTTCTTGCCGTACATGATCTTGTTCTTGACCACTCCGAACATGTGGCACATTTTTTCTTCGGTATCGGCGATCAGCTCAAATGGGAGTTCCAGCTTGGTCTTGAACTCGTCGTGCGACTTCATGTTGTCGCGGGATACACCAAACACGGTGGCGCCGGCTTTGACAAAGTCTTTGTACTTGTCGCGGAATTGCATCGCCTCGGTGGTGCAACCGGGTGTATTGTCCTTGGGGTAGAAGTACAACACCATGGTTTTCCCGACGTGGGTGGTATTGCTGACCTTGACGCCGCCGGTCGCGTTGGCTTCAAATTCAGGGAGGGGCTTGTTGACAACGATCGCCATATGGTACTTTTAGTCTCGCGTTCTGGATGTGTCAGTCAAAGTAGAGGGAACCAAACGTGACAGCGTTTTTGGCTACCCCCGACTGCAACCCATGATTTTACTCTGAAAAGCACCCCACGAGGTAGGGCAGGCGCAGCGGTTACAACAAAAGGGCAGCCACGACCTTGCGACCTTCTCCCGCCAGAAAGTTGTAGGTCCGGCAGGCGGCCTGGGTATCCATGGTCTCGACCCCAATGCCGCGTGTGTACAGCGCCTGCATCAGAGCCGGCTTGACAAAGCGGATGCGCGCTCCGCTGCCAAAGATGACCAGCTCCGTGTCCAGCTCCGCCAGCCGCTCGAAATGGCTACTTTGCAGGTCATCAAATTGGGCACATTCCCATAAAAAGGGCGCTGCAACCGTGCTGATGACCAGGCTGGACGTGAATTTTTCCCCGTTGATCGCCACCCAATCCGGGCCGTAACCGGTCACAGAGGACGCTTGCGTGGGGTCTGGAAGGAGTTTCATGGTGGCGCCCGGGTGGAATTTGAATGCTGCACCGCACTAGTCAGGCACGGAACTGTGGTCAAATTATAGGTTTCGCCCTGTGACAACGACTTCTGGAGGGACTTGTGCGTACCATTCAAAAATCTGCCAAGCTGGCAAACGTGCTCTACGACATTCGCGGCCCCATCATGGATGCGGCCAAGCAGATGGAGGACGAGGGCCAGAAGATCATCAAGCTGAACATCGGCAACCTGGCGGTTTTCGGCTTTGATGCCCCTGAAGAAATCCAGCAGGACATGATCCGCAACCTGCCCAATTCGGCGGGCTACTCGGACAGCAAGGGTATCTTTGCCGCGCGCAAGGCGGTGATGCACGAGACCCAGAAGCAGGGCATCAAGGGCGTGACGCTGGACGACATCTACCTGGGCAATGGCGCCAGCGAACTGATCACCATGGCGACCAACACCCTGCTGGACAACGGCGACGAACTGCTGCTGCCCATGCCCGATTACCCGTTGTGGACGGCAGCCACCAGCCTGTCTGGCGGTACCCCGGTGCACTATTTGTGCGATGAAAGCAATGGCTGGATGCCCAATCTGGACGACATCCGCGCCAAGATCACGCCGCGCACCAAGGGCATCGTCGTCATCAACCCCAACAACCCCACCGGCGCGCTCTATTCGGACGCGCTGTTGCTGGCCATTGTCGAGATCGCGCGCGAGCACGGCCTGGTGATCCTCGCCGATGAGGTGTATGACAAGGTGCTGTATGACGGCGTCAAACACACCGCGCTGGCCTCGCTATCGACCGATGTGTTCACGCTGACCTTCAATTCGCTCTCCAAAAGCTACCGCTCCTGCGGTTACCGTGCCGGCTGGATGGTGGTCTCGGGCGACAAGAAGTCTGCCAGCGACTACATCGAGGGCCTGAACATGCTCTCCAACATGAAGCTGTGCTCCAACGTTCCCGGCCAGTGGGCGATCCAGACCGCCTTGGGCGGCTACCAGAGCATCAACGACCTGGTGTGCGAGGGCGGCCGCCTGCGCCGCCAGCGCGATCTGGCCTATGAGCTGATCACCGCCATTCCCGGCGTGAGCTGCGTCAAGCCCAGTGCGGCGCTGTACATGTTCCCCAAGCTGGACCCCAAGGTCTATCCGATTGCCGATGACCGGCAGTTCTTCCTGGAGCTGCTCAAGGAAACCCGCGTCATGCTGGTGCAGGGCACGGGCTTCAACTGGAAGCAGCCGGACCACTTCCGCATTGTGTTTTTGCCGCACGAGGACGATTTGCGTGAGGCCATCGGCCGCATCGCCAAATTCCTCGAAGGCTACCGCAAGAGCCACGGTACCCAAGCCGTGGCAACGACGCCATCTGCTATCAAATTGGTAGCTGCTCGCGCTTGATCCACGAGGGCTGGAGCCCTGTTTTACTCTTAAAGACTGTATGAAACCCATTCAAGTAGGCCTGCTGGGCATTGGCGTCGTTGGCGCTGGCACCTTCAACGTGCTCAAACGCAACCAGGAAGAAATCCAGCGCCGCGCCGGCCGTGGCATCGAAATCACCATGGTGGCCGATCTGGATGTGGCCCGCGCCCAGTCCATCGTGGGTGAGGGTGTGCAGGTCGTGGGCGACGCCCGCGCCGTGATCGCCAACCCGGATATCGACATCGTCATCGAACTGATTGGTGGCTACGGCATTGCCAAGCAACTGGTGCTGGAAGCCATTGCCGCCGGCAAGCACGTGGTCACCGCCAACAAGGCGCTGCTGGCCGTGCACGGCACCGAGATATTCGCCGCAGCGTCCGCCAAGGGCGTGATGGTGGCGTTCGAAGCCGCCGTGGCCGGTGGCATTCCCATCATCAAGGCCCTGCGCGAGGGTCTGACGGCCAACCGCATCCAGTGGATTGCCGGCATCATCAACGGCACGACCAATTTCATCCTGTCCGAGATGCGCGACAAGGGCCTGGACTTTGCCGTGGTGCTGAAGGAAGCGCAGCGCCTGGGCTATGCCGAGGCCGATCCCACTTTCGACATCGAAGGCGTGGACGCCGCCCACAAGGCCACCATCATGTCGGCCATTGCCTTCGGCATTCCGGTGCAGTTTGACAAGGCGCATGTGGAAGGCATCACCAAGTTGGGTTCCGGGGACATCAAGTACGCCGAGCAACTGGGCTACCGCATCAAGCTGCTGGGCATCACCAAGCGCCGCCCCGAGGGCATCGAGCTGCGCGTGCACCCCTGCCTGATCCCGTCCAAGCGCCTGATCGCCAATGTGGAAGGTGCGATGAACGCCGTCATGGTGCAGGGCGATGCCGTGGGCACCACGCTGTACTACGGCAAGGGCGCCGGTGCCGAACCCACCGCTAGCGCGGTGATCGCCGACCTGGTGGACATCACCCGCCTGCACACCGTGGACGCGGCCAACCGCGTGCCGCACCTGGCCTTCCAGCCCAACACCTTTGACAAGGCCATGGACTCGCTGCCCGTGTTGCCCATGGGTGACGTGGTGACGGCCTACTACCTGCGTTTGCGCGTGGCCGACCAGGCCGGCGTGCTGGCCAAGGTGACCGGCATCCTGGCCGAAGCCGGCATCAGCATCGATGCCGTGCTGCAGCGCGAAGCCGACGAGGTTGGCGGCGAGGGCGGCACCGTCGCGCAGACCGACCTGATCATCTTGACGCACGACTGCCAAGAGGCCAAGATGAACGCTGCATTGGCCCAGATGCAGGCACTGCCCACCGTGCTGCAACCCATTGTGCGTATCCGCAAGGAAGAGCTCGCCTGATGAAATACCTCAGCACCCGCGCCTCTGGTTCCGCTACGCCTGAGCGCAAGCGCTTCTGTGAAATCCTGCTCGAAGGCCTGGCGCCCGATGGCGGCCTGTACCTGCCAGAGAGCTATCCGCAGGTCAGCGATGCCACGCTCGGCCAATGGCGCGCGGTCTACCACACCCAGGGTTACGCGGCGCTGGCATTCGAGATTCTGTCGCTCTACATCGACGACATTCCTGCGGCCGACCTGCGCGCCATCTGCGAGAAGACCTACACGGCCGAGGTGTTTGGCACTGGCGAAATCGTGCCGCTGCGCCACCTGGAAGACGGACTGTGGCTGGAAGCCCTGTCCAACGGCCCCACGCTGGCCTTCAAGGACATGGCCATGCAGCTGCTGGGTAACCTGTTCGAATACGAACTGGCCCGCCGCGGCGAGCAACTCAACATCCTGGGCGCCACCAGCGGCGACACCGGCAGCGCCGCCGAATACGCCATGCGCGGCAAGAAGGGCGTGCGCGTCTTTATGACCAGCCCACACGGCCGCATGAGTGCCTTCCAGCAGGCCCAGATGTTCAGCCTGATGGACGCCAACATCTACAACATCGCCGTCAAGGGCGTGTTTGACGACTGCCAGGACATGGTCAAGGCCGTCAGCAACGACCTGGAGTTCAAGCGCAAATACCGCATCGGCACGGTCAATTCGATCAACTGGGCGCGTCTGCTGGCGCAAGTTGTCTACTACTTTGCCGGCTACATTCAAGCCACTGAAGCCAACACGCAGAAGGTCAGCTTTACCGTTCCCAGCGGCAACTTCGGCAACGTCTGCGCCGGCCATGTGGCGCGCATGATGGGCCTGCCGATCGACCAGCTGGTGGTCGCTACCAACGAGAACGACGTGCTGGACGAGTTCTTCCGCACCGGTGTCTACCGCGTGCGCGGCAGTGCCGACACGCACGAGACCTCCAGCCCGTCCATGGACATTTCCAAAGCATCCAACTTCGAGCGCTTTGTGTTCGACCTGCTGGGCCGCGACGGTGCCCGCACCGCCGACCTGTTTGGCGCGCAACTGTCCAAGGCTGGGCGCTTTGACCTGAGCGGTGATGCGGCCTTTGTGCACTGCGCCGAGCGCTACGGTTTCATCAGCGGCAAGAGTACCCACGCCGACCGTCTGGCGACCATCCGCGACACCTGGGCCCGCCACGGCGTGATGATCGATACCCACACCGCCGACGGCGTCAAGGTGGCGCTCGAAAACCGCAAGCCTGGCATTCCCATGCTGGTGCTGGAAACCGCGTTGCCCATCAAGTTTGCCGAGACCATTGTCGAAGCGCTGGGTCGCGAGCCGGACCGGCCGGCCAAGTTTGTCGGCATCGAAGACCTGCCCAAACGCGTGCAGGTCATGGATGCCGATGTGGCCGCCATCAAGGCGCTGATTGCTGCCGAGTGTTCGGCGTCTTAAGCGAAATGGGTCGCTAGCCCTCGTAGAGTCTGCGTAAGCAGCTATCGTTTGTATAGCAAATCGGGATCTTCTGCATGACCACTCCTTCGCGTTCCCCGCTGTTGCCGCTGGATGAGGCCCTGGCGCGGCTGTTGGCCGCAGCCACGCCGCTGGCCAGCGAGGAGTCCGTGCCGGTGGGTGAGGCCGATGGCCGGGTGCTGGTTGCCGACGTAGTGTCCGCGCTGCATGTGCCGCCGCAGGACAACAGCTCGATGGACGGCTATGCCGTGCGTTGTGCCGATCTGAACGCACCGGGTGTGCAATTGCCCGTGTCCCAGCGTATTCCGGCCGGTTCCGCTGGCGCGCCGTTGCAGACCGGCACGGTGGCCCGCATCTTCACCGGAGCGCCGGTGCCGCAAGGGGCTGACGCCATCGTCATGCAGGAAGATTGCACGACGCTGGACAGTTCTGTCACCCCCCAGGTGCAGATCAACGCGCTGCCCAAGCCGAGGCAGTACATCCGCCGCGCCGGCGAGGACGTGGCCCGTGGCGACGTGGTGCTGGTCCGAGGCCAACGCCTGGGGCCTGCCGAACTGGGCCTGGCCGCCAGCATTGGCATGGCATCCCTCTCCGTGGCGCGCCGCCCGCGCGTGGCGCTATTTTCCACCGGGGATGAACTGGTCATGCCCGGCACCGTGGCGCCGCAGGACATGCCGCCGGGTGCCATCTACAACTCCAACCGCTTTTTCCTCAGCGCCTTGCTGCGCCGCATGGGCTGCGTGGTCAGCGATCTGGGTATCGTGCCTGACCATCGCGAGGCCACCGTGCACGCGCTGCGCGATGCGGCGCAGGCGCACGACGTGATCCTGACCAGCGGCGGTGTCTCCGTGGGGGAAGAGGACCATATCAAGCCCGCCGTGCAAAGCCTGGGCACGCTGGACCATTGGCAGATTGCCATGAAGCCCGGCAAACCCTTTGCCCATGGGCGCATTGGCGCGGCGCATTTCCTGGGCCTGCCGGGCAACCCGGTGTCCAGCTTCGTGACCTTTGCCGTACTGGTGCGGCCGTTCCTGCTGCAACTGCAGGGCATGCACCAGGTTGCTATGAAAACCGTAGCGGCTCGCGCCGATTTCACGTGGGCCAGGCCCGATAAACGCCGTGAGTTCCTGCGCGCCCGGCGCAACGCGGACGGCGGCCTGGAGCTGTTCCCGAACCAGAGTTCCGGTGTGCTGACCTCGGTCGTCTGGGGTGATGGCCTGATCGACAACCCGCCCGGCTGCGCCATCGCCGCGGGCGACACGGTGCGCTTTGTGCCGTTCTCTGAATTGCTGGCATGAAAGTTCACATCAAATACTTTGCCTCCATCCGCGAGGCCATCGGGCAGGGCGCCGAGTCGCTGGACACGCCTGCGCCCACGCTGGCTGCGCTGCGCGATGCGTTGATTGCGCGCGGTGACGCCTATGCTGAAGTGCTGGCGCGCGGCAAGGCGGTGCGTGTCGCGCTCAATCAGACGCTGTGCGACGAGTCCGCCAGCCTGGTCGAGGGGGCTGAAGTCGCCTTCTTTCCCCCGGTCACCGGCGGGTAACCGCCACAGCGCCTTCTTGGTTCATTTTCCATGCAAGCATTTCGTAGCGTAACGATCCAGACAGAAGACTTCGATGTCACGACGGAGGTTGCTGCGCTGCGCGCCGGTGACCACCGCGTTGGAGCGGTCTGCTCCTTCGTAGGCACCGTGCGTGATAGAAATCACGCCATCGGTGACCCGACAGGGCCGGTGCAGTCCATGGAACTGGAGCACTATCCCGGCATGACCGAAAAGGCCATAGCGGCCATGATCGACGAGGCGCACCGCCGCTTTGACATCTTTGGCGCCCGTGTCATTCACCGCATTGGCGTGCTGCAACCGTCCGACCAGATCGTGCTGGTGGCGGTCACCTCCGCGCACCGGGGCGAGAGCTTCAAGGCCTGTGAATTCCTGATGGACTATCTGAAAACCCAGGCGCCGTTCTGGAAAAAGGAACAAACCCCTGCCGGCGCTCAATGGGTGGATGCCCGCGTCAGCGACGATGAGGCGCTGGCCAAGTGGGGCATTCAGGCGAAGAACGCCTGATCGACTCTGTGCATCCATAGTCTGTTGCCGTACATACGGGCGCGCCACTTCCTCGGACACTGGAGTCGGGCGCATCGCCCCTGGGTTTGTGTGTTGACGAGGCGCATGAACCCCAGTTACACCCCGGCCCTTACACCGCCGGGGATTTTTTTTGGCTTGTGTAGGCCGCCGCACAGAACTCCGGTAGGCAAGCCCCTAATCTCGGGTACTTATCTACGAAAGAAACTATGAACCGCCTGCCATCTCTCCCATCCCTGATCCCCCTGGTCTTGCTGCTCAGTCTCGCTGCCTGCGAGCGCCCCGCAGCTGTTGTCACGGTGCCGGCCGCCCCCGTCGTGGTTCAGAGCACGGTGCCTGGCCCGGCAGGTCCACAAGGCGCTACCGGCAACACCGGTAGCACGGGCAATACCGGCGCCGAGGGCAGCACGGGCGCAACCGGCTACACCGGTGCAACCGGTAGTACTGGAAACACTGGAAACACTGGAAATACCGGCAAAACAGGCGCCACCGGTGATACCGGAGCAACGGGTGACACCGGTGCAACCGGCAAGCCTGGCTCTGGAACGACCGTGGTGGTGGTGCCCCCAGCCCCTGTTCAGTCGCGTTAAGGCAAAGCGCCGTACTTTGCACGGCCGCCAGTCCTTACCTTTTCAGTTGAGATAGGTGGGGCGGGTTGCGTCCGGGGTGAGATCGATGTCTTCCACGGCGTCATCGACCACTTCGACTGTCGCGGCGGGCAACGTTTCGATTTGCCACTGGGACTGCCCCAGGGCGTGGTTGAGTAGTTGGATCAACCCAAACACCAGGTCGGTCGGCATGTCCAGTTGGAAACCGCGGGATGAATCCGGCTCGGTCAGCAGTTCCCGAAAATTCATCTGCAATTGCCCGTCGGTCTTGGGCGTCAGGTTGACTTCGGTCACGAGCAACGGGACATTTCCCAGGGGCCGGGTGGGTATGGGCAGCTGCTGGTAGGGGGTGTTGAAGTCCGCGGCCTGGACCGCCTCCTGGCGCCGCAGATCCGCCAGCATTTCCCGGGTTTTGGGACCCATGGCGGCCAGATCGACAAAGCCATCGGTCCTGGCGTCCTGCGGGATGGCAAAGTGGTCGATCACCACCCGGTTGACCAGGGGCCACAGGCCCAGCGCGATGCGGCGGGTCAGCCACATCTGAACCTCTTCGCCGCCACTGGTGTTGATGGTCACCAGAATGCGGTCCTGGTCCACGTGGTAACGAACGGAAAGCTGGCGTATGTCCATGCCTTGATTTTAGTCAGACACGATCCAGACAATTCCCCTTGAAATAGCGGTGAAAAGCCCAAGGTCAGAGCCAACCGGAGGATTTATATGCGAATCGAAAAACTGACTACGAAGTTCCAGGAAGCCTTGGGTGAGGCCCAGACCCTCGCGCTCGCCAACGACCATGCCTACATCACCCCGGCCCACGTGCTGGTGGCCATGCTGCGCCAAGACGATGGCCCCAAGGCACTGCTGCAACGCGCAGGCGTCAACGTGCCGCAGTTGCTGGGTGCCGCCGAGGCGTACATGAAGAAGCAGCCCCAGGTGCAGGGCCAGGAACAGATCACGGTGGACCGTGACATGGGCATCCTGTTGCAGGCATCCGAGAAGGAGTCCCTCAAGCGCGGCGACCAGTTTGTTGCCAGTGAGTTGTTCCTGCTGGCGCTGGCCGACAGCAAGATAGCGGCCGCCGACATCGCCCGCACCAGTGGCCTGACCCGCAAGAGCCTGGAGAGCGCCATTGACGCCGTGCGTGGCGGCCAGAACGTGGACAGCGCCGATGCCGAAGATCAGCGCGAATCGCTGAAGAAGTACTGCATTGACCTGACCGAGCGCGCCCGTCTGGGCAAGCTCGACCCCGTGATTGGCCGCGACGACGAAATCCGCCGCGCCATCCAGGTGCTGCAACGCCGCACCAAGAACAATCCCGTCTTGATTGGCGAGCCCGGTGTCGGCAAGACCGCCATCGTCGAAGGCCTGGCCCAGCGCATTGTGGACGGTGCGGTGCCGGATTCGCTCAAGGGCAAGCGCGTGCTGAGCCTGGACATGGCGGCCTTGCTGGCCGGTGCCAAGTTCCGTGGGGAGTTTGAAGAGCGCCTGAAAAACGTGCTGAAAGACCTGGCCAAGGACGAAGGCCAGACCATCGTTTTCATTGACGAGCTGCACACAATGGTCGGCGCCGGCAAGGCCGAAGGTGCCATGGACGCGGGCAATATGCTCAAGCCCGCGCTGGCCCGGGGGGAGTTGCACTGCGTGGGCGCCACCACGCTGGATGAGTACCGCAAATACATCGAGAAGGATGCGGCACTGGAGCGCCGCTTCCAGAAAATTCTGGTGGGCGAGCCCACCGTGGAAGCCACGATTGCCATCCTGCGCGGCTTGAAGGAACGCTACGAGACGCACCACGGCGTGCAGATTACCGATCCGGCCATTGTGGCCGCAGCCGAGCTGTCCAACCGCTACATCACCGACCGCTTCTTGCCCGACAAGGCCATCGACCTGATCGATGAAGCGGCGTCCAAGATCAAGATCGAGCTGGATTCCAAACCCGAGGTCATGGACAAGAAAGACCGCCGCCTGATCCAGTTGCAGATCGAGCGTGAAGCCGTGAAGCGCGAGAAGGACGAAGCCTCGCAAAAGCGCCTGGAACTGATCAACGAAGAGATCACCGCCCTGCAAAAGGAGATTGCCGACCTGGATGAAATCTGGAAGGCCGAGAAGGCCCAGGCCCAAGGGTCGAAGACCATCATGCAAGAGGTGGAAAAGCTGCGCTTCCAGATCAAGGAACTCACCGACAAGGGCGACTTCAACAAGGCTGGCGAACTGCAATATGGCAAGCTGCCCGAGCTGGAAAAGCGCCTCAAAGATGCACAGGCGCAAGAGGCCGGCAAGGCCAAGAACGCCAAGGACGGCGGCCGCGCCCAACTGCTGCGCACCATGGTCGGCGCCGAGGAAATTGCCGAAGTGGTGAGCCGCGCCACCGGCATCCCCGTGGCCAAGATGATGCAGGGCGAGAAGGACAAGCTGCTGCAAATGGAAGGCAAGCTGCACGACCGCGTCATCGGCCAGAACGAGGCCATTGCCGCTGTCGCCAACGCCATCCGTCGCTCACGCTCGGGCTTGAGCGACCCGAACCGCCCAACAGGCTCATTCCTGTTCCTGGGCCCCACCGGCGTCGGCAAGACCGAGCTGTGCAAGGCGCTGGCCGGCTTCCTGTTTGACAGCGAAGACCACCTGATCCGCATCGACATGAGTGAGTTCATGGAGAAGCATTCCGTGGCCCGCCTGATCGGCGCGCCTCCGGGTTATGTGGGTTACGAGGAGGGCGGCTACCTGACGGAAGCCGTGCGCCGCAAACCCTATGCCGTGCTGCTGCTCGACGAGGTGGAGAAAGCCCACCCCGATGTGTTCAATGTGCTGTTGCAGGTGCTGGATGATGGCCGCCTTACCGACGGCCAGGGCCGCACCGTGGACTTCAAGAACACCATCATCGTGATGACCAGCAATATTGGCTCGCAAATGATCCAGGCCATGGTCGGCCAGGACTATGAGGACGTGAAAGAAGCGGTGACGGGCGAGCTGAAGAACCACTTCCGCCCCGAGTTCCTGAACCGCATTGACGAGACCGTGGTCTTCCATTCGCTGGACGCAACCCATATCGCCGACATCGCCAAGATCCAGTTGCAGGTGCTGATGGCCCGCCTGGCCAAGATGGACCTGGGCCTGGTGGTGTCCGACGCGGCAGTGGCCGAGCTGGCCAAGGTCGGCTTCGACCCGGTGTTTGGCGCGCGGCCTTTGAAGCGCGCCATCCAGCAGCGCATCGAGAACCCGCTGTCCAAGCTGTTGCTGGAAGGCAAGTTTGCGCCCAAGGACACCATCCATGTGGGCGTGGACACGATTCAGGCTCCGGGGCAGTTCAGCTTTGCGTGACGCCTGACACGGGGGGTAAGGTCATTTTGGCCTCTAGCCCTCGTCGGATATGCGTAGCCAGCTATGGATTTGGTAGCAAATCTTGCCTGGCTTTCTTTACACGCTGAGGGTAGCGCGGCCTGTGGGTGAGCAGACCCACAGGAAGCCAGCGACGTTCAGGACCACTGTGGCCCAGAAGGCCGCACGAAATCTGGCTTTGATCGACTTGTGCCGCAGGACTTGCTGTGCCAGCAGAGCACCCGGCCAACCGCCAGCCAGTGCCAGCAGATGCAGAGTGCGCTCCGGGGTGCGCCAAGCGCCTCGTCTCGCTGCTGATTTGTCGATGGCGTAAGTGAGGAAGGTAATGGCGCTAATTGCAGCGTACCAAACTACTATCCCCATTCAGCGCGCATATTGCACTTGGGCTGTGCGAATAACTTCGTCTCTGAAGTACCGAGACAGGTCTTGGGCGGTGCGCAAGTCCACCTTGCGTCCACCCAGAAGATGGGAAAGTTCGTCCTCCAGCGCGGCCATGCCGAATAGCCCGGGCACGCTGTCAGGTTCAAAGTCCACCAGCAAATCCACGTCGCTGTCGGGACCCGCTGTGCCCTTGGCTTGCGACCCAAACAAGGCCAGCTTGCGAATCCGGTGGGATTCGCAGAATTTCTGAACGGCGGGGCCCTGAAGATTCAAAACAGTGTGCATAGGGGCCTCGGAGTTTTGCAGTGTGGCTTGGCTGATTGCCATTGTGCCTTGGCTGGTTGGTTTTTCAACTTCTCCACGCATCCCCCTCGCGCCGCGCCCGCCCCAGTGCCTCCAGCGTTTCCAGAATGCGGGGCAGGCTTTTCTTCCATGGCCCACGGCCTTTGAAGTGGGCTTCCAGGGCTGCGAGTGTCAGCGCAGCGTTGGCGCTGACCAGCACGGCGGCCACTGCGCGCACCTGCTCGGGCAGGGTGGCGGGCCAGGCTTGCACCGCGACTTGCGTCGCAGCGGCTGCATCCTTGCGTGGTTTGACAGGTTGCGCCTCTTCCACGGGGTCGCTTAGTGCCAAATCGGCCTGTAGCCCTCGTGCTTCCTGCGTAGGTAGCTCCTGATTTTGTAGCGATGGTGCTGCCGGGTTCTGAAACTCCGGGCGCAGCCAGCGCACCGTGCCACTCCGTTCTTCAGCGGCACGCTGGGCGTTGAGCGCGACCATGCGCTCCAGCAGCCCGGGCGTATTGGACGCGCCTGCGTCCAGGTCAGACCAGCCATAGGCTTGCAGCACGGCAGCGTCCAGCTCGTCGTGCAGGTCCTTGAGCACGCCGACCAGGCCGTGGGTGTGGATGGCCTTTTCTTTCGGGTTCAGTTCGCGGCCTTCGCGCAGGGCTTCGAGCACGTTGTACAGGCCGGTGAGGGTTAGCTTGGCCGTCCCCGGCTGCCCCAGCACCTTTTTGCGGTGCGCGTCGATTTGTTCGGCCAGGTTTGCGATGCGGTTGCGCAGCTCGGGGGTGAGTCCGGTGTCTTGGTCGGGGAAGGGGAAGGTTTCGAAGCAGCGGGAGATGACGTAGGTTGGTCGATCCTCCAGCGTGCTGCCTTGGGACAGACTCCATGCCCTATGTAATGAACTTGACAAAACTCCCAATAGCCATGATTCGTCGTGGCAAATTGTGATTAGTTTGCTGTCGGGGAGCACAGAAGCGTCGAGAAATTGAAATAGTAGGTGTTTGGCAGTTTTTACCGTCGCGATATAGCGTTGTAAACCAACGAGCTGCTTGCGAAGTTTGGGATTGGTTTCACCAAAAAGCCACCATTTATCTCGTCTGCTGGCGCGGTTGTTTTGGTCACGTTCAGGTTTTACATGTACCAGTAACCACTGATAGGCTGCGGGAAATTGTTCGCGTACTTGCTCAGCTGTCAGCCCGAACATGTCAATGATCTTTACTTGGCGAGGAGAGTCTGTCAGGTCACGTCCATTGCGGAAATCTCGGATATGGCGCTCCAAGCCTGGAATGTGCCCAAGACCAAGCGCTTCAGCTTCTTCAGGGGTGACAAGAAAGCCCATTCCGTGTGGCTTGACACCTTCAAAGCAAAGGTTGTCGTCTGCCAGCAAGGCCACCGCAGAGACTAGATTCGCACCCACGCTCAAGTCCGCGTGAATCAGCCCGACCTTTTCGATCAACGTGACACCGACCTCGCCAAATTCGCCGGTCTCTTCGGTGGTGACGGTGAGTAAGCGTCCGGTGGGGGCTGGGGCTTCGACCGGCTCGGCCCGAACGGGATGGGCCGGCGCGCCGACGGTCATTGCAATGCGCACCGCCGCACCATTGGCGCTATCGACCCAGGGGTGATCGGGAATAGCGAACACCAGCGACACCGCGCCAGCAGCGGGGAGCGTGCGCGGGGCGGCGGTGGGGGCCGATTTGCTGGCCGAAGGACTGATGAGGCCCCCGCCGTTGCCCCATGCGCGTTCCATGCTGCCTGCCAACCCTGCGCTGCCATCCAACGCCGCCTGCACCACACGCCGGTTAAAGGTCTGGCGCAAGCTGTTGGTCGTAATAAATCCAAAGCGCCGCGCGCGCCCGCTGGCTACCAGTGCGGCAGCATGGGACCACCAGTACATGACAAAGTCCGCGCTTTCGGGCACATTGGTCCACACCCTGCGCAATGTCTCTACATAGCCATCGCCCAGCGCGGTGCGCATGGTGCTGGCACCAATGAACGGCGGGTTGCCCACCACAAAGTCCACGTTCGGCCACTGCGCCTTGCGCGCGTTCAGGTATTTCCACTGCGGCACCTGGGCCGCTTCGTCGGGCACCTGCGCGCCAGTGACGGGGTGCGTTTTGAAGGTCTTACCATCCCAGCGTGTCAGCAGCACGCCATGGTCGTCATAGGCCGGCTCCAGATCGTCCCAGGCCAGCACGGCGTCGCGGCATTCGATGTTGCCGTAGTTGTGCACCACAGGCTCGGCCACTGCCTTGTTGCCGCGGGTGCGGATGTGCCACTGCAAGAAGCCGATCCACAGCACCAGCTCGGCCAGGGCGGCGGCGCGCTCGTTGAGTTCAATGCCGCGCAGTTGTTGCAGGGTGACGGTTTCGCCTTCCAGCGCCAGGCTGTCCTGGGTCTGGCCGTAGGCTTCCAACTGGTTGAGCACTTCGCCTTCCAGGCGTTTCAGGTGTTCCAGCGTCACATACAAGAAGTTGCCGCTGCCACAGGCCGGGTCCAGCACGCGGGTGGTGCAGAGCTGGTGGTGGAATTTGTGCACCTCAGCGCGGGCCTCGGCCCATTTGCCGTCCTGGGCCAGCACCAGCGAGGCGGCCTGGGCGTCGGACCAGGCTGCGCGCAGGGGCTCCACCACGGTGGGCAGCACCAGGCGCTCCACATAGGCGCGTGGCGTGTAGTGGGCACCCAGGGCGTGGCGCTCGGTGGGGTCGAGCGCGCGCTCCAGCAGCGTGCCAAAAATGGCGGGCTCCACCTCGCGCCAGTTGGCGTTGGCCGCCAGAATGAGCAGGTCGATTTGCTCCGAATTCAGTAGCAGGCTGTAGCCGTCTGACGAGGGCTCCTTGAACAATTTGCCATTGAAGTGCAGCACGGGTGCGGCCAATGCGGCGCAGAAGCCGCCCCGGTCCATGTCGGTCCAGAGGGTGCGCAGCATGGCTTGCAGAGTGGCCGGTTGCTCGCGCCAGGTTTGCAGCAGGTTCAGGAAGCCGCCCTTGGGTAGCAGCTCCACGTCTTCGGCAAACATGCTGAACAGGCAGCGGGTGAGGAAGGCGCCCACGTGGTCGGCACGCTGACCGCTCAATTCCAGTGATTTGGCCAGGCCGGCCAGTTGTGCCGCCACTTCGCGGGTGACGCGGGCGCTGGCGCGCGCGGGGTCGAGGCTGGTGGGGTCGGTCCAGATGGCGCGCAGGGTGGCCTGCACTTCGGGCCGGGCCAGGTCCGCCAGCTTGATGCGGTGGCTGCGCGGGTCGGGGAAGGGGGTGTAGGTGGCGCCGCTGCGGCTGAACTCGGAATACAGCTCGATGACGTTGCCCACGTCCACCACCACACAGAAGGGTGGGCGGCCCTCAGGGGCGGGCAGGGCACGGGCATAGCCTTCGGCCTGGGCGCGGGCGCGCAGCATGGCGTCGTCAAAGCCTTTGGTGGCCATCCCGGTGCTGGCGGCTTTGAGCTTCTTGGCTTCCAGCACGAAGTGGCCACGGCGGTAGCAGTCGATGCGCCCGGCGCTGCTGGAACCGTCCCCATGGCGGAAGGTGATGGGGCGCTCAAACATATAGTCCTGTGCGGCCGTGGGGTGGGGCGGCTCCACACCCAACAGGTCACACAGCTCACGCACGAAGCTTTGGGCTGTGGAGAGTTCGGATGCGGTGACGCCGCTCCAGCGGGCGATGAATTCGGTGGCCAACCGGTTATTGGTGGTGTTTTCTCCCATGAAGGGATGATAGCGGCGCGAGGTCTGACCGAATCACCCCCACACCACCGAGCGCATGGAGATGGACGCCGACTGAAAGCCGGTGTTCATGAAGCGCGGTGTCTCGCCCGCACGCACGGCGCCGGCGGCATAGAGCAGGGGCAGGTAGTGCTCGTGGGTGGGATGGGCCATCTGGGCCATTTGCCCCAAGGCCTGGAAGTTGGACAGGGTGGCCAGGTCGCCTTTCTCGATTTGCGTTTCCACTGCGGCGTCGAACTCCTGGGCCCAGTCATAGGTCTGCATCACGCTGGCGTCCCGGCGCGCCGCGCGCAGGTTGTGCACGATGTTGCCACTGCCCACGATCAGCACGCCGCGTTCGCGCAAGCCTTGCAGCTGCTGGCCCAGGGCGTAGTGTTCCGACGGTGGGCGGCTGTAGTCCATGCTCAGCTGCAGTACCGGGATGCTGGCTTGCGGGAACATGGGCTTGAGCACCGACCAGGTGCCGTGGTCCAGGCCCCAGACGTCGGCGTCCACTCCCAAGGCGGCGCCGGTGGCGGAGGACTTGAGCTCGCGCGCCAGGCTGGCGGCCACGGCGGGTGCGCCCGGTGCGGGGTACTGCTGGTCAAACAAGGCCTGGGGAAAGCCGCCAAAGTCGTGGATGGTCTTGGGTTTGGCCATGCCGGTGATTTGCCAGCCGCCACGCGTCAGCCAGTGGGCCGAGATGCACAGGATGAGCTGGGGCTGTGCCGCACCGCGGGCCAGCAGCTCCGTGCCCAGGCTTTGCCAGCCACGCCGCCAGGGGTTGTCCTCGATGGCATTCATCGGGTTGCCGTGGCCCATGAACAGCACCGGCATGCGCGGCGAGGGCTTGAGGGATTGCAGCAGGGGGGCGGCGTCGGAGAGAGCGGTCATGAAAACTCCGGGCAAGGCGGCCAGTGCGGCCAGGGTGTGTCGGCGGTGCATGGGAGATGGAGCCGCTTGGGCTGGGCGAAGTTCCCCGGTGGGTTGCTTTCCCCCAAAATGATTTGTGGCCAAATTGGCCTCTAGCCCTCGTGGAATAAGCATAAAAAGCTATTGTTTTGATAGCGTTTTCGAGACTCTGTGCGGAGTCGCACAGATCGCCAAACGCTTTCTCTCTAGCCTGTGGCATCCAACCAAGGAAGCCACCATGACTACGACACGTTCTCCCGTTCTCCGCCTTTTCACCATCCCGTTTGCCCTGGCATGCACCATGGCCGCCGCCCAGGCAGGCCCATCGCAAGCCTCGGCAGAAGCTCAAGCGCGTTACCGCGCGGACATGGCGGTGTGTGCCAGTGGGCAATCCAACCAGCCTGTCAACGTTTGCCGTACGGAGGCACGCAATGCCCTGGCAGAAGCCCGGCGCGGTGGCCTGAACGACGCCCCCTCCGAATACGCCCGCAATGCAGTGCTGCGTTGCGAAGAGTTTCTGGGCGATGACCGCACGGCTTGCGAGGCGCGTGTGCGCAATCCCACGCGCCTGGAGGGCAGTGTCGAGGGCGGTGGTGTGCTGCGCGAAACCGTGACGGTGACACCGGTCCGGTGAGCATGGCTTGCACTGCCCATGAAACCGATACAACCGTCCGCAGTCCACGCGGAACACAAGGCGCCGACCGGCATCATTGGTTTTGATGCCATCACCGTGGGTGGACTGCCAAGGGGCCGCACCACGCTGCTGGTGGGTGGGCCGGGTTCCGGCAAGACGGTGTTTGCCCTGCAGTTTCTGGTGCATGGCGTGCAGCACTGCAAGGAGCCCGGCATTTTTGTGGCGTTTGAGGAGGCTTCCCACAGCATCCTGGCCAATGCCAGCAGTTTCGGCTGGAACCTCACGGCGGCCCAGCGCAAAAAGCTGTTCTTTCTGGATGCGCAGCCGCAGCCCGATCTGATCCAGTCGGGCGACTTTGACTTTTGCGGCATGCTGGCCGCGCTGGAAGCACAGGCCAAAGCTATCGGCGCGCGGCGCATCGTCTTTGACGCACTCGACATTGTTTTGGCCCTGTTGCCGGACCCGCATGCGCAGCGGCGCGAAATCTACCGCCTGCACGACTGGCTGCTGGCACGCAGGCTGACCGGCATCATCACCCTGAAGGCCGACACCGACGAAACCAATGCCATCAGCCAGCAGCCGTTTGGCTTCATGCAGTTCATGGTGGATTGCGCGGTCATCCTCAATCACAGCGTGGTGCTGGGTGTGTCGCTGCGCAACCTGCGGGTGCAAAAGTTTCGCGGCTCCAGCTTCGATGAGAACGAATCCCCGTTTTTGATTGGCAACAGCGGCTTCGAAGTGGCGGTCGCCCGCACCCACAGTGGCATTGAGGCCAAGGTCAGCAGCGAGCGCGTCTCCAGCGGTGTTGAGCGACTGGACACCATGCTGGGCGGCGGCTACTACCGCGGTGCCAGCGTGCTGGTGACGGGTTTTTCCGGAACCGCCAAAACCACCCTGAGCGGTGCCTTTGCTCAGGCCGCCTGCCAGCGCGGTGAACGCACCTTGTTTGTCAGCTTCGACTCCGATGGCAGTGAGGTGGTCCGCAACCTGGCCTCGGTGGATATCCGGCTGGACCGTTTTGTGAAAAATGGAACCTTGCGCATGGTGTCCGCACGCGCCATCACCGGCAGTGCCGAGACCTACCTGGTGCGCATCAAGGCGCTGGCGCGGGAGCACCGGGCCCGCTGCCTGGTGATAGACCCGGTGTCCACCTGGTCCAAATCCGGGACGGACCTGACAGCCCACAGCGTGGCGGAACGGCTGATCGACTGGTCCAAGGCCGACGGCACGACCCTGCTTTGCACGCGCCTGCTCGACGAGATGTCCAGCCCGGCGGAGGGCAGTTCGCCACTGCAAATCTCAACCCTGGTGGACACCTGGATTCACCTGAACTACCTGGTGCAGTCCGGTGAGCGTAACCGCGGCCTGTCGATCATCAAGTCACGCGGCACGGCGCATTCCAACCAGGTGCGCGAGCTGATTCTGAGCGACACCGGCGTCACGCTCGCCGACATCTACACCGCTGGCGGTGAAGTGCTGATGGGCACCCTGCGTTGGGAGAAGGAACGCGCCGAGCGGGTGGCAGCCGAGGCCGCCGAGGTGGCTGCCAAGCTGAAGAAGGTTCGCCTGGACGCTGAAGAGGCGGAGCTGGAAGTCCGGGTCAAGTCGCTGCAGACCGAACTGGTGGCCAAGCAGATCGAGAAGGCACTGCTGCTTAGCAGCTCGAAGAGCCGTGCCGGGGATGTGTCGCGCGACCGCACCCGGCTGGAGGAACTGCGCGGTGCGGATGCCACACCGCCCGGGACCGTCGGGAGCACGCCATGAGCCGGCCGGTGGTCTTCAAATTCCGCTTGTATGTTGCAGACGACGCGCTCAATTCCGCCCAGGCCCAAGTCAACCTGATGGCACTGTGCCGCACGTATCTGGCTGACCGGTATGAGATTGACCTGGTGGACGTATTCAAGGAGCCCCAGCGCGCCTTGGCTGATGGCATTTTCATGACACCGACGTTGATTCGTCTGGCGCCGCTGCCGGTGCGCCGCATTGTGGGCACACTGAGCCAGACCGCCGTGGTGTTGCGCGCATTGGAACTGGATGGCGGCGTCACATGATTGCACCACCTGTTCCCCCGCAGGCACTGACCGAGGAAGTGCTGGCTCTGATTGAGACCCTGCATGCGACCGGCCAGCGCCTGGAGGTGCTGACCGCAGGGCAGGTTGATACCGTTGCCAACCGCGAAGGCGCAACGTTCTTGCTGCGCCACGCGCAGGACCACCTGCGCCTGAGTGAGGCGGCCAAGCAAAAGGCCATCCTCAACGCGCTGCCGGCACATATTGCCCTGTTGGACATCCAGGGGCGCATCATGGCGGTGAACGAAGCGTGGCGGCGTTTTGCCACCGCCAATGGTTATTCCGGCATCGGCTTCGCGGTGGGGCAGAACTACTTACTGGTCTGCGATACAGCCCATGGGGAGTCTTGCGGAGAGGCCCTGCCCGTGGCGGCCGGCATCCGCTCCGTATTGGGCGGCCTTATACCGAGCTTTGCACTGGAATACCCTTGCCACTCGCCCACCGAACAGCGCTGGTTCCAGATGACGGTGACTCCGTTGTTCGAGGACCATCCGAACGGCGTGGTTGTCATGCACATGGACATCAGTGCGCGCAAGGCAGCGGAGGAAAGGGTTGCCTACCTGAACCGGGTCTATGCCACGCTGAGTGGCATCAACACGCTGATTGTTCGGGTGCGGGACCGTGCTACGTTGTTCGACGAGGCCTGTCGCGTCGCGGTTGGGGCGGGCGGCTTTCATATGGCGTTGATTGCCATTGCGGACCTGCGCACCCAAAAAGTTGCACTGGCTGCCTCGTCGGGAGTCGATGAGGCGTTTCGCGTCGCACTCGAAAACTATTTTTCGTCGATGGACAGTGGTCGGCTCGGCAGTACCCTGTTGGAGCGGGCCATCACCCAGAAGAAGGCAGTCGTCGTCAATGACCTGCAGGGCAGCGTGGAGGTCGTCTTTCGCCAGAAGTACGTCGATTCAGGAGTCAACTCGCTAGCCATCCTGCCGTTGATTGTTGGAGGCAATGCGGTCGGCACACTGTTGCTGTACGCCAGCGAGCCGGATTTCTTCCGCGCAGAGGAGTTGACCCTGTTGACCGAGCTGGCGGGCGACGTGTCGTTTGCCATGGACCATATCGAAAAGCAGGAGCGCATTGACTACCTGGCCTACTACGATGTGCTCACCGGGCTGGCCAATCAGCGGCTGTTTCTGGAGCGCCTGGCTCAATACGCCCGTAGCGCAGTGACGGCGGGCCACGGGCTTGCGGTGTTCTTGATTGATCTGGAGCGATTCAAGAACATCAATGACAGCCTGGGGCAGGTGGTTGGCGACGAATTGTTGCGCCAGGTCGCCCAGTGGCTCACGCACAACGCCGGTGACGTGAACCTGCTTGCCCGTCTGGGTGCGGACCAATTTGCGGCCGTGATGCCAGTGATGCGTCGCGATGGAGATCTGGAGCGTTTTCTGGAGACCAGGCTGGAGGCCTTTCAGGAACATCCGTTCGTTCTGGGCGAGGCGGTGCTGCGCATTGGCACCAAGGTGGGCGTGGCTTTGCTGCCCAACGATGGTGCCGATGCCGATACCCTGTTCCGCAACGCCGAGGCTGCGCTGAAGCAGGCCAAGGCACACGGTGATCGGTACCTGTTCTACACGCCCCAGCTGACGCAGGCCGTTGCCGGCAAGGTGGCGTTGGAAAACCAGCTGCGCCTGGCCTTGGAGCGCGGCGAATTTTTACTGTACTACCAGCCCAAGGTCAACCTCGGAAGTGGCCAGATGACCAGTGCCGAGGCGTTAATCCGCTGGAACGACCCGCGTACTGGCCTGGTGCCACCAGGCCAGTTCATCCCGGTGCTGGAAGAGACTGGCCTCATCCATGCGGTGGGTCGCTGGGCATTGCGCCAGGCAGTTGCCGACTATTTGCGATGGCGCGCTGCAGGCCTGCCGGTGGTGCGGATTGCTGTCAACGTCTCGCCCCTGCAATTGCGTGATCGCGACTTCATCGCCGAAGTGCGGGAAGCCATTGCCATTGACCCGCAGGCTGCAGCCGGACTGGAGCTGGAAATCACCGAGAGCCTGATCATGGAAGATGTCAAGCACAGCATTGCCAGTCTGCAGGCCATCCGCGCCATGGGTCTTACCGTTGCTATCGACGACTTTGGCACCGGCTTCTCTTCGCTGAGCTACTTGGCCAAGTTCCCGGTGGACACGCTGAAGATCGACCGTTCGTTTGTGCTGGACATGACCGCATCGCCCGAAGGCCTGGCGCTGGTGTCCACCATCGTCAACCTGGCCCATGCGCTGAAACTGAAAGTCGTTGCCGAAGGCGTGGATAGCGACGACCAGTTGCGCCTGCTGCGGATGCTGGGATGTGACGAGATGCAAGGCTACCTGTTTAGCCCGGCAGTACCGGCTGATTTGTTCGAGAGCAAGTATTTGCGTGCTCTGCCCTCGTGAAATAAGGGTAGTCTGCTACTGTTTTGATAGTGTTTTCGACGGGCCTGGGTACGAAGCCTGGTGAGCTTGTGGTTGCGCAGTACCATTGCCTTTATGACTGCAACCACCCTCGACTCCACCGCTTCCGCCGTCCCCCTGCGGCAGGACGCCAGCATCATCGGGCTGGTCGGCCTGGCGCATGCCAGCTCGCACTTTGGCCACCTGCTACTGCCGCTGCTGTTTCCGGTGTTCATGAAGGAGTTTGGCCTGAGCTACTCGGAGCTGGGTCTGCTGATGACCACGTTCTTTGTGGTGTCCGGCGTGGGCCAGGCCAGTGCCGGCTTTGTGGTGGATCGCTTGGGTGCGCGGCCCCTGCTGTTTGTGGCGTTGGGCATCTTCATTGTGGCTTGCGTATGCGCTTCGCTGGTCACCGGCTATGCCGGGCTGATTCTGGTGGCCGCATTGGCCGGGCTGGGCAACGCCACCTTCCACCCGGTGGACTTCACCATCCTGAACCAGCGTGTCTCGGCATCGCGCCTGGGCTATGCCTTCAGCGCCCATGGCCTGACCGGCAACCTGGGCTGGGCGGCGGCGCCGGTGTTCTTTGCCGGGCTGGGTGCCACGATTGGTTGGCGCAACGCCTATGTGGCCGCTGCGCTGTTGTATGCGGGCATTCTGACGCTGCTGGTGTTCAACCGCGACAAACTCTCAACCCAAGTTGCGCACCGCGACCCGCATGCAGTGGCCAAGGGCCACGCCGAGCACGACATGGCCTTCATGAAGCTGCCGGTGGTGTGGTGGTGCTTTGGCTTCTTTTTGCTGTCCACCATGACGCTGGCCGTGGTGCAGAGCTTTGCGGTGTCCATCCTCAAGGCCATGCATGGCATCAGCTTTGAGGCGGCTACCTACACCATCACCGCCTACATGCTGTGTGGCGCGGTGGGCATGTTTGTGGGTGGCTTCGTGGCAACCCGCGCGACCCACAGCGACCGCGTAGTTGCCATTTCCATGACCGCAGGTGCCATTCTGCTGGCCCTGTGCGGCACCGGTCTGCTGGGTGCACAGGCCACCATGGTGGTGCTGGCCATCACCGGCTTTGCCATCGGCATTGGCGGTCCGTCGCGCGACATGATGATCAAAAAGGCCACGCCCAAGGGCGCCACCGGCCGTGTTTATGGCCTGGTGTATTCGGGGCTGGACACCGGTTTTGCCATTTCACCCATTGTGTTTGGGGTATTCATGGACCGTGGCTGGTATGGCGCAACCCTGCTGGGAGCCGCGCTGGTGCTGCTTTTGAGCGTGGGCGCGGCGCTGGGCGTGGGGGTGCGCACAGTCCGGGCATAGGGGGCCTGAGTCAAAGCTGGCATGATGGAGGGCTTTTTCGCCCGCAAACTCCGACCATTCCATGACCGACACCGAGACACTACCCGCCGAAACGGTTGAAACCCCTGTTGCGGCCCAAGCTGCGGCTGCGCCTGCCGCCAAACGGCCCGCCAAGCCCGATGTATTCCCGGCGCTGGAGAAGCTGGCGGCCCTGTACCCCAAGCTCTTTGGTGCCGAGTTCCTGCCACTCAAGCGCGGCATCTTTCAGGACCTGCTGGATGCGCACCCCGAGGCCTTTGAGCGGGACATCCTGAAGGCGGCGCTGTCCTTTCACACCCGCTCCACCCGCTACCTGACGGCGGTGGCATCGGGTCAGCAGCGCCATGACCTGCAAGGCACTGCGGTGGAAGCCATGGCGCCCGAGCATGTGCACCATGCACTGCTGGAAACCTTCCGCCGCCGCCAGACCCGCAGCAAGGAAGACCTGCGCCCCAAGCTGATCGCTCGCATCGTGCAGGCGCTGGAGGCATCCGGCCTGACGCCCCTGGCCTACGCCGAGCTGGTGCGCAGCCGCGACGAGGCCGCCAACGCCGTGCTGGACGAGGCCCTGCCCGAGGCCGAGGCCCGCGCCGCCAAGAGCGAGGCCCTGCTGCGTGCGTATGAGGCCAGCGGCAAGACGGTGGAAGAGTTCGCCGACATGTACGGCATGGACCCCCGCGCCGTGCGCCGCATGCTGGCCCACAAGCCGGCCAGCGCCGCTTAACTTTCAGCAGGGGACAGACCTGCAATGGCCGCGCCAAGCGTTGTGTTGCAGGCCCGCAGCCTGGGCTTTGGCTTCCCCAGGCAACCGGCGCTGTTTTTCAACTGGTCTGCGGACATAGCGTCGGGCGTGATCTGGGTCGGCGGCGACGAGAGCACCGGCAAGACCACACTGCTGCGCCTGCTGGCTGGCGAGCTGGCTCCGCAGAGCGGAACCCTGCAAGTCAACGGCATTTCGCTCCAGGAACAACCCCAGGCCTACCGCAACCAAATCGCTTGGGTAGACCCGCGCACGCAGGCCTTCGACGCGCTGACGCCCCAAGCCTATTGGGATGGCCTGCGTAAACAGCACCTGGCGTTTGCCGATGAACTACTGACGGACCTGATAGCCGGGCTGGCGCTGGAGTCCCATCTGCCCAAGTCGCTCTACATGCTGTCCACCGGCACCAAGCGCAAGGTCTTCCTGGCTGGCGCATTGGCCAGTGGCGCTGCCGTCACACTGCTGGATGAACCCTTTGCCGCGCTGGATAGGGCGTCGATTGCCCTGGTGCTGGAGTTGTTGCAGGAGGCGTCATCGCATCCGAGCCGGGCGTGGGTGGTGGCGGACTATGTGGCGCCGCCTGGGGTGGGGTTGGCAGGGGTGGTTGGATTAGGGGCGGTGGCCTGATTGGGGCTGTCGCAGGCAGCAGCTCATTCTTGGACGGTTGGGTGGGATGTGTCGTCCTTGCGGCTAAGTTGCGACGGGATCAGACGCTGTGTGATCTTCCGATTTTTCCGGGGTGGTGTGTGGGCTCCACCTTGTTCGGGACGGTCAAACGCTAGTAGCGCGGAAGTTCAACGTTCAAGGTCAGGGGCGGTGCGCGGCTTCATTGCGCAGCGTCCCCTGCACCGCAGGGTTGGGCGTCACCGCAAAGGCGGCTCAAAATCGAGTCGCAGGCCGTGACGATTGAATTGCAATTGGTAAATCGGGTCGCGACCTGCTGACAACGCTGATTCAACGAGCTGTCGGTGGTTAGCTTCTTAAGTGCACCTGCAACAACATGAGGGACATACTGCTTTGGCAAAACTTCTTGTGCCACGCCAAGGCGCACTGCGTGGGCGGAATTATCAAACTGATCATAAGCGACAGGCCGAATGAGTTGTGGAACACCTGCACGCAACGCTTGGCTGGTGGAGCCTATGCCGCCGTGATGAACGAATGCGGCAAGCTTGGGCAGCAAGCTACCAAAAGGGGCATAGTCGACGTGAATCACACCCTTGGGCAATGAAGCCGGAACTTGCTGTCGGAAATGCGTCAGGAGAATCGCCCGCAACCCGGCAGCCTCTGAGGCTTCAACAGACGTCTTGAAGAATTCATGCGCAGTGGCCGTGGCTGTTCCCGCCGAGAAGGCGACTGGCGGCTGACCGTCTCTTAAAAATTCTTCGAGGCTCGGCAAGAAGGAGGCTCGATTGCCGTGATCGTATAAAGGAAAGTCGGCTAGAGTCACGTGTTCAGGCCAATCGCTTTGGGGTTCGCCGAACCAGTCCGGAAACAATCCAACTACGCAGTCTGCCTCGTGAATCCAGGAACGGAATATCCGATTGACACTAGGCAACCCGAGCTCGGCCCGATATTTGTTGAGTGGGACCGTGAAGCTTGGATCATAGAAAGTCTTGTCAAGCATCCACCAAGCCGTCCGCTTCAGCAGAGATGGTGTGCGCGATGTAATCCAATTTGGAACCAGTCGCGGCGGCCTCACATTCGACCGAAAGACGGACGGTGCCAAGTGAACGGTTGCACAAGGAACGCGGTCGGTTTCTCTCAGCAAGCGAGGAGAAAACAACAATGAATTTCCGATAGCTATCGTATTGCTGGGAATGACATCCGCTTTCATGGCCCGGTAGTATTCTGGGCAAATCTCGGCATACTCCATTGCTACACGCTTGAAGGCGCGGCTTGGGTCGCCGTCTGACAGTTCGCCAAATAGTGAGGAATATTTCTCGACCGTACTTATGGGTACGAAGCGAATTGCAGAATCCGTTGTGTAGCTGCGGAAAAACGGATTTGCATAAAGAATGACTTCGTGCCCGCGAGCAGCGAACTCTCGACCCAGTGCAACGAACGGCAGTACATCGCCGTGGCTGCCTGCTGTAGAAATTAGCACTCTCATAGTGATGGCTCAAGCGATCGTGTGTGGAAAAGGTGACGCCTACGTTGATGTATCCCGCAGTTTTGCGGGATAACATGACAACCAGTCGGATAACACGGCAGAAGAATTCCGAGATTTTCTATGGAAATCATGTGCTTACGTCTCGCGACTGAGTGAATGTTCAGATATATTGGAAACGACAAAGTCGCAGCGAAGCCTAGCGCATTCCGACTGGCTTTTGTCGCAATGGAGCACCAATCTGGATGACCGCTCCCGCCTCAGAACAGCCTGTCGATAGACGAGAAGTGCTTCAACGCCACCCCAGAGTTTGGGGCCTATGCCCCAAGCCATGGCTCTGCCACATCAAGCAAAAGGAAAAAGCCCGAAGTTACGCCGCATCCGGCTGCAACTGCGGCGCCGCCTTGGCAAATGCATCCAACGCCAGACAAGCCGCTTCAATCCGCCGTATGGTTGGAAAGGCGTCTAGCGGTGTGTGGAAGCGCCGCGAATTGGCAATCTGCGGAATCAGGCAGCAGTCGGCCAGACCCGGTGTGTTGCCGTGGCAAAACGTGCCGGTGTCCGGGCTCTGGGAGAGCATGGCCTCCAGCGCGGTAAAGCCCAGCGTGATCCAGTGGCGGTACCAGTTGGCCTTGGTGGCTTCGTCCACCTTCAGGTCGCGCTCCAGATACTGCAGTACGCGCAGGTTGTTCAGTGGGTGGATTTCACAAGCGATGGTTTGAGCCAGGGCGCGCACCCGGGCGCGGCCCAGGGCGTCGCGTGGCAGCAGCGCGGGCTGGGGATGGGTTTCATCCAGGTATTCCAGGATGGCCAGTGACTGGCCGAGAGCGTGCCCGTCATCCGTGACAAGGGTTGGCACCAGCTCGGCCGGGTTGAGTTGGTGGTATTCGGGCGCGTGCTGGGCGCCGCCGCCTTGCAGCAGGTGCACCGGGACATAGGTGTAGGGCAGGCCCTTGAGGTTGAGCGCGATGCGCACCCGGTAGGAGGCGGAACTGCGAAAGTAGCTGTAGAGCTGGAGCATGGGCAGCGCCTCCATCAAACCAGTGCGCGGGCCGGGAGCAGGGTGCCGCGCACTTCGCCAAAGCCGATGCGCGCCGCGCCGCTGGCCTGGCAGGCGCCGCGAAAAATCACCGTGTCGCCATCTTCCAGAAAGGTGCGCGTCTCGCCGCCGGGCAGGCTCAGGGGCTGTTTGCCACCCAGGGACAGTTCCATCAGCGAGCCTGCTTCATCAGGGCTGGGGCCAGACTGCGTGCCGCTGCCAAGCAGGTCGCCACTTTGCAGGTTGCAGCCATTGACGGTGTGGTGCGCCACCATTTGCGAGACGGACCAATACGCATCACGGAAATTGCTGTGCGAGACGCGGTGCGCCGACAGGCCCTGCGCACGCATCCTGGCACTTTGAATGAAGACTTCCAGCTCAATGTCGATGGCGCCGTGCTGGCGAAGGTCAGCAGAGTCCAGGTAGGGCAGGGGTTGTGGATCGCCATCGGCGCGGGTCCAGGGTTGGCGATACGGTGCCAGCGCTTCCATGGTCACGATCCACGGGGACACGGTGCTGGCGAAGTTCTTGGCCAGGAACGGGCCCAGCGGCTGGTATTCCCAACCCTGCACGTCGCGTGCCGACCAGTCGTTGAACAGGCACAGGCCGAACACATGCTGCTCGGCGTCGTCCATGGCAATGGGCTCACCCAATGTGTTGCCTTTGCCCAGATAAATGCCGACTTCCAGCTCGTAGTCCATGCGGGCGCTGGGCGCCAGCACCGGCTCGGTGGCGCCCGGGCGCATCACCTGGCTGACCGGGCGGCGCACCTCCTGGCCAGAGATGCCAATGCTGGAAGAGCGGCCGTGATAGCCAATCGGAATCCACTTGTAGTTGGGCAGCAACGGGTTGTCCGGGCGCAGCAGCTTGCCGATGTTGGTGGCGTGGTGGACCGAGGTGTAGAAGTCGGTGTAGTCGCCAATGCGCGCGGGCACGGCGTACTCCGCCTGTTCCTGGGGTATCAGGCAGGTGGCTAACAGCGCTTGCGATGGCGAGCCTTCGCGCAGGGCGCGTGACAGCGCCAGGCGCAGTTCCGACCAGGCCGCAGGACCCAGGTCCATGAACGAATTCAGCGTGGGTGCGCAGCAGGCCTGCAAGGCCGTGAGCGCGTTGCCGGTGAAGGCACCCGCGGCACGGGCGGCCGTCAGGTCCAGAATGGCGTCACCAATGGCAACCCCTACGCGAAAGCCCTGAACGCTACCCAAACGCCGGAACACGCCAAACGGCAGGTTCTGGATGGGGAAATCCGTGTCCGGCGTGTTGGCCGATGCGACCCAACTGGTGAGCGGCGGGTTGTGGGTCTCGTTCAATGGCGTCACTGCGTGCGTCCTGTTCTTGCGCTGGTTGGCTGTTGGTTGTGATTACTTGGAGAGCTGTCCGGTGACTTCCGTCACCAGATCGGCGCCCACGTCCTTGGTAAACATGTCCCACACCGGCTTGACCTGGGCGCGCATGCGCTGGCGCTCGGCCGGTGTGATGTCGTTGATCAGCAAGCCCTTGGATGCCATGCTGGCCTCGGCACTCTTGGCCTGCTCACGGGCCACACCGCGCTGGAAGGCGCGGGTCTCGACCGCGGCTTCGCGCAGGATGGTTTGGTCAGCGGGTGGCAGGCTGTCCCAGAACTTCTTGGACACCAGCGGCAGGAAGGCGCCGTAGGAATGCTTGGTCAGCGACAGGTATTTCTGCACCTCATTGAGCTTGAGCGCGGCGATCACGGCCGACGGCGTGCCCTGGCCGTCCACGGTGCGGGTTTCCAGCGCGGTGTACAGCTCGGGCACGGCCAGCGGCACGGGGTTGGCACCCAGAGCCTTCACCGTTTCCTGCGAAATCTTGGCCTGAACGGCGCGGAACTTCAGGCCCTGAAAATCTTCCCATTTCTGGATCGGGCGCTTGCTGTTGGTGGCGTTGAAGAAGCCGTTTTCCCAATAGGCCAGGCCGATCAGGCCTTTGGCGGGCAGCTTGTCCAAGAGCTTCTGGCCGGTGGCGCCGTCGAGCACTTTTTCAGCGTCCTGTTCATTGGCAAACAGGAAGGGGAAATCCAGAATTTCGAATTCCTTGACCATGCCGGTCAGCGTGCTGGTCTGGGGCACGGTGAATTCGATGGTGCCGCCCTGCAGTGAGGAGGTGACCTGCACGTCATTGCCCAAAGAGCCGTTGTAAAAGGGCTTGATCTTGATGCGCCCCTGGCTTTTCTTGTCGACCAGTTCCACAAAGCGGGCAACGCCCTGGCCCTGGTGGGTCTTGTCGGACAGCGTCACCGCGAACTTGGCAGTGACGTCCGCGAAGGCCGATGCGCTGAGCAGCGTGGCGAGTGCGATACCGGTGAGTTTGGCGATGAGAGTGGTTTTCATGGGTAGGTCTCCTGGGTTGTTGTATGTGGGAAGCGAGGACGGTCTAGCGCCACCAGCCGGCGGGCACGGTGACGAGGGCGGGGAACAGGATCAGTGCCACCAGCACGACGGATTCGGCCAGCAGAAAGGGCATCACCCCCCGGATGGCTTGCGGCATGCTGATCTTGCCAATGGAGCTGACCACGTTGAGCACCACGCCCACAGGCGGTGTGATCATGCCAATGGAGCAGTTCATGATGAAGATCACGCCGAAGTAGACAGGGTCCACACCGGCCTGGATGGCAATCGGCAGAAACACCGGCGTGAAGATCAGCACGATGGGGATGAAATCGAGCACCATGCCGGCCAGGAACACCACCACCATCATGGCAGTGACCAGCAGCAACTGGTTGCCGGCAAACACCTGCATCCACTCGCCCACCTGGCCCGGGATGTCGGCAATCGTGATCATGTAGGACGCCACCATGGCCATGGCCGCGAGCAGCAACACCACGGCTGTGGTGCGCGCGGTGATCAGCAGGCTGTGATAAACGTCCTTCAGGCTCAGTTCGCGGTACACGACCACGCCCACAAACATGGCATACATGGCCGCCACCACAGCGGCCTCGGTCGGCGTGAAGATGCCGAATTTGAGACCGCCAATGATGATGACCGGCAGCAGTAGGGCCCAGAAGCCCTTGCCCAGCAGCGCCATGCGCGCACTCCAGGGCAACTTGGGCGTGAGTTGCGTGTTCTCGCGGCGCGACACCAGCCACCAGGCTGAAACCAGAGATAGTCCCATCATCACACCGGGCACCATGCCGGCAAAGAACAGCTTGGTCACCGAGACATTGGCCACCACGCCAAACAGCAGGAAGCCAATGGATGGTGGAATCACCGGTGCGATGATGCCGCCGGCCGCCATCAGCCCGCAGGCACGGCCCACGTCATAGCCCGCAGAGCGCATCATGGGCACCAGAATGGCCGCCAATGCTGCCGTGTCTGCCACGGCCGAGCCGGACAGGCTGGCCAGCAGCACTGCGGCGATGATGGCTACATAGCCCAGGCCACCACGCAGATGCCCGACAAAGGCGCCGGCCATATCCACAATGCGCTTGGACAGGCCACCTGCGTTCATGAATTCACCCGCCAGGATGAAGAAGGGCACGGCCATCAGTACAAAGTTGTCGGCGCCGCCAATGGTGTTCTGCACCACGATCTGCGGGTCAAACTGCCCCAGCACCAGCATGATGGCAATGCCCGAGAACAGCAGCGCAAAGGCAATTGGCATGCCCAGGGCAATGGCACCCAGCAGCGTGCCCAGAAAGATGGCTGCGCTCATGGCCTTGGCCCCTTGCCGTGGTGGGTGGAGACCTGTTCGATCTCCGCTTCAATGCGTTCGCCCAGGTTCAGTGTCATGCTTAGTTCTTCGTCGGTATGGGGTTGGGTCAACGCATCCCAGATGTTGAAGAGAATGCTGATGCCCATGCCCACCCCAAAGACGATGGCCGAGCCATGCAGCCAGGCGTAGGAGATGCCCAGCACGGGGTAGCTGTTGTCCAGGTTGATGTTGGTTTGCTGCCAGCCACCCACGACAAAGATCACGCAGGCTGCCAGCATCAGCAGACCGGTGAAGGTGATTGCAGCCTTTTTCCATTTTGGGGGCAGGCTTTTGACCAGGGTGTCGAAGCCGATGTGCGCGTGCTGGCGTGACGCCAGAATCGCACCCAGCAGCACCAGCCATACAAACAGCAGGCGTGACAGCTCTTCGGACACGGCAATCCCGGAATCAAAACCGTAACGCAGCACCACATTGCCAAACACTAGCAGTGCCATGGCGGCCAGACAGGCCACGATGGTCAGCTCCAGCGCGCGGGTGACCGCCTGGGTCAGTCGAATAAACATGGGATGGTCGCTTTGCAGGGACGATCAGGCAGCCACAAAACCCTTGCCGTCGTGCATCCAGGCGGCGTGCTTGGGCGCCTTCTTGGTCCGGTCCCACTCGTTGATCATGTCCCACTTCACCTCATCCAGAGCCTTCATCATGGCCGGGGTGGCGGTGTTGCAGGCCAGCTCCAGGCGGTGGCCGCTGGGGTCGAAGAAGTAAATGGATTTGAAGATGGTGTGGTCGGTCACGCCCACCACCTCGATGCCATCGGCCTCCAGCTTGGCCTTGGTGGCCAGCAGTTCGTCCATGGTCGCCACTTCAAAGGCCAGGTGCTGGGTCCAGGCGGGTGTATTGGCGTCGCGGCCCATGGTCGGGCTGTTGGGCAACTCGAAGAAGGCCAGGATGTTGCCGGCACCGGCGTCGATAAAGACGTGCATGTAGGGGTCGGCCGCGCCGGTGGAGGGTACGGCGTCTTCCGCGATGGCCAGCACGAAGTTCATGTTCAGGTGCTTGGCGTACCACTCCACAGTCTCTTTGGCATTCAGGCAGCGGTAGGCAACGTGGTGGATTTTCTGGATCAGCATGGTGGTCTCCTGGCTTGTTGTGGTGGGACGGTCCGGCAACCCATTGCCGGACTATGGGAGCGATTAAAGAGGAGTTTGATCTATCATTCAAACAGATTTTTATGATGAATTTATTGGTTTAAGTTATGAATATCACCTTGCGCCAATTGCGGGCCTTTGTGGCGCTGGCCGAAACCGGCAGCTTCACCGATGCCGCCGCCAGCCTGCACGTGACCCAGTCTGCGCTGAGCGGCCTGATCAAGGAACTGGAGCAGACGCTGGGCGTGCAGGTGGTCAACCGCAGCACGCGCAAGGTCGGCCTGGCCGAGGTGGGCCGCGAGTTTTACCCGCTGGCCGCGCGTCTGTTGCAGGACCTGGATGGCGCGCTGGACACCATTGCCGACCTCAAGGCGCTGAAGCGCGGGCTGGTGCGCATTGCGGCACCGCAACTGATGTCGGCTTCGGTGTTGCCCGAGGTGATTGCCGGGTTCAAACAGCAATACCCGGACATCGAGATCCGCCTGCTGGACTGCATGGTGGAGCACGTGCTGCCCAAGGTGCACAGCGGCGAGGTGGATTTTGCGGTGGGGCCGGAGCGGGAATCGTCTGCCGACATCGACGCCAGGACGCTGTTTGAGATTCCGTTTGTCGTGGTGTTCCGTCCAGACCACCCCTTAAAGAAAAAGAAGCGCGTCACCTGGGACGACGCGCTGCGCTACCCGGTGATTGCGCTTAAGGGCGAGTTCACGCACCGCCTGCGTGTGGACCTGCACGAATCCCTGCACGACGAGGCACTCAACCCGGCCAATGAGGTGGGTTTCATGACCACCGCCTTCGCCATGGTCAGCGCCGGTCTTGGCGTGACGACTTGTCTGCCGTACGCGAGCAGCCTGATCCGTCTGCACAAGCTGGAGAGTCGGCCCCTGGTGGACCCGGTGGCGCGGCGCAAGTTCTTCGTCTTCACCCGCAGGGACCGACCGCTGTCACCGGCGGCGCAGCGCTTCTCGGAGTATTTGTTTGACTATGTGATGCGCCAGGAGTGGTGCACTGCAGTTCCACCCGGTTGATGGCCCCACATTTTTGGCGCGTTGGGCCGGCTTTTGTTCGCACAGCCCATGTGAAATCTTTCATAATTGACGCACATGAATGCTGGTACCCCGCACCCCGACCGCCAGCGGCAAATTCGTTCGCTGTTTGAGGAGTACATCGAGATGTACGCCTCGCGGGATGACCGTTTGACGACCCATTTCAGCGACAACTTCAGCGGCTATGCCGGTAGCGGGGATGTCCTGGTCAAGGACAGGGATGAATGGATCAAGGTCACCCGGCAGGACTTTGCACAGGTTCCCGGGCGAATCCGCATCGAGATGCTGGACTTGTCGCTGCAGGACATCAGCGACGATGTGGTCATAGCAACGGCTTTCTTTCACATCCACCTTCCGATTGAGGTCAAGGGTTTTTCGAGCGAGGTTGCTCGGCTGGTTCTGGTGTTTCGCCTTGAAGGCCCGGACTGGAAGATTGTGCACAGCGGGATTTCGATTCCCTACCAGCAGGCCCAGGAGGGTGAGGTCTATCCCCTGACCAATCTGCGCGAACGCACCCGTTCGCTGGAACTTCTGGTGGAGGAGCGTACACGGGCCCTGCATGACAGCGAAGCCCTCTATCGCTTGCTGACGGAGGACGCGCTGGACGTCATTTGGAAGACCGACGCCGACCTGCGAATCCTGTACATCAGTCCGGCCGATGAGCGCCTGCGGGGCTACCAGGCGCACGAGGTGATTGGACGCCATGTGTTTGACATGTTCAACGATGCCGGAGTGGCGATTGTGAAAAAGCTGTTGCACCAACGGCAGGTCTCGGACGTGTCGTCCGATGCGCAGGGATTCATCACCTTTGAAGTGGAACATGTCTGCAAGGATGGCCGAACGATTTGGGGCGAAGTGCTGTCCAAGCCGGACCGCAACGCGCAGGGCGTCATCGTGGGTTATCACGGCATTACGCGTGAGATCACGCAGCGCAAACTGCTCGAAGACCAGGTGCGCAAACTGGCGTTCCATGACACGTTGACTGGGTTGGCCAATCGGCGCTTACTGGTGGATCACCTCATACAGACCATGTCATCCAGCAAGCGCAGTCACCGCCACGGTGCCTTGCTCTTCCTTGATCTGGATAACTTCAAGCCCCTCAATGATGCGCACGGGCACGGGGTCGGCGACTTGTTGCTGATTGAAGTGGCCCGGCGCTTGAAAGCCTGCGTGCGAGAGGTTGACACGGTAGCCCGCTTTGGTGGTGACGAATTTGTGGTGCTGCTCAACGAATTGAGTACGGGCCGGGGCGAGTCCATTGCAGAAGCCGGGGCCATTGCGGAAGTGATACGAAGGAGCCTGGCAGAGCCCTATGTGCTGCGTGCAGCGGAATCCGATCCACTGCCTGCCACGATTAAACACCACTGCACCGCCAGTCTGGGGGTTGTGGTTTTCACCGGCCATGAAGCGTCACAGGACGAGTTGATCGACCGGGCTGATTCGGCCATGTACCAGGCCAAGGAAGATGGACGCAACCTGATCCGGTTTCACCAGGGCCAGGCCGAACCCCAGGGCTGACTTCAACCGGCGATGCGCACCTTGCGCGCCGCGCCGTCCGCCCGGCCAATATGCCCCAGCGGCAACTCGGTGCTCGACTTGATGCAGTTCAGCACGATGTTGGAGCGGATATTGGCCACGCCCTTGATGCGCGTCAGCACCCGCAGTACCGATTCCGACAGCACGCCCAGGTCCGCCGCGACGATTTGCAGGATGTAGTCCGACTCCCCGGCCACCGAGTAGCAATCCAGCACCTCGGGAATGGCGGCAATCTCGCGCTCAAAGGCCAACCCCTCATCACCCCCATGGCGGCTCAGCGTTACGTAGCTGATGGCGCGCACGCCCAGACCGAGTGAGGCGGGGTCCAGCAGCGCCACGTAGCGGCGGATGATGCCGCTGCTCTCCAGCCGCTGAATGCGCCGGCTCACCTGCGATGCTGACAGGTGAATCTGCTCGCCGACCTGCTGGTTGGTGGCGTGCGCATTCTTTTGCAGTGCAGCAAGCAAGCTGATATCGAACTTGTCGAGCAGCAAATCATCATATTTTTCTTGATTCATGCATGAATTATGCATATGTTTAGCCTTTGCAGGCGCAACTCGCGTACACCGTGCGCGCCAGCTTGACCACAATCAAGCCTTCACAAAAAGTACCGAGGAGCACCGCTATGGCTGATTTGTTTGACAACCCGATGGGACTCATGGGGTTTGAGTTTGTCGAGTTCGCATCCCCCACGCCCGGCGTGCTGGAACCCGCGCTGGAGCAGATGGGCTTTGTGCATGTGGCCCGCCACCGCTCCAAGGATGTGGACCTGTACCGCCAGGGCGATATCAACTTCATCATCAACCGCGAGCCCAAGAGCCACGCGGCCTACTTTGCGGCCGAACATGGCCCGTGTGCCTGCAGCATGGCGTTTCGGGTCAAGGATTCGCACAAGGCCTATGCCCGCGCCCTGGAACTGGGCGCACAACCGATTGACATCCAACCCGGACCGATGGAGCTGCGTCTGCCCGCGATCAAGGGCATTGGCGGTGCGCCGCTGTACCTGATTGACCGCTTTGAAGACGGCAAGTCGATCTACGACATTGACTTTGACTTTTTTGATGGCGTGGACCGGCACCCGGCGGGCCACGGTCTGAAGATCATCGACCACCTGACGCACAACGTCTACCGCGGTCGCATGGCCTATTGGGGCGCCTTCTACGAAAAGATCTTCAACTTCCGCGAAATCCGCTACTTCGACATCAAGGGCGAATACACCGGCCTCACCTCGCGCGCCATGACGGCACCCGACGGCATGATCCGCATCCCGTTGAACGAAGAGGCGTCCGGCAAGGCCGGGCAGATTGAAGAGTATTTGATGCAATTCAACGGCGAAGGCATCCAGCACATTGCCATGCTCAGCGATGACCTGATTGCCACGCTGGACAGTCTGCGCAAGGCCGGTGTGCCCCTGATGACGGCGCCGCCTGCCACCTACTACGAGATGCTGGAAGACCGCCTGCCCAACCATGGTGAGAATGTGGACGCGCTGAAGACCCGCGGCATTCTGCTGGATGGCGTTACCGCAAAGGGCGAGCGCCGTTTGCTGCTGCAAATTTTCTCGCAAACCCTGTTTGGCCCGGTGTTCTTTGAGTTCATCCAGCGCAAGGGCGATGACGGCTTTGGCGAGGGCAATTTCAAGGCCCTGTTTGAATCCATGGAGCGCGATCAGTTGCGCCGTGGTGTGATCCAGGCGGACTGAACATGCACAAGCTGAACGTCGAAGAAGCCGCCGCCCGTTTGCAGAGCCTGCCACTGTGGACGCTGGATGCGCAGGGCGGCGCCATCGCCCGCCAGTTTGTGCTGGCGGACTTCATGCAGGCCTTTGCCTTCATGACGCAGATTGCCATTGCCGCCGAGCGGATCAACCACCACCCGGAGTGGTCCAACGTCTACAACCGTGTGTCCATCACCTGGACCACGCACGACGTGCAGGGCCTGAGCGACAACGACATCGCCATGGCGCAGTTGTGCGATCAGGCCTTTGCCGGGTACGTCGGCAATGCCGCCTCGGCCAAGTAAAGGGGATGCACATGGAAGCCACGACGGAAAAGGTCAAACACGGGCTGGCGGCCGGTCCGGCCGCGGCACCGCAGCGAGCGGACTGGACCATTGACCAGGGCTGGGAGAAATACACACCGCAGCAGCATGCGGTGTGGAAGACGTTGTTTGATCGCCAAACGAAGCTGCTGCCCGAGCTGGCCTGCGACGACTTTGTGGAGGGCATGCGCCATCTGCCGATGTCGGCAGACCGCATTCCGAACTTTGAGGAACTGTCCGAGACATTGACGCGCGCGACCGGCTGGCAGGTGGTGGCCGTGCCGGGGCTGGTGCCGGATGACGTGTTCTTCGACCACCTGGCCAACCGGCGTTTTCCGGCCGGCAACTTCATCCGCGGTGCCCATGAGCTGGACTACCTGGAAGAACCCGACGTGTTCCACGACGTGTTTGGCCATGTGCCCATGCTGATGCACCCGGTGATGGCGGACTTCATCCAGGCCTATGGCCAGGGCGGCTTGCGCGCGCAACAACTGGGCAAGCTGACCGAGCTAGCCCGGGTCTACTGGTACACGGTGGAGTTTGGTCTGGTGCGCCAAAGCGAGGGCCTGCGCATTTACGGCGCGGGCATCGCGTCCTCGTATTCGGAAAGCGTGTTCTCCATCCAGAGCGATTCGCCCAACCGCATAGCCTTTGACCTGGAACGCGTGATGCGCACCAACTACCGCATCGACGATTTCCAGGAGGTCTACTTCGTGCTCGACCAGTTGGACGACCTGCTGGCTTTGGCCCAGACCGACTTTGCGCCGATCTACGAGCGCCTGAACCACGGCCCCAGCTACCAGCCGGGCGATGTGCTGGCCACCGATGCCGTGGCACACCGGGGCACCGGTAGCTACCACCGGGCCCGACCGCGCAAGGTCTGAGCGAAGCCTGTCGCATCAGTGCGGTGGCTGGCCGATGCCGGCAACGGCATTGCTCTCCAGTAGGGCCAGCACCTGATCGCGGTGGACCGGCTTGCTGAACAGGTAGCCCTGCATGAGGTCCGCGCCCTGGCCACTCAGGTAGGCAGCCTGGGCCGCGGACTCCACACCCTCGGCAATGACTTTCAGCTTCATGCTGTGGGCCAGGCTGATCGCGGCAGCGCAGATCATCGCGTCGTTGTGGTTCACCTCGATGTCCTTGACAAAGGTCTGATCCAGCTTGAGGTAGTCGATGGGAAACAGCTTCAAGTAGGCCAGGGACGAGTAACCGGTGCCAAAGTCGTCAATGGCGAGGGACACGCCCATGTCCTTGATAGTCCGCAGCGTGCGTACGGTCTCCTGCGGGTTCTCCATGGCAACGGACTCGGTGATTTCCAGCTCCAGGCAATGCGCCGGAATGTCAAACTCCGCCAGCGCCTGGCGCACCACGGTGACCAGCTCCGCATTGCGGAACTGGCGCGCCGATATGTTGATGGCCATGCGCAGCTTCGTGTGACCCAGCGTGCGCCACTGCGCCAGCGTGTGGCAGGCCTCGCGGATGACCCATTCGCCAATCGCAATGATCAGTCCGTTGTCTTCGGCAATGGGGATGAATTCCATCGGCGGCACCAGTTGCCCGTCCGGGCGCTGCCAGCGGATCAGGGCCTCCACGCCCTGCACAACGCCACTCTCGAAATTCACCTGAGGCTGGTAGTGCAGCACAAATTCGCGCCGCTCCAGTGCGTGTCGCAGGTCGTTTTCCAGGTGCAGGCGTTCCAGCGCCGCCGAGTTCATGGACGCGTTGAAGAAACGGAAGTTGCCGCGCCCGGCGGCCTTGGCCTGGTACATGGCGACGTCGGCGTTCTTCATCAGTTCATTCAGATCCAGTCCATCGTCCGGAAACAGGCTGATGCCCACGGACGCGGTGATGCTGAGATCCAGGCCGCCCAGGTGGATGGGCAGGGCAATCATGTCAATCATCTTCTGCGCCATCATGCCGACCGCATTGATGTCCTTGACGTCGTCCACGGCCAAGATGAATTCATCACCGCCCTGGCGGGCCAGGGTATCGGTCTCTCGGATGCTGTTGCCCAGCCGCTCTGCGACGATCTTCAGCAGTTCGTCTCCACTGGCGTGACCCAGCGTGTCGTTGACCGACTTGAAACGGTCCAGGTCGATGAACATCAAGGCACTGCGCCGGCCGTCCCGGCGGGCGTGGGACAGGGCCTGGTACAGGCGGGCTTCCAGCGCGTAGCGGTTGAAAAGGCCAGTAAGGCGGTCATGCAGTGCCATTTCCTCCAGCGCGACCTGGGCCTGGGTGAGCGCCTGCACGGCCGCCACGACCTCGGCCATTTCCTGGCTGTTGGGCTCGGGCAGCGCCACGACGTCAGCGTGGTGGCGGTTCACGCCCGTCAGAAAGTCCGAGATTTTGAGCAGGGGCGTCAAGAAGTAGCGGCGCATGCTCAACAGCAGGCCAACGCAGGCCGTCAGCCCCAGCGTCGCGCCGGTGATGGTGGTGAACAGGATCTTGCGCGCGGAGCTGGAGATCTCGTCCGCCGCCAGTGTGTTGTGCTGGACGATGTCCACCGCAGTGTCATCGGCCAGCGTCTTCAGCGCCTGTCGCTGCTGCAGCCACACGGAGTGGGCCTCGGACAGCAGGTCCTGGCGCTGGCTTGCGGAAACCGCCGGCTGCGCCGCGGACTCTTGCAGGGACTGCAGGTTGGACAGCGTGGTGTGGGTCGCTGCCACGTCACCATTGTTGCTGGACAGCGTCATCAGGGACGGATGGCTGGTAAGGGCCTGCATGGTCAGCGCGATGGCCCGCCATTTGTCGGGGTCCGATTCGCTGTCAAGCTGGTCGCCCAGCGCGATCAGGCGCTCCAGATTGCCAACGGCGCGCAAACGCTCCATCTGCTGTGGCGCCGAGTTCTCGCCACCGCTCTCGGCCACCTGGATCACCGACAGGCTGACCATGGTTAGGATCAGCGTGGTGCCAATCACCAGCACCACACCCAGAATGGCCAGCCACAGCGCCATGCGCCGCAGGGATACGGTATGGATGGGGAAATTGGGGGGGCGGGGGGGCACCAGTGGCTCGAATCAGAGGATGCTGAACGGGAAATAGCGGCGGCTGATCTTCTCGTGGGTGCCGTTGCGGATCAGGGTCTGGATGGCTTCGTTGACACCATTCAGCAGGGCCGGCTGGTCGGGCCGCACCACCACATGCACGGTGCCACCCAGGCCGTCACTCGCCATGGGCGTGCCGACAAACGCATAGGGTTTTCCGGCAGGTGACTGCAGGAACGGCAGAGCCTGCATGGTGGGCAGTAGCGCCAGGCTGCATTCATTGCGTTGCAGGCTTTCCAGCACGGCCTGGTTGGTGGGCTTGGGCATCAGCTGGGGAGACAGGCCACCCAGGGTGCGCAGGTAGCCCTGTTGCGCGCCACCTTCCACCACACACACGGTCTTGTCACGAATGGCCTCTGCCGGATTACCCATCCGGGTGCCAGACGCTCCGACAAAACTGGAGGTAGAGCGCCAGATGGGGACGGAGAACGCCACCTGGCGTTCCCGCTCGGCGGTCTTCAGCACGTTGCCCAGTCCGAAGTCCGCACGCCCCGCGCTGACGGAGGGAATGATCTGCGGAAAGGGCATGGCTTCAACACGACAGGGCCGCTTGAGCTGTTCGCACACTGCGCTACCCAGGTCCACATTGAAACCCGTCAGCTCGCCCTGGGGATTGATGTAGGCAAAGGGGACGGATGAACTGGTCACAGCGATGACCAATTCCTGCCCCATGGCTGGCAAAGCACCCGCAGCCAGTGCCAACAGCAGGCTGCGCAACCATGTGGACATGGTTTTTGATCTCATTTTGTTCATTTCAGTATCGCTTCCAACGACCTAGACGACCAGCGACGAGGCGACTCTACCACCCCAACCCCGCACCTGCATTACACCGTGCTTGTCGGATCGGCGCAATGGCGCTTTCACTGCACAATAAGCGCCATGACTGACCTCCCACCCCCCCAAATTGCCGGCCACCTGCTGGTGCAATGCCTGATAGAGCAGGGCGTGACCCACGCCTTTGGTGTGCCCGGCGAGAGCTTTCTGGCGGTGCTCGATGGTTTTCACCGCTACCGCGAACACATCCAGTTTGTCGTGAACCGCCAGGAGGGCGGGGCCGCCTTCATGGCCGAGGCCCATGGCAAGCTGACCGGGCGCCCTGGCGTGTGCATCGTGACGCGAGGGCCGGGCGCGACCAATGCGGCGATTGGCATCCACACCGCGTTCCAGGATTCCACGCCGCTGGTGGTGCTGGTGGGCGACGTGGCCAGCGACACGCGTGACCGCGAGGCCTTCCAGGAGCTGGACTACCGCGTGTTCTTTGGCGCCAGCACGCAGGGCATGGCCAAGCGGGTCGAGCGCATCGACGATGCCAACCGCATCCCCGAATACGTGGCCCGCGCCTTCGCCACCGCCATGAATGGCCGCCCTGGCCCGGTGGTGCTGGTGCTGCCCGAAGACATGCTGGTGCAGGCGCTGGCACCGCTTGCCTCCACCGCTGCGCTGCCCCAGCCGCTCGCCCGCGTCGAACCGTCGGATGCCTGGACTGACCCCGGGGCCTTGCGGACACTGCGTGAGCTGCTATTGAAATCGGAGCGACCGTTCGTCATTGCCGGCGGTGGGGGCTGGACGCCGCAGGCCGCGCAAGCCTTGCAGCGCTTTGCCGAGGCCTGGACCTTGCCGGTGGGCAATGCCTTTCGCTTCCAGGACACGTTTGACAACCACCACCCGCAGTACGCCGGCGACGTGGGTATTGGCATTAACCCGGCGCTGGCCCAGCGCATCCGCCAGAGCGACCTGGTGATTGCCATCGGCCCGCGCCTGGGCGAGATGACCACCGGCGGTTACACGCTGCTGCAAGCACCCAAAGCGACCCAGACCCTGGTGCACATCCACGCCAGCGCCGAAGAGTTGAACCGCGTCTACCAGGCCGACCTGGCGATCCACGCCAGCATGCGCGCCGCCGCCCGCTCGCTGGAGGTGTTGGCAGCACCCGTCAGTGTGCCGTGGTTCGACTGGACCCAGGCCTGCAATACCGACTACCGGGCCAACCTGCAGGCCAGCCCCATCCAGGACCTGCCGGCGGACACCGCGCGCGGCCTGGTGGATATGCACAGCATCATCACCACCGTGCAAAAGCATTTGCCGCTGGATGCCGTCTTGACCAATGGCGCCGGCAACTTTGCCAGCTGGCTGCACCGCTTTTACCGCTACAGCGGTCTGGCCAAGGGCTTCAAGACGCAACTGGCGCCCACCAACGGCGCCATGGGCTACGGCGTGCCGGCCGGCATTGCGGCCTCTATCGTCACGGGCCGCACGGTCTTCACCATCGCCGGTGATGGCGACTTCCTGATGAACGGCCAGGAACTGGCCACCGCTGTGCAGCACGGCGCCAAGACCATCATCCTGTTGCTCAACAACGGCATGTTTGGGACCATCCGCATGCACCAGGAGCGCGAATATCCGCAGCACACGGAAGGCGCCGGCACCGCGCTTAACAACCCCGACTTCGCCGCGCTGGCGCGCGCCTACGGCTTTGCCGGCGTGCGCATCCAGCGCAGTGACCAGTTTGAGGTGGAGTTGCTGGCCGCGCTGGCGCGCGAGCAGGGCACGCTGATCGAGGTGATGCTGGAGCCTGAACTCATCAGCACCCGTGGAACTTTAAGCGCCATCACGCAGGCGGCACTCAAGCGGTGAGTGGTGAATGGAATTTGTGCTGAAATAGCTATCAATTCAGTAGCTGTATACGCATATATTACGAGGGCTAGGCATGTATTTGTTCATAAATCATCTGGAAAGAATGGCTGTTGGCGTTGTGGTGGCTGCAGTGGCCGCAGCATCGACTGGCTGGGCGGCAGAACCGCTCACCCCCTTCAACTTCCAGCCCGAGGCCCAGCCGCCGCAGGCGCTGCCGCAAAAACCGGTGTGTGGTTTTGGCGAATTGAAGCTGCCACCCGATTTTTCGGTGTTTGCGGGCGGCGCCTATTCCGGTCGAAAGCTTGCTTTCCAGATCGACCAGAGCGGCCATGAGGGCACGCAAATGGATGTGGCCGTCAACAGCCCGAGCAAGCCGGTGGTGCTGATGCTGGGGGCCTACGAACCCACGGTCTGGAACATTGGCTGGTCGCCCGGAACGCAGATCCTGGCGGTACTGGTGGGTGGCTACCACCGCCAGGCGGTGGCCGGGCTGGAAAAGGACACGCCTGTGCTGGTCAGCTCCTACGACAACCGGGGGCCATGCGGCTACTTTTATGTGACGCCAGCACCCGAGAACCTGGCACCGCTGAACCCGTTGGCCAAGCGTGTCTTCGGCCGTGCGGTGGACATGGTGTTTCCGGCCAACAAAGGCAAGGTGGTGATCGGCGAGCCCCTGGCGGCCGGCACCCGGCTGGTGACCTCAACTGTGACCACACCCGAGTCCTTCCATGACAAGACCGCCCCCATGGCTGGACCCGCTGGGGTTGAGGATGCCGTGCGCAAGGGCCTGTTGCGCAAGGCCACTGCGGCGGATGCCGATGCCTGGGCCGATGCGGTGCTGCAAAATTCGCCCCAGCGGGACATTCCTCCGGTGGCGGGGCAGGGCGTGCCCAAGCCGCCCAAACCACCGATGTACAACACCTACGTGGTGCTCAAGCCTTTCACCTACCCGGCCGGGTTGTATGGCGGCAATTCAGTGACGTTTTTGATTCCCAAAGGCGTGCCCAAGCCGGATGGCAACCCGGGCCACTCCGGCGTGTATGACTTCAACACGCTGAGCTGCCAGGCGCCTGGCGGTTGCGGGGGGCGCTGATGTCTCTACCCAAAGCGATTTGTTTGATTGCGGGGCTGGCCGCGTGCATCAGCCTGCCGGCGCTGAGTCAGACCCGGCCAGCCGCCTCGGCGCAACAGCGCACCGAGGCGCATTTCAGGGCCATCCGCGCGCAGCCCCCCGAACTGTGGGCCTTTCTCAAGGACATGCCCAAGGGCGGCGACCTGCACAGCCATTTGTCGGGTGCCATCTATGCCGAATCGATGGTTGGCTGGGCGGTTGAAGACGGCCTGTGCGTGGACGCCAAGACGCTCACAGTGCAAAAGCCCCCCTGCGATACCGCCAGCGGCACGGTGGCGGCCAAGGATGCGCAGGTCGATGGTGTGCTGTACCGCCGAATGATTGACGCCTGGTCCATGCGCAACGCAGAGACCTCGGGCTTGAGCGGGCATGACCAGTTCTTCGACAGCTTTGGCAAGTTTGGCTTGTCTAACAAGAACCGCACCGGTGATATGTTGGCCGAGGTTGCCGCGCGCGCCAGCGCGGGCCAGGTCAGTTACCTGGAGTTGATGCACACCCCCGGCGGATCGGGCGTCGGCAAAGTGGCGGCCAAGGCTGGTTGGAATGACGACTTTGCCGCCATGCGCGCGGCCATGCTGGAGAGCGGTATGCCCGAGGCCGCAACAGCCGCCGCCGATGAACTGAACCGGGCCAACGCCCGCAAGGCCGAACTCCTGCGCTGCGGCACGGCGCAGGCAGCACCCGGCTGCGCCGTGACCGTGCGCTACCTCTACCAGGTGTTACGCGGCTTACCGAGGGAGATTGTGTTTGCGCAGATGCTGGCCGGGTTCGAGCTGGCCAGTCGCGCGGACAGCCAGGTGGTCGGGGTGAATCTGGTCATGCCGGAAGATGCGTTGGTGCCCATGCGCGACTTCTCGCTGCACATGCGCCTGCTGGACTACCTGCACAGCGTCTACCCTCAGGTGCAGGTCACGCTGCACGCCGGGGAACTGACGCCTGGCCTGGTGCCGCCCGAGGGCCTGCGCTTTCATATCCGCGAGTCGATTGAAAAGGGCCACGCCACGCGCATCGGCCACGGTGTGGCCATCATGCAGGAGGACGATGCGGTGGGCCTGCTCAAGAAGATGGCACGCGACAAGATCATGGTGGAGATTTGCCTGACCAGCAACACCGGCATCCTCGGCGTGAGCGGCACGCGGCATCCGTTGTCGGCCTACCTGAAATACGGCGTTCCCACCGCGCTGGCCACCGACGACGAGGGCGTATCGCGCTCGGAAATGACCCACGAATACGTGAAGGCGGTGCAGGAGCAGAACGTCGGCTACCGGCAGCTCAAGACCATGGCCCGCAACAGCCTGCAGTATGCGTTTGTGGAGGGCGCGTCGCTGTGGAAGGACGTGGCACGCGCCAGGCCCGTGGCCGCCTGCGCCGCGAACCGACCGGGCGCCAGCAAGACCGGCACGCGCTGCCAGACCTATCTGGAGCAGAACCCCAAGGCGCGGTTGCAGTGGCAGCTGGAGGGCGCGCTCGCCCGGTTCGAGCGCAAGTTCTGATCAGGCCGCAGGCAGATCCAGAAAATCCAGCACCGCGTCCAGGTGCTGGTCGTAGTCGCTCAGCGCATGGTCGCCACCCAGCAGCAGCTTGATGGCGGCGCCGGGGTAATGGTCGGTCATCTCGCGCCAGTCCAGCACCTCGTCACCCTTGGCAATCACAGCGAAGTAGCGCTCGGGGTGGCTGATGTGGGCAACCTCCTTGGCCCGCAGTTCATCCACGTACGCGGCTTCAAACACAAAGTGCTGCTCGGGGTCGTGCCACACCGTGTGGTCGCCCAGGTGTGCTGCGAGATCGCGTGCCGGGTGCACCGCCGGGTTGAGCAGCACCGCCTTGCACCCCCAGCGCTCGGCCAGCCAGGTGGAGTAGAACCCGCCCAGGGACGAGCCCACCACCGCCGTAGTGGCCAGCGGCCAATCCGCTGTTGCGCGCAGCACCTCTTCCATGGCTTGCCTGGGTGACGCGGGCAGGGCGGGGCACAGCCAGGTCACGCCTGGATGCCGTTGCGCCACGGCGGCCGCTGTCATGCGGGCCTTGGTGGACGCGGGGGACGAGCGAAAGCCGTGGAGGTAGAGGAGGTGGGTGGTTGGCATGGGGTGAGGATACGGAGTGTCAGCGTTCACCCGCTCATCGACGCAAGAGAAAGATTAAGCGGGGATTTCGCTTTGCAGGCCAAGTCGAAAGATTTCGCAATCGTCATTTTCGACAAACTCGATGAGTTTCTTGACGAACAACTGTTCAGACCAGTGGAGGGTTTTCTGCCGTAGGTTGGACACGACATACAGTGCCAGTCTTTTGGTCATTCCAAGCTGGTGGGTCTGTGCAAGATTGAGCGTTCGGTGAGCCATGCCGACCGGGTTTGGATTTTCCGCAAGATTGATGTCTAAGAGCCTGTCATTGACCCAGTCCGCGTAACCATCTAAGCAAATCAGCTCGGATCGATTCACGTGATAGCAAGCTGCATCCACGTTGAAAAAGCTGGTTTTTAAAAGGTCAGGAAAACCAACCCCAGTGGTGAATCCGTGCCTAAAGCCCCAGGTATCGGGTAACGACCAAATGTCGAACCTCTGCTTACCAACGACAAACCTGAATCCGCCAAACTTATTCAACACTGGATCGTACTTTGAAATAGCCTTAGCAATACCGGCCGGAGCTTCTAGTGTTACTAGGTCAATGTCTGAAACAAACTTCCGAGCATTTCCGAACGCGAACTCTCGAACCATGCCTCCAAAAATTACTGTCTCAGGTAGCGATGTCGCAATCGCGCTGATCGTTTCAGTCAATTGCGGTCGCGTGACCGTAGAACGCAATAAGTAACGCTTTAAACTTCTTTGAAGTTGCTGTTGAAACTTCATGCTCGGACGGACGTCAAAAATTCTTTTGGATCAAACTCGCCTTTCAACTGCATAAGTTCCTTATACAAGTCAACTGCAAAGGAATCAGTCATTCCAGAAATCATGTCCGTCAGCAGCAAGCATTCTCTGTAGCGAAGTGGGAGTTTTAAATCCGTTTCGGATGGCGATTCGAAAATCCTCCTGTAGTTCTCTGAAATGCGACCATAAACAAAGCGCGTAAAGGGCTGTTGACGCTTGGAATTCAACTTCAATGGTGTTTCTCGATCAACTATGCTTGCCCAAAAAAAATCCATCAGTCCTCGAATCACGTTGTACCCGTCCAACTCGATTTTCAAAACGGATCGATGTGTATAAGCGTGCTTCTTCGCAAACTCGGCGAGAACGTCGCGGAGTACATTGGCTGAACTTATTTCCAATAGCGGAACCGTGATGGTGCCGCGTGCCAACTCATCTCTCTTACTGTCGAACGCAGAAATGACAGCGCGAACCATTTCCCCGATTGCTTCAACTCTGAATCGTTGCATGGAAACGTCATTGAGTTCAGATGGAGAGAGATTGAATTCCACAGCTTGATGGCCCTTGTGCTTTTCCAGGGCTTTTGCAACAACGCGTTCAACCATAGGGTCTTTTCCCCCATGTTGCGCAAGATACGCCATCAAATCAGAGAAAGAGGTCAGTCCTTTCTTGACGGAATCCTCAACATCCAAGACCACGTACGCAATGTCATCGCAGGCCTCCATGACATAGGCAAACGGGTGGCGCACTCCGATTTTGAGACCAGTTTTTCCGTGCACATAGTCAATCACGTGCTGTTCAGCCGCAAAGAAGCCATGTTTCTTCCGTGAAGCAACCGGCGGTTTCGATGTGTCAACTTTATCTGACCCAACCGGGTACTTCATCATTGCAGCCAAGGTCGCGTGCGTCAGGTCCAGACCAAAATCATCGTCGATGAGTTGCAGGCGAGTAACAAGACGAAAGGTCTGAGCATTTCCCTCAAATTTCAGAAAATCTTGTCTGTGCTGGGTTGTCAGCTCCTGTTGATCAAATACTCGCTCCTTGTATTCCTTGAACCAGCTTTGAATGGCAGCCTCTCCCTGGTGCCCAAAGGGCGGATTTCCAAGATCGTGAACTAAGCCTGCAGAAGCAAGCAGTGCAGGGATATTTCTTTGGAAATTCTCTACCTCATTACCCAACTTCAGTTGAAATGCAAGCGTGGTACCTATGCTTCGAGCCAGGTTAGACACTTCGTGCGAATGAGTGAGGCGCGTTCGAACACTGTCATTCTTGTCGAGCGGAAATACTTGCGTTTTATCTGCAAGTCGACGTATCGGTGTGGAGAACAATATGCGGTCAAAGTCACGTTCAATTTCGGTGCGCGTTTCAGAACTAGTGCCCGGCGCAACTGGCTTCCCCTGCTGCTCCTTCTTTCGTCTTCCCTCATTGAGTAGTAGTTTCCAGTTTGTAATATTGGTGGTCATAGCAATTTCTTCCATCCTTCAAAAATCAACACCTGTCATAAAGACACAATGCGCCATCAAGAGCAAAGCCTCTCTGAGGGCTAAGCGATGGAACCAGGAGAAAGCCCTGCCTTCGTAATAATGTCCAACACTTTGCCGCCAGGAACGATGCTGATGGACGCATGGCGGTGTGCAAGGGCAACCGGAACAATCGCGCTATCGTATAAATCGAGCTCGAAATGTCGAATCAAATCACAGGTTCGCTCAATTAGTGAGCCGTAATTTTCCATGTCTACTTTGGCCTTTGCAAAGGCACTTTGATCAGCAGAGCGGGCCTTGGTTGCAAATGGATATGGCACGGCAAAATTGAAAATACGGCCTCGCTCTGTCTTAAACAAAAAGTCTTGGCCGTAGTAAGTTTCATTGCCGAAATTGCTTGAAGCTAAGTCGCTGCCTTTGATATATTTGTTACGGTACTCGTCGTCAAGTATTCTGAGAACGCCGTTTGGCAGGAACTTATTGAGCAGATTTGCATGATCCATCACCTCACCGGTCTTTTGAAGGCCAACTATTAATAGTGGTTCAAGTTTCAGCTCTCTAAGTCGCACATTGACCGAGTGCAGCAATGACATGATCCGGGCATGGAGTTTGGCCGGTTGGCCAAATATTGCCAGTGGTCCATCCATGACAAATGCCATTTTTGACAATGCTCTCGGATCGGCCCTAAATACCTGATGCACTAGCCCCGCCAACAACAAATGCTCAACCGCGTTCATCATGCGTGTCATGGCACTAGTGTTGTTCCCAAAGTCGGAGATGTCCTCGTGCAGTCGCAGCCAGTCGGTTAGAAAGACTGGCTCGCCACAACTGGGGCAAACGTGTTGCAGCGTGCTGACATCAAACGAGAAGCTACCCGTTTCACCACACGACGAGCACTTTTCAAGGGCCATTCGACCGGCATTCAGTGCAAGAAGTGTATCTGTTAGCACAAGCCGACTCGGACCACCATTTGCCTTGTCTGAACTCAGTTGTTTGAACACTGCGCGGCGAAACCCGTCCTTAACCGACTTGGCATGTTGGAATCTGATATTGCTTCCCGGGAGGGTATAGGTAACCGGGGATGCATTTCGATGAAGGTCGGCGGCCTTGAAAGGGTCAACGAATCGTGTTTTCGGGTCTATGAGGTCAGCGTACTTCGACATTTCAATGAGCACGTGACTAACCTTGATGAAACCGATCTGTGTGCTCGGTAGCTTGTCATTGATTGGTGTGTCACTCTTACTAGCATCAGATGCGACAACATAGTCTGGCAGAAGCGGCGGCGTGCCACCGGGCGCGGGGATAAAAGTCGCAGCCATTGACTGGGCCTCGCTGTCACTTGGCGGTCGCATGTAATCACATTCTGCCAAGAATGCCTGGACATCCGGGTTGCGAACAAAGTCTGCATGGCCGCCTTTGCCAGCGGTCTGACGGTCATAGGGCATTACTTGCTCCCGTTCGCCTTGATTTCTGCAATACGCTGCTTAATCTCGTCTGGGGAAAATCGCTTGATTTGGGTTGGGATAACGAACGGTGCCGACAGTGTCTTAATTCGTGCGAATCCAACGTCTTGCGCAGCCTTGAGCGAACTGATGAAGTCGCTGAAATCATAGAACTTGCCAAGTGTCTTTAGTTCGTCATCATTGTTGAGGTGAGTGACGAACCAATTCTCAGTGTTCGCAAGAATGTTGGGGTGGACAGATGAAGGCTCTTGTGTCGCGTAGACGAACGCAATGCGCGCCTTCGCGCCTTCCTTTGCGATGCGCGGCCATGTCGCAGTCAATTCCGCTTTTTTTCCGATGATGTTGTGTGCCTCTTCAACAAATAGAACAACGTTTTTGGGTACATTGCCCGCATGCATAGTTGACATTTGTCGTTCGAAAATTTGGCGAGCAATACGTTCGGATAACACGGTTCGAATTTCGACTGGACCAGCAGACAGGTCAAGGATTACGATCTTGCCCGCATCGAGATGTCCTATAACCTCGGTTGTTACGTCAGAAGTCCGGCGTATTGAGTGATACGGTTTGTACTTCGCCACGGCTCGATAGCCGCCAAAGTTCATATCGCTGCTGTTCTTTCGAGCAAGAATATTGAGGAAAGACTCAAGCACTGGATCGACCCATGGATTGCCGGCGGTGCTTGAAGCCAAGCCGATTTTCGGCTGCCCCTGAGTTGCCTTCAAAGAGAGGTTTATTGCGCGAATTGTCTCTAGCCAACCACAGGCTTCGTCTAATGGCAGTTGATCCGTTGCTGGAATCTGGATTGTCTCTGGTGGCGTTTGATTCTGCGCCCAGCGGGTCATCTGGTCTGTAAGAGCCTTCGCCTTGGGAACTTTAACTTTAAATCCACTGGCTGCGCGATATCCTGCCTTGTGAAGAATGCATTGAAAAACTGCTTTGTGACGCTCCCAACGAGTGTGCTCCGAATGATCTGTGACATCTGGCTCTTCCAATGTGGAGGACATGAATGCGTCCAAGTCTTGACCGGAAAATGGCGATTTGTCGACCTTAAACAAAGCTTGAATAAGGTTCAGCCCTTGATCAACCTCATTGAAAAAATTTGTTCGCAAGTCCTCGAACCCCGGCGCTTCGAGTGCGCGATATCGAACCGTCTGTTCTGGAAATACATCCGCTATTGAGCTGCCGTCATCCTGGTGATTTGCATTCGCATATTCACCGTTAATGTCGAAGATCAACTGACCGACAGGAATTCCGTCGGTCATTGCCGCCAACGCCACAGCGGAGACGGTTGTCTTAACCGTATTGGACTTGCCAGTTCGTGTCATCCCCAAAACTGCCGTGCGCCTGGAAAGAAAATCGGTCGGTTGAATCAAAACATCGACTTTGGCCTCATCTTTGCCACGGTGTAGCCGAGCCGTCGACGTATATCGCACGGACCCAATGTGAATTGGTGATGGTACTTTCTTAAAGCCGGCCTTCTTCGCTTCTTCCTCCGCCTTGGCGCGCACTTCTGGATTGACGTGATTGACGATTGCCGCGAGTGCTTCCGCTCTTGGCTTGAAAGCGCGAAGTCGTGACAGACTCATAAAGTTTTCGATATCGCTTCCCAAGCGCAAATGGCCATCATCGTCCACGTAAAACGTTCCAAGTACGCTGCATCGCAAACCGCCCGCTTGGAGCTCTACCGCCGTGATAGGGTCAAGACCGTCATTGCTTTCCCCGGGGTATTTTTCTTCAGCTGTGCGGCGTTGATGATGTTCAATTCGGGTTCGCACAAAGTCGTTGTCCTGGGGCAACCCAACTGGCTCAAGCACCCGGAGTAACACTATTTCTTGATCTATGACGTGAGCATCACCAAAACGCTCTGGATGGAACCCAGCAGCTACCAAAAAAGAATTGTGAGGAATGCCATTGACCTTTTGCTTGAAGGCATCATTGGTTAGTACGAATACCTCATCAAAACGCATGCCATACACGTACCCGACGAATGACGAGTCGTAGTCGCCCAACAGTTTGACGAGCGCTGATTCTGTTGTAACTACCTTGTTGAGAATATCGATCATCTTTATCCCTGAAAGTGAAGATTGTTTTTGGATTTCAATTGGCTGTTGCGTGCACGAACGGCGTTCTAAATGTGGCACTTGACGCCTTCACGGCTGGCAGAGTACCCACCACACTCATTCCTCGATGTTGCCCAACATGACAGTCGTTGGGCAAGGCGCGATTGCTAAAGAATAGCTCTCGCCCTACAAATCGTGCTCCTCCTATTGGATGTGCCGAGTATGTCTGATCAATAACGCGACCATCCACATCGGGAAGCGTTCCATATAGAGCACGAATCTCCGGTGCGTCATCATAAGAAAGCATCCAAGGAACTTCTTGTCCGACTAGGTATTCGCTCATCTCCCGATGAGTTTTGTCATTGAACGTGTGACCATACAGTTGCTCAGCTTTTCTATAGTACGGTGGATCAAGATATAGGTAAGCATTCTTTGCGACTCTGTACCAGGAACAAAACAATCTCCAGTTTGCGCAGGAAACCCGTGTCACTGAGTCGCGCCTTTCGTAAAGCGCACTCAATCGCTTAACTAGCTTCTCGGCATTGAACCTCACATCCAACGTTCGGTTGACTTGGCCCCAACCACCGATTGGGCCGGCCTGATGCAGGATGCCATTGAAGCTAGTTCGATTGAGAAATAGGCACTTGAATGCGGCTTCACGAGGTGAAGATGGATTAAGGGCTTTCTGGGTACGCCATTCGTCGACGGTAAGCGATGCCGTCTCTATCTTGTTGTATAGCCACTTTACGTCAGCATCAGGATCATCAGTCTTGCCGAAAACGACCTGCCAAAAACTGGCGATCAAGGGATCAATATCGTTCAGCGCGATCTGTTGGACATGGCCAAGCTCCAGCAGCGCCAATGAAACTCCCGCTCCTCCACAGAATGGCTCCACAAATACTGAAGGTCTTAGGCCGGATGCTTGGATTGCCGACCAGATAAATGGAGTGAACCGGGTCTTGCCGCCTGGGTAACGCAATGGAGACTTCGAAATCATGAATTGGGGTGGCGGTGCATAGATTGGTGTGGCAATACTAATGGGTAAATGCTCGGTACTTGGTACCCTGCGACGGCCAAATACATCATTTATCCACAGGCGCAAGGCTGATGATGTCGTCTTCGCGCGCAGGAAGTCAAATTGGAGCTACATGTGGGGCTTTACCCCGCCGTCACCCTCTCAAACCGCGCGTGGTAATCCCCCCGCTCTGTCCCCATCCAGCGTCCCACCACGTAAACCACAACCCGTAGTTGCCCTGCGCGGTCTCGTGGTGCTGGTGGTGATGCGTCGTCGTGGTGAACCGCCCGCCCAGCCAGTGGCGGGCAAAGCCGCGCGGCATGGTCTCTATGGACAAGTGCCCATGGGCGTTGCGCACGATCTGGTGGATGGTGAAGGCAAGCAGCACCAGGCCGTGCAGCGGCGCCACCAGCAGCGCCAGTGGCGTGACCAGGCTGTTGACCAGTGCCTCGATGGGGTGAAAGGCATACGCCGCCCATGGCGACGGGTTGCGTGATCGGTGGTGCACACCATGCACGCGGCGAAACAGCCAGCGGCTGTGCAGCAGGCGGTGTGTCCAGTAAAAGTAGAAGTCGTGCCACAGCAGCATCGTCGGCAGGCTGAGCGCCGACCACACGGTGCCATACTGGCCGGGCTTGTAGTAGACGACCGTGTCGCCGCGCAAGACGCTGGCAAACACCACCAGGCCCTGGGCCGAGAAGATCAACAGCGTCGAGAACGAGTACACCATCTCGCGCCGCACATCGGCGCTGCTGGGCCAGCCTGCAATCACTCTATGGGCCAGGCGTTGGTGCAGCCATTGGTGCACCACCAGCCACAGCAGCAGGGCGGCTATCAGGTAGTACATGCCTTCGTGCACAAAGTTGGCGGTGAAGGCCTTGCCAAGCCAGTGCCATGCGTGGGGATTGGTCCAAATATTCATGGTCAAATTGCCTGATTAGATACAAGCCTCAGACGCATTTGCAATTTCGGCAGGCGCTGCCAATACTGGAAGGTACAAACGTTTCCAGTGAGGTGTGCCATGTCCATGAATCGGATTCAGTTTCAAAAGGGGCTGTCCATGCATGAATTCATGCAGCAATACGGCAGCGAGGAGCAATGTGAGGCGGCGCTGGTGGCTACGCGCTGGCCCCATGGTTGGGTTTGCGCACATTGCCACTGTTCGCGCTATTTCCTTACCCGCAACAAGACCGGGCGCCAACTATGGGAGTGTTTTCTGTGCGGCTACCAGTCGTCGTCCATCGTGGACACCGTGTTTGAGAACACCAAGCTGCCACTGTCCATCTGGTTCTTGGCCATGTACTTGATGACGCAAAGCAAGAACTCCGTCAGCGCCTTGGAACTTACGCGCCAACTGGGCGTGACCTACAAAACGGCCTGGCTGCTCAAACACAAGCTTTTGCAAACCATGCTGCTCAGGGAAGAGCCAAGGCGGCTTGTTGGACGGGTGGAGATTGACGACGCTTACCTGGGCGGGGAGCGCGCGGGGCACATCAATGGGGGCTTTGGTGCGTACAACAAGTCCGCCTTTGTCGCCGCCGTGCAAACCAGTGAGGATGGCAAGCCGCTGTTCATGCGACTCACCCCGATCAAAGCCTTTACCAAGAAAACCTTCGTTGCGTGGGCGAAAAAGAGCTTGGGGCCCAACGCCCATGTAGTGTCAGACGGATTGCAGTGTTTCACCCAGGTCACCCAACTGGGCTCCAGCCATGAGCGCTACATCACCGGTGGGGGCAGAAAGGCGGCACAAACTCCGCAACTACGCTGGGTCAACACCATGCTGGGCAACCTGAAGACATCCTTGGCAGGTACATACCATTCGTTTGACCATGCCAAGTACGCGGCTCGTTACTTGGCAGAGTTCGCCTATCGCTTCAATCGTCGCTTTGATATGGCAGTGATGCTGCCTCGACTGTTGCGGGCTGCGGCAACCACATCACCCCAACCGATGAGAACTATTCGATGCTCTGAGGCTGGTAGCTAATCAGGTCAAATTGGCTGGTAGCCCTCGTGGAATATGCGCATATTGCTATCAAAAATGCAGCGCAATCGGTGTGACGATTCATTCAACCCAGTTTTCCGCGCGCAGGCCTGGCACGCGGATGAATGCATGGCTGCTGTTGGTGACCAGCGTCCATCCCTCGGCGAGCGCGTGGGCTGCTAGCCACAGGTCATCGTTGCCAAGGCGCGCCTGCAGGCTTGACTTTTTTCCGCGCCGAGGCGCAGTTCACCCACGGCGATGGTGGACATGGACAGTCCTTGGAGGGTGAATCGCCCCGGGTTTTGAGGAGGCTCCAACATTTGAGAAGATGGAGCCATGAGAAAGTCAACGAAGTTTTCCCCCGAAGTCCGCGAACGTGCAGTGCGCATGGTGCAAGAGCACCGTGGCGAATATCCCTCCCTGT
>JBBQLM010000008.1:0-148985 GCA_038327925.1 Burkholderiales bacterium | reverse complement strand
GGCGTCGCCGCCGCCGCGCGCCGCGATCGCGCCGATCTGGTACACCGTCTCGCCACCTTCACGCAGTGTTTGCGCGATCGCGGCCGCCGCCGCAGGGTCGACCACGACCACCATGCCGATGCCGTTGTTGAAGGTGCGGTTCATTTCGTGGTCGTCGATGCCGGCGGTCTGCTGCAGCCAGGCGAACAGCTCGCTGCGTGGCCAGCTGCTTTTGTCCAGCCGTGCCGCCATGCCTTGCGGCAGCACGCGCGGAATGTTTTCCAGCAGGCCGCCGCCGGTGATGTGGGCCAGCGCCTTGATCGGGTGCGCGGCCAGCGCGGCCAGCACGTTTTTCACGTACAGGCGGGTCGGGGCCATCAGCGCTTCTTTAAACGGCTGGCCGTCCAGCGTGGCGGGCACAGTGCCCTGGCTTTCAGCGCGCTCGATGCACTTGCGCACCAGGCTGAAACCGTTGGAATGCACGCCGTGGCTGGCCAGGCCCAGCACCACGTCGCCAGCGGCCACGTCCTTGCCAGTGAGAATTTTCGATTTCTCGACCGCGCCGACGGCAAAGCCGGCCAGGTCGTATTCACCGGCCGGGTACATGCCGGGCATTTCAGCCGTTTCGCCGCCGATCAGCGCGCAGCCGCTGAGTTCACAGCCCTTGGCGATGCCGCCGACCACGGCTGTGGCCGTGTCCACGTCGAGCTTGCCGCAGGCAAAGTAATCTAAAAAGAACAAAGGCTCGGCGCCCTGCACCAGCACGTCGTTCACGCTCATGGCCACCAGGTCGATGCCCACGGTGTCGTGCATATTCCATTCAAAAGCGAGTTTCAGTTTGGTGCCCACGCCGTCGGTGCCGCTGACCAGCACGGGTTCTTTGTAGCGCTTGGGCACTTCAAACAGCGCGCCAAAGCCGCCGATGCCAGCCAGCACGCCTTCGCGCATGGTCTTTTTGGCCAGCGGCTTGATGCGCTCGATCAGGGCGTCGCCTGCGTCGATATCGACGCCGGCGTCTTTGTAGGAAATGGGGGTAGTGGTCATGGTGTCAGGGCTTTAAAGCGGTGGGAAGCGTCCGGTGGACGCTTGAGGTGGGGGCGTTGGCTGCCGTCTGAGGCAGGCCTGCAAGCCCGATAGAATCGAGTCTGAGATTCTAAAGGCTACCTTCGTAGTCGCTGCCGGACTCTTTTCGGCAGGCTCACTCCCCCAAGGCTTATGCAACTGACTTCAACCCGAAAACGCGCCGCCGCCTGGTGCCTGATCGCCACGCTGGTGCTGCTGGCGCTGTGGTTGCTGGGGCCGGTGCTCACGCCTTTTGTCGTGGCCGCTGTCCTGGCCTATGCGCTGACGCCGCTGGTCAACTGGCTCGATGGCCTGTGGCGCGGCCGCATGCCGCGCGTGCTGGCGGTGCTGGCGGTGGAGGCGCTGTTCATTCTGGTGGTGATTTCCGTGCTGCTGCTGGTGGTGCCGATTTTTGCCAAGGAGCTGCCCTTGCTGCGCGAGCAGCTGCCGCTGCTGGTCGAGCGGCTGGGCAATCACCTGACGCCCTGGCTGGCGCAGCTGGGCATCAAGGTGTCGCTGAAAGTGGCCAGCTTGCAGGCTTTTGTCGTCAAGTACCTCAGTGCCAATGTGGAGGATGCCATCGGCTCGGTGCTGTCTTCCATCAAGCTCGGCGGTAGTGTGGCGCTGGCGGTGCTGGGCAATCTGGTGTTGATTCCGGTGGCGCTGTTTTTTCTGCTCAAGGACTGGGACCGTTTTACCGGCCTGCTGGTCGAGCTGGTGCCGCTGCGGATGCGCGCCGCGTTTGACAGTTTCATGGACGAGGCCGATTTGGTGCTGGGCCAGTACCTGCGCGGCCAGCTGCTGGTGATGGGCGTGCTGGCAGTGTATTTCAGCACGGCCCTGGCGCTGTTCGGCTTTGATCTGGCAGTGCCGGTGGGCGTCTTTACCGGGCTGGCGTTTTTCATACCCTACCTGGGCTTTGGCATGGGGCTGACGCTGGCGATTTTGGCCGGTGTGCTGCAGTTTGGCGGCCTGTACGGCGTGCTGGTGGTGGCCGGGGTGTATGGCGCCGGGCAGCTGGTCGAAAGCATTTACCTCACGCCCCGGCTGGTCGGCGAGCGCATCGGACTGCATCCGCTGGCAGCGATTTTTTCGCTACTGGCGTTCGGGCAGTTGCTGGGTTTTATCGGCGTGCTGATTGCGCTGCCTTCCAGTGCGGTGCTGGTGGTGGGCATTCGCCGACTGCGCGCCCACTACCTGCTCAGTGACCTGTACAAAGGATGAGCAAGGCCATGACAGCCATGAAACAACTCGCGCTCGACATTGGGCTGTCCACCGACCCCACGTTCGCCAACTTCTTCAGCGGCCCGAATGACGCCGTGGTGCGCCAGCTCCAGCAATGGGCCGACAGCCCGCTGCAGTCGCTCGTGCCGACCTACCTGTGGGGCAACGAGGCCAGCGGCAGGACGCACCTGCTCAAGGCGGTCAGCGAGGCTTTGCGCGGCCACGGCGCTTCCAGCGGCTGGATGGACGCGTCGATGCTGGAGCCGCCCGAGTTCAACGAAGCCTGGTCCGCCATCATCATGGACGACTGCCACCTGTACACGCCGGCGCAGCAGCGCTCCGCCTTCAACTGGTTTGTCAATGCCGTGAGCACCGACGACGGCCAGCCGCGCTGGGTGCTGGCCGCTGGCAACGCGCCGCCCGCCGACCTGACTCTGCGCGAAGACCTGCGCACCCGGCTGGGCTGGGGCCATGTGTTTGCGCTGCAGGCGCTGAGCGACGCCGAGCGGCGCGCCGTCATCAAGCGCGAAGCCGATGCGCGCGGCATGCTGTTCGGCGACGAGGTCATGGACTTCATGCTGACGCGCTTTTCCCGCGATCTGGGCAGCCTGATGGAGCTGCTCGACCAGCTCGACAGTTATGCGCTGCAAACCAAGCGGGTCATCACGATCCCGCTGATCAAATCCATGCTGGAGAATGAATGACGACTGAGAAGAAGACCGAGCCGCTGATGCGCGCAGGCAATTGCCGCAAACTGGCCCTGTTCGATCTGGACCACACCCTGATTCCGATGGACTCGGACTACGAATGGGGCGAGTTCACCATCGCGCTGGGCTGGTGCGACGCCAGCGAATTCAAGCGCCGCAACACCGAGTTTTTCGAGCAGTACCGCGCTGGCGTTCTCGATGTCCACGCGTACGTGCGCTTTGCCACCCAGGCGATTCGCGAGCAGGGCGCTGAAAAGGCCCGCGCCGCGCACGAAAAATTCATGGCCGACGTAGTGACAAAAGCCATCACCGCGCAGGCCGTGGCGCTGATAGCACAGCACCGCGCGGCGGGCGACGAAGTGCTCATCGTCACCGCCACCAACGAGTTCGTCACGCGCCCGATTGCCCAGGCTTTCGGTGTCAGCGAGCTGATTGCTGTCGAGCTGGAGCGCGACGCCGACGGCGCCCTGACTGGCGAGATCAAGGGCACGCCCTCGGCCCGAGAAGGCAAGGTCACGCGCATGGAGCAATGGCTGGCCGCGCGCGGCTTAAGCTGGGACAATGTGCAAACCACGTTCTACACCGATTCGCTGAACGATCTGGCGCTGCTGGAAAAAGCCACCTGGCCCGTCGCCACCAACCCGGACGAGCGCCTGCGCGCCGTGGCGCTGGCGCGCGGATGGCGCATACTTGACCTGTTTTAGTCCGCCGCTCCCGCAAGCGCCCGGCCAGACTGCCGTATTTATCCGAGGGACACAGCGCCTGCACTGGATGCAGAGCCGGTCTGTCCCGCCCCCGTTTTAGAAGACCATGATCAAAAAATTCATCAGCAAGCTGTTTCGTAAAACAGCCAGCCCCATCCCCGGCGAGCAGCCAGCCCCCAAGTCCGGCGACAAGCCCAGCGCCACCCGCGTCAAAAAATCGCCCTTCGGCAAGCGTCACGACCTTACGGCTCAGGACCACGGTATTGACCCGAAACTGGTCGATGAGCGGGCGATGGATGTGGTGCGCACCTTGAAACAAGCCGGTTTTCAAGCCTACATCGTCGGCGGCGCGGTGCGCGACCTGCTGGTCGGCCTGCGCCCCAAGGATTTCGACGTGGCCACCGATGCGACGCCCGAGCAAGTGAAATCGCTGTTTCGCCGCGCCTTCATCATCGGTCGGCGTTTCAGGATTGTTCACGTCATCTACGGCCGGGGCCGCGAGCATGAGGTGATCGAGGTGTCCACTTTCCGCGCCCATTTGCACAGCAGCCAGGCCGAGCAGGTCGGCGGCAATGAGCGCACCAGCAAGCACCAGCTCGCCGGCATGAAGCACGCCGTGGACGCCTCTGGGCGCGTGCTGCGCGACAACGTCTGGGGGCCGATGGAGGAAGACGCGGCGCGGCGCGACTTCACCATCAATGCCATGTACTACGACCCCGAGACCGAAGTCGTCGTCGATTACCACAACGGCATCGGCGACTCCAAGAAGAAAATCGTGCGCATGATTGGCGATCCGGCGCTGCGCTACCGCGAAGACCCGGTGCGCATCATCCGCGCGGTGCGCTTTGGCGCCAAGCTCAATGCGCTGGGTTTTAAATTTGAAGACAAGACGGCCGCGCCGCTGCGCGAGATGCGCGGCTTGCTCGCCGACGTGCCGCAGTCGCGCCTGTTCGATGAAATGCTCAAGCTGCTGCAAACCGGCCACGCGCTGGCCAGCATCGCCCAGCTCAAGGAGTTGGGGCTGGACACCGGCATTTATCCGCTGCTCGACGTGGTCGTTGAAATGGCCGAGGAGCCGTTTTTGAAGCTCGCGCTGCAGGACACCGACCGCCGCGTCGGCGAAGGCAAGCCGGTCGCGCCTAGCTTTCTGCTCTCGTGCGTGCTGTGGGCCGATGTGCGCCACGGCTGGGAGGGGCGGCTCCAGCGCGGCGACGCGCCCATGCCCGCGCTGCAGGACGCGATTGACGAGGCTTTCAACGCCCGCATCGGCGATGTCTCGGGGCGCGGCAAGCTGGGCATCGACATGCGCGAAATCTGGAGCATGCAGCCACGCTTTGAAAAGCGCACTGGCAACGCGCCGTACTCGCTGCTGGAGCAGCCGCGCTTTCGCGCCGGTTTTGACTTCCTGCGCCTGCGCGGCCAGACCGGCGAGATTGACCCGGCGCTGGCCCAGTGGTGGGAAACTTTCAGCACCGCTTACGACGACGAGCGCCACGCGATGGTCGAAGCCGTGCGCGAGTCGCAGCTGAAAAAGCCGCAGACGCCGCGCGTGCGCGTCAAGCGGCCCGCCGCGCCCGCTGACGCTGGCATGCCCGGCGTTGAGGGCGTGTCCATCGCCGATGGCACGGCGCAGGCTGCGGCAGCGCCCGGCGCCAGCCCGGCTGGACTCGAAGGCGTCGAACCCGCATGGCAGGAGGGCGACGCCGCCCCGGCGAAAAAGCGCCGCCGCCGCAAGAAGCCCGCGAACCGGAGTGCCGAAGGCGCAGACAGCGTGCAAGGCGGACCGGGCGCAGAAGGCGGGCCGGGCGAGTCAAGCGCCCAGAGCCGCAGCGAGGCGCCGCCCGCGCCCGGCGCTTTCGCCCCCGCATCTGATTACTGAGCGGGCAGCGGGGCATGAACACTGCGTCGCTGCATGCACCTGAAGCCGTTTCTCGCCAGAGGCGGCCCGATCAGTCATTCGCTGGTGGCGCAGCACCAGGCGAATTGCAAGGCCGGGCACAGCCTCAGCCAAATGGCGATATCGCCGCCGGGCGTGACCCGGTGACGGCTTATGTCGCACTCGGCGCCAACCTGGGCGACGCGCTAGCTGCGCTGCGCTGGGCGGTTCAGGGGCTCGATGGCCTGCCGCTGAGCCGGGTGCTGCGGGTTTCCAGCCTGTACAAAACCGCGCCGCTGGACACCGATTCAAGCGTCGAAGTGGCCGCGCCGGGCCGTGACTATCTGAATGCCGTCGCCGCGCTGCAAACCGGCCTGAGCGCGCCCGCGCTGCTCGACGCGTTGCAGGCGCTGGAATTGCAAGCCGGGCGGCAAAGGCCGTACCGCAACGCCCCGCGCACGCTGGATCTGGATGTGCTGCTCTACGGCAGCGCGCAGATCGGTTCAAGCCGATTGACGGTGCCGCATCCGCGTATGACGCAGCGCGCTTTTGTGCTGGTGCCGCTGGCTGAAATCGCGCCAGAGCTGGTCAGCGCCGGGCAGCTGGACGTGGTGGCACACCAAGGCATCGAGCGGCTGCAAGAGCGGCTCGAAAAGGCGGTCGGTCTTGAGGGCGTTTAGGGCGCCAGGCGTTCGCGCAGCCAGAGCCCATCGGCTTGCTGGCTGTAGCGCAGGCGGTCATGCAGACGGCTTTTGCGGCCCTGCCAGAATTCCCACAGGTCGGGCTTGAGCCGGTAGCCGCCCCAGTGCGGCGGGCGCGGCGGATTGAGCATGAATTTGGCGCCGAATTTGGCCGCATTGGCCAGCAGCACGCCGCGCCCTAAAATCACCTCGCTTTGCGGGCTGGCCCAGGCGCCTATGCGCGAGTCCAGCGGGCGGCTGTGAAAGTATTCATCGCTTTCCTCGTCCGAGACTTTTTCCACCACGCCTTCGATGCGCACCACGCGTTCGAGCTCAACCCAGTGAAACTGCAGCGCCGCATACGGGTTGCCCGCCAGTTGCTGGCCTTTGCGGCTGGCGTAGTTGGTGTACCAGACGATGCCGCGTGCATCAAAACCCTTGATGAGCACGACGCGGGTCGAGGGGCGCAGGTCGCTGGCGACGGTGGCCACGGTCATGGCGTTGGGCTCGGGCAGTTGCGCCGTGATGGCTTCGCCCAGCCAGTGCTCAAACTGCTGGAGCGGGTCGGCGCGGGAGGCGTCTTCGTTGAGTTCGGCGCGCTCGTAGCTCTTGCGCAGGTCGGCGAGGGAGGTGGGTTTCTGTGACATCGCCCCAGTATAGAGACTGCCCGCTCACCGGTGAGCCAAGCAGGCGCCCGCCTAAAATGGCCGCACGTTTTTAAAGGAGTGAAGAATGAGTTCTCAGGATGACGGCAGCCAGCGTGTGGCCTTGTTTGTGGTGTTTGGCCTGGTGGCCTTGGTGAGCGCATCGGTCATCGGTTTTGGGGTCCAGCGGGTGGGGACATTTGAAAAAGTGCAAAGCCCTGCTTTTTCAGTTACCCCGGACGCCGAGCCGGACAGCTTTGACGCCGATCCAGAAAGCCCGGACGCCGGGCAGGCCAGCGCGCAAGCCGTCACCGATGGTGCCAGCGTCCAGATTGAGCAAGGCGTGGTGAAGTTTTATTTTGAGTCCGGCAAGGCCGACCTGGCCGCAGGCGCCGCGCAAGCGCTGGCCGATCTGGTCGAGAGCGCGAAGTCGGGCCGCAAGCTGGTGATTTTGGGCTTTCATGACGCCACCGGCGGCGCCGCTCAAAATGCCAGGCTGGCCAAGCAGCGTGCCCTGGCGGTGCGCAACGCCCTGATGGCTGCGGGTGTCGCAGAGGCACAAATCGATCTGAAAAAGCCCGAGCAGGTCAGCGGCAGCGGCAGTGACGCCCAGGCGCGCCGGGTGGAAATCAGCCTTCAATAGCGCAGGCTGCAGGCCTGCTCTGGCGCCCTGCGTGACGAACTCGCCCGCTGCCCTTCAGGGTTAACCCGGAGGGGTTGCTGCTGTCGTGCTTGATGCGGCGCAAGTGGAGGGGATTTTTTTGCCTGACCATTCATCAAGCAGGCCAAAGTCTTTTTCGAGCAATTTGGGTTTTTGTGCCCTCCTTTGGCCGCATACAGGGAGGATCATCATGAGGTTTCATCTGTTTGAACGCTCGGCTGATGCACATATTCGCAAATCCCGCGAGTATCTGGAAGAGGCCAATATGGGACGGATTGAGCACCAGGCAGCCGCCGAACACCACAGTGCCCTGGCCCGGATGTATGCGGAGCGAATCGCCCGCATCGAGGTGGAGATCAGCGAGGTGTTTCAGCTTCAGTCGGCCAGCCACAAGCCGGTTGAGTTGCCTGAGCCGACCAAGGAGGCGGGCGGCGCAGACGCCCGGCCCAAGTCGGACCCGGTGCTGCTGTACCCGTCGCGCGCTTCGCACGCCTGAGTCGGCTGGGCGCGGTCAGCGCAGGCCCGCGCCCCCGCCATCGCCGGGGCGCTCAATCAGCTCGATCTTGTAGCCATCCGGGTCAGTCACAAATGCGATGACCGTGGAGCCACCCTTGACCGGACCGGCTTCGCGGGTGACGTTGCCGCCAGCGGCCCTGATTTTTTCGCAGGCAGCCGCCACGTCAGGCACGCCCAGCGCGATGTGGCCAAAAGCGCTTCCCATGTCGTAGCTGTCGGTGCCCCAGTTGTAGGTCAGCTCGATCTCGGCTTGCGCCGGATTGCCCTCGTAGCCGACGAAGGCCAGGCTGTATTTGTAGTCCGGGTTTTCGGAGGTGCGTAGCAGCTTCATGCCCAGCACCTGGGTGTAAAAATCAATGGCGCGCTGCAAGTTGCCAACGCGCAGCATGGTGTGAAGAAATCGCATCGTTAATTTTTCCGGTTTAAACCGCTTGACCAGCCCTGACCCGGCGCACGACGAACGGGGCTTCGTCGGCTTCCGGCGCGGGCGTTGTTGCTTGCTGTTCTTTTCGGTGCTGCTCGCGCAGTGCCAGCGCCCCGGCTGCCAGGCCGACCGCAAAGGCCGCACAAACTCCCACCATGACGCCGGATGAAAGGCGGCGCTCAGCGCCGGGCGCGCAGCGCCGGGGCGGGGTGGACAGGGTGTCGGCAAGCAGGGCCGCCGGAGCGTCACTGCGGCGTCGCCCGGTCATGACCAGCACGGCCGTAGAAAAAAGGCTGGTCAGGCTGCCAGCGAGCGCTCCCTGCGCAAGAATTGTTCTCCATCGATACATAGTCGATCCTCCTTATGAGGCCTCACCAAGGGCGCGAGCCGGTAAAAAGTGGCTGCAGGTGGGGCCGAACGACAGGATAAGCCAGCGCCCCGCAAACAGCAATGCCGGGCGGGCAGTTGTTACGCTTACGCAGCCTGGGCTGAGGCCTCGGCGCTGTCGGAGCAGGTCGCGCCGCCGCAGCCGTGGATGATTTCTTGCGGCAGGGCCTCGGGCATCGCCATCAGGCCGGTTGCCGGGTCAAAGCCGACGCTGCGCAGGTGCTGGGCCAGCGCCGCGTCCATGCTGTTGGCATGCTGCGGAAACCAGATCGCCAGGTCGCGGATCATCTGGCGCACGGTGGCCAGGTCGCCTGCATTGATCAGTTTGATGCCTTCGCGCATCACCTGCAGCACGATCTGGTGCTGCATGCTGTGGCAGTTGGACGATGAAAAGCGCGTGGCCTGCATCCACTGGTCTTCGCGGCTGAAATGCTCGTCGGTATGCTCGACCAGCGTGTTCCAGTGGGCCAGCAGGCTGTCGTCGGGTGCGGTTTCGGCCAGGGCCAGCAGATCGACAAATTCGCGGTGGGTGTCGTCCATCGCGGGCAGGTCAAGGGCCAGGGCGTCGGACCATTCGAGGTTGGGCATGTCAAGTCTCCTTTTGAGCAATCGGGCAGCTTACGCAATAGCCGGGCAGTTCGCGCTGATCCAGGTCATCAAATGCGTATATTTGCGCATTGGTGGCACGATTTTTGGCTGGCCTGAATGCAAATCGCCCGCCAGCCACAGGGGCTGTCGGGCGAAAGAGTCAGGCCCGCAAACTCACGCGGTGAGCTGCCGGGAATGGCTTGAGCGTGGCTTATCGGCCGTTAAACGAGCCTGGGCCGCCGGGACGGCGCGGGCCGTTGCCCCGGCCTGCGCCGCCGCCTGCACCACCGGCACCACCGGCACCACCGCCGGAGCGTGCGCCCCGGAAGTTGTTGCGGTTGCCGCCGGTAGGCTGGCCCGAAGACGGGAAGCCCGACGAGGCGTGGCTGGCCGGCTGGTGGTTGTCGAAGTCGTGGTGCTGCGAATGGCTTTCACGCGGGTGTGGGGCTGCGTGGCTCACGCGTGGCTGGCCGTAAGGCTGGCTGGCCGGTGGATAGCCCGCGTTCTGGCGCGGCTGGGCTGGGCTGCGGCGCTCGCTGTGGCCGCCTGCATTGCCGCCAAAACCACCACCGCTGCTGCGGCCAGCGCCTGCATTGCCACCGCCCGCCGGGCTGCGTCCGCGTGTACCTGCATTGGCGCTACGCTCGCCGCCTGCGCCACCGCTGCGGGCGGGCTGGGCGCCTTTGGTGTCGCGGATGCGGGTCATCATTTCGGATCTGGCGGCCTTGGCGGCGGCCTGCATCACGTCGCGGCTTGGCGGCTTGCCCAGGCCGCCCCAGATGGTCTGGCGGCCCATGGCCAGCGGCTCGGCTTTTTCGCCGGGCTCGGCTTCAAAGCCGGTGACAAAGACTTTTTCGATGTTTTGCTTGGTAAAGCGCTCGATGTCCTGCATGAAGCCTTCTTCGTCCAGGCAGACCAGGCTGACAGCCTGGCCGCTGTTACCGGCGCGGCCGGTGCGGCCGATGCGGTGAACGTAGTCTTCGCTGACGTTGGGGATTTCATAGTTGACGACATGCGGCAGCTCGTCGATGTCAATGCCGCGCGCGGCAATGTCGGTGGCGACTAAGGCGCGGATGTCGCCGTTCTTGAAGCCTTGCAGGGCTTGCGTGCGCGCCGTCTGGCTCTTGTTGCCGTGCAGCGCCATCGCCGGGATGCCGGCTTTGGTCAGGTGCTCAGCCACATTGTTGGCGCCGAACTTGGTACGGGTGAACACCAGCACCTGGCTCCACTTGTGCTCGTTGATGATGTGGGCCAGCAGGGCTTTTTTCTTGCCGCGCCCAACCGGGTGGATCACCTGGGTGATGCGCTGCACGGTGGTGTTGCGCGGTGTGACCTGCACGCTTTGTGGGTCCTTGAGCAGGCCAGCGGCCAGTTCGCGGATTTCATCGCTGAAGGTGGCCGAGAACAGCAGGCTTTGCTTTTCCTTGGGCACGGCGGCCAGCACCTTTTTGACGTCATGGATAAAGCCCATGTCCAGCATGCGGTCGGCTTCGTCCAGCACCAGCATCTGCACCTGGCCCAGATCCAGCATACCTTGCTGCATCAGATCCAGCAGGCGTCCGGGGGTGGCCACCAGAATGTCGACGCCCTTCTTGACCTTGGAGATCTGCGGATTCATGCCGACACCGCCAAAAATCACGGTGCTGCTAAGTTGCAGGTATTTGCCATAGGTGCGCACAGACTCTTCAACCTGGGCCGCGAGTTCGCGGGTTGGTGTGAGCACCAGGGCACGGATGCCGGTGCCGCCAAACTTGTTCTGGGCGCTGCGGCTCATGGAGAGGCGGTGCAGCATGGGGAGGGTGAAGGCGGCGGTCTTGCCGGTGCCGGTCTGGGCGCCGCCGAGCAGGTCGCGGCCTTCCAGAATCAGCGGGATGGCCTGGGCCTGGATGGCGGTCGGGGTCTCGTAACCTTGCTCGCGCACGGCTTTAACGATGGCCGCAGCCAGATTCAATTCTTCGAATTTCATGGATTGTGGCGCCCATCCAGGGCGCTAGGGATATCGGCCTGTCCCCGCGCGGTAGCACCGGTTCAGTCAAAGGCAGATAGATTCAAAAGCAGGACGGAGGTTGTCAACCGGTCCCCAGCAATGTGCTGACGTTGTGGGCAACTGAAGCTCCGCAACAGTGCGTATTGTCGCACGTTGCAGGCCGTCGCGCTAGAAAATGCGTAGCGCAGGTGTTTTGTCTGTACCACTGGGCCGTAACAATGTGTCGTGGGGGCTAGTCATTACTCACGGCAACTGGGAGAATCTTTCCACAATGAAAAAGTTCATGTTGCGACGGCTGGGCGTGGCCCACGAACCCGGCAGTTTCAAGCCATCCCTGCAGGATTGCATGGAGGCAGTGCTGGAGCAAAGCGATACCCTGGTGGCCGATGTGCTGGCCGGGTTGAAGGCATCCATTTCGCCGGTGCGCACCAAGTCCATGCATGGCATTCAGAACCCGACGACCAAGGCGGCCATCGAGCATGTGTGCGCCCACGGCGATGCGTTCAGTGCATCCTTTGCCGCGCATCTGCGCGCGGCGCTCTACGGTGGCGATATCCAGCGCGGCGGTGCCCAGCCCCTGCGTTTCGACGATTTTCAGTTCCTTGAGGAAGAGCAGATCGATGCCAACATCGAATTCGCCCTGACGCAGCAGGAAATATCGATGGCGGTGGACGATGCATTGCCCATGCTCAACGCCATGATGAGCAGTCTGCTGGGCTGGATGACGGTGCAGCCGCACTTGAACCCGCTCAAGCCCGAGTCCTTTGTCTACGCCCTGCGCGAAACCCTGGTCGAGCTGGTTCCCAGCGACGAAGCCCGCACCCCCCTGATGACGCCAGCGGCTGGCATGCTGGGAGTCAGCATGCGCCAGTTGTACAAGGAAATTTCGGAGTGGCTGCGCTCTCAGGGTGTGGAGCCGGTCGGCCCGGCCCTGCCGGCGGGCGGGGCATCGGGTGGGCCGGGCAAGCCGGTGGAGAACTCGGTGACCCGGACCCTGCTGACGCTGGACAAGCTGCGTCGACTGCTGTCTGGTGAACTCGACCCCGGACCTTTGAACGGCAACATCAAGGACTTCACCCACACGGTTCCTGCATCGTTTGTCGCGCTGGAAGACATGAAGCTGATGGAGCCCATGATGAAGCGCCTGGCCGCACGCGCCAGCCAGTCGGCGGCCAAAGTTGCGAATGGGCCGGTCGATTCCGTGGTGGAGACCCGCGTCCAGCGCGAGAAGTCCAAGAGCAAGAAGCTGGGTCGCGAGCTGGGTGAGGAGGTGGTGCGCCTGATGCTGGAAAACCTGACGCAGGACCACCGCATGCTGGCCGGAGTCCGCCAGAACCTCAAGCAAATGGAGCCGGTGCTGATGTCGCTGTCGCAGGCCGATGCGCGCTTTTTCAGCGAGCGCCAGCATCCGGCACGCCAGTTCATGGACAAGATTACCAGCCGTAGCTTGGCCTTCACGTCCGAAGACCAGCCCGGGTATGCACATTTCCACAAAGTGCTGGAAAACGCCGTCGCGGTGCTGGTCGGTGGTGAAGGTGATGCCGCCAGCTTCTCGCGGGTGTTGCGCAAACTGGACGAGGGCTGGTCCCGTGAGGAGCAGGAACAGCGCCAGCGTGCCGAGGAAGCCGCGCGCGGCCTGCTGCACGCCGAACAGCGCAACCTGCTGGCGCAGAAGCTGGCCGAGGATTTTGCCGGGCGCATCCAGAACAAGAAGGTGCCGGAGATCGTGGGTGTCTTCCTGCGCGGCCCCTGGGCTCAGGTGGTGGCCGAATCGCAATTGCGTTGTGCCGATGGTGCCGCCGACGCCGATGGCTACCTGGGGTTGGTCGATGACCTGATCTGGAGCGTGCAGCTTAAATTGGCTCGACGCAACCGCGCCCGGCTGGTGGACATCGTACCGGGCATGCTGGTCAAGATGCGCCAGGGCCTTAGCCTGATTTCCTACCCGGAAGAGAAAATTCCGGTGTTCTTTGACGAATTGATCACCTTCCACGAGCAGGCGTTTGAGGGTGTCCGCCCCACGCCATCTGTGGAGAGTGGCGACAAGACGGACATGCTCCCCGACATTTCCGCAGTGGAGACGGTTGGCCTGCCGGTGGACGAATTTTGGATGGCAGAAGACGAGGCTTCCGATTCGGGCTATTTGCAGTGCGCCCAGGGGCAGATCCCGGAAATCGAAGAAGACGAGACTCCCGACCCGGCAGCCCAGCTCGCCTGGAGCGCCGAGCACCTCAACACTGGCTCCTGGGTGGACTTGGCCCTGGGAGGCGTGTGGGTGCGTGCCCAGCTCACCTGGGCCAGCCCGCACAAGACGCTGTTCATGTTCATTTCCTCGGGTGGCATGGCGCATTCCATGTCGCGGCGAACCATGGACCGGTTGCGCGGACTGGGCCTGATCCGCCTGGTTTCCGATGGCCGGGTGGTGGACCATGCGTTGGATGCGGTGGCCCAGGCGGCCCTACGCAACGACGTGGAAAAGGCGGGCGGCAGTACCTAGCCCTGCGGCCCGGCGGTGAAGCCCAATTTGGACCGCCAACCGTTGGGCGCGGGTGGTGAGCCGATAATGCGGTATTTACCCCTCCAATAATTCAGACTCGCAATGGCCCAATACGTTTTCTCCATGAACCGCGTCGGCAAGATCGTGCCGCCCAAGCGGCATATTCTTAAAGACATCTCCCTGTCCTTTTTTCCTGGCGCCAAGATCGGCGTGCTGGGTACCAACGGGTCGGGCAAGTCCACGCTGCTGAAGATCATGGCCGGCGTTGACAAGGAAATCGAGGGTGAAGCGATTCCCATGCCGGGGCTGAACATCGGCTACCTGCCCCAGGAACCACAACTGGACCCGACACAAACCGTGCGTGAGAGCGTGGAAGCGGGCATGGGCAAGGTGTTCACGGCCAAGGCGCGACTGGAAGAGGTCTACACCGCCTACGGCGCGGAAGACGCCGACTTTGACGCGCTGGCTGCCGAACAGGCGGAACTGGAAGCCATCATTGCGACCGCCGGAACAGACTCTGAGCACCAACTGGAAATTGCCGCTGACGCCCTGCGCCTGCCCCCATGGGACGCCAATATTGGCGTGCTCTCCGGCGGTGAAAAGCGCCGCGTGGCCCTGTGCCGTCTGCTGTTGTCCAAGCCCGACATGCTGTTGCTCGACGAACCCACCAACCACTTGGATGCCGAATCCGTGGACTGGTTGGAGCAGTTTTTGCAGCGCTACCCCGGCACCGTGGTGGCCATCACCCACGACCGTTACTTTCTGGATAACGCCGCCGAATGGATTCTGGAACTCGACCGTGGCTCCGGCATTCCTTACAAGGGCAACTACAGCGATTGGCTCAGCCAGAAGCAAGCGCGCCTGGAGTCCGAGCAAAAGGGCGAAGAGTCCCGTGCCAAGGCCCTGAAGAAAGAACTGGAGTGGTCGCGCCAGAACCCCAAGGCACGCCAGGCCAAGAGCAAGGCCCGTCTGGCCCGCTTTGAGGAATTGAGCGATTTCGAATACCAGAAGCGCAATGAAACCAACGAAATCTTCATCCCCGTGGCGGACCGCCTGGGCCATGAAGTGATCGAGTTCACGAATGTCACCAAGTCCTTTGGCGACCGCGTGCTGATCGACAACCTGAGTTTCAAGGTGCCTGCAGGCGCCATCGTCGGCATCATCGGCCCCAACGGCGCCGGTAAATCCACGCTGTTCAAGATGATTGCCGGCAAGGAGCAGCCCGATTCCGGCACCGTGAAGATCGGTCAGACCGTCAAGATGGCCTTTGTGGACCAGAACCGCGACGACCTGGCCAACGACAAAACCGTGTGGGAAGACGTCTCGGGCGGGCTGGATATCCTGAACGTGGGCAAGTTCCAGATGGCCAGTCGCGCCTACTGCGGCCGCTTTAACTTCAACGGTGGCGATCAGCAGAAACGGGTCGGCACGCTGTCCGGTGGCGAGCGCGGCCGCCTGCACTTGGCCAAGACCCTGATCGCCGGTGGCAACGTGCTGATGCTGGACGAACCGTCCAACGACTTGGACGTGGAAACCCTGCGCGCGCTGGAAGACGCGCTGCTGGAATTTGCCGGCTCCATTCTGGTGATCAGCCACGACCGCTGGTTCCTGGACCGCATTGCGACCCACATCCTGGCTTGCGAAGGCGACAGCCAGTGGACCTTCTTTGACGGCAACTACCAGGAGTACGAGGCCGACAAGAAGAAGCGCTTGGGTGAAGAGGGTGCACGTCCACACCGCATGCGGTTCAAGGCACTCAAGTAGCCTCCCAGGCGGGGGTCTGCCATGGCAACGGCTTACACGCAGTCTTCAGCGCAGTACCAGGCTCTGTACCGCTCCACGGTGGAGGAGGCCGCGGCCGGTGGTAACTTGCTCATGGGCAAACTGGTGGCCGCTGCACGCACGAATTTGCAGACCCGTGAGGCGGCCTGCCGCGACCTGCGCGAGCGCGATGCACTGGCCCAATCAGCCAAGCAGTTGCGCGACTGGGAGTCCAAGCTGTGCGGGCGCTATCCGCAGGCCCTGCTGGATGCCTTTGCCAATCCGGACGCTACCAAAAAGGTAGGCACGCAGTCCATGACCGACGTGGCGTTTGACGAACTGGAGCTGATGGATGAAGTGCAGGTGCAAACCAGTGTCACGCTGGCACGTACCCAGCAGGTCGCCATGTTGGCGGCAGAAGCCAGCCTGGCCGAACTCAATACCCTGATTTGCAGCACCTTGGGGCTGGGGGCTGTCAACGCCGAACGCAACCCCCTGCGCCCACAGGTCTACATCAGCGCCTTGCAGACAGTGGTGGAGCAGACCCAGCTGCCGCCGGCCACGCAGCTCGACTGGCTCGGTGCCATGAGCGCGACCTTGGGCCAGGAGTTGCGCAAGCTGTATATCGAACTCAGCGCCGCGTTGCGCAGGCAAGGTGTGGTGGCGGCGGGTTATGCCGTGCTGCCAACCCCCAGCGGCGTGGGCATAGGCCGCGGTGTGGCCCAGGACTTGTACCAGCGCTCACCCACCGTGGGCGCACCGCCACAAGCCATTGCACCGTGGCCCGTGCGCGCGCCGGATGCCGCGCCTGCCGTGCCCGAGTATGGGCCGGGTTACGCCCCGCAAGCACCTGGATCGCATGGCGCACCAGCGGACGACACGCTGTTGACTCTGGACAAGTTGCGCCGTCTGTTGGCGGGCGAGTTGGAAGAGCCTGTGGCATTGAGTGCCAAGGAGCGTTTTGCCCAGCAGTTTGCCCGCCAGTTTGAACAGGGTGATGACCCGGATGATGCGCCCCCTACCGATTTCGATGCCACGGTTCCCGCCGCGCTGGAAGCGCTGAAAGAGCTGAAGCAAGTCGATGCCTTTGTGCAGCGCATCCAGCATCGCCGCAGTGGCGCCTCCGCGCCCACGGCGCCGGGCGGCGACACCTCCATCGAAGCCATTCGTACCCACTTGCGCAGCCAGGCCGATGGTCTGGCGCAGACGTTGAGCCTGGAGGTGGTGTCCCTGATGGTGGACAACATTGCCCATGATGAGCGCCTGCTGGTGCCGGTTCAGCAACTGATTCGTCGCATGGAGCCTGCACTGCTGCTGCTGGCACTGGCCGACCAGCGGCTGTTCACCAACAAACTGCATCCGGCCCGGGTTTTGGTGCAGGAGGTGGCCAACCACAGCCTGGCCTACGCATCGGTGGAAGCCCCCGGATTTGCCGAATTTGTGGACGGTGTGGCCCGTGCCATTGCGCCTCTGGAGCACGACGCCATTGAGGATGCCGAACCCTTCGAGCATGTGCTGCATCAGCTGCAGGCCGAATGGAAACAGACCGATCAGGCCAGCGCGCGCAACCGCGAACAGGCCATGCAAGCCCTGCAGCAGGCCGAGCAACGCAACCTGCTGGCCGAGAAGATTGCCCGCGAGATTGCCGGCCACCCGGATGCGGCGCGAGTACCGGCCGTGGTCATGGATTTTTTGTGTGGTCCCTGGGCGCAGGTGGTGGCGCAGGCCCGCATCGGTGGTGCCACGGCGGAAGGGGCCGCCGACAAATACCAGGCGCTGATTTCTGCCCTGTTGTGGAGTACCCACCCGGAGCTGACCCGCAAGAATATCGCCAAGCTGACCCGGCTGGTGCCTTTGTTGCTGGGCAATCTGCGGGAAGGCCTGGATACCATCCGCTATCCGGCGACCAGGACCAGCGTGTTTCTGGAAGCCCTCATGGGTCTGCACCAGCAGGCCTTTCGTGCCGCCAGATTGCCGCCCCAGCCCGAACCCCAGCCCGAAGTGGTACCCGCCCCGTCAACGCGTTCGAATCTGGTGGACGATGGTAATCCCTGGGTGGCACCGCAGGAGGCGCAGGCATCCAATTTCATCGAGCTTCCGGATCTGCCCGTCGAGGCGCCCGCTTCCCCACCCGCTTCCCCACCCGCAACTGCCCCGGCCAGTGGTGCAACCAATGCATCCGCTGGCGAACCGGCCCTGAGTAGCCTGCCGTTGGGGTCCTGGGTGGAACTAAGGGTGCAGGGCCAATGGGTCCGCACGCAACTCACCTGGGCCAGCCCGCACGGTACCTTGTTCCTGTTCACCAATGCCCAGGGTGCCACGCAGTCCATGACACGGCGCTCCGGTGACAAGCTGGCGGTTGCCGGCAACCTGCGGATCATTTCCGACCGGCCGGTGGTAGACGGCGCCTTGAATGCCGTGGCGCAAATGGCGCTGCGCAACAGCGTCAACACCGGCTTCTGAACCAGACTCCCAAATCGTTTTTTGGAGATTTGTGCCGTTAGCCCTCGTGGAATGGACTTGTATTGCTATCTAATTAGTAGCAATATGTGAATTCAGAGCGGATGCTCCGCGTAAAACCGCCCGCCGTGGAACAGCAGAGGTGACGCACCTGGCCGGCGCGAACACCGTTCCACTTCGCCCACAAAGATGACGTGGTCGCCCTCGTCATAGCGGCTGCGGTTGAAGCATTCAAACGTGGCAACGGCGCCCTCGAGCAGGGGTGCGCCACCCGTGCCTGGCGTGAACGCCACACCGGCAAAGCGGTCACGACCACGCGCGGAAAACTGCATGGCCAGCTCCTGCTGATCGGCACCGAGAATGTTGACCGCGTAGTGCGAGCCGGCACTGAACGCTGCCATGGAGCCGGCCGCGCGTGCCAGGCTCCACAGCACCAGGGGCGGAGTCAGTGATACCGAGTTGAAGGAGTTTGCGGTCAGGCCGACGTACTTTCCGTGCGCATCCCGCGCGGTGACGATGGTCACGCCGGTGGCAAACATGCCCAGTGCTTCGCGGAATTCGGTCGGGGAGAAATTGGGGGGGAGAGCCTTTTTCGGGCTGGCGGTCAAAGGCATGGTTGCGAATTTTACCGAATCAATGCCGCCCTGCCGCCACGTAGCCGACAACCCGCGCCTTGGCAGGGGCGTCCTACAATGGGTGCATGTTTGACAGAACCGTTTTTCTTGCCTTGTTTGCTACATTTAGCATAGCTTCCCACGCAATCCCCATGCGGTCTTGTGCTGATTATTCGGCAAAAATTCCGAACGTCAAACCGGTTCTTTGCGAAGCTGCGCAACTGCAGGACATGCAGGCCCGCTCGGTGCTGGGGCGTCCCATCTGGGGGCGTGACATTCGCGCGGACGATGCGCAACTGCGGGTGCTGGTGCTCGGTGGCATCCATGGCGACGAGATGTCGTCCAGCTCGCTGGTGTTCCATTGGATTGCGTTGGCTCAAACACCGCCGTCCGATATGCCGATGGCTATCCATTGGCGCTTCATTCCTGCCCTCAATCCGGACGGCATGTTCGCCAAGCCGGCCCGGCGGGTCAATGCACGCGGCGTGGATCTGAACCGCAACTTTCCCACGCCGAATTGGGCACGGGATGCGCGGGTGTACTGGGAGTCGCGCACCCGGCGTGATCCCCGCCGCTGGCCTGGCAACAAACCCCTGTCCGAACCGGAGTCGCGTTTTTTGCTGGAGCAGATGGACAGTTTCAAGCCCAATCTCATCGTCAGTGTGCACGCACCCTATGGTGTGCTGGACTTCGACGGTCCATCGGTTCCGCCGAACCGGTTGGGGCGCCTGTATCTGGACCAGGTGGGGATATTCCCCGGATCGCTGGGCAACTACGGCGGCATCCACAAGGGCGTGCCGGTGGTCACCATCGAACTGCCCAGTGCATCCCGTACGCCCCAGGATGCGGAGATACGAAAGATGTGGCTGGACCTGCTGCGCTGGACCTCGGATCGTCTGGGACCTGGTATTGCGACCGCGTCAGGCGACTTACCCAAGTAGCTCTGAAGGGCTTGGGGCTACTGCGAAGCCTGTGTTAGCTTCGCCGCATGCAGCAAGTCGAAGTGGCCATTGTCGGTGCGGGATTTGGTGGCCTGTGCGCCGCCATCCGTTTGCGGGAGAGTGGTGTCCAGTCGCTGGTGATTCTGGAGCGCAGCGGCGAGGTGGGCGGCACCTGGCGGGACAACGTCTACCCGGGCTGTGCCTGCGATGTGCCCTCGCACATGTATTCCTTCTCGTTTGCGCCCAATACCCAGTGGACTAGGCCCTATCCCCAGCAGCCGGAGATTCAGGATTACATCCTGCGCGTCACCGAACAGTACGCGTTGCGGCCCCTGATCCGTTTCAACAGCGACGTGCAGGCGCTGCACTGGTTGGTTGATAAAGCCTGCTGGCGCGTCGAGTTGCAGGGGCAGGAGCCGCTGCTGGCCCGCCATGTCATCCTGGCCACCGGCCCGTTGAACAAGCCCGCCATTCCGGATATCCCCGGCATGGGCAGCTTTGTCGGAGCGTCGTTTCACTCTGGTCACTGGCACCACGATGTGGATCTGAAGGGCAAACGCATCGCCGTGGTGGGCACGGGTGCCAGTGCAATCCAGTTCGTGCCAGAAATTGCGCCGGATGCCGAGCAGGTCGATGTGTTCCAGCGCACCCCTGCCTGGGTGGTGCCGCGCTTTGACAACCCTTATGGTGCTCTGCGTCGTTGGGCGTATCGGTGGGTGCCGGGCCTGCAACGCCTGAGCCGCTGGCGCGTGTACTGGTTCAACGAGTGGATCGGCATGGGCTTCATGGGATCCAAGCGCATGCAGGCCATGCTCAGACGGCTGGCTGGCGTTCACCTGCGCAGGCAGGTGGCCAACCCCGCCATGCGCCATGCGCTGACGCCGGACTTCAACCCGGGGTGCAAGCGGCTGTTGATCTCCAACACCTGGTTTCCCACGTTGCAGCGCGCCCATGTGCGCCTGGTGACTCAGGCGGTGGCCGGCATTGCCCCCAATGGTGTGGTCGGTGCCGATGGCACGGTGTACCCCTGCGACGTGATCATCTGGGGCACCGGTTTCAAGGCCACCGAATTCGTGGCTCCCATACGCGTCTATGGTGAGGGCGGGGCCGGCGATGTGGCAGCCCCTGAACTGACGCAGATATGGCGTACCCAACCGGCCGCGACGCGACTGGGCATCACGGTGGCGGGTTTTCCCAATCTGTTTTTGCTGGTCGGGCCGAACACCGGACTGGGCCATAACTCCATCATCTTCATGATCGAGTGCCAGGTCGATTACATCGTGCGTGCATTGGCCAGTTTGCGAGCGCGCAGCCAAGACACATTGCGTCTTAGGCCCGAGGTGCAGCAGGACGATTACCGGTTGAACCAGCGCAAGATGCAAGGCACGGTCTGGGCCTCGGGCTGCAAGAGCTGGTACCAGAATGCCGATGGCCATATCGACACCCTGTGGCCCGGTTACACCTGGGAATATTGGCTGAAGACGCGACGCTTCCAGGTGGGCGATTACCTGTAGGGTCTACCGCCGGGTCCGTGTTTGCGCCAACAGCACCAGCACGGCGGCGCAGGCCATGCCCCACAAGGCGACCCAGATCCAGAACGTGATGGACTGGTTCAGAAAGGTCCAACTCACCGCCCCGCACATGGCGCGCGGCTCGAACACGTCGGGCAGCCAGAGTTCCAGTGGTATCCACTCCGGAAAGCCCTTGAAGCGCGCACAACTGGCGTCCAAGCCTTCCCGCACCTTTTGCTCCAGACCCAGCAGGATGTTGGCGCGATAAAGGCTCCAGCCCATGCCTGCCAGCCACACGGCCAGGGCACTCCAGCGCAACAGGGCAATTCTGGGCGCCACGGCCCCCAGCAGACCCGCTACCGCCACCACCAGCACACCGACGCGTATATAGATGCATTCATTGCACGGCTCCAGACCGTGCACGTGCTGCATATAGAGGGCGAACGATTCCAGCAGCAGTGCGGCAGCGGTCAGCAGCAGCCAGGGAAATCGATGCAGGGTCAGGGAATAAATGCGTTGGAACACGGTGGCTATTTCAGGTGGTTAAAGAGGATATGAATGCAAAGGTGCACAAAGGGTTCCGCGCTTACTTGCGTGCCAGATAGACACCCCATACCGCCATGGCCATGCCGACCAGTGCCAGGCCGGTGAATGCTTCACCGAACAGCAACCAGGCGACCAGCGCGGTGCAAGGGGGGACCAAGTAAAACAGGCTGGCGACATTGACGGCATCACTGTGGCGAATCAGCCAGTTTAAAAGACTGATGGCGCCAATGGACAGAACCAGAACCAGCCAGCCCAGCGCAAACACGAATTCGCCGGTCCATTCCACACGGAACGTCTCGGTCAGCCAGGCGCCTACCAAGGTCGCCAGAGCGGTTGGCAAGAATTGCGCAATGGCGCCGGTGCGCCAGTCAAATGGCGGGCAGAAGCGTTTCTGGTACAGCGTTCCCGCGGTGATGCCTAGCAGTGCCGCGATGGCGGGCCACAGGGCCTCCATGCCGAAACCGGTTCCGATCTTGCCAAAGACCACCAGGCCCACACCCAGCAGGCCCAGCAACAGCCCCAGCCATTGGCGCTTCAGGACCGTCTCCTGCAGCAGCCATCCGGCACCGACGGCCGTCAGCAGGGGCTGCACGCCCACCACCAGGCTGGTAACGCCGGCCGGCAGACCCTTGGAGATGGCAATGAACACGCCGCCCAGGTACACCCCGTGCAACAGCAGGCCGGCCACGCCGATGTGAAACCAGGCGCTGGCATTTGGCGGCCAGGGTGCGCGCGTGAGCATGGCCACCAGTGCCATGCAGGCCAGCACGGCGATATAGCGGATCAGCAGAAACGTCAGCGGCTCGGTGTGCGGCAAGCCCAGTCGGGCGCCGATGAATCCGGTAGACCACAGCAACACAAAAACGAGCGGGAAGGCATTGGAAAATCGATGGGTCATTGACGCTATTGGAACACTGTCGTCAATGCCCCAGGATCTTCGAGAGGAAGTCCCGGCTGCGTTCGTTCTGCGGGTTGTTGAAGAAGTCGTGCGGGTTGTTCTGCTCCACGATCTGGCCCTGGTCCATGAAGATCACGCGGTCGGCCACGGCCTTGGCAAAGCCCATCTCATGGGTCACGCAAATCATGGTGATGCCCTGATTGGCCAGGGCAATCATCACGTCCAGCACTTCCTTGATCATCTCGGGGTCCAGCGCGCTGGTGGGTTCGTCAAACAGCATGATCTTCGGTTTCAGGCACAACGCGCGCGCAATGGCCACACGCTGCTGCTGACCGCCGGAGAGCTGAAGCGGGTATTTGCCGGCCTGCTCGGCAATGCGCACCCGGTTGAGCTGCTCCATGGCCTTTTCCTCGGCCTCTTTTTTGGGCATCTTGCCGACCCACATCGGAGACAGCGTCAGGTTTTCCAGCACCGTCAGGTGCGGGAACAGGTTGAACTGCTGGAACACCATGCCGACTTCCTTGCGCACCTGATCAATAGCCTTGACGTCGTCACTGAGTTCCACGCCGTCCACAATCAGGCGGCCCTCCTGGTGCTCTTCCAGGCGGTTGATGCAGCGGATCAGCGTGGACTTGCCGGAGCCGGATGGCCCGCAGATGACGATGCGCTCGCCTTTGGCTACGACCAAGTCAATGTCGCGCAACACATGGAAGTTGTTGCCATACCATTTGTTGACCTTGTCGAATGTGATGATGGGCTGGGACATGGTGCTAGCGGAGTTTGGACTTGTTGACCTGCTTTTCGACCCAGTGGCTGTAGCGTGACATGGAGAAGCAGAAGAGGAAGTAGATGGAGGCGATGAACAGGTAGCCTTCGATCTTGAAGGGACGCCAGTCGGCATCCGAATTCAGTGCCAGGCCCATGGCACCGGTGAGCTCGTACAGGCTCACAATGGTGACCAGGGAGGTGTCCTTGAAGGTGGAAATAAACCCGTTCATGATGCCCGGCACCACCATGGCCAGAGCCTGTGGCAGCACGATCTTGCGCTGGGTCTGCCAGTACGACAGGCCCAGCGTGGCAGCCGCTTCCACCTGTCCCTTGGGGATCGCCTGCAACCCGCCGCGTATGACCTCGGCCATGTAGGCCGCAGCAAACAAGGTGATGCCCACCAGCACGCGAATCAGCACGTCGATGGTGAAGCCCTGCGGCATGAACAGCGGGAACATGAAGGACGCCATGAACAGCACCGAGATCAGCGGAACGCCGCGGATCAGCTCCACATACACGGTGCAGGCACTGCGGATGGCCGGCATGTTGGAGCGCCGCCCCAGCGCCACCAGCAGCGCGATGGGGAAGGCCATGGCAATGGACAGGGAGGCCAGCAGAATGGTCAGCGGCAGGCCGCCCCAGCGGTCCGTCTCGACCCGGCTCAGGCCCAGCACTCCGCCGAACATGATGGTGAAATACGCCCCCAGCACACCCAGCCACAGCAGCGCCAGCCAGGGCTTCCAGAAAGCCCGCGCGCAACTGGCCACCAGCAGGCCGACCATCAGCACAGTGGCTACCAGTGGGCGCCACTGTTCCTCGAACGGATAGCGACCAAAAATGATCAGGCGGTACTTCTCGGCCACCACGCCCCAACAGGCACCGACTCCGTCCAGGCGGCAGGCCTCGGCATCGGGCGCCCAGGCGGCACGAAACAGGGCCCAGCCCAACAGGTTGGGCACGATCCACAGCAGCAGCCCACCCAGAATGATGGTGCCGACCGACGTCGGCCAGTTGCCAAACAGGTTGGCACGGATCCAGGGCACCAGGCCTTCGGTCTTCACCGGAGCGGGGCGTGCTGCAATGGGTTGAAACGTTTGTGCCACCATGCTCAGCGCTCCTTGATGGCCGATCTAGCGTTGTACCAGTTCATCAGCAACGAGGTCGCCAGCGAGGTGCTCAGATAGACCAGCATGATGACCGAGATGCACTCCACCGCGCGCCCGGTCTGGTTGATGGCCGTGTTGGCAATGGACACCACGTCCGGATAGCCAATAGCGACTGCCAGCGAGGAATTTTTGGTCAGATTCAGGTACTGGTTGGTCATGGGCGGAATGATCACGCGCAAGGCCTGCGGTAGCGTCACCAGCCGCATTTCCTGTGTCGGGGATAGGCCCAGTGCACGGGCGGCCTCTACCTGGCCATGCGGCACCGACTGGATGCCGCTGCGCACCACTTCCGAGACAAACGCCGCGGTGTAAATGGTCAACCCCAGCAACACCGACAGGAACTCCGGCGTCAGGGCGCCACCGTTTTCAATGGCGAATTCGCCCTGCTTGGGGTTGTCAAAGCTTGCTGGTGCACCACCGAGCAGCCAGCCCAGCGCCCCACAGCCCAGCACCACCAGCAGCGGTATCCAGAACGTGCTGGCGGGGTGGCCGGTGCGTTCAAACACGCGGATGGAGCGCCTGCGGACCAGCCAGGCCGGGAGCAGTCCGGCCACCAGTGCCCACGCCGCCCACGCGTGCCCGCTGGCCCAGATGGGAATGGGGAAGTTCAGTCCGCCCTTGCTCAGAAACAGTGGGCCCAGCACCAGGGGTTCGGTGGAGACCGGGAGCAGTTCGGTGAACAGCAGGTACCACATCAACAGTTGCAGCAGGATGGGGATATTGCGAAACACCTCCACATAGGTGGCGCACAGTCCGCGCACCAGCACATTGCGCGAGAACCGGCCGATCCCTATCAGGGTGCCCAGAATGGTGGTCAGCACGATGCCCAACACGGCCACCCGCAGCGTGTTGGTTACACCGATCAGGAAAGCGCGCCAATAGGGCTCGCCCGAATCAAAGGGGTAGAGGCTTTCGCCGATGTCAAAACCGGCGGCGCTGGTCAGGAAGTCAAAGCCGCTCTGTATGCCGCGAATGCGCATGTTCGTGGCCGTGTTGTGTGCCAGGAACCAGACCACCAAGCCAATGCCGATGATGGCAGCAACCTGGTACACCAGGGCGCGAAAGGCTTGGCTGCGCCAGGAAAACGGTTTCTTCTTCATACGGAAAACCTGACCTTGCATTGCGAAAAAGGGCAGCGGAGCAAAGCCCCGACTGCCCTTGACGGACCAGGGGTCAACGCATCAGCGAACCGGGTAGGCGTACATGATGCCGCCCTTGTTCCACAGATTGTTCAGGCCACGTGGCAGTTGCAATGCCGACTTGGGGCCGACGTTGCGCTCGAAAATTTCGCCGTAGTTGCCGGTGGTCTTGATGGCGCGGGCCAGCCATTCCTTGTCCAGACCCAGCAGCTTGCCGGTGTCTTCGGTGGTGCCCAGGATACGGCCCACCACGGGGTCCGCACTGGTCTTCATCGCATCCACATTGGCCTGGGTCACGCCATATTCCTCGGCTTCAATCAGGCCGTAGATAACCCACTTGACGATGGCAAACCACTCGTCGTCACCACGGCGCACCAGCGGCCCCAGCGGTTCCTTGGAAATGATTTCCGGAAGGATGATGTGGTCGGCCGGGTTCTTGGCCGACTTGTTGCGCACCGAGGCCAGACCGGATGCGTCTGTGGTGTAGGCGATGCAGCGGCCCGAGAAGTAGGCACCTTCCACGGCTTCGAGCTTTTCAAACACCACAGGCTTGATGGCCAGGCCGTTGGCCTTGGAGTAGTCGGTCAGGTTCTTCTCGGTGGTGGTGCCGGATTGCACGCAGACGGTCTGGCCCTTGAGTTGCTTGGCGCTCTTGATTTTGCTCTTGACCGGCACCATGAAACCCTGGCCATCGTAGTAGGTCACGGCGGTCTGGTTCAGGCCCAGCGACGCATCGCGGGTCAGCGTGAACGTGGTGTTGCGCGAAAGGATGTCGACTTCACCGGACTGCAGTGCGGTGAAGCGGGCCTGCGCAGGCAGGGGGACATACTTCACCTTGTCACCATCACCCAGCGTGGCCGCAGCAATGGCGCGGCAAACGTCGGAGTCCAGACCGTTCCACTTGCCGCTGGAGTCGGCTGCGGAGAAGCCCGCCAGACCGGTGTGCACACCGCAGATGACCTGGCCACGCGCCTTGATGCCATCCAGTGTCTTGCCCGCGTGGGCGGGGGCTGCCAGCAGCGCACCCAGGGAGGCCGCAACGGTGGCGACGACTTTCACGGTATTCAGTTTCATCAGCAAGTACTCCAGTAAGTGACGAGGCTGCCAGTATGCACGCTCTGTGCCACTTTTGCAGCATCAGACGGGCCATGCCAAAACCCAGGCTAGTGCTGCAAGATCTTGCTCAGGAAGTCCTTGGTGCGCGGCTGGCGGTTTTCCGGGTGGCTAAAGAACTCTTCCTTGGAGCAGTCTTCCAGAATCTTGCCCCCAACGTCGATGAAGATCACGCGGCTGGCCACCTTACGGGCAAAGCCCATTTCGTGCGTGACCACCATCATGGTCATGCCTTCCTTGGCCAGCGTCACCATCACGTCCAGCACCTCGCCGACCATTTCGGGGTCCAGCGCGGAGGTGGGCTCGTCAAACAGCATGACGATGGGGTCCATGGACAGTGCGCGGGCAATCGCCACGCGCTGTTGCTGGCCGCCGGAGAGCTGGCCAGGGAACTTGTCCTTGTGCGCCATCAGACCCACGCGGTCCAGCATCTTCAGGCCACGCACCTTGGCTTCGTCGGGTGAGCGGCCCAGCACCTTCATCTGGGCGATGGTGAGGTTCTCGGTCACGCTCAGGTGGGGGAACAGTTCAAAGTGCTGGAACACCATGCCAACGCGACTGCGCAGCTTGGGCAGGTTGGTGTCGGGTGCCTGCAGCTCGGTGCCGTCTACAAAAATCTTTCCTTGTTGCACCGGCTCCAAGCCGTTGACGGTTTTGATTAGTGTGGATTTGCCGGAGCCCGAAGGGCCGCACACCACCACCACGTCACCCTTGGAGATGGTGACCGAGCAGTTGTTCAATACCTGTACCGGGCCATACCACTTGGAGATGTTGTCGATCTTGATCATTTTCTAGGTTTCCTGATTCGCGGTTTCAATGCACCACCGCGGGTGCATGCAATAGGGGGTTAGCGGATGATGGCAATCTTTTGCTGCAGGCGCTTGACCAGTGCCGACAGGCTGAAGCACACCACAAAGTACAGAATGGCGGCCATGATGTAGGCCTCCTCGGGGCGACCATAGATCTTGCCCGCAGTGACAAAGCCCTTGAGCAGGTCATAAGCGCCGATGGCGTAGACCAGGGACGTGTCCTGGAACAGGATGATGGTTTGCGTCAGCAGCACCGGCAGCATGTTGCGAAAGGCCTGCGGCAACACCACCAGGCGCATGTTCTGCGCATAGGTCATGCCCAGCGCCTGGCCGGCATACACCTGGCCGCGCGGAATGGACTGGATGCCAGCGCGCATGATCTCGCTGAAGTAGGCCGCCTCAAACGCAATGAAGGTGATGGTGGCCGACAACTCGGCCCCCACCGGACGCCCGGTGAGCAGCGGCACCAGCAGGAAGAACCACAGGATCACCATCACCAGTGGCACGCTGCGCATGCCGTTGACGTAGAAGGTGGCAATGAAGGTCAGCGGCTTGTTGCCAGAAAGTCGCATCAGCGCCAGCAGCGTGCCAAACAGGATGCCACCCAGCGTGGCCACGACGGTCAGGTTGACGCTGAACATGAAGCCACCCAGCACGAACTTGCTGATGATGTCCCAGTTGACGAAGGTTAGGTCGAGTCCGCCCATGTCAGTGTCCTCCCCCGGTTCCGGCGATCACGTAGCCCGGGATCTGCACCCTCTTTTCGACAAAGGCCATGGCGCGGTTCACGGCAAATGCGGAAACGGCGTACAGGGCAGTGACGGCGATGTAGATTTCGACGCCGCGCGAGGTCTCTTCCTGGGCCTGCATGGCGAACATGGTCAGTTCGGCAATGGACACGGCGAAGGCGACCGACGAGTTTTTCAACAGGTTCATGGATTCACTGGTCAGCGGTGGCAGGATGATGCGAAACGCCATCGGCAGAATCACATAGCGGTAGGTCTGCGCGGTGGTGAAGCCCAGTGCCAGCCCGGCGTAGCTCTGGCCACGCGGCAATGACTGGATGCCAGCGCGCACCTGTTCGGCAATCCGTGCGGAGGTGAAAAACCCCAGCGCAAACACCACCAGAATGAAGCTGGGCACGCTCTGCACGACAGGAAATATCTTGGGCACCACAAAGTACCAGAGGAAGATCTGCACCAGCAGGGGGATATTGCGGAAGAACTCCACCCACACATTGGCCAGGCGTACCAGCCAGGGGCTGTGGGGCAATGTGCGCAGTGTGCCAACCAGGGCGCCCACCAGAATGGCGATGACCCAGGCGCTGGCGGCTACCGACAAGGTCCAACCCCATGCGTCCATCATCCACTGGAGGTAGGTTCTGCCTCCACTGCCATCGTCATTCAGAAATACCTGCCAATCCCACGCCATACAAGCCTCACTTCATCCACAAATTCTTTGCGGGTGCCCGGCACCCGTCCACATGATTCCAACGACTGATTGCGGTTGAAAGAAACCCGCCCCGGCCGAAGCGGAGGCGGGTCCTGGAGTCAACCGGCAGCGCCTTATTTCTTGGCGTAGTCTTCCATGGGTTTGTCGTTCAGGTTAGCCCAGGCTGCCTTGGTGGTCTCGCTGGCGGGCAGGCCCACCTTGGTGTTCTTTGGAGGAATAGGTTGCACGAACCACTTGTCGTACACCTTGGCCAGTTCGCCGGACTTCTGCATTTCACGGATGGTGTCGTCAGCCAGCTTCTTGAAAGCGGCGTCGTCCTTATGCAGCATGATGGCGATGGGTTCCACGCTCAACACTTCACCGACGATCTTGAAATCAGCCGGGTTCTTGGCGGTAGCAATGTTGCCGGCCAGAATCTGGCCATCCATCACAAAGGCTTCGGCGCGGCCTGATTCCAGCAGCAGGAAGCTGTCGGAATGGTCCTTGCCCATGACTTCCTTGAAGTCGATGCCAGAAGCACGCTCATTCTTGCGCAAGGTCTGCACCGAGGTGGTGCCCGTGGTGGTGGCCACGTTCTTGCCGTTCAATTGGGCGATGGAGGTAATGCCGGAACTGGCCTTGACCGCAATACGCACTTCTTCCACATAGGTGGTAACGGCGAACGACACGTCCTTCTGGCGGGTGGCGTTGTTGGTGGTGGAGCCGCACTCAATGTCCACGGTGCCGTTTTGCACCAGAGGGATGCGGTTCTGCGAGGTGACAGGCAGGTACTTGATCTCCAGCTTCTTGCCGACGGCCTTTTCTGCATTGGCAATGATGCGCTGGCAGATTTCAACATGGTAGCCAACGTATTTGCCATCGCCCAGCGTGTAGGACAGGGCGCCAGACGAGTCCCGCACACCCATGGTGATGTTGCCCGAAGCCTTGATCTTGGCCAGGGTGTCAACGCCCTGGGCGGCTGCGCCCATGGAGACCAGGGAGGCTGCAACTGCGACTGCGGCGACTGCAAACAGATGTTTCTTCATGTCATTTCCTATAAAGAGATTCGGTAAAGGTCGAATCGGAACCCAAAAAAAGCATGGTACGCGGTTGCCCCGAACCAGTCCACGGATGTTAGCCCTTTGCCGCCAATCGAACCCATGGGTTTACACGGGGACGTCATGCAAAATGTGCATGGGCCAATACCGCAGGGTCTGTTGGGGCGTCACACAACCCTTCGCAATTTCCATGCCCATGGCGTCGCCCACGTGACTAAAACGGGGCGCTTTGGGGGGCTACCCGGATGCGTCCTGGCCATCGGCGCGCTAGGCTTGTCGCACTGATTTCTACGAGGAGTTCCGGTGCGTTCCCATTACAAGTTCTGGCCCAAGCGGCTGCCCCACGCCATCACCATCCCCGCCACCTCGCTGTGGGACAACCTGGAGACCAACGCCCGCCGTTACCCGGACAAGGCGGCGCTGGTGTTCTTTGGCACGGTGCTGACCTATGCACAGTTGCTACAAAAAGCGGAGCAGCTTGCCAAGTATCTGCGAGGGCTGGGGGTCGATAGGGGCGACAGGGTTGTACTGAGCATGCAAAACTGCCCGCAACTGGTGATTGCCCACTTTGCGATCCTGCGGGCCAATGCCGTCGTGGTGCCGGTCAACCCGATGAACCGCGCCGAAGAGCTCAAGCACTACATCGTGGACCCCGACGCCCGGGTGGCCATCACCACGGCTGACCTGGCCGCGGAACTGGCGCGCGCCAGCGATGCGCTGGACGCCAGGGAGCGCTTGCAGCATTTGATCGTGACCCACTTCGACGACGGGTTTGACATGGACGCGGCCGGTGACGATGCACCCCCCACTGGCTGGAACCAGTGGCTGTTGACCCGGCACCCCCTGCCCACGTTGCAGGGCGGCGAGGTGGTGGACTGGAACCAGGCGCTGGCATCCGATGGCGAGCTGCCAGCCTTGACGGTGGGACCGAACGACCTGGCCATCCTGCCCTACACCAGCGGCACCACCGGCCTGCCCAAGGGTTGCGTGCACACCCACAGCAGCGTCATGCACAACGCCGTGGCCAGCGGCATGTGGGGCAATGGCTCGGCAGAAAACGTGGTGTTGGTGGTGGTGCCGATGTTCCACATCACCGGCATGGTCAGCGTCATGCACACCAGCATCCGCGGTGGTGCCACGCTGGTCGTCATGCCACGCTGGGACCGCGAACTGGCCGGGCGGCTGATCTCGCGCTGGCGCGTCACCCACTGGACCAACATCCCCACCATGGTTATCGACCTGCTGGCCAGCCCCAACTTCGCCAGTTTTGATCTGTCCAGCCTGGTCTATGTCGGCGGCGGCGGTGCGGCCATGCCCCAGGCCGTGGCCCAGCGCCTGCTGGAGCAATATGACCTGCGCTATGTGGAGGGCTACGGCCTGACCGAAACCGCTGCACCCTCGCACAGCAACCCACCGGATGCACCCAAGCAGCAGTGTCTGGGCATTCCCTTCATGGGTACGGACGCGCGCGTGATCGACCCCGATACCCTGCAGGAAGTGCCCCAGGGCACCTCGGGAGAAATTGTCATCCACGGCCCCGAAGTCTTCAAAGGCTACTGGAAGCGCCCCGATGCCACCGAGGCGGCCTTCATCGAACTGGACGGCAAGCGCTTCTTCCGCTCCGGTGATATCGGCATGGTGGATGAGGACGGCTACTTCTTCCTGACCGACCGGCTCAAGCGCATGATCAATGCATCGGGCTTCAAGGTCTGGCCGGCCGAGGTGGAGGCGCTGATGTACCGCCACCCGGCCATTGCCGAGGCCTGCATCATCTCCACGCCCGACAGCTACCGCGGCGAGTCGGTGAAGGCGGTGATCGTGTTGCGCGCCACGCACCGCGATCTGGTGACCGAGCAAGACATCATTGACTGGTGCCGTGAGAACATGGCGGTCTACAAGGTTCCGCGTGTGGTGCAGTTCGTCACCGCACTGCCCAAGAGCGGAGCGGGTAAAGTGATGTGGCGCAGCCTGCAGGAGGCTGAACAAGGGAACTAGATGACCATTGCCACGCCGGATCAACTGGGTAAACCGCTGGATGGCTGGCGGCTGCGGCTCTACACCATCATCTTCGAGGCCGATACCCGGGCCGGCCGGCTGTTCGACCAGTGGCTGATTGCCGTCATCCTGGCCAGCGTGCTGGTGGTCATGCTCGACAGCGTGCAGGGCCTGGGCGATGGCTACCAACTGACCTTTACCGTCCTGGAGTGGCTGTTTACCGCCGCGTTCACGCTGGAATATGCGGCTCGCCTGGCCTGTGTGCGGCATCCCGCGCGCTATGCGCTGAGCTTTTACGGCCTGATCGACCTGGCCGCTCTGTTGCCCACTTATGTGGCGCTGTTTGTGCCCGAGGTCCATGCGCTGATTGACGTGCGCGTGCTGCGCCTGTTTCGCGTGTTTCGCGTCTTCAAGCTCACGGCTTACATGACGGAATTCCAGTCGCTGGGGGCCGCCCTGCGGGCCAGTCGGCGCAAGATCCTGGTGTTTCTGTCGGCCGTCTTGATGATTGTGCTGGTGGTGGGCACGCTGATGTATGTGGTCGAGGGGCCTGCTAATGGCTTCACCAGCATCCCCACATCGGTGTACTGGGCGATCACCACCATGACCACGGTGGGCTTTGGCGACATCACGCCCAAGACCGATCTGGGTCGCCTGATCGCGTCGGCCATGATGCTGCTGGGCTGGGGCACGTTGGCCGTGCCCACTGGCATCGTGACCGCAGAGATGACCTCCCAGCGCCACCAGACTCCACCCACCACGCGGACCTGCCACGAGTGCCTGACGGAGGGGCATTCCCCGGACGCCAGCTACTGCCTGCATTGCGGCGCAAAATTGCCCGCCTACCAAACCCATCAAACCGGAGACAACCATGTTTGAAACCGCCATCGCAGGCAGTCTGCCCAAGCCGTCCTGGCTATCCGAGACCGAGAAGCTTTGGCCCCAGTGGAAGCTCGCCGGGCCCGAGCTGCAACAGGCCAAGGCCGATGCCACGCTGCTGTGGATCAAGGCGCAAGAGGACGCCGGGCTGGACATCGTGGGTGACGGCGAGCAAAGCCGCCAGCACTTTGTGCACGGTTTTCTGGAGCAAGTTGAGGGCATCGACTTCGAGCACAAGGTCGAGATGGGCATCCGCAACGACCGCTACAAGGCCATGGTGCCGCAAGTGGTGGCGCCGCTGCGCCTCAAAGGGCGGGTGCATGTGTTTGAGGCCCGCTTGGCCCGCGCCCACACCACACGCAAACTCAAGTTCACCTTGCCCGGCCCGCTGACCATTGTCGATACCGTGGCCGACCGCTACTACGACGACCGCAAGGCCATGGCTTTTGCCTTTGCCGAACTGCTGAACCAGGAGGCACTGGCCCTGGAGGCGGATGGCGTGGACATCATCCAGTTTGACGAGCCAGCCTTCAATGTCTACATGAAAGATGCCGCCGACTGGGGCGTGCAGGCGTTGGAGATTGCTGCCAGAGGGCTCCAATGCACCACCGCCGTGCACATCTGCTACGGCTACGGCATCAAGGCCAATACCGACTGGAAAGAGACCCTGGGCCAGGAATGGCGCCAATACGCGGAGATCTTTCCCGCACTGGCTGCCAGTTCCATCCAGCAGATCAGCCTGGAGTGCTACCACTCCCACGTGCCGCCCGAGATGATGGACTTGCTCAAGGGCAAGGACGTGATGGTGGGCGTGATCGACGTGGCCAGTGACGTGATTGAAACGCCGGAACAGGTGGCCGACACCATTGGCATGGCCCTGCAGCACGTGCCCAAGGAGCGCCTGTTCCCCTGCACCAATTGCGGCATGGCGCCCATGGGCCGCGAGGTGGCGCTCAAGAAACTCGAAGCGCTGGCACAGGGTGCGGCCCTGGCCCGCGCACGCTATGCCCAATCAGGATCCTGCTCATGACGATCACGAAACAACTCCCTCTGGGTTCAGCCAAGGACCTGGGATTTTGCCCACAGCGCACCCGCCGCCTGGTGGAGGTGCTGCAGTCCGAGGTCGCCAAAGCCAGACTCCCCGGCGCCGTGGCGCTGATCGCCCGCCGTGGCCAGGTGCTGCTGCACGAGACCGTGGGCCAGCAGGACCCGGTGGCTGGTGTGCCCATGGGGCTGGACTCGGTCTTTCGCATCTACTCCATGACCAAGCCGATTGTGTCGGTGGCCGCCATGATTCTGATGGAGCGTGGCCAGCTGCTGCTCAGCGATCCGGTGGGCCAGTACCTGCCGGAGTTTGAAGACGTCAAGGTCACCACCCACATCAGCGGCCACTCGGTGCAGCACCGCCCGCGCCATGCGCCCACCGTGCAGGACCTGCTGCGCCACACCTCTGGCCTGACCTACGAGATTCTGGGCACCGAGCCGATCCAGCGCCAGTACGCCCAGGCCCAACTGGCCTCGCGCGACCGCACCAACCGCGAATTCGCGCAGGCCCTGGCCGCCATCCCGCTGCAGTTTGAACCGGGCACGGTGTGGGAGTACAGCCGCGCCACCGACCTGCTGGGTGCGCTGGTGGAAGTGGTCAGCGGCCAGAGCCTGGGCGCCTTCCTGCAGGAGAACATACTGGGCCCGCTGGGCATGGTGGACACCAGCTTCGTCGTGCCGCCGGAGAAGCACCACCGCATTGCCGAACCGTTTGAGAAGGACCCGGACGGCGGCATCGCCCCGCGCCTGATCGACGTGCGCAAGCCTGTGGCCATGGAGGCCGGTGGCGCCGGCCTGGCGTCCACCTCGGCCGATTACGCCCGCTTCCTGCAATGCCTGCTGAACGGCGGCGAGCTGGACGGCCAGCGCATCCTCAGCAACGCCACCGTGCGCTACATGACGGCCGACCACCTGGGTGACATCGGCGTGCACCGGGCTGGGCGCTCCGGCGAGCTGCTTCCACCGGGCCACGGTTTCGGCTTGGGTTTTGCCGTGCGTTTGGGGGAGGGTGTGGCCGCGATGGCCGGCTCCACGGGACTGTACTTCTGGGGCGGCATTGCGGGCACCACGTTCTTCGTGGACCCGGCCAAGGATTTCTTCGCCCTGATGATGATCCAGGCCCCGAACCAGCGGGACTATTACCGCCCGCTGTTTCGCAATCTGGTGTATGCGGCGCTGCTGGAATAGTTCTTGGTCGAATAGGGCTCTAGCCCTCGTGGGATATGCGTAAGAAGCTACCAAAAAAATAGCAAATCACGCACCCGTCTGAAGCACTGCCTTCAATCCTTCGCCACTTCCAGCACCAGCTTGCCAAAGTTTTCACCGTTGAACAGCTTGAGCAGCGTCTCGGGGAAGGTCTGCAATCCGACCACCACGTCTTCCTTGCTCTTCATACGGCCGTCCTTGATGTAGCCGGCCATTTCGGCAATCGCCAGGTGGTAGCGGTCGGCGTAGTCGAACACCACGATGCCTTCCATCCTTGCACGATTGACCAGGAGGCTGAGATAGTTCTTGGGACCTTGGATGGCGGTCGTGTTGTTGTACTGGCTGATGGCGCCACAGATGATGATGCGGGCCTTGCGGTTGATCTTGGCCAGCACATCGTCGAGGATTTCGCCGCCGACGTTGTCGAAGTAGATGTCCACGCCCTTAGGCGCGTGTTCCTTCAGGCCGGCGCGGACGGCGCCAGGGCCAGCCTTGTAGTCGATGCAGGCGTCAAAGCCCAGCTCCTTGACCACCCATTCGCATTTGGCGGCGCCACCGGCAATGCCGACCACGCGGCAGCCCTTGATCTTGGCGATCTGGCCCACGGTCTGGCCCACGGCACCAGCTGCGCCGGACACCACCACGGTCTCGCCGGGCTGGGGCATGCCCACGTCCATCAGGCCGAAGTAGCCGGTCATGCCGGGCATGCCCAGCACGTTGAGCCACTGGGTCAGGCTGCCTGCGCGCAGATCAATCTTGGCCACGCCATTGCGCTTGATTTCATCGGCAGCTACTGTGATGTATTCCTGTACGCCAAAGCCGCCGCCCACGTAATCGCCCACTGCAAAGGCGGGATTCTTGGAGGCAATCACCTTGCCGACGCCGCCGGCGCGCATGACTTCACCAATGCCAACCGGGGGGATGTAGCTCTTGCCTTCGTTCATCCAGCCGCGCATGGCCGGGTCCAGTGACAGAGCCAGGGTCTTGAGGGTGACGCCGCCCTCGGCAGGTTCCGCCACGGATTCGGTGGTGTGGCTCCAGTCGGTGGGCTTGGGCGTGCCGACGGGGCGGGCGGCAAGGCGGATCTGGTGGTTGACGAGGTTGGCGAGGGACATGGGACAGGCTCCACAAGGGGTGACAAAGGTGCAACAAGGGTGCAACAAGGGTGCAGTCGGCAAGCGCTCTGCATGGGAGGCGGATAGTAGCCCGCCATGGTGGCCGCGGGCGTTGCCAATGCGACAGACCCCGGGCGGCACGCGGGATTGTTTGGGTCTATGCTCCGCCTCTGACACAAAGGAAGACCCATGGCCACCGACAAGGAATCCCGAAAGTACGACGTTGTGCTCTATGGCGCCAGCGGCTTCGTCGGCCGCCAGACCGTGGCCTATTTCGCCCGCCACCCGCAGGTCAAGGCACTGGGCCTGAAGTGGGCCGTTGCAGGGCGCTCTGTCGACAAGTTAGAGGCCGTGCGCAAGGACTGCGGTGCGCCCAAGGTGGGCGTGCTGGTGGCCGAGGCACATGATGCCAAGGCCATGGACACGCTGGCCCGCAGCGCCACCGTGGTGCTCAGCACGGCCGGCCCTTTTGCCCTGTATGGCAGCGAGCTGGTGGCCGCCTGTGTGCGCCACGGCACGCACTATGTGGACATCACCGGCGAGACGCCGTGGGTCAAGGGACTGATCGACCGCCACCACGCAGAGGCCCAGCGCAAGGGTGCGCGCATCATTCCGTTCTGCGGCTTTGACTCCATTCCGTCGGACCTCAGCGCGCACCTGGCCAACCAGGCCATGCGAGAGCGCCATGGTGAGGCTTGCACGCAAGTGAAGGCGGCGTTCAGCATCCGCGGCGGCTTCAATGGCGGCACACTGGCCTCGCTGTTCAACATGCTGGCATCCGGTCAGATGGACGCCATGGCCGATCCGTTCCTGTTGAACCCGGATGGCACCCGTCCGGCTGACGCGGCCCGCCACAAGGACCCGCTAGCCCCGCTGCATGATGCGGACTTTTCCGCCTGGCTGGCGCCCTTCATGATGGGTCCGATCAACACCCGGGTGGTGCGCCGCAGCGCGGCCCTGCTGGGCTATGCCAATGGCTTCGCCTACCAGGAGTATCTGCGGCTGGGCCGCGGGCCGGCCGCGGCGCTGGCGGCCACCAGCCTGAGCGCGGGTTCGTTGGCCTCGCAGGCGGCCCTGCGCCTGGCCCCGCTGCGCAGCCTGGCGCAACGGCTGGCGCCACCACCAGGGGCCGGGCCGTCCGAGGCCAGCATGGACGGTGGCTCGTTTCGCTGCCAGTGGGTGGGCCACAGCGCCAGTGGAAAAACCGTGCGCGGCGCGATTGCCGACCAGGGCGACCCCGGCAACCGCGCCACGACCAAGATGCTGTGCGAGTCGGCGCTGGCACTTGCCACGCAAATCGATGATCTGCCCGGTGGGCGCCAACACGGCGGCCTGCTGACCCCGGCCAGCGGCCTGGGCGATGTGCTGGTGCAGCGCCTGCGCGTGGCCGGCATGATGCTGAAAACCGAATGACCCACTGCATGACCAACCGCTAGCGAGGCCACCATGACCAACAAGGCATCTTCCCCGCGACAGACCGCACTCATCACCGGCGCCTCGTCCGGCATTGGCGAGGTGCTGGCCCGCAACTGCGCCGCCGCCAAACTCGATCTCATTCTGGTGGCGCGCAGCGAAGGCAAGTTGAAGGCACTGGCCGAGGCCCTGGCCGCGCAGCATGGAATCACTGCGCGCGTGCAACCGGCCGATCTGTCCCAGCCCGGTGCTGCCGCAGAACTGCACGCTGCGTTGCAGCGCAAACGCTGTAGCGTGGATGTGCTGGTCAATTGCGCCGGTGTGCTGGAGCAGGGCGCCTTCACCGCGATTGCCCACGAGCGCCATCAGGCCATCATTGACCTGAACATTTCCGGCTTGACGGCCATGCTCAGCGCCTTTGTGCCGGGCATGGTGCAGCAGGGGCGTGGGCGCGTGCTCAATGTGGCCTCGGTCGCTGCCTTTCAGCCGATACCCACGCTGGCCAGTTACGCGGCCAGCAAGGCCTATGTGCTGTCGCTGTCCGAATCGCTGGCCGAGGAATTGCGTGGCACGGGTGTCACGGTCACCGCGCTGTGCCCCGGCATCACCGCGACCAATATGCTCACGCAGGCCGCCGGCGCCAATGACAAGCTGGGACAGTTGCCGGCCTTCCTGATCGGGGATGTGGACGCCGTGGCGGCCCAGGCCTTTGCGGCCTGCATGCGCGGTGATGCCATTTGTGTTCCCGGTCTCATCAACCAGGCGGCCATGATTGCCTCGCGCGGCACACCCAAGTGGCTGGTGCGCCGCATCGGCGGGTTGCTGGGACGCAAGGCTTTGTGATGCGTGTCACCGGTCTGCGTTTAAGCTAGGGGCATGACGACAACGAGCTTTTCTCCACCCTGTGTTCCCCTTGACGAGGCCCTGCCCACGCTGCAACGGCAAGGCTATGCCGTGCTCTCGGCCCAGTCCGTATCCGCGCTGACCCACACCGCCTTGGCGGACCTGATGGCCCTGATGCCTGGCTGGAATGACCTGACGCCGGACCAGTACCTGAAGGACGGTGGCCGTTACCGCCGCCGCCGCCATGCCAGCTACGTCATCCAGGATGGCCGGTTGCAGGCGGTTGCCCACCGCGCGCACTGGCAGCCGTTGGAATACAACGCCCTGCACGGCGGCATGCAGCGCTGGTTTGATCCGGTTGCGCCCGAAACGGCGGCACAGCCTGCGTGGTCGCAGCTGCTGCTGACGGTGGGTGCGTTGTGCTCCAAGCTCAAGGGGCAACAGCCCTGGTTTGTGGAGGCGCACCAGTTCCGCATCGACACCACCGACGGCATTGGCCGCCCCACGCCCGAGGGCGCACACCGCGACGGTGTGGATCTGGTGGCGGTGTTTCTGGTGGACCGCCAGGGCGTCAAGGGTGGCGAGACGCGGGTGTTTGATGCGGACGGTCCGAATGGCCAGCGCTTCACGCTCGGCGAGCCGTGGTCACTGCTGTTGCTGGACGACATGCGGGTGATCCACGAGTCCACGCCGATCCAGCCGGTTGCCACGGCAGGGCACCGCGATACCTTGGTGCTTACCCTGCGCGCTGGCTGTTTTCAGGACGAGATAAAGGGCGGAGGGGCGGACTAAAATGCCTGAAGAAGCAAATAAAAAAGAACGGTCACAAGGAGAACTATGTCCTGTTCGCCGGCAGAGCTGAAGAAAAAAAGCGACGAATTTCTTTCCAAATGGCAGGCATGCAAAACCCATCCGGGCATTGATGGGTTTGTGGAGTTTGCAGTTGCCGTATCCAGCTTCACCGAGTTCCTGGACGCCAAAGGCTTGCCCGGCCTGCACCAGTGCGCCCGCGCCGTGGAGCAGCAGGTTCTCTCCCAATTTGACCGCTGGAACAGCGACCCCATGCCGGACATGCCAATGGCCGATCTGGATGGCCAGATTGCCGAGTTCAGTGTGCGCATTGCCGCCTTCCTCGAAGAGAACACCGACTCCAACCCCGAGCGACGCCTGCACCAGGACAACGACGTCATTACCGATTTGCTCCCGGTCAAGAAAATCTGGCTGGTGACGTCGGTGCCCGATGCGTGGAAAGAAGTGGTCACGCAGGCGGGCTACTTCAATATCCGGGTCGAGGTGTGTGGCTCGCATTACGAGCAAAAGTCGACTCAGGACCCGGCGATTGTGCTGGTTGATGCGAAGGGGCTGGAGTCCACCGCCTTCATTGTGCGGGTGCAGGCCTTGCGCAGCCGGTTCTCGGCCAGCAGCATCATTGGATTGCAGCTGCCCCCCGACTTTGACGGACTCAAACTGGCCTTGCGTGTGGGGTGTGATTTCTGCTTCCCGGTGGGAACGCCCCAGTCCGTCATCATGGCCCGCATTGTCAAACTGTGTGGCAGCGAAGAGGAGCCACCGTACCGGGTGCTGGTGGTGGAAGACTCCAAGACTGCCAGCACGCTGATCCAGCGCACGCTCAAGGAATCCGGTGTGGAATCCATGGCCATTTCCAAGCCCCAGGAGGTCTTGACCGCATTGACCAAGTTCCAGCCGGATCTGGTGCTGATGGACATGTACATGCCGGGCTGCACCGGCGTCGAGGTCACCCGCGTCATCCGCCAGCACGAAGAGTTTCTGTCCACCCCGGTGGTCTACCTGTCGGCAGACACCAGCATTGCGCTGCAGGTGGACGCGCTGCGCCTGGGAGGAGACCACTTCCTGACCAAACCGTTCAATCCGGTCATCCTCAATGCCGTGGTGCGCAGCAAGATCGAGCGCTACCGCATCCTGAGGCGTTCCATGTTCCTGGACAGTCTGACCGGGCTGCTGAACCACACGACCTCCAAACAGCGGGTCGATTCCGCCGTGACGGCCGCGTTTGCCGAAGACACGCCGCTGTGCGTGGCCATGATTGACATCGACCATTTCAAGAAGGTCAATGACACCTATGGCCACCCCATGGGTGATCAGGTGATTCGCAGCATGGCCTGGCTGCTCAAGCAGCGCCTGCGCAAGACCGATGCGGTGGGGCGTTACGGGGGGGAAGAGTTCCTGGTGATACTGCCGCAGGCCGATGCCGAGCGGGCGCGACAATTGCTGGATCGCATCCGCATCGACTTTTCGGAGTTCCGCCACCCGGTGAACAGCTCTTCGTTTGCCTGCACCTTCTCATGCGGCATTGCGCAGCTGACGCCCGGCATGACGGCGTTGTCCGTGGTCAAGCTCGCTGACGAGGCCCTGTACCGGGCCAAGCGCGAGGGGCGCAACCAGATTGTGGTCGCCTGAGCGGCAAGCGACCTTAGACCGCTTCTGCGGTGTCTTCGGTGGCAGTTTCGGGGCTGGAGCAGGAGGGACCGGCGCAGCCATGGATTTCGACCGTGGGCAAGGCCTGGGGCGCGCTGATGGCACCGGTCACTGTGTCGTAGCCAACGCGCTGCAGGTGCCCCGCCAGTGCCGCATCCATGGAGTCGGCATGCTGGGGGAACCACACCGCCAGTTCCCTGGCCATCTGGCGCACCATGGCCAGATCGCCCGCAGCGCCTTGCTCCGCGCCCTGCTGCATGATCTGCAGCACGACCTTGTGTTGCATGGAGTGGCAGTTGCTGGCGGCAAAGCGGGTTTCTGCCATCCAGCGGTCTTCGCGGCTGAAATGGTCATCGGTGTGGGCCACCAGGTCTTGCCAGGCCGACAGCACCGCGCCATCCGACGCGGTTTCCACGGCTGCCAGCAGCTCCACAAATTCCTGGTGGGTGCTGTCCATCTGTGGCAAACCCAGAACAAAATTATCAGACCATTCAAGTGCAGGCACAAAGTTCTCCGAAGTAATGAATGAATAGAGTTTTCGTCACAGAGCGTGCGAGACGATTTTGAAGTCGGCGTCTTCTGCAAAGGTTTTGACCGAGAAGCCCAGGCTGCGCATGAGTTTGAGCATGCCGGGGTTGTTGGCCAGCACCAGGCCGTCCATCTCGGCCAGACCGCGTTCGCGGGCTACGTCCATGATGCTGAGCATCAGGCGAGAGCCCAGGCCCTTGCCATTGAAATCATCGGCCACCACCAGCGCAAACTCGCAGCTGGATTGGTCGGGGTTGGTGATGTAGCGCGACACACCGACAATGCGCTCGGACTCGGTGATCTCGCCATCGGCACCCGCCGTGCGCTCCTTGAAAACCGCCACCAGGGCCATTTCGCGGTCATAGTCGATCAGCGTGAAGCGGGCCAGCATGGTGGGTGGCAGCTCGGTGATGGAGGACACAAAACGGAAGTAGCGGCTCTCGGGCGAGAGGTGCTGCATCAGGTCCTGCAGCATCTGGGCGTCGTCCGGGCGGATCGGGCGCACGGAGTACTCACCGCCACCGGGCAGCGGCCAGACCTGCTCGAAGCGGGCCGGGTAGGGCAGGATGGCCAGGTGGCCGTAGTGGTTGGTGCCACCGCTGGCCGCCTGGGAGGCGTGGTCAATCACGATGCGTGCGTCCACCGCCACGGCACCATGTTCGTCCACGATGAAGGGGTTGATGTCCATTTCGCGCAGCTGGGGCAGTTCGCACACCATTTCCGAGACGCGCAGCAGCACCTGCTCCAGCGCGTCCATGTTGACGGCGGTATTGCCACGCCACTCACCCAGGGTCTCGGCCACGCGGGAGCGCTCGATCAGACGCCGCGCCAGGAACTGGTTCAGCGGCGGCAACTCCATGGCGCGGTCGTTGATCAACTCAATCATGGTGCCGCCGGCTCCGAAGGCGATCACCGGGCCGAACGGGTCGTCGGTGACCAGACCGATGTAGATTTCGCGCCCGCGCTTGGCGCTGGCCATGTTCTGCACGGTCACGCCGTTGATGCGGGCCTTGGGTTGCAGCCGGGCCACGGTTTGCATCATGTCGTTGTAGGCATCACGCACGCCAGTGGCGTTGACGATGTTCAGTGCCACGCCCTGCACATCGGACTTGTGGCTGATGTCGGGCGAGTCAATCTTCAGCGCCACCGGGAAGCCGAGCTGCGTGGCAATCATCATCGCCTCGTTGGCGCTGCGGGCCAACATGGTGGTGGTGACCGGGATGTGGAAGGCCGACAGCAGGGTCTTGGACTCCATCTCGGTCAGCACCTTGCGCCGCTCGGCCAGAACGCTTTCAATCACCAGACGGGCGCCTTCGATATCGGGCTTGTTCAGCGTGGACAGCGGCGGCGGTGTTTGCTGTAGCAGCAACTGGTTCTGGTAGAACGACGCCAGGTTGCCAAAGGCGCCAACTGCGGCTTCGGGCGTACGGAAGCTGGGAATGGCGGCTTCCTTCAGGATGCCGCGCGCCGCGCCCACCGAGGCGTCGCCCATCCAGCACGACAACAGGGGCTTGCCGATGGTGCGCTTGACTTCTGCCAGGGCCGTTGCAACCGCCGCCGCGTCTCCGCCGGCCTTGGGCGAATAGATGGCCAGCATGCCGTCGATCTGGCGGTCTTTTTCGGCGGCAGCGATGGCAGCCTTGAAGTGCTCGGGGCCAGCGTCTTCGGACAGGTCGATCAGGTCGGCCAGGGATGCCAATGGCGGCAACTGGGTCTTGAGCGCAGCAATGGATTCGCTGGAGAGCTTGCCCAGTTGCAGCGATATCTCATTGACCCAGTCGGCCGCCAGCACACCGGGGCCGCCACCGTTGGTGATGATGGCCAGGCGCTTGCCCACCGGACGGTAGCGCGAGGCCAGGCATTTGGCAGCGGAGAACAGGGCCACAAAGGAGCGCACGCGCACGGCGCCGGCGCGCCGCAATGCGGCGTCAAACACATCGTCGCTGCCGACGATGGCGCCACTGTGGGTCTGTGCAGCCTCGTTGCCGGCAGCCTTGCGACCGGCCTTGAGCACCACCACCGGCTTGGCATTGGCGGCCGAGCGCAGGGCGCTCATGAAGCGGCGGGCATTGGAGATGCCCTCCATGTACACCACGATGCTGTGGGTTTGCGCGTCGTTGGCCAGAAAGTCCAGGGCTTGCGCAATGTCAACTGAAGTGTGCGGGCCGAGTGACACCACCGAGGAGAAGCCCACACCGTTGCTGCGGGCCCAATCCAGCATGGACGAGGTCAGGGCACCGGACTGCGATACCAGCGCCAGCGTTCCGGCACTGGCAAGGGGGCCGGCGGCACTGGCGTTGAGTTGCAGTTGGGGCCGCTGGATGCCCAGCGAGTTGGGTCCCAGCAGGTGGATGCCTTCACGGCGGGCAATTTTTTTCAGTTCGGTGGACTGCTCGGCCGTGATGCCGCTGGATATCACCAGGGCTGAACGGCAGGCCATGCGGCCCGCCAGTTCCAGCGCCGGGGCCACGTCGGATGGGGGGAGGGCGATGATGGCCAGATCGGCGCGGGCCTGCGCCAGGTCGGCCAGCGTGCCGCTGGTATGGATATCCAGAAACTGCAGGGTGCCCGTGAAGCGCTGTGCGCGCAGGGCTTCCAGCAGGGCCACTGCCTGCGCCGTCTGTGTGGATGGGTCATCGACGCTGCCGACAAATACGGCAACGGATTCGGGAGTGAACAGAGGGGTTAGGTAGTGTTTGTCCATATCAGTTTCTCAGTCGGCGCCGATCAGCACCTTGACGTGGGCCGCTACGCTGCGCGCCAGGGGGCTTAGTACGTATCCGCCTTCGAGGCAGGAAATCACGCGTCCCTTGCAGTGGCGTTTGGCCACCGCAAGCAGTTGTTGGGTGACCCAGGCGTAGTCGGCTTCGACCAGACCCAGGTTGCCCATGTCGTCTTCGCGGTGCCCATCAAACCCCGCGGAAATGTAGATCAGTTCGGGGGCAAACGCGTCCAGCGCGGGAATCCAGTGGGTGGTGACGGCCTCCCGGAAGGCCTCGCTGCCAGAACGTGACGGCATGCCCACGTTGACCATGTTGGGTCCGGTGGCGTTTTCGCCGCTGAAGGGGTAGATGCCCTGCTCAAAGATGGAGCACATCAACACGCGCTCATCGCCGCGGAAGATGTCCTCGCTGCCGTTGCCGTGGTGCACGTCAAAGTCGATTAGCGCGACGCGCTGGACGCAGTGTTCTGTGAGCGCGTGGCGTATTCCCACGGCGATGTTGTTGAAGAAACAGAAACCCATGGCGGCTCCCCGCTCCGCATGGTGGCCAGGCGGACGCACGCAGCAAAACGCACTGGGAGCATCTCCCGCCATCACCAGGTCCGTGGCCTGGACCACGGCTCCGGCTGCGCGCAACGCAGCCTGCACGGTGAAGGGGTTCATTTCGGTATCGGGGTCGACGCGGTGGTAGCCCTCGGCCGGGGATGCATCCAACAACTCGGCCACATACAAAGAGGAGTGGGCATGCGCCAGTTGTGCGGTGGTGGCCAGCGGTGCGTAGTAGGGGTGCATGTAGTCCAGCAGGCCCTTGGTCAGCAGCATGTCGTTGATGGCGCTCAGCCGCTCCGGGCATTCCGGGTGGTGGGGCCCCATTTCGTGGCGGGAGCAATCGGCATGGGTAATGTAGGCGGGCAGCAAATCGGTCTCCACTTTGCGTCAGGCAAACCTTGGTTGGAACCTGCCGCGAGTTTAGGGTTATCCCTGATAAGAATTCTTGACTTAAAGCAATTTGAAGGAAAAAACGCCTCTAGCCCTCGTAAATAGGGCGTGAGGCGCTATCAAATTTGAAGCGTTTTCTTCCGTGCAAGGAATTACATGCGTTCAAAAATGGCGGCAATGCCCTGACCGCCGCCAATGCACATGGTCACCAGCGCGTAGCGGCCCTGAATACGTTGCAGCTCGTATAGGGCTTTCACGGTAATCAGCGCGCCTGTGGCACCAATGGGGTGACCGAGCGAAATGCCCGAGCCGTTGGGGTTGACCTTGGCCGGGTCCAGGCCCAGGTCGCGGCTGACGGCGCAGGCCTGGGCGGCAAAGGCCTCGTTGGCTTCGATGACGTCCAGATCGTTGACGGTCAGACCGGCCTTCTTGAGTGCCAACTGGGTGGCGGGTACCGGGCCAATGCCCATGTACTTGGGGTCCACACCGGCGTGGGCGTAGGCCACCAGGCGTGCCAACGGCTTGGCGCCACGGGCCTTGGCGGCGCCGGCTTCCATCAGCACCACCGCTGCGGCGGCGTCGTTGATGCCGGAGGCGTTGCCGGCGGTCACTGTGCCGTTCTCCTTCAGGAAGGCGGGCTTGAGCTTGGTCATGTCGGCCAGGGAGCAGTTGGGGCGGAAGTGCTCGTCCACGGCGTAGGCCACTTCACCCTTCTTGCTCTTGAGCATGACCGGCATGATCTGGTCTTTGAAGTAACCGGCCTCGGTGGCGCGCTGGGCGCGGTTGTGGCTTTCCACGGCCAGTGCGTCCTGTTCTTCACGGCTGATGCCCCATTTGGCGGCAATGTTCTCGGCCGTCACACCCATGTGGATGGTGTGGAAGGGGTCGTGCAGGGCGCCAATCATCATGTCGATCATCTTGGTGTCGCCCATGCGGGCACCCCAGCGCATGTTCAGCGATGCAAACGGCGCGCGGCTCATGTTTTCGGCGCCGCCGCCAATGGCCACGTCGGTGTCACCCAGCAAAATGCTCTGGCTGGCCGACACGATGGCCTGCAGGCCCGAGCCGCACAGGCGGTTGACATTGAAGGCCGGTGTGCCCTCGGAGCAACCGCCGTTGATGGCAGCCACGCGGGACAGGTACATGTCCTTGGGCTCGGAGTTGACCACGTGGCCGAATACCACATGGCCCACATCCTTGCCTTCCACCTGGGCACGAGCCAGGGACTCGCGCACGATTTGAGCGGCCAACTCGGTGGGGGGAATGTCTTTCAGGCTCCCACCAAAGGTGCCTATGGCGGTGCGCACGGCGCTAACGACTACAACTTCACGGGTCATGGGGTCTCCTGATGTCAAAAATGAATGTACTGTTGAGTGTGAATCGGTTTGGCTACAGCGGGCTGACGTCGCCCATTTCGCCGCGTTGGGATGTGGGTTGTTTTGTCATATGATTGATTCGTGTCAACTGACATGGGACAAGACCCGTTGTGTGATCAGTATGCAAGGGCGCAGAATCAATCTGCCACATAAATCAATTTCGTTAGTTTTTGACTCAGGAGCATTGAAGCCATGAAAATTTCATCCCTCACCGCTTTGTTCGGCGCTACTGCCATCTCGTTGATGGCGATGATACCGGCTCATGCCGCCGTGGACGAAGACGCAGCAAAGGCGCTGGCAAAGAAGAATGACTGCTTCAAATGCCACGCCCTGGACAAGAGCAAGAAGGGACCTTCCCTGAAAAAGATTGCCGCCAAGTACAAGGGCAAGGCTGATGGGCAGGAGAAGGCCATCAAGAACATGACCACCGGTCCCAAGGTCAAGCTGGAAGACGGTACCGAGGAAGAGCACAAGGTGATTGACACCAAGGACACCGCCCAGTTGAAGAATCTGGCCGACTGGATTCTTTCGCAATGATGGGTTGACCTAGCAGAGCGACCCTGTCGCACCTGCCAAAAAGCCGCCGCAAGGGCGGCTTTTTTTATTTATTTTCCCCTTACGATAGTCGCTGTTGGTTTCGATTGATTTATGTCAATCCGAACAACTATCTTGCGGATTGTCTTGTGCAAGCCTATGAATCGCGTTGCATATAGGGAAGGAAGCCGCGGTTTGGGAGTAGTGTTGATCAGTTTCTTAAACTGAATTAATTTTTGCCGCAAGCAAAACATGAGCAAACTACTCAAGTAACCGGGTGGTTTAGCAACGTAAAGCCTGAGTAAAGCAATTGTCAAAATTGACCCCATCAATTGTGGGGATCAAAATGCCTCCACGTCCCAAAAGACCCGGCAGCCGCAAACACCGAACAGAGATTCTTCCGAATGAACCCGTCTTCATCAGCCGAATCGTTGACCTGCACGGTATATAGCGAAAGTTGCCTGGCCCATGACCGCTCTTCCAATGCTGCCGCCGTTCGTGCTGGTAGCACTCCACAGCAGATTTTGGTCACCCGAGAGTCGGGTGAGGGGTATTTTTTCACTTGGTATTTTGATAAATCGGAGGCACTGAAATGAAATTCTTACGCTTTGCCCAGATCGCTGCGGTCTGGTGCGTTCTGGCCCTTGGAGGCATGTCCGCGCATGCGGAGGAGGCCAAGGATTTGCTTCTGAAGGGCGATGCCAAGTGCACCGGTTGTCACGATGAGGCAGATGACGCCAAGCCCACCATGCTGGATCTGCGCCCCTCTGTGCTGGCCATTGGCAAGACGCGCCACGGCATCCAGGCCGATGGACGTAACCCGACTTGTACCAATTGCCACGGCGAAAGCAAGTCGCACGTGGAGTACAAGGGCAAGGACAAGCCGCCCAAACCCGATGCGTCGTTTGACAAGCGCTCCAAGACCACGACTGAAGCCAAGAATGCTGCTTGCATGAGCTGCCACCAGGCCGATGCCAAGCGCTCCCATTGGGAAGGCAGTGCCCACCAGGCCAAAGATGTGGCTTGCAGCTCTTGCCACAAGATCCACACCGCCCATGACAACGTGCGCGACAAGAAGACCCAGCCGGAAGTCTGCTTTGCCTGCCACAAGGAACAGCGTACCCAGGTCAGCAAGCCTTCGCACCACCCCGTTCTGGAGGGCAAGGTCGCCTGCTCGGATTGCCACAATTCACACGGTTCCGTGGGTCCCAAGCTGATGAAGCGCGACAGCGTGGTTGAGACCTGCTACACCTGCCACATGGAAAAGCGCGGCCCGTTTGTGCACAACCACGAACCGGTGAGCGACGATTGCTCTAACTGCCACAACCCCCATGGCACCACCGCCGAAAATCTGTTGAAGGTGCGCGCTCCCATGTTGTGCCACCAGTGCCACACCCCCCATGGCGGTTTCATTCCCCAGTTGCTCGGTGCGCAAACACCCGCTCTGAAGAATGGTGTGACCCAGTCGGGCAAGAGCACCACCAATTTGACCCAGGGCCGTAGTTGCATGAACTGCCACACGCAAGTGCATGGCACCAACAACCCGTCCACCGTCAATCCAACACCCCAGTTCAACTTCCGTTGAGAAAGGTTGAGTATCATGAAATCGCACAACAATCAGTTCAGTTTCAGCAAGACCTTGCTGGCTCTGGCGGTGATGGCAGCCTATGCGCCTGCGTTCGCGGACGATGCCGAAATGGCACTTCTGACCCGTCCCACCAGTTCCATCAGTGTCGGAGTTGGCAATGTGAGCAGCGATGCAGCCGGCCGTTCCATCTTCGGGCAGTACAACGGACTGCGCCCGGACAGCACCACCTTGCAGCTCGATGTGGACATCAACTCCCGCAACGACGCCACCGGAACCGCGCTGTACCTGAAGGGCAGCAATCTGGGGCTGGACAGTCGTGACCTCTCCATCTCCTACGAAAAGCAGGGTGACTGGAAGGTTGGCGCCGACTACTCGGGCCTGACCCACCGCGAATTGCGCACTGTCAATACCGGTCTGCAAGGCGTGGGCAGTGCCACCCCGACCGTGGTGCGCCTGGCTACACCCGGCACTGGCACGGACTACGACCTCAGCGCCAAGCGCGAAGGCATGGGCTTGTCCATGGAGAAGTGGTTCTCGCAGTCGCTGCAACTGGAAGTGAACTTCAAGAACGAGAACAAGACCGGCGCGCGGCTCTTCGGTACGGGCTATGCCTGTGCGGCCTATGTCTGCACCAATGCCCAGACAGCTACCAACCAGACCTGGGCATTCCTGATGCTGCCCGAGCCGATTGATTCGACCACCAAGCAGATCGAAGCCCGCCTCAACTACCACGACAAGAAACTCACGGTATCCGGCGGCTACTACGGTTCTTATTACACCAACGCCAACGGCAGCATCCGTGCCACGGTGCCCAATCAGTTGAACAATCCGCTGGGCAACCCGATTACGCTGGCTCCTGCAGTGTCCGGCTCCGTGATTGCGGGTGGCGGAACCAGCCTGCAAAACGTGATGCAGATGCCGGTGGCCCTGGGTGCCGACAACGAAGCGCACCAGTTCTATGTGTCGGGTGCCTACCGCTTCACACCCAGTACCAATGGCACGTTCAAATACGCGTATTCGCGCGCCAAGCAGGATGAGAACTTTGCTGCAGCGGGATTCACCGGCGCGCCTGCCGGAATCACCAGCCTGAATGGCGTTGTAGATACCCGCCTGGCCCAGTTGGGTTTGACGACCAAGGTTACCCCCAAGTTCGGTGTGCTTGCCAACGTGCGCTATGAACGCAAGGAAGACCACACGCCGTCGGTGCTGTACAACATCGAGGGCGGTGCCGCCTCTCCCGCGCCAGCCGTGCCATCGGTGGCCACGCCGTCGAACGTCAACCGCTATTGGTACAACTACCATGTGGATTCGACCAAGGTCGTCGGCAAGGTCGAAGCGAATTACCAGTTCGCCCCCGGCACCCGCGGTACCTTCGGTCTTGACTACAACATGGTAGATCGCCCGGTTCCCATCTCCATCACGGAAGAGGAACTCGCAGGTATTGGTGCCGTGCGCTCCAAGAATACTGAGAACGGCTACCGACTGGAACTGCGTAGCAATCTGGCAGAAACGTTGAGCGGCTCTTTCGGTTACACCAACAGCAAACGCGTCGGCAATGACTGGACCAGCCTGAGCAACAGCGCAGCCTTCGTGGCAGCTGGCCTGGGTTATGGCATGACAGGCCCGGCAGGGCAGTTCCTGTCCTTGAATGCGGGCAATGCCTTCCCCATGAACATGGCAGACGTGGACCGCAGCAAGGTCAAGCTGGCAGCCAACTGGAATCCCACCGAGCAGTTTGAATTGCAACTGGTGGCAGAAACCAGCGCGGACAAGAACGCCATGCCGTTCAATGCCGTGGCCCTGGGCAAAGGCTGGCGCGAGTCCAGCACCCGCCTGTTCAGTGTGGACGCCAGCTATGTGGTGTCCGACAACTGGAAGGTCAACGCCTACGCCTCCTCGGGCAGCCAGAACCTGATGGTTAACCACAGCACTGGCTACATGGCAGACCTGACCTCCCCCACCGAAAGCTTTGGCCTGGGCGTGGTTGGACAAGCCAGTAGCAAGCTGGAGTTGGGTGCCCAGTTGACTCTGCTGCGTGACTCCACGCGCTACGGCCTGCTGGCGTCACCCACCACCACCGGGACACTGCCCAACATCAGTCAGGTAGCTCCCAACGCCAACAATGTGGCCCAGGCCACCATCGGCTTGCCGGATGTGCGCTATACCAGCAACACGCTGAATCTGTTTGGCAAGTATGCGCTGGACAAGAAGTCCGACATCCGCGTCAGCATGGTGTACCAACGTGCCACCCTGGATGAGTGGAGCTGGGCCAACAATGGTGTCTCATTTGTCTACGGAGACAACACCACGGTGAAGATGAGTCCGGAGCAAACGGTCACCTTCATCGGTGCGTCCTACATCTACAAGTTCTAGCGGTTTGCGTGGGCAGGGTAAACACCTGCCCACCAGTCATGTAAAGTACTTGATGTATGTCAACAATGTTGTCTTCATTGAAGTCTGTTCTATTTAAAGCGCAACAATGAGTTTGCGCTTTTTTTCTGGGAAATCCTGACCATGCGAACTCAATCCTCGCCCATGCGCCTGTTGACGGCGTGGCTGCTGGCGGCATGCCTGGTTCCGGCAGCGCTGGCCGCAACCGATTCGGCAAAGACCCCGGCTGCTGTAACGCCTGTTGCACTGGATAACGCGACCTGCCAGACCTGCCATGACGGGAAAAAAGGCAAGCTGGAAGTGCCGGATGCCGAAGGCAATCCGCGTGCCTTGCACAGCATTGCACCCGATGCATTCGCCAAGGGCGTGCATGCCAAGATGGAGTGCGTGGCCTGCCACACCGACATCACCGACAACGCCGCTACTGGCAACGCGCACCAGAAAAACACTGCCCAGCCCCTGAAGAAGGTCGATTGCGCGGGTTGCCACCAGGATCTTTGGGCCAAGGCGCAAAAGGATGGCAAGGCGGCTGATAAGCCCCGCCTGGGCGTGGTGGCTCAGAATATTGAGCAGTACAAGCAGTCATTCCACGCCCGCCCCAATGCGGACGACAAGACCAAGCCCAACGCATCGTGCGACAACTGCCACGATACGCACACCTTCAATGTTCCCCCCGCCAACTCGCCCGAGCGGGCTGCCTGGCGCCTGGGTATTTCCGCAAGCTGCGGCGAAAACTGCCACACCGATCAGCTGGAAGCCTATGCGGACTCCATTCACGGGCAGGAAACCATCAAAAAGCACAACCCCAAGTCGGCGGTGTGTTCCGATTGCCATAGCGCCCACGCCGTTGCCAACAGCTCTGGCGACCCGTTCAAGCTGGCGATTTCCGCGCAGTGCGGAACCTGCCACGAAGCGAACTTTGCATCCTACAAGGCTACCTACCATGGCCAGATCAGCACCTTGGGGTATTCCTATACCGCCAAGTGCTACAACTGCCATGGCAGTCACGACATCCTGAAGGCGGATGACCCCAATTCCAAAGTGCATGCGGACAACCGCATGAAGACCTGCCGCAGTTGCCACAACGGCAAAAAAGAGCTGGCCGACGCACCCGCAGGTTTCGCCACCTTCCAGCCGCACGGGCACCCCGGAGACTTCAAGCGCTATCCGGAAATCTGGATTGCCTTCCAGATCATGGTGCAGTTGCTGGTGGGCACCTTCGGCTTCTTCTGGCTGCACACCCTGCTGTGGTTCTACCGCGAGTTCAAGGAGCGCAAAGAGCGCGCCAAACAGCCCCACATCAAGGCCGATGATCTGGTCAGCAAGTATGCAGGCAAGCACATTCGCCGCTTCAGCCCCATCTGGCGCCTGGCCCACATCACGTTCGCCTTGACCTTGATGATCCTGACGCTGACCGGCATGCCACTGTTCTACCCGGATGCACCTTGGGCCTCGGCCATCATGTCTGCCCTGGGTGGCCCCCACATTGCAGGCACGATCCACCGGGTCAATGCGGTGATCTTCGCGGGTGTGTTCTTCTGGCACCTGTTCTATCTGGCCTGGATCGTGTTGAGCGACTGGAAGAACTTCAAGTTCTTCGGTCCCAACTCCATGATTCCCAACCTGAAGGATGCGGCCGACATGCTGGGCATGTTCAAGTGGTTCTTCGGCAAGGGACCGCGTCCGCAGTTTGACCGCTGGACGTATTGGGAGAAGTTTGACTACTGGGCACCGTTCTGGGGTGTCACCATCATTGGCGTCAGCGGTCTGGTGATGTGGCTGCCCAATGTGTTCGGTGCCTTCCTGCCGGGCTGGGTGTTCAACGTGGCCGCCATCTTCCACGGGGAAGAGGCGTTCCTGGCAGTGGTGTTCCTGTTCACGGTGCACTTCTTCAACAACCACTTCCGCCCCGACAAGTTCCCGGTGGAGGTGGTGATGTTCACCGGCACCTTCTCGCTGGAAGAGTTCAAGCATGAGCACCCGCTGGAGTACCAGCGCCTGGTGGATAGCGGTGAACTGGAAAGCCGCCTGGTGGACGCTCCATCACCCGCCAAACTGACGGCAGCCAAGGCACTGGCCTTTGTGTTGATTGCCTGCGGATTGACGCTGCTGACGCTGGTGGGCATCGGTTTCTTCACAAGCCTGTAAAGGCTTGTGGGGATTGGGATTGCGACTATGACATCACCTTGGTGATCGAAAGGAAGACATGGAAATCATCGAAGCAGACGTTGCCATTGTTGGTGCTGGGGGCGCGGGTCTGCGCGCCGCGATTGCACTGGCGGAGACTGACCCTACGCTCAAAATTGCCCTGATTTCCAAGGTCTACCCCATGCGCAGCCACACCTGTGCAGCTGAGGGTGGGGCAGCGGGTGTGATCAAGAAGGACGACAGCCTGGCCCTGCACTTTGACGACACGGTGGGTGGCGGGGACTGGTTGTCGGATCAGGACTGTGTTGAATACTTCGTCAACGAAGCACCCAAGGAATTGCTGCAGCTGGAGCACTGGGGCTGCCCCTGGAACCGTGAAGAAGACGGCTCCGTGGCGGTGCGCCCGTTTGGTGGTATGAAGAAGCAGCGCACCTGGTTTGCGGCGGACAAGTCGGGCTTTCATATCCTGCACACGCTGTTTCAAACCACGCTGCAGTTCCCATCGATCACCCGGTACGACGAGTATTTCGCGCTGGATCTTTTGGTGGACGACGGGCGTTGCCAGGGCCTGACCGCCATGGAAATGAAGAGCGGCATGATCAAGCAGTTCAACGCCAAGTCGGTAATCATCTGCGGTGGTGGGGCAGGGCGCATGTTCCCGTTCACCACCAACGGTGCCATCAAGACCGGTGACGGCATGGCCCTGGCCTACCGGGCCGGCGTGCCGCTGAAGGACATGGAGTTTGTGCAGTACCACCCCACCGGTCTGCCCAACACCGGCAGCCTGTTGACCGAGGCCTGCCGCGGCGAGGGCGGGGTCATGCTCAACAAGAATGGCAGACGTTACCTGCAAGACTATGGCATGGGCCCGGAGACGCCACTGGGCAAACCACAACTCAAGACCATGGAGCTGGGCCCGCGTGACCGCGTGAGCCAGGCCTATTGGCACGAGGTGCAAAAGGGCAACACCGTTACCACGCCGTGGGGCGAGTGCGTGCTGCTGGACATGCGCCACCTGGGCGAGAAATACATCGACGAGCGCCTGCCGCTAGTGCGCGAACTGGCCATTGCCTACCTGGGTGTGGACATCGTCAAGGACCCGGTGCCGATTCGTCCGGTGGTGCACTACATGATGGGCGGCATCTCCACCAACACCAAGGCTGCCACCGAGCTGCCCGGGCTGTTTGCAGCTGGCGAATGCGCTTGCGTCAGCTTGAACGGTGCCAACCGACTGGGTTCCAATTCACTGACCGAGCTATTGGTGTTTGGCAAGGCGGCGGCCCTGTCTGCCATTGCACACGCCAAGTCTGTTGGTCCTGCCAACAAGGCGGCACTGAAGGCGCAGGCCGATGCATCACAGGCCCGCATCCGTGAGCTGTTCCTGCGCACCGAGGGCACCGAGTCCATGTCCGGCCTGCGCAAGGAAATGATGGACACCATGGAGAAGAACTGTGGCCTGTACCGGACGGAAGAAGGCTTGCAGGAAGCGGTGAACAAGATTGTTGAACTGCGCCAGCGTTACAACAAGGTCGTGCTGCACGACAAGAGCAATGTATTCAATACCGACCTGTTCCAGGTGCTGGAATTGGGCTCCATGCTGGATTGCGCGTCGGCCCTGACCGTCGGCGCCTTGGCCCGCAAAGAGTCGCGTGGTGCCCACCAACGACTGGACTATGTGGAGCGCGACGATGTCAACTATCTGCGCCACAGCATGGCCTACTACCAGGGGCAGGACACGGCGCGTATTACCTACCTCGATGTGGTAATCACCAAGTCGCCACCCGGCGTGCGCGACTATTCGGGAGACCACAAATGACACAGCTCAAACAGCGTCTGGTCCAGCTGGAAGTGCTGCGCTACGACCCCGAAAAAGACACCGAGCCGCATTTCCAGAAATACGAAGTGATGTGTGCTGAGGAATGGGTGGTGCTGGACGCGCTCAATGCCGTCAAGGAAAGCATTGACCCCACGCTGTCCTACCGCTGGTCCTGCCACATGGCGGTGTGCGGCAGCTGCGGCATGATGGTCAATGGCGAGCCCAAGCTTTCGTGCCACGCCTTCCTGCGTGACTACGTTGGCATGGTGATACGGGTCGAGCCGCTGGCCAACTTCCCGATTGAGCGGGATCTGGTCACAGTGGCCGATGATTTCATCGACAAGCTCAAACGCGTCAAGCCCTACCTGATCCCCAAAGAGAAAAAGACGATCGAGCAAGGCGAGTACAAGCAGACGCCCGCCCAGTTGATGAAGTACCGCCAGTTCTCCATGTGCATCAACTGCATGCTGTGCTACGCGGCCTGCCCTGAGTACGCGCTGCAGCCAAAATTCATCGGCCCGGCCGCCATCACGCTGGCACACCGCTACAACCAGGACTCGCGCGACGGTGGGCGCGATGAACGCCAGGAAGTGATTGCCACCAACGAGGGCGTCTGGGAATGCTCCTTTGTCGGTGCCTGCTCCGAGGTCTGCCCCAAGGCGGTGGACCCGGCTGGAGCGCTGCAGCAGGTCAAGGTGGCCAGCACGCTGGATTGGTTCAAGGAACATCTGTTGCCCGGAGGTTCGAAATGAGTCGCAAACCTTATGTTCGTCCGGTCTCCAAGACCGGCTGGTGGCTCAAGCACCCGCGCTACATGCGCTACATGTCGCGCGAGGTCACCTGTGTCTTCATTGGCGCCTTTGCACTGCTGATGGTGTGTGCGCTGGAACGTCTGTCCAAGGGGCAGGCAGCATACGAATCCTTCGTTGCCGCACTGCAGGGGCCGTTGAGCATCCTGGGCCTGATTCTGGTTCTGGTGTTTGCGCTGCATAACGCCACCAGCTGGTTCAACGTCACGCCCAAGGCGCTGCCGGTGCAAATCGGTGAGGAGTTCCTGGCCGGAAAATACATTGTGGGCGCCCACTATGCGGTGTGGATCGTGGCCTCGCTGGTCGTGCTGTTCTTTGCGGGAGTGCTATAGCCATGGCCAAGTCGAATAAACCCATTTTCTGGAGCCTGTTTGCCGCCGGTGGCACGCTGGCGGCATTTCTGGCGCCGGTGCTGGCGCTGCTGTTCCTGTTGCTGGCCATGGGGCATCCGCCCAGCCTGCTCAGCTACGCCAATCTGCACGCCTTTGCCGCCAACTGGCTGGGCAAGGTGTTTCTGCTGGGTGTGATCACGCTGTTCCTGTGGCATGCCGCCCACCGCCTGCGTGTGACCCTGCATGATTTTGGCCTTCGCCAGGACGCCATCGTCGCGGTCGTGGTCTACTTGGTGGCAGCGGCAGGAACTGGCCTGACGGCGCTGTACCTCCTGCGTATCTGAATTATTAAGGTCCATTTGTGAGTCCAAAAGAAACTGCAGCCATCGCACAAACAGAAACATTGCAGGCCATTGGGCCCGGGCGTTCATTGACGCCCGCCGTCATTCCCGAGTATTTGCACAACACCTACTGGTGGGCCTATCTGCATCCCCGGGCGGTGCACATTTTCGAGCGCCAGTGGCTGGTCAACCTGATTCTCTGGGGCAACTTTGCCAAATTGCGCGATGCCGCCCTGCAGGAAATGGGTGAGGTCATCAACGGCAGGGTGTTGCAGGTGGCCTGCGTCTATGGCGACTTCACCGAGCATCTGGTGCGCCGTCTTGGGCCGCAGGGTAGCGTGGATGTGATTGATGTGGCGCCCATCCAGATCAAGAACCTGCAGGCCAAGCTCAGCAATCCGCAGCATGTGAATGCGCTGTTGCAGGACTCAACCGACCTGCACTTTGACGATGGCAGCCACGACTCTGTGGTGGTGTTCTTCCTGCTGCATGAGCAGCCGGCCGATGTGCGTCGCAAGACCATTGCCGAGGCGCTGCGTGTGACCAAACCGGGCGGCAAGCTGATCTTTGTGGACTACCACAAGCCGGTCGCGGTCAGCCCGTTCCGTTACCTGATGGTGCCTATTCTGACGACGCTGGAGCCCTTTGCCATGGACCTGTGGAATGGCCAGATCGTGGACTGGTTGCCTGCGGACGTGAGCATCTCCAAGATCGACAAAAAGACCTACTTCGGCGGTCTGTACCAGAAGGTCGTCATCACGCGTTAGTCTGCGCGCCTTCCACCAGGAAGCGCACACGGCGAACACCGTTCCACTCATCGGCGTCGAGGCGAAAGGCCAACGTCACCTTGGCCGGTAGCGGCTCGGTGTGGCCGAACCAGATGCCATCCACCGGCTGGCCACGGTGCTTGAGCTTGAGCGCCATGTGCTTTTCGCCGACAAGGCGCTGCGATACCACCTCAACCTCTTCGCTGAAGGTCGGTGCTGCGAAACCCTGGCCCCACACCTCCTTGTGCAACGTGTCCACCAGGTCCACGCGCAGGTACTGCGGCTCCAGCGGGCCGTCGGTCTCCAGCCGGCGGGTCAGGGTGGCGGCATCCAGCCATTCCTGTGCGACTTCGATCAGCGCCTGCTCGAAGGTGTCCAGTCCATCTTCGTGGATGGTGCAGCCGGCCGCCATGGCATGGCCGCCAAAGCGCAGCAGCACGCCCGGATGGCGCTTGGCCACCAGATCCAGCGCGTCGCGCAGGTGAAAGCCGGGAATGGAGCGCCCCGAGCCCTTCAGTTCATGCTCCTTGCCGGGTGCCGCGCTGGCAGCAAACACAAAGGCCGGGCGGTGCAGCTTGTCCTTGATGCGCGAGGCCACGATGCCGACCACACCCTCATGGAAGTCCGGGTCAAACACGCAGATGGCGGGCGGCGGCGCTTCGCCTTCCTCGAACAGCGACTCGGCCACCAGCAGCGCCTGCTCGCGCATGTCGCCTTCGATGACACGGCGCTCGCGGTTGATGCCGTCCAGGGTCTTGGCCAGCTCGTCGGCGCGGGCCGGGTCATCGGTCAGCAAGCACTCAATACCCAGCGTCATGTCGCTCAGGCGCCCGGCGGCGTTGATGCGTGGGCCCAGGGCAAAACCGAAATCGAAGGTGGTGGCGGCCACCGCCGAGCGCCCGGATGCTACAAAAAGGCTAGCTATACCGGCAGGCATGGCGAGGGCTCGGACCCGTTTTAGTCCTTGAGCGACGAGGCGGCGGTTGTTCGCATCGAGTTTGACCACGTCGGCTACGGTGCCCAGCGCAACCAGCGGCAACAGCACGTCCAGCTTGGGCTGCGTGGAGGCGTCAAACACGCCGCGTGCACGCAGCTCGCCGCGCAGCGCCAGCAGTACGTAGAACATGACACCAACGCCGGCTATCGATTTGCTGGCAAATTCGCAACCGGGCTGATTCGGGTTGACGATGACGTCAGCCAAGGGAAGCTCTGCCGCTGGCAAATGGTGGTCCGTCACCAGCACCTGCAGGCCCAGGGCGCGGGCGTGGGCCACGCCCTCCATGCTGGCGATGCCGTTGTCCACGGTGATCAGCACATCCGCGCCCGAGTCCTTGACCCGCTGGGCTATCGGCGCGGTCAGGCCGTAGCCGTCCACAATCCGGTCTGGCACGATGTAGTCCACATGCAGTGCGCCCAGCAGTTTGAGCCCACGCAGGGCCACGGCGCAGGCGGTGGCGCCATCGCAGTCGTAGTCGGCGACGACGCACAGGCGCTTGTTTTGTGCCATGGCGTCGGCCAGCAGGCGTGCGGCCTCGGGCAGGCCTTTCATGGTGGAGGGCGGGAGCAGCTTGGCCAGCGCGTCGTCCAACTCCTCTGTACCGGCAACTCCGCGCGCCGCATACAGGCGCGCCAGCAGCGGGTGAATGCCGGCCTGTTCCAGCACCCAGACGCTACGGGGTGGGATATCGCGGGGAATGATGTTCATGGCCGGCATTGTCCCCCATGCAAACCCCTGGCACAGACGTGGCGCGGCATTGCCTTCACAATGGGCTATGACTGCAACTTCACAAATCAAACTCTCCATGCTGGACCTGGTGGCGGTGCGCGAAGGCGGCACCGTGGCGCAGGCGCTGGCGCTGGCATTGCGCACCGCGCAGCATGCTGAACATTTGGGCTTCACGCGCTACTGGTTGGCCGAGCACCACAACATGCCCAGCATCGCCAGTTCCGCCACGGCGGTGCTGGTGGGGCACATTGCCGGCGGCACGCAACGCATACGCGTGGGCTCGGGCGGCATCATGCTGCCCAACCATGCGCCGTTGGTGGTGGCCGAAGCCTTTGGCACCCTGGCCGAGCTGTACCCGGGCCGCATCGACCTGGGGCTGGGCCGCGCGCCGGGCACCGACCCGCTGACCATGCGGGCGCTGCGCCGCAACCGGACCGAGACCGAGCAGGATTTCCCGCGCGAAGTAACCGAGCTGCAGGAACTGCTGGGCGATGCACGTCATGGCCAGCGCCTGGTGGCCAACCCCGGCGCCGGCACCCATGTGCCGATCTGGCTGCTGGGTTCCAGCCTGTTCTCTGCCCAACTGGCGGCAGAGCGGGGCCTGCCCTATGCCTTTGCATCGCACTTTGCGCCGCAGATGCTGGAGCAGGCGCTGGCCATCTACCGGCGCAACTTCCAACCTTCTGCGGCGCTGGCCAAACCGTATGTGGCCATTGGCGTGCCACTGGTGGCCGCCCCGACCGATGACGAAGCGCAATACCTGGCCAGCAGCATCTACCAGCGCGTGCTGGGCATTCTGACGGGCGAGCGCAAGAAGTTGCAGCCGCCGCAGGAGGGCTTTGTGGCCTCACTATCTGATCGGGAGCGCCTGGCTATTGCCGACTTTCTGGGCATGGCCGTGATTGGCGGGCCGCAAACGGTGCGTGCCGGTTTCGAAAAACTCCAGGCACTGACGCAGGCCGACGAGTTCATCCTGGTCTGCGATGTCTATGAACCCGAGTTCCGCCTGCGCGCGCTGGACATCGCCCAGCAGGCTTGCTAGAAGCGTGTTAGAGCGACTGCAGTAACTGCTGTGGCGACGAGGTGGAAAAACGCTGCTGGATGCGGCTCCACCAGGGCTTGTCCTGTAGCTCCAGCGTGGCGGCCATGCGCTCGCCACACAGAGTCAGCTGCACCGGCTTGCCGGATTTGGCACGTTGCACCAAGTCGATCAGCACCGTGGCGTCCAGATACGACCAGGCCTCCAGCCAGGCCTGCGCGTCATCCCGAATGGCCGACTGGCGTAGCGCATCCACACATTCCAGGCGCTCGGTCGCGGGGCGGGGTTCCCCCTGCGGAGTGCCCGTGCCGCTGACCCAGAAGGCATTGACGGTGCTGGCGCCACGTGCGCTGCGGGCATCGTTGACCGGGTGGGTGTAGAGCAGCATCTGCATTTCGTTTTGCAGGCGCCGGACCGGCTTGGCCTGGTCCTGCTGGGGCATCCAGGCGTCTATGGATCCGCCGGCCACCCGTTCGAGGGAGGCGGTGGGCAGATCACGGAATACCGGCCCAAACGCCAGCCAGGTGCCATCGGACAGCGGGTGCAGCTCCACGCCGTCCTCGGCAAAGTAAGTCTGCATGGCCACACGCAGCGCTTCGCATTCGGCGGTGCTGATATCGAGATCCCTGAGGTCTTCCATGTCCACGTGGTTGGATTGCACGTTCAGGTGGCAGGGAGTAATCCAGGCCCAGCCGGTGTCACCACGGGTCTTGGTCAGGCCCAGGTGCTGCGCGTCAACGGCGGCCCAGGGAATGAGTCCGTCGGCGCCCTGCAGGCCCAGGTTGTTGGCGCGCAACCGTTCGGCCAGGGGCGTGAGCGTCTCGGGCGAACCCAGCATGGGCGGGGTGGGGGTGAGCAGGCCCAGGAGTTCGTTCAGACGGGGCAGGGCCACTTTGGCAATGGCTTCCTGGCACTGGGGGCCAAGCGGGGCGGCATGGGAAATAAGCACGTGCATGGTTCGATTGTCCTGCATGGATGCCACAATCCGGGCATGTTGAAATTTCCCTACGAGTTGCGCATCGGCTGGCGTTACACCCGGGCCGGGCGCACCACCCGGCGCAACGGCTTCATTTCCTTCATTTCCGGCGTGTCCATGCTGGGCATTGCATTGGGTGTCGCCGCGCTGATTATTGTGCTCAGTGTCATGAACGGCTTCCAGAAAGAGGTGCGCGACCGCATGCTGGGCGTGGTGTCCCATGTGGAGGTGTATGCCGCCGGGGGGCAGGCGCTGCCCGATGTGAGCCTGACCCTGAGTCAGGCGCGGGCCAACCCGCAAGTCGTGGGTGCTGCACCTTTCATAGCAGCCCAGGCTCTGTTGGCGAGGGGCGAGGACATGAAAGGCGTGATGGTCCGGGGCATAGACCCGGCCCAGGAGCCTAGCGTGACTGATCTGGTGACCGGTGCCCAGGCTGCCGTGTTGGCGCAGCTGGTTCCCGGCAGTTTTGGCGTGGTGTTGGGCTCGGAGCTGGCCCGCTCGCTGGGTGTGCGCACCGGGGACCGGGTGACGCTGGTTGCCCCAAGCGGCCAGGTCACACCGGCAGGTGTGGTTCCGCGCCTCAAGCAGATGACCGTGGTGGGCACCTTCGACTCCGGCCACTTCGAATACGACTCGGCAATGGCTTTTGCGCATGTGGATGATGCCGCCAAGATATTCCGCCTGGAAGGCCCTTCGGGCGTGCGCCTGAAGTTGCGCGACCTGCACCAGGCGCGCCAGGTGGCCGACGAACTGGGCCGCACCCTGACTGGCGACCTTTACATCCGGGACTGGACGCGGCAGAACCGCACCTGGTTCGCTGCCGTGCAGGTGGAAAAACGCATGATGTTCATCATCCTCACGCTGATCGTCGCCGTGGCCGCCTTCAACCTGGTCAGCACCCTGGTAATGACCGTCACCGACAAGCGGGCCGACATTGCCATCCTGCGTACGCTGGGGGCGAGTCCTGCCAGCATCATGGGCATCTTCGTGGTGCAGGGCGCCATGGTCGGCGTCATTGGCACTCTGGCTGGCCTGGCCCTGGGGCTGGGTGTGGCGTTCAACATCGACGTCATCGTGCCGGCCCTGGAGCAAGCGCTGGGCGCCAGTTTCCTGCCCAAGGACATCTACCTGATCAGCCGCATGCCCAGCGACCCGCAGCAGGCCGATATCCTGCCGGTGGCGGTGATTGCCCTGGTCATGGCCTTTGCGGCCACCCTGTACCCGAGCTGGCGTGCCAGCCGCGTCAATCCCGCGGAGGCTCTGCGCTATGAATGACACCAAGATTCCTCCTGCCCTGGCCGCGGCCCAATACCGCCTGGTGGCGGGTCTGGGCAGTGCACCGGTTCCAGCCGGTGCCGCGCCCGGTGCCGAGGTGGTGCTCAGCGCCCGCGGTCTGACCAAACGCTTCACCGAAGGCCGCCTGGATGTGACTGTGCTGCAGGGCGTTGATCTGGACGTGTACCGCGGTGAGACGCTGGCCATCGTCGGTGCTTCCGGCTCCGGCAAGAGCACGCTGCTGCACCTGCTGGGTGGGCTGGATGCACCCAGCAGCGGCACGGTGGAGTTGCACGGGCAGGACCTGGCCCACCAGAGTGCGTCCGAGCAGGGCCGCCTGCGCAACCAGCACCTGGGCTTTGTCTACCAGTTTCACCACCTGCTGCCGGAGTTCAGCGCACTGGACAACGTTGCCATGCCATTGACAATTCGGCGTCTAGCCCTCGCAGAATGTGCGCAGGAAGCTACCAAAATGCTAGCAAAAGTGGGGTTGGAGCACCGCCTTCACCACCGTCCGGCCGAACTGTCCGGCGGCGAGCGCCAGCGCGTGGCCATTGCCCGCGCGTTGGTCACGCGCCCGGACTGCGTGCTGGCCGATGAACCCACTGGCAACCTGGACCGCAGCACCGCCGACAGCGTGTTTGACCTGATGCTGGAACTGGCCCGCGCACACGGCACCGCCTTTGTGCTGGTCACGCACGACACGGCGCTGGCCTCGCGCTGCAGCCGGCAGTTGCGTCTGGTATCGGGCCGGTTGGCCGATAGCTAACGGCTTCTCAGCGCCCCGGTGAGCGTCTGCCATGGTCTGGATCGACACCCACTGCCATCTGGACGCCGCCGAATTTGATGCGGATCGCATGGAGGTGCGTGCGCAGGCCCGCGCCAGCGGCGTTGTGCATTGCGTGATCCCGGCGGTGGAGCGATCGAACTTTGACACGGTGCGCGCGCTGGCCCATTTGACGGGCGACAGCTACTGCCTGGGCATCCACCCGCTGTATGTGAAGTCCGCCACCGAGGGTGACTTGCAGGTGCTGCAGGCACAGCTGGCGGCCCACCGCGATGACCCCCGTCTGGTGGCCGTTGGCGAGATTGGTCTGGACTACTTTGTGCCGGAGTTGCGCACCAGCCCGTTGGCCGAGCGGCAGGAACATTTTTATCGGGAGCAGCTCCGATTGGCGCACCAGTTTGAACTGCCGGTGGTGCTGCATGTGCGCCGCTCGGCTGACCGCCTGCTCAAACACCTGCGTGACGTGGGCCGGGGTGGCCCCGGCTGGTCAGGCATTGCCCACGCCTTCAACGGCAGTGACACACAGGCCCAGGCATTCATCAAGCTGGGCTTCAAGCTGGGCTTTGGCGGTGCGCTGACCTTTGATCGGGCGCTGCAACTGCGCCGCCTGGCCCAGAGCCAGCCGCTGGAGGCCCTGGTGCTGGAGACCGATGCGCCGGATATCCCCCCCCACTGGCTGTACACCACCGCGCAGGACCGGCTCGCCGGGGCCAGCCAGGGCCGCAATACACCGGGCGAACTGCCACGCATGGCGGCGGTGCTGGCGCAGCTGCGTGGCATCTCCCTGGAGACGCTCGCCCAGGCCACAACGCACAATGCATGCAAAGCCCTGCCGCGCCTGGCGGCGCTGCTAGCCTGAAACCTTGCGGGACAGACCTTTAGCTCTGTCCCCAAGTGATTTAATACCCCCATGGCAAAAAAAGAACCGTTTGTGCTCCCCGAAGTCAATTTCTCCGACGAAGGCCCCATCCGCCACCTGCACCTGGACAGCATCTGGATCCAGGGCTCCATGCTGGTGGATGCGCCCACCGTGCTGGTCCATGAGTACATCCAGCGCATGATGGCCTGGCTGCTGTTTGTGGACCCCGAGACTGTGCCGCAGCGCCAGGCGCTGCAACTGGGCCTGGGGGCGGCGTCGCTGACCAAGTTTTGCCACAAGGTCGTGCGCATGAAGACCACGGCCATTGAACTCAATCCCCAAGTGGTGGCTGCCTGCCGCGGCTGGTTCAAGCTGCCGCAAGACGATAAGCGTCTGCAGGTGATCCTGGCTGACGCTGAACAGGAAATCAAGCAACCGCGCTGGCTGGGCGCGGTGGACGCGCTGCAGGTGGACTTGTACGACCAGGAAGCCGCTGGCCCGGTGCTGGATAGCGCCGAGTTCTATGCCGATTGCCGCAAGGTGCTGACCGATGAGGGCTGCATGACGGTCAACCTGTTTGGCAGGTCGTCCAGTTTCCAGCGCAGCGTGGACAACATGGCGGCTGCATTTGGCGAGGACGCACTGTGGGCCTTCAAGGCCACGCGCGAGGGCAACACGGTGGTGCTGGCCCAGCGCACGCCCAATCGGCCGACCCGCTCCGTGCTGATGGCCCGGGCCGACACCATCCAGCGCCAATGGGGCTTGCCCGCCGACAAATGGGTGCGCGTTTTCAAGCCGGTGAATCCATGAGCACACACACACACCACATTCCACCCGCCAAGAAGACCCACGTCGGACCACTGGACTGGCGTCGCTTGGTGGAGTGGCTGCAGGCCGACGGCGTGATCTCCGACGAGCAGGCCGCGCGCACCATTGCACGCTGCGCCCAGGCGGAGAGCGTTCAGCACCCGCTGGTGCGTCTGGCCAGCGTGTCGATGCGCCGCGCGGCTGACAACAAGCCACTGGACATCGAAACGCTGACCCAGTGGCTGGCCGGGCACGTGGGCATGGACTATCTGCGCATTGACCCGCTGAAGGTGGATGTGAGCCGTGTGGCTGACGCCATGGGCGCGATGTACGCCGAGCGGCACCGCATCCTGCCGGTGGTCGTCAACGCCAGCGAAATCACCGTGGCCACGTCCGAGCCCTTCATCATCGATTGGGTGGCCGAGGTCGAGCGCCAGTCCCGGCGCAGCGTACGCCGTGTGCTGGCCAGCCCGCAGGAAATTCACCACTACACGGCCGAGTTCTATGCGCTGGCCAAATCGGTCAAGGCGGCCAACAAGGCGGGTACCAACAATGGCGCCAGCTTTGAGCAATTGGTGGAGCTGGGCAAGACCAACAAGCAACTGGATGCCAACGACCAGAGCGTGGTGCTGGTGGTGGACTGGCTGTGGCAATACGCCTTTGACCAGCGCGCCAGTGACATCCACCTGGAGCCGCGGCGCGAGCAGGGCGTGATCCGCTTTCGCATCGACGGTGTGTTGCACCAGGTCTACCAGATGCCCATGGGCGTGCTCAACGCGATGACGGCGCGCATCAAGCTGCTGGGCCGCATGGATGTCATCGAGCGGCGCCGCCCGCAGGATGGCCGCATCAAGACGCGCAACCCGGGTGGCGACGAGATTGAAATGCGTATCTCCACCTTGCCCACCGCCTTTGGCGAAAAGATGGTGATGCGGATTTTTGACCCGGACACCACGGTCAAGGACCTGGATGCGCTGGGCTTTTCCAGCCACGACGGTGTCCGCTGGGAGTCGCTGGTCAAGCGCCCGCACGGCATCATTCTGGTGACCGGGCCCACCGGCTCCGGCAAGACCACCACGCTGTACTCCACGTTGAAGCGCGTGGCCACCGAGGAGGTGAATGTGAGTACGGTGGAAGACCCGATCGAAATGATCGAGCCCGCCTTCAACCAGACCCAGGTGCAGCCGCAACTGGACTTCGGCTTTGTGCAGGGCCTGCGTGCCCTGATGCGCCAGGACCCCGACATCATCATGGTCGGCGAAATCCGCGACACAGAAACCGCCGAAATGGCGGTGCAGGCGGCGCTGACCGGTCACCTGGTGTTCTCCACCCTGCACACCAATGATGCGCCCTCGGCTGTGACCCGCCTGATGGAGCTCGGGGTGCCCCAGTACCTGATCAATGCGACCCTGCTCGGTGTGCTGGCCCAGCGTCTGGTGCGCACGCTGTGCAAGAACTGCAAGGTGCGCGACGAGGAAACCACCCGCGAAATGCTGGCCGAGTTGATCAAGCCGTGGCAGATCAATGGCGGCTACAAGCCCTACAAGCCGGTGGGCTGCGTGGACTGCCGCATGACCGGCTTCATGGGGCGCACCGGCCTGTATGAGCTGCTGACGGTGTCGGATGCGTTCAAGGCCAAGGTCACGGCCGACCCCAGCATCGACAATCTGCGCCGCCAGGCCATTGTGGACGGCATGCGCCCCTTGCGTCTGGCCGGTGCCTTGCGGGTGGCGGAAGGGCTGACGGTGATCGAGGAAGTGCTGACCGCCACGCCGCCGTTAACCTGACGTGCAACCGCTTCACAGGAGTCTGATCATGCTGCACACATCCGATGCTTCTTCGCGTGCCATCCCACGTGTGGGGTTGCGCGGCATCGTGCTGACAGGTCTGGGATTGTTTCTGGGAATGCAGGCCATGGCCCAGTGCGTCAAGACCGTGCGCTGGTATGACGACGCGCCTTACTCCTTCAAGGGTACTGATGGCGAGGTGGCGGGCCTGAACGCCGACCTGGTGCGCGCCGCACTGAAGGGGCTGAACTGCGATGCCAAATTTGTGGAGCTGCCCTGGGCGCGCGCACTGCGCGAACTGGAACTGGGGCGGCTCGACATTTTGCCCGGCGCCTTTCGCACGCCGGAGCGGGAGAAGTTCGCCTACTTTTCCCGTCCGGTGAACCGCTCGCCGAATGTGCTGTTTGTGGCAAAGGCGGCAGCCGCCAAGTACCGGCTCAAGGCATTGGCCGATATTGCTGCAAGTGAATTCCGGCTGGGCGCCCAGATTGGTGTGGCCTATGGCGCGGATTACGAAGCCCTGGTCAAGACGCCGGCATTTGCCGCACGCATCACGCAGGTGACGTCCCGGCGCAGTGCCTGGAAGATGATTGAGTTGGACCGGCTGGACGGCATCATCGCGGATGAAAACACTGGCCTGGTCGAGCTGCAGCAGATGGGTTTGTCCGACAGCATTGCCAAGACCGACATCATTGTCTCTGGCGAGGCGGCCATGATGGCGTTGAGCCAGGCCTCACTGACACCCGAGTTCGTGGCGGACTTTGACCGCAGCCTCAATGCCATGATGGCCGACGGCCGCTACAAGAAGATTGTGGAGCGCTACGTGCCCTGCGCGGTGCTGGTCAGCAAGTTGGGCTGCCGCTGACCTCGAACTCGACCAGTGGGGGCTTGTCGGCATCGATTTTGCAGCCCAGGCTCAACTGGCCGTAGCCCACCAGATAGCATTCGGTGCGGCGCAGCGCCACCGCTTCGGACTGGTCACCAAAGTACACCCAGGTGCCAAAGCTGGAGGCATCGCTCAGCACGATTTGCCCGCCTCGGTTGCGGATGGTGGCGTGTACGCGGGACACCCGCGGGTCCAGCACCGGCAGCGATGCCTCGGTGGAGCGTCCAATGGTGATGTCGGCAGTCGTCACTTCAAAGACCTGGGTGCGCCCCTTGAGGGTCAACGCCAGGGTCTGGTGTTTGGCGGGCGTGTACATCGAAGCGCCCATGGCCGTGGCATCCAGATCGCGATCAGACTGCCACTCCACCCGGTAGACGTGGGTGGTTTGTGTCTTGCCCCGCAGGTGCATGGGCCCCAGGCTGCGCAGCAGGGGGCGTTGGGTTGCCATCAGTTCGTTCCACACGCTCTGGGTGGTCAGGATCTGGTCGGCACCGGCCAGGTCGGCCAGACGGGCCGCGCTGTTGACGGCATCGCCAAAGCAGTCGCCGTCGATCTCGACCACGTCGCCACACTCGACGCCCATCTGCATCTGGATCGGGCGACCACCGATGGCGGGCACCACCGGCTCGGTCCGGAAGCGCGACTGCAGGGTCACGCAGGCAGCGATGGCGCTGCCGGCATCGGGGAATACCGCAAACACGCCGTCACCCAACAGCTTGACCACCCGGCCCTGGTGCTGCTCGAACACCTTGCTCAATGCGCCGGTCAGGTGGGCCATGAGCTGGGATGCGTTGGCATCCCCCAGTTTTTCGAACAGGCCCGTGCTTCCAACGATATCGGCAAAGACAACAGTAAGCATGGGGCGGTGTGGGGTCGGGGATGAAAAAAGTGCAGGCCCGTGCGAAAAGGCCAGTGTGATCGTATCGGGTTCACTTGTTCCACGCAATAGAACGCCTATGCTTAAGCAAACGCTCAGACTGGCACGTGTTGTGTCTGCTAGCATGCCCGTGTTGGGCAGTTTTCTGGTTGGTTTGCGGACGGATCATTGTGGATATAGAAAAACTAGGCAGATACGACATCATCCGTGTCCTGGGCAAGGGCTCGATGGGCGTTGTCTACGAGGCCCGTGACCCCAATCTGGACCGGCAGGTCGCCATCAAGACCATCCGCGTGCAAAGCCTGTCCTCCGAGGCGGCCTCCGAGTACGAAATTCGCTTTCGCACCGAGGCGCGCTCGGCCGCCCGGCTGCACCACCCCAATATCGTCAGCGTGTTTGATTCCGGCCAGGACGGGGAAGAGGCCTATCTGGTCATGGAGTACATCCAGGGCGAGGACCTGAAACACCACCTGGAGTGCGGCGCACGGTTCTCGGTGCGCTCGGCCATTGCGATGGTGCACGACCTTTTGATGGCATTGGACCACGCGCACCGGCAAAACGTGGTGCACCGTGATGTCAAGCCGGCCAACATGCTGATCGAGGTGACCGGCCGGGTCAAGCTGACCGATTTTGGCGTGGCCCGCATCCAGGAACCCGACGAGAGCCATCTGACCCAGGTCGGCGGTGCGGTGGGCACGCCCAAATACATGTCGCCCGAGCAGGCCAAGGGCCAGCGGGGGGATTCCCGCTCCGACGTGTTTTCTGCTGCTGTGGTGCTGTATGAGCTGCTGACCGGCCGGTTGCCCTTTGATGGTGACAACCAGTTTGTGATCATCCACCAGATCGTCAGCGACGAGCCGGTGCAGCCTAGCAGTCTGAACCCGGACTTGCCCGCCAGCGTGGATGCGGTCATGGTCCGCGCGCTGGCCAAGAACCCGGACGAGCGCTACCCCACAGCGCGCGACTTTGCCCTGGCGCTGCGTGATGTCGTGCAGCAGCTACCGCCCTCGGCCGGGACGCCGATTACGCCTGTGACCGCCGACGTTGGCCGCAGCCAGGCCAGCCCGATTGTGATTGCCGCTGCCGATGCAGCACTGCGTGACGGTTCCAGCACCGGCATTTTTGGCGCAGGAGCCGATGTGTCCCTGGTTGCCACCGTGAACCACGAGGCGGAACTGGGCGCCTGGAGCGCCATCAAGGACTCCCGCAACCAGCAGGACTTTGACGATTTCCTGGCGCGTTTCCCCTCCGGGATTTATGCCCGACGTGCGCAGCGCGAGCGCGACCTGCTGGTCGCCAGGAGCCGGTTCGATGCCGACTCGACCGTGGGCAACTTCGCTTCGACTTTGCCCTTGGGCGCCCTGTTGGATGCAACCCAGCAGCCAGTGGCTGCCGAGCCAGTGCCAGTGCCCGTGGCCGCGCCACGTGGGGGGCAGGGCAAATGGTGGCTGCTGGGTCTGGGCGGTCTGGCCTGCGCGGTTGCCGCCGTGGTCTACCTGCGCAGCCCGGCGCAGTTGCCAGCGCCGACTGAGGTGGCCGCTGCCCCGGTGGCGGTGGCTCCGGTGGAAGAGGTGATTGAGTCAAGCAGGCCAGCGTCGCCTGCGTCGGTCCCTGCCGTGGGGGCCAGCCAGCCCGCGCCGCTGCCTGCCGCGTCGCATACCAGGCCGGCCCCGCTACCTGCGGCATCACGTTCCGCCAAGCCCAGGCCAACCGTTGCGGCGGCCGCTTCCGAGCCGACACCCGTTGCGGCCCAAGCCCCGGCTGCCACATCTCCACCACCCCAGCGCACGGCGCCCGTTGGCGTGCTCCCGGTTCGTGGCGTGGGACCCTCCGCGCCCGGACAGGTGTGTGCCGACCGTGTGTTCATTTTCCGTATCGCCTGCGTGGCCGAGCAGTGCACCACCGACCGCTACCGCGACACCCAGGAGTGCATCAGTTTCCGGGAAATGGAGCGCGTCCGCGAGGAGCAGCGCGCCAACCGGCGCTAAAGCGGCTTTGTGGCACACTGGATCGCTCAAAAAAGACCGGTGCGGTGCCGGGAGTCAGGAGTCAGGTAGTGAATATCAAAAGCCAAAAGGATTTCTTTTCCGGCCTCATGTTCATGGGGGTGGGGGTGGCCTTCGCGTGGGGTGCCAGCAGCTACACACTGGGCAACGGTGCCCGCATGGGCCCGGGCTATTTTCCGTTGGCCCTGGGTGTGCTGCTGACCGTGCTCGGTGGCATCATCACCTTCAAGGCGCTGGTGGTTGAGACCTTTGATGGCGAAAAGATTGGTGCGTTTGCCTGGAAACCCCTGGTGTTCATCATCCTGGCCAATCTGGTGTTTGGCGCCATGATTGGCGGCCTGCCTAGTCTGGGCCTGCCGCCCATGGGGCTGATTGTTGGCATTTATACCGTGACCCTGATCGCTTCCCTGGCGGGTGATCGGTTCAACCTGAAGGAAGCCCTGGTGCTGGGCACCGTCCTGTCCATCATGAGCTACCTGGCCTTTATCGTGCTGCTCAAGCTGCAGTTTCCCGTCTGGCCCGCCTTTGTTGGCGTCTGAGTAGGACTTTCCATGGATTTGTTCAACAACCTGGCGTTGGGTTTTGGCGTGGCGTTCACGCTGCAAAACCTGATGTATGCGTTTATCGGGTGCTTGCTGGGGACGGTGATCGGTGTGCTGCCCGGTATTGGCCCGCTGGCAACCATTGCCATGCTGCTGCCAGCGACCTATGCGTTGCCACCGGTGGCCGCGCTGATCATGCTGGCCGGCATCTACTACGGTGCGCAATATGGGGGCTCCACCACCGCCATTCTGGTCAACCTGCCGGGAGAGTCATCCTCCGTGGTCACGGTCATTGATGGCTACCAGATGGCCCGCAACGGGCGTGCCGGTCCGGCGCTGGCAGCAGCGGGCCTGGGCTCGTTTTTTGCCGGCTGTGTCGGCACACTGATTCTGGCGGCCTTTGCGGCGCCACTGACCGAACTGGCCTTCCAATTCGGCCCGGCCGAGTACTTCTCGCTGATGATCCTGGGCCTGATTGGCGCCGTCGTGCTGGCGTCGGGCTCGCTCATCAAGGCCATTGCCATGATCGTGCTGGGGTTGCTGCTGGGCATGGTGGGAACCGACGTGAATTCCGGCGTGGCACGCTTCAGCTTTGACCTGCCCGAGCTGACCGATGGCATTGGTTTTATCGTGATTGCCATGGGTGTGTTCGGCTATGGCGAGATCATCAGCAACCTGGGCAAGCACGAAAGCGAACGCCAGGTGTTTACCGCCAACGTCACCGGCCTGATGCCCACCAAAGAGGACTTCCGTCTCATGGTGCCCGCAGTCTTGCGTGGCACCGCACTGGGCTCCCTGCTGGGCATCCTGCCCGGTGGTGGCGCGGTCATGGCCGCGTTTGCCGCCTACACGCTGGAGAAGAAGACCAAATTGCAGCCGAACGAAGTGCCGTTTGGCAAGGGCAACATCCGCGGCGTGGCGGCCCCCGAGGCGGCCAACAACGCGGGTGCGCAAACGTCCTTCATTCCGCTGCTGACCCTGGGCATTCCACCCAATGCCGTGATGGCGCTGATGGTGGGGGCCATGACCATCCACAACATCCAGCCCGGCCCGCAGGTCATGACCAGCAACCCCGAGCTGTTCTGGGGCCTGATCGCCTCCATGTGGATTGGCAACCTGATGCTGATCATCCTGAACCTGCCGCTGATCGGCATCTGGATCAGGCTGCTGTCCGTGCCGTACCGCTGGCTGTTCCCAAGCATCGTGCTGTTCTGTGCCATTGGCGTGTACTCCACCAACAACAGCACGTTTGACATCTGGATGGTGGGCATCTTCGGCGTGATCGGCTACCTGTTCATCAAGCTGGGCACCGAGCCGGCGCCCCTGCTGCTGGGCTTCATTCTGGGGCCGATGATGGAGGAGTATCTGCGCCGGGCGCTGCTGCTCTCACGTGGCGACTGGAGTGTGTTCGTGACGCGCCCCCTGTCAGCCAGCCTGCTGGCCGGCGCCGTGCTGCTGTTGATTCTGGTGCTGATGCCATCGGTCAAGTCGAAGCGCGAAGAAGCTTTTGTTGAGGACTGACGTGCAGACCCAGCATCCCCAGCGCGTTGCGCTACACAACGAAGTCCACGCCCGGCCTCCTGAGGCCATGGAAGTGCCCCTGAGTATTTCCCACGTGGTGATGGTGTGCGATGCCGCCCAGCGCGAAGCAAGTTGGGGCCATATGGCCACGCTGGCACGTGACCACCACTTGGCTTCACCCGATGCCGGTTCGACCCACGTCCGCCTGGACCTGGGGCCGTATCGCGTGCGCTGGGAAATGCACACCGAGTTTGTGACCTGGACCTTCATGCGCCGGCTCAATGCCGACAACTTTGGCGAACGCGAGCCCGAGGCCGCGTTGGATGCGGTGCCCAAGACCTGGTTTGCCGCGCTGCCCGGACTCTGTCTGGCCAACCTGCACCTGTGGGTGCTGCCCAGCAAGGCCTTTGTGTCAGGCTCGCTGGTCAAGCATGTGCTGTACGAAGACACGCTGGTCGCCTCCACCGTGGCGGACGGTTTCTCCGAGGTCTATACCGACTTCGCGGTGCATGCCGATGGCTTTTCCCGCATGGTGCTGCTGGCCGGTGGCATGGCACCGCGCCGCCTGGGCCGTCTGGTGCAGAGTCTGCTGGAGATCGAGACCTACCGCATGGCCGCGTTGCTGGGTCTGCCCGCAGCGCGCGAGGCATCGCTGGTGCTGGCGTCGGCCGAGCGCGAGTTGGCCGACCTGGCCCATTCCATCCGTTCTGCCACACGCGACGATGAACCCCTGCTGCTGGACCGCCTGACCCGTCTGGCCGGCGCGGTGGAAAGTCAGCACGCTGCCACGCACTCGCGCTTTTCGGCCAGCGCGGCGTATTTTGAACTGCTGGACAAGCGCATTGCCGATATTGGCGAATCCCGCCTGGCCGGCATGCAGACTATCCGCGAGTTCATGGACCGGCGCCTCTCACCCGCGCGCAGCACCTGCGCCTGGTCGGCGCGGCGCCAGGACGCGCTGTCGCAACGGGTTTCGCGCATCAGCAACCTGCTGCGCACCCGGGTTGAGATCGAACAGCAGCAAAGCAGCCAGGCCCTGCTGGCGACCATGAACAGCCGCCAGGACATCCAGATCAAGCTGCAATCCACGGTGGAGGGGCTGTCTGTGGCTGCCATTACCTATTACATCGTGGGGCTGGTGAGCTACCTGGCCAAGGGCGCCCAGCACTGGGGCTGGCCGTGGAGCCCGGAAATGACTGCCGCGGTGGCCATTCCGGTGGTCGCCGTTGGCGTGTGGTGGTCGCTCAGGCGATTGCACCAGCGTGTTTTCCACGGGTGAGAGGCGTCATAGGTTTTTCCAATTTGATTGATTGGATCAATCAAACTCAAGCAGCCCATAGAAGGGCTAAACTTCATCCCGTTCATCTGTAGAACTGTCCAACCAAGAGGAAAACCACCATGTCCCTGATCAATACCCCAGTCCAGCCTTTCAAGACCACCGCCTTCGTCAACCGCAGCGGAAAGGGTGAGTTCATCGAAGTGACCGAGCAGTCCCTCAAGGGCAAATGGTCCGTGCTGATTTTCATGCCGGCTGCCTTCACCTTCAATTGCCCCACTGAAATCGAAGACGCTGCCGAGCACTATGCCGAGTTCCAGAAAGCCGGTGCCGAGGTCTACATCGTTACCACCGACACGCATTTCTCGCACAAGGTGTGGCATGAGACATCCCCCGCCGTGGGCAAGGCCAAGTTCCCGCTGGTGGGCGATCCCACGCACCAACTGACCAACGCCTTTGGCGTGCACATCCCTGAAGAAGGTTTGGCACTGCGCGGCACCTTCATCATCAACCCCGAGTTGCTCATCAAGACGCTGGAAATCCATTCCAACGAAATTGCCCGTGACGTCAAGGAAACCGTGCGCAAGTTGAAGGCTGCCCAGTACACCGCCGCCCACCCCGGCCAGGTGTGCCCCGCCAAGTGGCAAGAAGGCGCCAAGACATTGGCTCCTTCCCTGGACTTGGTTGGCAAGATCTGATTCACCACTGGCTTTGCGCCAGATCAAGCAAAAGGGGCCCACCGGGCCCCTTTTTCATGGGCTGGACTAGAGTGGTGCGGCGGGTTGCATGGAATTTGCCTATCGATAGGTTTTATAAAACAAATAACGAGTTCAATAGTTATTACCTACAATTCACCCATCGCGAAATACTTATCCGACAACCCACCTTTCACCCACGGAGAACACCATGCTCGAACAAGCCCTCAAAGACCAACTCGCCGCCTACCTGGAGCGCGTGACCCAGCCTTTCGAAATGGTCGCCTCGCTCGACGACAGCGAAACCAGCACCGAGATGCGCTCGCTGCTGGAAACCATCCAGAGCCTGCGCGCCGACAAGATCAGCTTGGCGCTGGACGGCAATGACGCCCGCAAGCCATCGTTCAGCCTGCAGCGCGTGGGCAGCGACACCAGCCTGCGCTTTGCCGGCCTGCCACTGGGGCACGAGTTCACCTCCCTGGTGCTGGCCTTGCTGTGGACTGGCGGCCACCCACCCAAGGTCGAACAAGACGTGATCGACCAGATCAAGGGTCTGGACGGCGACTTCAACTTTGAGGTCTACATGAGCCTCTCCTGCCACAACTGCCCGGACGTGGTGCAGGCGCTCTCGCTGATGGCCATCAACAACCCCAAGATCAAGACCACCGTCATCGAAGGCGGCGCCTTCCAGAAGGAAGTGACCGAGCGCGAAATCATGGCCGTGCCCATGGTCTTCCTCAATGGCCAGGTGTTTGGCTCGGGCCGCATGGAAGTGGAAGAAATCATTGCCAAGATCGACACCGGCGCCGCCGCCAAGGATGCCGCCAAACTCAACGCCAAGGCCCCGTATGACGTGCTCATCGTCGGTGGTGGTCCCGCTGGCGCGGCGGCTGCCGTGTACGCCGCCCGCAAGGGCATTCGCACCGGCGTGGCCGCCGAGCGCTTTGGTGGCCAGGTCAACGACACGCTGGCGATTGAAAACTACATCTCCGTGCTGGAGACCGATGGCCCCAAGTTCGCCGCCGCGCTGGAAGCCCACACCCGCGCCTATGACGTGGACATCATGAACCTGCAGCGTGCCGACGCGCTGATCCCCGCCACCGAGCCCGGCGGTCTGATCGAGGTGAAGCTGGCCAACGGTGGATCGCTGAAGAGCAAGACGGTCATCCTGTCCACCGGCGCACGCTGGCGCAATGTCAACGTGCCCGGCGAGGCCGAGTACAAGAACAAGGGCGTGGCCTATTGCCCGCACTGCGACGGCCCGCTGTTCAAGGGCAAGGACGTGGCCGTGATTGGTGGTGGCAACTCCGGCGTGGAAGCCGCCATCGACCTGGCCGGCGTGGTGCGCCACGTGACCGTGGTTGAGTTCATGCCTGAACTCAAGGCCGACGCCGTGCTGGTGAAGAAACTCAAGAGCCTGACCAACGTCACCGTGCACACCAATGCCCAGACCACCGAGATCACGGGTGAGGGCGGCAAGGTCAACGGCCTGCGCTACAAGGACCGCGCCACCAACGAAGAACACCTGGTGAATCTGGAAGGCGTGTTCGTGCAGATCGGCCTGGTGCCCAACACCGAGTGGCTCAAGGGCACACTGGAGCTGAGCAAGTTTGGCGAGATCATCGTCAATGCCAAGGGCGAGACCAATCTGCCAGGTGTGTTTGCTGCGGGCGACTGCACCACCGTGTCGTTCAAGCAGATCGTCATTGCAGCGGGCGATGGAGCCAAGGCTGCGCTGAGTGCGTTTGACCACCTGATCCGGCATTGAGTTGGGGCGGGAGGGCTATGAGCAAAATATGACCATAGCCCTCGTGGATATTGCGTAAGCAGCTATCAATTTGGTAGCTGTCACAGCTAAACACCAGCTGCCAACGCATCCAGTGGGCTTGCCGTTCCACCCGCCGCCACCTTCAGCACGTGGGTGTAAATCATCGTCGTGCTCACGTCGCTGTGCCCCAGAAGCTCCTGCACTGTGCGGATGTCGGTTCCGGCTTGCAGCAGGTGGGTGGCAAATGAGTGGCGCAGGGTGTGGACGGATACCGGTTTGTGAATCTGCGCGGCTGCGCAAGCCAGCTTGATGGCGCGCTGCAAGCGTTCCTCGTACAGATGGTGTCGGCGCTCAATGCCTGAGCGTGGGTCAACCGAGAGCTTGGGTGCGGGAAACACCCAGAACCATCCCCAGCGCCGCCCCAGGTCCGGGTATTTGACACCCAGCGCGTCGGGGACTTCGACACCTGCGTAGCCCACCTCCCGGTCACGCGTCCATACGGTACGTGCGCGAACCACCTGTGCCTTCAGCACCTCATGCAGGGAATGCGGCAACATCACCACGCGGTCCTTGCCGCCTTTGGCCTCGCGTACCACAACGACCTGCCGATCAAAGTCTACGTCTTTCACCCGAAGGCGCAGCCCCTCCATCAGGCGCATTCCCGTGCCATACAGAAGCTTGGCCAATAGAGCCATTTCGCCATCCATGGCCCCCAGTAGAGCTGCAACCTCGGCCTTGGTCAAAACCGATGGAATGCGCCGAGCACGGGTGGGGCGCTCCATATCGGTCAGCCACGGCAAATCGATTGCCAAAACCTGGCGATACAAGAACAACAACGCGCTAAGCGCTTGGTTGTGCGTTGACACCGATACACGTCGTTCGTTGGCAAGCATTGTCAGAAACTGGGTCACCTCTGCGCCACCCATGGTGCGCGGATGCCGCATCTCCCCGTCACGGCCATGCCAGCGCACGTAAAAGCGAATCCAGTAGACGTAAGCCTGCTCAGTTTTGAGGCTATAGTGTTTGTAACGAAGTACCTCGCGCACCTGCTCCAGCAGACGCGTGGATTGGGGAAGATAGGCGACGGAGTTCATAGTATCAAAACCATGTATAAAACAACAGTATTGATATCAAAGAACGAGTTGTCAAGCGGGTTGCAGGGCTTTTTTTGGTATGCCACTACCACCGCCTCCCAGCTTATTTCGGCGGATATCCTGGGAGCCCAGAATATCCGCTTTTCTACATCACGTTAAGGCTCAGTATGGAATTACTCTTCGTTCTCGTGTACACAGGAATCTACTTTGCCGGTTACTACGGTGGGCATGTCCTAAATTTGGTCACCCGGCGTGTTCTGATCTCAAACCTCCGGTTAGCGGGGCTGTCACTTGTAGCGATAGTCGCTGGGGCAGTGGCACTCTTCATCGAGATCAAAGTTCCGCAAGGTGCCAGCGCATTTGCAAAAGGCCATTTCCAAGGCCAATATGCCATTGGTCCAGCGTTGATTGTGGGCATCGTTGTTGGTATTCGCATGTGGCGTGAAAGCCGGAAGCTCGGCAAGCCAAGAAAGTACGGCGAATGACCCGCCTTAACAGGTTCGTGGATTGGACCCACAACGGCGGGCCGCGCTGCTGCCATTCTTCACAACTGAGTGCGCCGTTGTGGTCCACTCACGGCCGACGTTAAACCTGCTGTGACGCCGCATCCGCTTCTCACATTGGGTCTGATCAGCGCACTCTTGGCTGGGTTGGGCCTTGGCCTACTTCGCACATATCGGACGGGTGGGTCGCCGATATCGCTATTGGTTTGCGGTATCGCCTTTCCAGTGGTGATATCCGCAATCGGCGCGTATAGGAGTTCGGCTTCGTCTTCTGACGGTATTGGGTTCATTCAGTTCGCTTTAGCTGCAGGCGGGGTGACAATTGCAGCCTTCTTTGTCGCATTTGCAATCGCGCTTGTGGTCGGTATTCCATTTCGTCGGAGACGTGTTCAGGCCGTAGCGACAAGTCTTGGGGAGCGTAGTGAACCATGAGGTTTAACAAGTCAGCCAAGCACGGATCGCCTTCGGCGTCCGCTTGCTTCCAACGTTAAACATTGTGATCTTCGATTTCGAACTATCGAACATAAGGACGAGCGTTCGTAAGTACGCCAAACTCGGAGTCGTGCTGCTGGTAGCGACTGTTATGGGTATTGCCTTCTACTTTTCGCCAAGCAGAGAAGAAGCAATGAAAGCTGACTTAGCTAACTGTAAGAAGCAATGCGCACCGCTAGCCGGGGCGATGGAAGGAACGCGGCAATTCCCCAGCGCACCTGCTACTGAACGCCGCAACCATGAGAGGTTTGCAAAATGCGTTTGTCGCTAATTACCCTAGGATCAGACGAACCCTGTTTAACAGGCCGCTGCATCGGATCGCCTTCGGCTCCCGCTGAGCGGCAACGTTAGCGATCATGGAAGAACCCATACCTTAAATGTTAAAGCGCAACATGCGACACACGCTTTTCCTCGCAACTCTCCTCTTGCCTACATGGGCATGGGCTGAGGTCCTCGACAAGGAGTTTTCACTTCCGACGTTGCTAGCCGTGGCAGTTGTCGCGGCAATCGTGGTTTTTTGGGTTGCGCGGCGGCAACCCCTGGCACTTGCTGGCCTGCTTCCTATCGTTGGCATATTCTTTGGGTTGCATCTCTCAGAGCTTCTGGATCCTTTTGTCGGTCCAGCAATGGCGCTTGAAGGCGGACAAACCTATGTCATCGCTTCTTGGGTCAGTCCGCTACTTGTTGTCGCTGCGGCTGTGGTCGGCTATGTATTGAGGGTGCGCCATGCCAAGTCTGCCCTTTAACTTCACGTTAAACGGTTGCACTTTTTTTATGGTTTGACTTGTTGCGATCGGTAAATACAATGTACGTATGATTAAGTTCGAATGGGATGAGCCCAAAGCCGCTGCAAATCTCAAGAAGCATCAAGTGTCTTTCGAAGAGGCGAAATCAATTTTCTTTGACGAATTTGGTGTGCAGTTTTTCGATGACGATCACTCATCCGACGAAGAGCGCTTCCTGATGCTTGGTATGAGCTCGGTGGCAAAGCTGCTCATCGTTTGCCATTGCGAACGGGAGCATGGTGCAGTTATTCGCATCATCTCAGCACGCAAGGCGACCAAGCGCGAAAGCGCGTTTTATCGAGGTGGACACACATGAGAGCTGAATACGATCTTTCCAAATTGAAGGCGCGCAAGAACCCATACGCGTCCAAGCTAAAGAAGCCTGTGACCATGCGCCTTTCCGAGGATGTTGTGGACTATTTCAAAGGAATGGCCGATGAATCCGGCGTCCCCTATCAGAGTCTGATTAACTTGTACCTGCGCGACTGTCTTGCAAACAGTCGAAAGGTGCAAATCAATTGGCCACAAGCCGTTTAACAAGTTGCTCGTCGCGCGGACACTCAGCAGCAAGATGCCGCTGCGCGGCGTGTGCTGCCTGCCGGGCAGCGCCAACGTTAAAACTCATGGAGTTTCTCCTGTTCTTCGTCGGGCCACTACTGGTATTTGGCCTGCCACTTGTGCTGTGCATCTTCAGCGCAGTGAAAGGGTTTGCTACTCAGCCAACAGCACTCGATCTCGTTCGGTCATCTATGCTGATCGTGGTGGTTTCGGCTCTTGTGGTGCCGGCTAGCGCGAATTTCACCTCGACTAACCAGTGGCCTGCACCTTGGTGGCTTGCCGCGATGTTTGGTGCTTTCGAGTACAGCGGCCGTGCCTTCTTGTTCATCTCTGCCGTTGGCTTGGGGCTCTTTTTTGGGGCACTTGTCATTGGCATTCTTTTTCGGGCGAAGCTGGGAAGAGCGCGGCATGAGCTTTAACCCTTCGGCCCAGCGCGGACAGCCTGCGGCTGCGCCTTGCCTCCAACGTTAGCCGGCTTAAGCCATGGAAGCCCGAATGCCATTTGAACTACGAGTCGCTTGTGAAGGCGACGCCAAAGAAATTGCAGCCCTCGTGAATGGAGCCTACCGGCCATCTCCGCAAAATGCGGGCTGGACACACGAGGCAAATCTGGTTGCTGGTGAAAGAACTACCACCGAGCAAGTGTTTTCGCTATTTCACGAACAGTCCACGATTCTGCTCTTGTGTCTCGGGCCAAAGATCGTCGCGTGTGTGCATGTGCAAGGAGGTCAGTCCGGCGCTTACATTGGCATGCTGGCGACCAATCCCACAATGCAGGCCCAAGGTCTCGGTAAGCAAATGCTTCGCCATGCAGAAGCATTTGCCACAGAGCATTTCAAGGCTTCGGTACTCAAAATGTCGGTTCTATCTTCACGACCAGAACTCTTGGCATTCTATGAGCGGCGCGGTTATGTTCTTACCGGGGAGGTAGAGGAATATCCATTGTCGGCCGGTGTCGGCCAGCCAACGGTCGCAGGCATTCACGTTCTATCGCTGGCAAAGGCGCCAGCTAACCCTGCGGTCCACCGGACGCTGCGCGATAAATCCGCGCAGCGCCGGTCACCTCCACGTTAGGCCATCACATGCGCGGGCTCACGCTATTTCGGTCAACGCTGCTATTGCCCCTTGCGGCACCGGGAATCGCTCTTTTTTTGCGATTGGAAGCAGCTGGATTTCTCGGAATCGCGACCTTCGTTGTTGCCGCGCCATATGCAATTTTTGTGTGCTGGGCGTGGCAGCGCATGGGACGGTTTACTAGCTTCAGAGAGGCCTACACCTTTCTTGCGATGGCACCGGTTATTTTCGCTATCCCGATCTGCCTGCTTTGGTTGCTTGGCTCACTTGCCATAGCCATACCATTTTCAACAGCTTTGAAGTCAACTAGCCAGCTACTTGCAGTCTTGGTAGGTGCGGCGTATCTATACAGTGCCACTGCGGCCCTTTTGGCTGCACTGGCACAAGCCATTGGAATGGTCAGTGAATATAGATGTAATGAGTAGGCAAGAGCCTAACCCGTCTGCCCAGTCGCGACAGCCTTCGGCTGCCGCTGGCCTTCAACGTTCGATCCCACCAAACGGTAGTTCGCTCGGTGATGGATTTTGACGTAGCCGGTGGCATGGCCATCTTCGCCAATCCCGACCCGGACACCAGCGAGGCCTGACCAATATGCGCCTGCCCTGGTTGTCCGGAATCGTCGCCCTCGTCCTGTTTGGCGCAATCGCCTGGTATCCGCTTCGTGTTCGCTGACCAAGTGGCTGCTTCTGGCCGCTTTTGCGCTTCTCGTCGTCTGTGCTGCGGCGCGTGCCGAAACCTGAGCCAGCAACGGGTCCGCAGGGCAGGGGACAATGCGGCATGCGCTTCCCCACCTGTTTGTTTCCCTGATCCCCGTGCCTGCCCGCATTTACCTCGCCCCCATGGAGGGGCTGCTCGACTTCGTTCTGCGAGACATCCTGACCCGCGCGGGCGGGGTGGACCGCTGTGTGTCTGAGTTCATCCGCGTCACGCACACGCTTCTGACCGAGCGCACCTTCCTGCGCATCATGCCGGAGCTTCTCCATGGCGGTTTCACGCCATCGGGCGTGCCGGTGCGTGCACAGCTGCTGGGCTCGGACCCGGTGAGCATGGCCGAGAACGCCGCGCGCCTGGCCGAGCTGGGCCCGCATGGCATTGACCTGAACTTTGGCTGCCCGGCCAAGGTGGTCAACCGCCATGGCGGCGGCGCCATGCTGCTGCAGTATCCCGAGGAGCTTCACGCCATCGTCAGCGCCGTGCGCCGGGCGGTGCCGGCGCACATGCCGGTGTCGGCCAAGATGCGCCTGGGTTTCAACGACGACACGCGTGCCGTGGAGTGCGCCCAGGCGCTGGCCGATGGCGGTGCCGAGGAACTGGTGGTGCACGCCCGCACCAAGGCGGACGCCTACCGCCCACCGGCCTACTGGGAGCGTGTCAACGACATCCGGCTGGCGGTGAGCATCCCGGTGGTGGCCAATGGCGAAATCTGGACCGTGGACGATGCCCGCCGCTGCCGCCAGGCGTCAGGCTGCGACCATTTGATGCTGGGCCGCGGCATCGTCACCGACCCCGGTCTGGCCCTGGCCATCCGACAGCATGACGCCGGCGTGCATGACCCAGCCAATGCCGGCCCCGTGGTGCCCTGGTCCGACGTGTTGCCGCTGATGGGGGCCTTCTGGCTGCTGGTGGTGGCCCGCCTGGAGCGCCGCCAGCAGGCCGGGCGCCTCAAGCAATGGCTCAACTTCATGCGCAACCGCTACCCCGAGGCGCAAGCTGCCTACGACGCACTGCGCACCCTGCACGACCCGGCGCTGGTGACGCAGTGGCTGACGCAGCTCGGTGCGCTGGACGAAAAATTGCTATCAAATATATAGCTATCTGAGCCTATTCCACGAGGGCTAGTGGCCTATTTTGTTGCGAATGATCTGGCGCATGATGAACCCGGAGGCCGTGGGGCAGAATCAAGTTTGATCCACCACTCTCACCCAGCCATGCAACAACACGCAATCTTCTGGCCCGTTTTGTGTCTCATCCTCTGGACGTTTCTGGTGCTGGTCCAGATACCGATTCGCCGCTTCCACGCGGCGTTCAAGGGGCGCGTCGTTGCCTCTGATTTTCGTTACGGAGAGTCCCAGCGAGTCCCGGCGGACGTTGCCCTGCCGAATCGGGTGTTCATGAACCTGGTCGAGGTGCCGCCGCTTTTTTACGTGGTCTGTGTGATTCTGTTCCTGACTGGCACGGTGACCCCGGTGTCGCTGGCACTGGCCTGGGTGTACCTGGGTCTGCGCATTGCCCACAGCATCATCTATCTGACCTACAACCATGTGGTGCACCGGTTCGCCGTGTTTGCCATCAGCAATTTTGTGGTGCTGGCCATGGTGATCTACCTGGCGCTCAAGCTGCCGTTGTGAGCGGCATCGGTCAAACCGAGCTACGCTAGCGGTTGATTTGTTTTCGAGCAAGGAGCGCAAGCATGTCTACCGTCCAAACATCCCGACACATCAACGCCAGCCCCGTCGCCGTCTTTGCCGCCATCGCGGCGCCCGAGCGCCTGGCCAAGTGGTGGGGGCCGGATGGCTTTCGCAACACCTTTGCGGTGTGTGAATTCAAACCCGGCGGCGCGTGGCGCTTCACCATGCATGGCCCGGACGGCACCGACTACCCCAATGAGTCGGTGTTCGCGGAGATCGAAGCAGGGCGCAAGGTGGTGATCGACCATGTGTGCCAGCCGCTGTTTCGCCTGACCATTGAACTTGAACCCAGCGGCACGGGGACCCTGGTCCACTGGACGCAAACTTTCAAAGACCCGGCCGTGCTTGCCGCGGTACGCCACATCGTTGAGCCGGCGAACGAGCAAAATTTGCAGCGTCTGGAGGCCGAGGTTGCTGCCGATTGTGCTATCAGATAGATAGCTTCTCACGCTTATTCCACGAGGGCTGGATGCCGATTTTCCTATATGTCGTTGGCCGAAACCACCGATCAGGCAAACAGCGCCTCAAACCCATCCACCGGCTCGAACCGCTTGTTCTTGTACAGCAGCCGGCTGACCCCCGGCAGCGCCCGCTGCGCCACCGAGTGCGCCGGGTCGCCGGGGTAGCACAGCACGCGGGTGCCGCCTTCGTCAAAGGCCTCGGGCAGTACCAGGGGCGGCGTGGTGGCGCGTGCGGCGTCCATGACGCTGTCCACGCTGTGGTGGCGCGCCAGATGCGCCAGACTCATGATCTGCGGGGGTGCCAGCTCGATCTGGCGGTTCCAATATTGCTCCAGCGCCACGCGTGGCGGCAGCCAGACGCTCTCGGTGGCCTCAAAGTTGTCGTGCGTGGCTTCCTGCTCGTGTGGCACGGCCGCCACAAAGAAGCGCGTGTCAAAGCGCTTGCTGCTGACCGAGGGCATGCGCGGCGTGATCCAGCGGCTCCAGGGCAGCACGTGGCGGGTCTGCAGGCGCACCTGCAGTTCGGCCAGCATGGCGTTGAAGGGCTTGGCCTTGTCCTGCAGCAGCGCGGCGTGGGCGCTGGCCATGTCGTGCGAAAACAGCACGCGCGATTCCTCAAACGCCTCGCGCAGGGCCGCAACATAGAGGCCGGTGGCGGTGCGCACATCGGTCTCGGGTTCGGCCAGCGCGGCATGCAGTTGGGCGGGGTCCTGGTCCAGGTGGGCGAGCGGGTCCAGCAGCGAGTCGCTGGCGTCCAGCTTGCCACCGGGAAACACATAGGCGCCACCCAGCACATCGGACAGGCCGTGGCGCTTGACCAGAAACACTTCCAGCCCGCGCGGCGTGTCGCGCAGCATCACCACGGTGGAGGCGTCACGGGGCGGGGCGGTGGGGACTTCGGAGTTCAGTTCCATGGTGGGGTGTCTCCGTCTTGACGCGGGTCAGGGAAGTGGCGTGTCATGTGAATTACAGTATCTGTTGATGTGCAGCGGGGTTTCACCGCCGCTGTGGTGTGTCAGTCTAATTTTGCAGGATGACGTGTATGAGCTTGGATTTCAAGGGTCGGGTTGCCATTGTGACGGGTGCGGGCGGCGGTTTGGGTCGCGAACATGCCTTGCTGCTGGCAAAGCGCGGCGCCAAGGTGGTGGTCAATGACCTGGGTGGCGCCCGTGACGGTTCGGGTCACTCGCTGACCGCCGCCGAGGCGGTGGTCGCCGAAATTCGCGCCGCCGGTGGTGAGGCCATTGCCAACGGCGCCTCGGTCACGGATTTTGATGCCGTGCAGGCCATGGTGCAGCAGGCCATTGACACCTGGGGCCGGGTCGACATTCTGGTCAACAACGCCGGCATCCTGCGTGACAAGACCTTTGCCAAGATGGACCTGGCCGATTTCCGCCTGGTGCTTGACGTGCACCTGATGGGTGCCGTGCACTGCTGCAAGGCGGTGTGGCCCCACATGGTGGAACAGAAGTACGGCCGCATCCTGATGACCACCTCCAGCACCGGCCTGTATGGCAACTTTGGCCAGAGCAACTACGGCGCGGCCAAGCTGGCCCTGGTGGGTTTCATGCAGACGCTGGCGCTGGAAGGTGCCAAGTTCGACATCCGCGTCAACTCGCTGGCGCCCACCGCCGCCACGCGCATGACCGAGGGCCTGATGCCCCAGGCCGTGCTGGACGCGCTCAGCCCCAAGGCCGTGGCACCTGCGATGCTGGTGCTGGTGTCCGAGGACGCGCCCACGCGCACCATCCTGTGCGCCGGAGCCGGCCATGTGGAGTCTGCCAATATCACCATGACCCAGGGCGACTGGATCGGACTGGACAGTGATGCGCCCGAGCGCCTGGCCGCACAACTGGACAAGGTGCGTGACCGCACCGGCGAGATGGTGCCGCCCAACGGGTCGGCGCAGGGTACGCATGAAGTGACCCACGTCACGGCCAAGCTGGCCTGAACTGGGGCTGAAGCCGAACCGGGCTCAGGCCAGGGGAACGCCGGGAAGGGTGAGTTGGCCGGTCTCCGGGTCCGGGCTTGTTGCCTGGGACAGCTGCTCGGCCTGGTCGATGAGGCTGGCAGGGTTGGCGTTGTCCGCGGTCACCACCACCGAGCCAAAACCAAAGCGTGGCACAAAGGTGTGGAGGGCCTCATCCAGGCCCCGCACCTGCAGCGGCTTGGTCATCAGGTAACGCAGGCGCTGCAGGGTCTTCTCCACCAGCCGTGTCTGGCTATAGGTCGAGATCACCACCACAAAACAGCGTGGGTGGTACAGCCCCACCACGTGGCGAAAACCGACCGCGCGGCGGATGCGCGCCGACATGGCCGACAGGATCTGCTGGTCGGCATGGTGGCCGGCAATTTCGGCCAGTTCATACAGGTTTTGCAGGTGCAGGCAGATCACCGTGCACTCCTGGTTCATGCGGGCGCTGCGCCAGATCGCGTCGTCGACCTTGGACAGCAGCATCGAACGTTGCGGCAACCCGGTGGCCGGGTCGGCGCCTTGGGCCAGACTGGCCAGGCGCTCCAACTGGCGGTTGACGCGGTCACGCCGCAGGCCCAGGTAGGTTCCCAGCATGAAGAACGCGACGGTGGAGATGGCGGTCAGCGCCCAGACCCCAATGCCCAGGCCCGGCACGTGCAGGGCGCGGGCATACAGGCCCACCACCATGATGCACAACAGTCCTGTGGCGCCAACAATGCCCCAGGCCAGCCGGTCCCCCATGGCTGCGGCGCGCAGGGATGCAATGGCCGGTGGCAGCACGGCCAGGGCGTTGATGCCAGCCGTGATGCGCAACAGGCCATGCCACTGTTCCGGCGGACTGCGCAGGGTCAGAACGGCCATGGCGCACGCGGCCAGAACCAAACCCAGGGTTCCGTAGCCGATGCTGATGCGAACAATGCGGTCGTCTCGTGCCGGGCCCATCCACAGTCCCAGGTAGCTCAACGCGAGGGCGCCGCTGAACAGTCCCAGGCTGTTTTGCAGCACATGCAGTACCAACAGCGGAAAAAAGTCGGGAAACAGGGTTTGTGTGAGCCCGGTGAGCAGCAGGCAGACGGTGCCGGTCAGTGCGACAAAGATGAAGGCACGCCAGGATGCAATGCGCCAGCGGATCAGTGCGTCGGCCAGCGCGAAGGCGGCCAGCGTCGCCAAGCCACCCAGCATGGCAGACCAAACGACGAGTTCCGGGGTGTCCATGCGGAATTATGGTTCAAGCATTGCGTGGCGGCACTTGTAATTTTCAGAACTTCCCCCATTTCGGCAATAGTTCACGGCGTGTGGTAACTTTGCGCCGCACAAAAAGTTGAAGGGCCATAGGCATGCTTACAAATTCACCGGCCCTGGGGTCACTTACATCGTCGCGTCTCCATGGCATCCGCCGCGGGGTGGAAAAGGAGAGCCTGCGCGCGCTCCCCAGTGGCGCGCTGGCGTTTACCCCCCATCCCCACGGTCTGGGATCGGCCCTGACGCACCCCCACATCACCACGGATTTCAGCGAATCGCAGGTGGAGCTGATCACCGGCGTGCATGCCGATGTCCAATCAGTGGTGGACGAACTGACGCGCATCCAGCAGGTCACGGTGCGCGAGATGGGTGAGGAGATGTTGTGGGTTTCCAGCATGCCCTGCGGCCTGCCGGCAGACGATGCAATTCCGCTGGGCCAGTACGGCAGCTCCAACGTCGGCCGCGCCAAGACGGTGTACCGCAGGGGCCTGGGTTACCGCTATGGCCGGCGCATGCAGACCATTTCGGGCATCCACTACAACTGGTCGCTGCCGGACGTCTCCAGCGAGCAGTACTTTGGTCTGATCCGCAATTTCCGCCGCCATGCGTTCCTGTTGCTGTACCTGTTTGGCGCCTCGCCCGCCGTGTGTTCGACCTTTGTGGCAGGGCGTGCGCACCAGTTGCAGGCGCTCAATGACCACACCATGTACCTGCCCTACGCCACCTCACTGCGCATGGGGCGTCTGGGCTACCAGAGTGAGGCACAGGCCTCGCTGGCGGTGAGTTACAACAACCTGCAGGGTTATGGCGCGTCCCTGCAGGATGCGCTGACGCGGGCCTATCCACCCTACGAAGCCATTGGCGTACGCGGCCCCGACGGCGAATACCGCCAGCTGGCCACCAGCCTGCTGCAGATCGAGAACGAGTTCTACGGCACCATACGTCCCAAGCGGGTCATTCACCCCGGCGAGCGCCCGCTGCACGCGTTGCGCGAACGCGGCGTGGAATATGTCGAGGTGCGGTTGATGGATCTGGACCCGTTTGAAGTGGTGGGCATCAATGCCCAGACCATGCGTTTTCTGGATGTGTTCCTGCTGCACTGCCTGCAGAGCGACAGCCCGCCCGACACGCCCGAAGAGATCGTGGCACTGGCGCAAAACCAGCACCGTGTTGCCGAACGTGGGCGCGAGCCGGCCCTGAAGCTGGAACGCAATGGCACGCAGGTCACGTTGACCGACTGGGGACAGGCTCTGATGGACCAGCTCATTCCCATTGCGCGCCAACTGGATGCGGCGCACGGCAGCGGTGATTACTCGGCTGCCGTGGCGGCTGCGGAACATGCCCTGCAGCACCCGGATACCTTGCCATCGGCCCGCGTGTTGCGTGCCGTGACCGAGGAGTACAACGGCTCGTTTGTGGCTTTTGCGCGGGCCCAGTCGGAGCGCACCAAACAGGCCATGCTGGATGCGCCGCTGGCGGATGATGTGCGTGCCCATTTTGCGCAACTGGCGCAGGCATCCTGGGACGCGCAGCGCCGCATCGAGGCGTCGGACACCATGCCGTTTGACATCTACCTGCAGGAGTATTTGTCACCCAGACACCTGACCCCGGCCAGGGCACTCATCGCCTAAAAAAAAAGCCCGCACGTGGCGGGCCTTTGATTATTGGCGGCTTTGACTTTTAAGCAGTCTTGCGGGCGCGAACCACTTTCTTGGCGGGAGCGCGCTTAGGTGCAGCAGCCTTGACCGCGACCTTCGCTTTGACTTTGGCCTTTGCGGGTTTGCCGGCAATCTTGCTGGCCAGAACACCGGATTGGGCTTCGATCTTGGCAGCGACCTTGGTCACGGCCTGGGCTGCGGGCACGGCGGCGGTAGCCAGTGTGCGCAGGGTGGTGACGCCGGTGGATTTTTCAAAGCGGCCGGCATTGGCTGCCACTTGCACCACGCTCTTGCCAGCCAGTTCCACGGCCTTGTCAACCACCAGATTGGCGTTGTCAGAGGTCAGTTCCACGCTCTTGGCGTAGTAGGCGGTGATCTTCTTCTCGGCAGCCACTGCATTGTGGCGGGCCTTGGCGCTCAGACGGGAGCCAGCCTTGTCCAGGGCGGACACAAAGCTCTGGTCCATGAAGACCACGGCGCGCTCATTGCCCACGCGGTAGGCGTTGATCACGTTCTTGGCGGTGTTGCCGTAGGACTCGATCAGTTCGTTGGTGACGGTTGCCAGTTTTTGGTTAGCCATGGAAATACTCCTGAAAAAATGCAAAAAGGTTGAAAGATTCGTTCGCTGGGGGGATTCTCTGGATTAGTCCTAGTGCGGGCACCTTAAATCCGGCAGTTTTCCTAGAGATGCCTGCCTAAGCGCGGGGCGGTGTGCAAACTGGCCGACAATCGACCGGTTTCACCGCATCAAAGGAGATTTGTTCATGAAATTGGAAACACTGGCCGTGCATGGCGGCTATACGCCGGACCCCACCACCAAGGCCGTCGCCGTGCCGATCTACCAGACCGTGGCCTATGCCTTTGACAACACGCAGCACGGAGCCGACCTGTTTGACCTGAAGGTGGCTGGCAACATCTACAGCCGCATCATGAACCCCACCAATGGCGTGCTGGAAGCGCGTGTGGCGGCCATGGAAGGCGGTATCGGTGCGCTGGCCGTGGCCTCGGGCATGGCGGCCATTTCCTACGCCATCCAGACCATTACCGAGGCGGGCGACAACATTGTGTCCGCGTCCACGCTGTACGGCGGCACCTACAACCTGTTTGCCCACACCTTTCCGCAAATGGGCATCGAAGTGCGCTTCGCCGACGCCAAGGACCCGGCCTCGTTTGCCAAGCTGATCGACGCCCGCACCAAGGCCGTGTACTGCGAGTCCGTGGGCAACCCGCTGGGCAATGTGACCGACATCGCCGCCCTGGCCGCCGTGGCCCACGCCGCCGGTGTGCCACTGATTGTGGACAACACCGTCTCCAGCCCCTACCTGTGCCGCCCGTTCGAGCACGGTGCCGACATCGTCGTGCACTCGCTGACCAAGTACCTGGGCGGCCACGGCACGACCATTGGTGGTGCGATTGTGGACTCGGGCAAGTTCCCGTGGGCAGAGCACAAGGCACGCTTCAAGCGCCTGAATGAGCCCGATGTCAGCTACCACGGCGTGGTCTACACCGAGGCGCTGGGCGCTGCCGCCTACATTGGCCGCGCCCGCGTGGTGCCGCTGCGCAACATGGGTGCGGCCCTGAGCCCCATGAACGCCTTCCAGATCCTGATGGGCATCGAAACCCTGGCCCTGCGCATGGACCGCATCTGCGAGAACGCGCTCAAGATCGCCACGCACCTGCAGAACCACCCCAAGGTTGGCTGGATCAACTACGCGGGCCTGCCCGACCACGCGGACCACGCGCTGGTGCAGAAGTACATGGGCGGGCGCGCATCGGGCCTGATCAGCTTTGGCCTGAAGGCCGCCGACAGCCTGGAGGCCGGTGCCCGCTTCCAGGACGCGCTGCAACTGTTCACCCGCCTGGTGAACATTGGCGATGCCAAGTCCCTGGCCTGCCACCCGGCCACCACCACGCACCGCCAGCTCAATGCCGAGGAATTGGCCAAGGCCGGCGTCAAGCCCGACATGGTGCGTTTGTCGATCGGCATTGAGCACATCGACGACCTGATCGCCGATCTGGACCAGGCGTTAGAGAAGGTCTGAAGCCATGGCAATCCAGTGGTTCCCCGGTCACATGCACTTGACGCGCAAGGCGATAGAAGAGCGCATCAAGGAAATCGATGTGGTCATCGAACTGCTGGATGCCCGCCTGCCGGGCTCCAGCGCCAACCCCATGCTGGCCAAGCTGACTGCCGGCAAGCCGGCGCTCAAGGTGCTCAACAAGCAGGACCTGGCCGACCCCGCGCGCACGCAGGAGTGGCTGGCGCACTACAACGCCTTGCCCGACACCCGCGCCCTGGGGCTGGACGCCAGCGTCGCAGCGCCGGCGCGCGCGCTGATCGACGCCTGCTTTGCGCTGGCGCCCAGCCGGGGCCAGAGCATGACCAAGCCCATGCGGGTGCTGATCTGCGGCATTCCCAATGTGGGCAAGTCCACGCTGATCAACACCCTGAAGGGCAAGCGCAGCACCAAGACCGGCGACGAGGCGGGCGTCACCAAGATCGAGCAGCGCATCGTGCTGCAGGACGCCTTTTACCTGTTCGACACGCCGGGCGTGCTGTGGCCGCGCATCATCGTGGCCAAGAGTGGCTACAACCTGGCTGCCAGCGGCGCCATTGGCAAGAATGCCTATGACGAGGAAGAGGTGGCGCTGGAACTGCTGGATACCCTGCGCCAGCATTACGCCCCGCTGCTGGAGGCGCGCTATAAGTTGAGCGGTGCGGCCGAGCTGACCGACGAACAACTGCTGGAGGCCATTGGCCGCAAGCGCGGTGCGCTGCAGAGCGGCGGGCGGATCAACCTGCAGAAGGCGGCCGAAGTGGTGATCCACGATTTCCGCGCCGCCGCCATGGGTCGCATGACGCTGGAGACCCCTGCGGAATTTGCCGAGTGGCTGTCCCACGGCCAGAAGATGGACGCCGAGCGGCAGGTGAAGAAAGACGCCATCGAGCTGGACCGCGCCATCCGCTTCAAGAAGATTCCCCGGCCACCCCGGGACAAGCCATCTGGCGAAGTGATTTAGAGCAAAATTGGCCTCTAGCCCTCGTGGAATATACGCAGGTAGCTACTAAAAAAATAGCAATTCAGTTGCCGGTCGATTGCCGCCGGTAGGCGCCCGGCACGCTGCCGGTCCAGCGCTTGAAGGCCCGGTTGAAGGTGCTGGCCTCGGCAAAGCCCAGGGACTGGGCAATGTCGGCGAACGCGCGCTGCGTGTGGGCCACGGCCTGGCAGGCGTGCTCCTTGCGCGCCGCGTCCAGCAGGGCGGTGTAGCTCAGTGCCAGATCCTGCAAGCGCCGGGCAAAGGTGCGCTCGGTCATGCCAAAGGCCTGCGCTGCCTGGGCGCGGTCGGGCAGTGCGTGACCCAACTGGGCGGCCAGCCAGCCCCGCAGTTCGGTGGCCAGGTCGCCGGACTCATCGGACAGCGCCGCCAGCCGCGCGGCCGCGACCTGCTGGTGCACGGCGGCCAGCTGCGCGTCGGCCTGGGGCAGGGGCTGGTCCAGCGCGGCGTTGTCGAGCAACAGGCCGCTGAAGGCCTGCTCGAAATCCACCGGGCACTGGAACACCGCTTGGTAGCCACCCAGCGGCCCCAGCGCAGCGTGGCTGAACTGCGCGCGCAACGGACGCATGCCGCTGCCGGTGACCCAGCGGCTGAAGCTCACCACCGCCGACAGCACGGCTTCGAGCTGGTGCGGGCTGAACGCCAGTTCGCCTTGGCGCGGGTGGTAGACGATCCAGCTGGCCTGCTCACCCGCAATCATCTGGAAGCGCCCGCCGTCGCTGATCAGGCGCTGGAACTTCTGCACCACGGCGATGGATTCGCGCAGCGAGGGGGAGGACTGCAGGATGTAGCTCACCACATTGAAGCTGGCTGGCCCGACCTGGCTGCCGGCCTTCAGGCCAAAGCCGGCGTCCTGCGTCAGCGTGGCGGCGGCGCGCCACAGCCGGGTGATGTGGTCTATGGGCCAGCGTTCGGCTTTCAGGTCGTCCAGCGCAATGCCGGCGTGGGCCAGCAATGCCTCGGGTGCCAAGCCCTGGCGCTGGGCTGCACCCAGTACCGTGCTGACCCAGCTCATGGAAACGGTGGCCTGCAAAGTCAAGTGTTTGGCCTCTTAAGTCAAGTGTGTCGGCATCATATCCCGCTATCGTTGCAAGCCACAAGGCCTGCGTTGTACGACGGGCTAAGCACGAGATAAACGCACGAGGAGACAAATCTTGGCAACGACAACGGTGCAATCGGATGTGCTGGTGATTGGCGGCGGCCTGGCCGGCCTGGTCACGGCGTTGGAATGCTTGCAGGCAGGGCAGCGCGTGACGCTGGTGGACCGCGACACCCGCGAGCGCCTGGGCGGTCTGGCCCTGTGGGCGTTTGGCGGTATGGCGCTGGTCGATACGCCCTTGCAGCGTCGCATGAAGCTGAAAGATTCGCCCGAGATTGCGCTGCGCGACTGGATGCGCTTTGGCGAGCTGGGTGCGGGCGATGTGCTGCAGTTGCAATGGGCGCGTTATTACGTGGAGCACTCGCGCGCCGAGGTGTATGACTGGCTGATCGCCAACGGCCTGAAGTTCATGCCTGCCGTGAACTGGGTCGAGCGCGGCATGCATGGCGATGGCAACACGCTCCCGCGCTACCACGTGGTCTGGGGCACCTCGCGTCACTTGACGCTGCGCATGATCGACCTGATGCTGGCGGCCGACACCGGCGGCCGCCTGACCCTGCTCAGTGGCCACCGGGTCACGGCGCTGGAGAGTGCTGGCGGCGTGGTCAGCGGCGCCATGGCGGTGAATGAGGCCAATGGTTCGGAAGTGCGGCTGAGCGCGCCTGCGGTGGTGCTGGCCATGGGCGGCATCAACGGCAGCCATTCCGAGACCCGCGTTAACTGGGTGGCGAGCCGTCCGTTGCCGGCCACCATGCTCAATGGCGCCCACCCCTTTGCCGACGGCAAGCTGCACCATTTGGTGGCCGGCCTGGGCGGGAACATCACCCATGCCGGCGAGATGTGGAACTACGCCGCCGGCTTTCCGCATCCGTTTCCACACTTCGAGGGGCATGGCCTGTCCACCATTCCGTGCAAGTCGGCGCTGTGGTTGAACCACAAGGGCGAGCGCATCGGCCCACAACCGCTGGTCACCGGCTTTGACACCCACGAGCTGTGCCAGCGCGTGGCCGCACAGGAGAAGCCCTGGACCTGGCATCTACTGAACTGGCGCATCGCCGCCAAGGAGTTCGCCATTTCCGGCTCCGAACACAACCAGCGGATCCGCGACCGGCAGTTTCCGATGTTCTTGAAGGAAACCCTGTTGGGCAACCACCGCTTGGTCAAGCAGATGGCTTCTGAAAGCAAACACTTCCTGGTGGATGACACACTGGCCGGGCTGGCTGCCAAGATGAACGCGCTGGCCGGTACCCAGGATGTGAAGCCCGAGGTGCTACAAGCCACCGCAGACGCTTTCGACGCCAACTTTTCGCGCGGCGACTCCGTCGTCAACGACGACCAGATTCGCCGCATCGAACACGCCCGCCACTGGGGGCCGGACAAGCTGCGCACCTGCAAGCCCGCGCCCCTGCAAAAGCCGGGGGCCGGTCCCTTCATCGCCATCCAGATGCAACTGATCACCCGCAAGAGCCTGGGCGGCCTGCAGACCGATTTGCAAAGCCGCGTGCTCGATGCTGCCGGCCAGCCCATGCCGGGCCTGTATTGCGTGGGCGAGGCGGCGGGCTTTGGTGGTGGGGGTGCCAGTGGCAAGCGCTCGCTGGAAGGCACCTTTCTGCCCGGCTGCATTCTGACGGCGCGCGCTGCGGCGCGCTCCATCAATCATTAAAAAGACGGAGACCCTTATGTCCAATGGCGCCAACGCCCTGATCCGCACGCTGGTTGATGCCGGCATCACCACCTGCTTCACCAACCCCGGAACCTCCGAGATGCACTTCGTGGCCGCGCTCGACACCGTGCCCCAGATGCGTGCGGTTCTCGCCTTGTTCGAAGGTGTGGCCACTGGCGCGGCGGACGGTTATGGCCGTATGGCCGACAAGCCCGCCGCCACGCTGTTGCATCTGGGCTGTGGCCTGGGCAATGGCCTGGCCAATTTGCACAACGCCCGCAAGGGGCGGGTGCCCATCCTGAACATCGTGGGCGATCACGCCACCTACCACACGCAGTACGACGCGCAACTGCAGTCCGACATCGAAACCGTGGCGCGCAATGTGTCGCCGTGGGTGCGCACGTCCAAGAGCACGCAGGACCTGTGCAAGGACGCTGCTGAAGCCATTGGTATATGCCAAGGTCCGCCGGGGCAGGTGGCCACGCTGATACTGCCGGCCGATGTGTCATGGGGCGAGGGCGGTGTGCCTGCTGCGCCACCCACCATCCAAAAGCCTGAGCCCGCAGACGACGCCACCGTGGCGGCCATTGCACAGGCGCTGCAGGGCGACGGCAAGAAGGCCATTCTGCTCGGTGGCCGCGCGTTGCGTGCACCCACGTTGATGGCTGTGGCACGCATCGCGGCCAAGACGGGTGCCAAGCTGTTTGCCGAAGTGTTCCCCACCCGCATCGAGCGTGGCGCCGGCCTGCCGCCAGTGGAGCGCATCGCCTACCTGGCCGAGTTGGCCTCGGTGCAGTTGACCGGGCTGGACCACCTGATCCTGGTCGATGCCAAGGCGCCGGTGTCGTTCTTTGCTTACCCCGGCAAGAAGAGTTATCTGGTGCCCGATGGCTGCCAGTTGCACACGTTGGCGTCTTTCACGCAGGACGTTTCCGGTAGCCTGGGCAAACTGTCCACCGCGGTCGGCGCCGCGCAGACCGCACCCGTGTTGCAGACACCCAAGCGCCCGGGCCTGCCGCGCGGCAAATTCACTGCCGACAAGGTGTGCAAGGCGATTGGGCAACTGATGCCCGAAAACGCCATCATCGTCGACGAGGCGCAGACCTCCGGGATCATGCTGGCGATGTACACCGCAGGCGCACCGCGCCACGATGTGGTCACGTTGACCGGCGGCGCCATTGGCCAGGGCCTGCCCAACGCGGTGGGCGTGGCCATTGCATGCCCGGATCGCAAGGTGATTGCGCTGGCGGGGGATGGCTCGGCCATGTACACCATCCAGGCCCTGTGGACCCAGGCGCGCGAGAAGCTCGATGTCATCAACATCATCTTCAACAACCGCTCTTACGCCATCCTCAACGTCGAGTTGCAGCGCGTGGGCGCGGTAGGTGTAAGCGACAGGGCCAAGGCCCAACTGGATCTGCGCACGCCGCCGATTGATTTTGTGCACCTGGGCCAGAGCATGGGCGTTGCATCGAAACGCGCCACCACCACTGACGAGTTTCTGGCCGCCTTCGAACACGCATTGCGCACGCCTGGCCCACACTTGATCGAGGCCATCGTGCCGCCAACGCTGGCTGGGCTCAAGCTGCGCGTGCTGCCGCATTTGCTGCAATCACTGGCGAATCTGCCGCAGCCGATTGCGCGGGCCCTTAAGCGCAAGATTGCCCCCTGATTGAAATAACGTTGCCGTGGCACTCCGCCATGGCGCAGTGCATGCCTGGATGAAAACAGCGGGAACTTTTTCCGCGCCCGCTCGTTAGACTGGGTTCCAGCCATGCGAAGTCTCCACGATCTTGAGGAAAGCCAATGCATCACCCGCGCCCAGAGCGGGGATGTCGCGGCGTTCTCGGAGCTGGTCAGACGGCACCAGGACCGGATCTACCGGTTTCTGGTCCGCCTCACGCGTTCACTGGACGATGCACGGGACTTGACGCAGGAGACTTTTTTGCGGGCCTTTCAGCACCTCAAAGGCTGGCAGCCGGAGGCGCGTTTCAGCACCTGGCTCTTCCGCATTGCCCGCAACCAGGCATTTGACCTGCTGCGCCGGCACCAGACTGTGGAGTTCGTTGTGCTGGAGGAGGATGCGACCGTGCCGGACCCGGCGCCAGGTCCGGATGATGTGCTGAACACCGCGCAGCGGATGCGCCAGCTGGATGCTGCCCTGCGGCGTCTGCCCGTTGAGCACCGCGAGATTGTGCTGCTGCGGGAAATTGAAGGTCTGTCGTATGAGGAGCTGGCGGAGGTGTTGGGCCTGAACCTGGGTACCGTGAAGTCGCGCATCGCCCGGGCGCGCAGTGCCCTGCTGGACTCCTCGCCGCGTTGAATGGAGAAACTGCCATGAATTGCCCCCCCTTTGAAGAACTTTCCGCCTATGCGGACCAGATGCTTGCGTCCGATGCGCAGCAGCGCCTGGCATCGCATGTGCAGAACTGTGCCCAGTGCCAGGCGCAATTGCAGTCGCTGCGGGACCTGCAGTTGCAGTTGCATGCCTTGCCGCAACCGCATCTGGGTTTTGACTTGGGAGCCCGCCTGCGTGACGAATTACAGACCGACGGTGAGCGCCATCGGGCACCACGAACCCGCACCTGGGGCTGGTCGGGCTGGATGCCCGCAGGGCTGGCTGCGGCGGCCATGGCCTCGGGCGTGTGGCTGGGTGTGCTGCTGGTGGGTGGCAGCGTGGTGGGCACAACCCCGACTGGTGTGGTGCGCGTGTTTGACCCGGTTCCCCCCGGGGGCCTGTGTGCGGCGGCGGAGCTATGCCGTGCAACGAAAGGAATGCTATGAAGCAATCGAACTGGAAGTGGCTGTTGATCGCCTCGCTATCGCTCAACCTGGGCTGTGTGGGCGCGGTGCTGTACCTGCAGATGCGCCCGGCGGCGCCGTTACCGGCCAGCGCAGCGGCGCGGGTGAACTTGCCAGACTATCTGCAACTGAGCCCGCAGCAGCGCCAGCAATGGGCGCAACTGGAACCCGGCTTCTTGCACGACATCGCAGGAAACTGGGAGCAGATTCGCCGTCACCGGGAGGCCCTGGTGCAGCATATTTTTGCGCCCACTCCTGAGCGTTCCTCCATCAACGCCGAACAGGCGCGCATTGCCGCCTTGCAGGATGCCCAGCAACAGCGGGTGATTTTGCAATTGCTGGCCGAGCGCGAGATGCTGGATGCGGCCCAACGTGTCAAGCTAAAGCAGTTGCTGCTGGCACGTTATGCCCAGGAAGCCACCGAGGAAGAACGCCTGCACCGGGATTGATGGAAAATATAAGGAACATTTCGAGTGCATGTTCGTTAAGGATGGCAAGGCCCTGCATACGCAGGGCTGAACTTCCCTCAACTGAACTGGAACACACCATGATGAAATTTTTTCCACTGATCCTGATAGCCGCCGTGCTGGCCAACCCATTGGCTGCATGGGCTGCTGATCCCCATGACCATGGCACGACTGAACCGCAAAAAGTAAGCCTCAATGCGGGAAAAAAATGGATGACCGATGCCCCGTTGCGCCAGGCCATGACGGCGATGCGCGCATCGGTCGGCGCAACCCTGCCGCTGGCCCACGATGGCACGGCGACGGCGGCACAGTTTGATGCGTTGAGCAAGGAGGTGAACGCACAGGTTGCGGCCATCGTGCAGAACTGCAAACTCGACGCGAAAGCCGATGCGCAACTGCACACGGTGATTGCCGAACTCATCAACGGTGCGGAAGTCGCCGAGGGCAAGCAGCAAGGAAAGAGCCGTGCCGCGGGCGCCGTTCAGATCGCGCAGGGGCTCAACACGTACGGAAAGTACTTTGACCATGCGGGCTGGAAGGCGATTCCGTTGCCCAAGCACTGAGAGGTCTGGTCAGCGCGTGCAAAAAGGCGTGTAATCCGCATTCACGCACTGCGTTGACATTGACCTGGTTCATGGAGGTGGCAGCATGTTCAACTTCTTCAAGCGCTCGGACAAGGGGACCAATAGTCAGGCCATGCGGCCGCGCAGTCTAGCCACCCGAACGCCCCGAGCCCGGGGCGTAGATCCCTTGGAACCGTTGCCGCTGCCCCAGGTCCAGGAGGGGAATCTGGATTCGGATTGGGCCATGTGGGAGGACTCGGTGCTGGAGCAGGATAGCCACCCACCGTCGCAGTACGCCGATACCACGCCGAGTCACCTGGATGCCGAACCTGTTGCTGCGCAGGATACGGACACTGACCCGTTTGCACAGGTCTCCAAGAAAGCCCCTTGACCCGGTCGTGTGATGGTGTTTATTTGCTCTTGATCTTGCCGCGCGGGATCACCGCGGTAACAGGTGGCATAGGCCGATCCGAGGTACCGTTCTTGGGTTCAGACGTGTCCTTTTTCGGTTTCTTTGCCATTTTTTCGCTGCGTTGGTCACCTTTTGCCATAAGTCCTCCATAGTCGGCCACCGGTATGGGGCCTGATGCCGCAATATTACGGCAGAAATGCGGTCGATACCGCCATGGTGCCGCTTGTTTGGACGCGTACTTGGTCGTACCATGCACCTCCCGAATCCAACCGGCTGGACACCTATGGCACAGGACATGACTCCCAGTACCCAATGGCGGGAAGAGGTGCGCGCAGACGAGGCGCAGCGCTTTGCCACCTACGGTCAGCAGTTTGCTGCGTTGCAGGCCCGCAAGTCCAGGAAGTTCGGCGTGGGGCGTGCGCTGCACCGCAAACAGCTCACGAGCGCCGAGGGCGTGTTGCAAGTGCTGGATGATTTACCCGCGTTCGCGCGCCACGGTCTGTTTGCCAGACCGGGTACCTTCGGCGTGTGGGTTCGCCTGTCCAATGGCGGCATGGACCGTGCCCCGGATCGTGTCCCGGACATCCGCGGTTTTGCGCTGCGGGTACTGGGTGTGCAAGGGGAGTCGGCACTGGGCAACGGTCCGGCTGTGAGCCAGGACTTTGCGTTGATCAATCAGGAAGTGTTCGGCTTTCCCAGCAGTGCGGAGTTTGTGGACTTTGTCATGGCGGCGTCCAATGGCATGGGCAGCTTGCTGCCGTTCCTGGTGCGCCGCTACGGAGTGCTAAGGGGAACGGTGCGCCTGTTGAAATTGCTGAAGACCATGGGCAAGCCCTTTGGCGGATTCGCCACCGAGATGGTCTACAGTGCCGCCCCCATTGCGTGTGGACCGTATGCTGTGCGCGTGCGCCTGGTGCCAGCCCCGGCCAATGGTCCGGCGACGCCGGGCGCCCGGCTGGATTGGGGCGCCGACTTCAGTGCCAGGCTGCGCGAAAGAAGCCTGCACTGGGAGCTGCAACTGCAGCCCTTTGTGGACGCCGACCGCACGCCCATTGAAGATGCGTCGGTGAACTGGTCCAGCCCCTACACCACGGTTGCCCGCCTGACATTGCCACGACAGGATGCTGCGTCCGTGCACGGGCAGGCGTTGTCGGTGCAGATCGAGGCCGCCGTGTTTGATCCCTGGCAGGCACTGGCTGCGCACCGGCCGCTGGGCGATGTGCAGCGGGCCCGCAAGGGGGTTTATTTTGAAAGCCAGAAAGGCCGTGGCGCTGTCTGAGCGGGCGGTGAAATGCCTCTAAACTGTCGTGCGTCAAGGAATGCCGCGCGCAACAAGTGCACCATTCCGTGGTACATATCCATACTTTTTACGAGGCACTCACATGTTCAAACATATTCTTCTCGCCACCGATGGTTCTGCCGCTTCGGAGCACGCTGCCCAGTTGGCAGTGGGGCTGGCGCGCACCCATGGCGCCAAGTTGACCGCGGTGTACGTTGTGGACCCCTATCCCTACATTGGTGTGGGCGAAATCAATCCCATGGGCTTTCAGGCCTATATGTCGGCAGCCCAGGAACAGGCCTCGCAGGCCCATGCACAAGTGGAAACGCTGTGCAAACAGGGCGACACGCCGGTGACCCTGCAGGCGCGTCTGGTGGAAGATGTGGGTGCCGCCAGCGGCATTGTGCAAACGGCCGAAACCGAAGGCGCGGACCTGGTGGTGCTGGGCTCGCATGGGCGCACCGGCATTGCACGGTTGATGTTGGGCAGCGTGTCCACCAAGGTGGTGGCCGAATCCAAAGTGCCGGTGCTGGTGTCGCGCTAGCTTGAAATGGCGGGTTTGGCTCCCAGTTATGGCGTCTGACACACGCTTTGACTGGAGCACGACCCGTGGCCTTTCTTCTGTTTTGCGGCCTGGCTCTGCTCCTGGCCGTTGGTTTGGTGGGCCATCCCTACTGGCAGGCCTATCGGCGCAATCGGGTGCGCGAAACGGCCTTCCCGGCTGCCTGGCGCAAGATCCTGCGCGAGCGCGTGCCCCTGGTGCGCAAGCTGCCGCAGCACCTGCAAATGCAGCTCAAAAAGCACATGCAGGTGTTCATTGCCGAGAAGTCCTTCCTGGGCTGCGCGGGCCTGCAGATCACCGAAGAAATGCGCGTGGTGATTGCCGCCCAGGCCTGCCTGCTGATTCTGAACCGGGCCACCGATTACTTTGCCAATGTGCGGCAGATTCTGGTCTATCCCGGTGCCTTTGTGGTGCACCGCACTTCGGTGGACAGCGCGGGGGTCCAGCGTGAACAGCGCCAGGCGCTATCCGGCGAATCCTGGTCACAGGGGCAGGTCATCCTGTCGTGGCAGGATACGCTGGAGGGGGCTGCTGTGGCAGACGATGGCCGCAACGTGGTGATCCACGAATTTGCCCACCAGCTGGACCAGGAAAACGGCGCAGCAGTTGGTGCACCACCGCCGTTGCCGGGGGATGCGCAACACGATGCGCAGCGCTGGTCCCAGGTGTTTCATGCCGCCTATGCACACCTGCAGGCCGAGGCGCGCCATGGCGTGGCGGGCTTGCTGGACCACTACGGCGCACAGGACCCGGGGGAGTTTTTTGCCGTGGTGTCAGAGACGTTTTTTGAGCAGCCACAGGCGCTGGCCACCGACTATCCAGCGCTCTACCAGGAGCTGTGCGGGTATTACAAGGTGGACCCCGCTTCCTGGTAGCGGGTGGCCTAAATGCCTTCCAGCATGACCATGGTTCTGCGGGCTGATTGCTTGCTGACGGGCAGAATCGCCTGGTACTCAGCGGACTCGTAAAAGCGAGTGGCCGAGGCGGTATCGGGAAAGCGCACCAGCACCATGCGGGTGGGTGACCACAGGTCGGTCTCTTTCAGGATCAGGTTGCCACCGCGTGCCAGGTATTCGCCACCATACTGTTCCACCAGCGGCTTGGCCTTGCGTTTGTATTCTTCGTAAATCTCCGGCTTGTCGAGCAGTGTGTCCACAATCAGGTAGGTTGCCATGCGTGTCTCCGTTCAGTTGAATTCGTTCAGTACAGGCCGCGCACCCGGGCTTGCAGGCGGCTTAAGCCCAGCAGGGCATCGGTAAAGGGCGTTGCCACGCCGGTCAGCGTGCCCAGTTCCTGGACCACGGTGACCAGGGCATCAAGCTCTACGGCCTTGCCGGCCTCCACATCCTGTAGCATTGAGGTCTTGAATGCGCCCAGCTTGCGCGTGACCTGGTGCCGGTCTTCGGGTTGCTGGTCAATCGGTATACCAATGCGCGCGCCAATCTCCTTGGCTTCCAGCATGACCTTGGACACGAAGTCGCGCACCAGCGGGTCGCCCAGGATCAGGTCCGTGGTGGCACCCGTCAACGCACTGATGGGGTTGACCGTCATATTGCCCCACAGTTTGTACCAGACGTCCTTTTGGATCTGGGCCGATACGGTCGTGGCAAACCCGGCTCGTGTCAGCAGAGCAGCCAGCGCCTGCACCCGCTGGGTGGCCTGTCCCGAAGGCTCGCCGATGATCAGGCCGTTGCCGAAATGGTGGCGAATCATGCCCGGTGCGTCCACCGAGCAACTGGCGTGCACCACGCAGCCGATGACATTGGCCGCTGGAATAGCCGCAGCTATCTCCCCACTGGGGTCTACCGCCTGCAATTGCCGGTCTTGCCACGCGCCGCCAAAACCCTGAAAGAACCACCACGGGACACCGTTCATGGCAGTCAGCACCACCGTTTGGGGGCCGATCAGGGGGCCGATCTGGCGCGCCACTTCCGCGAGCGCCGGGGCTTTGACCGCCACGACGACCAGGTCCTGCACACCCAGCTCGGCTGCACTGGCACGGGCTGTCACGGTGTGCCCGACGTTACCCAGATGCAGACCGTGCTGTTGCAGGGCCGTTAACGTGGCTCCGCGTGCCAGCACACTGATCTGGCAACCGGCATCTGCCAGATGTGCCCCAATCCAGCCCCCAATGGCGCCGGCACCGACCACGCAGACGCGCAAAAAGGCGTTGGATGAGGAGGGGACTTGGTTCACAGTGTTTCCTTGGGTTGACAGAGGGTGGCCACTATTCTGGCAGCGTCCGGGTGCTGGTCATTTGCAGGGCACTCCGTGCAAGCCCACGGCTGGTGCGGCTTTTCAGGCTTGTGAACATAGTTATCCACAAGGTGGCCCACAGAAATGGTGGGTAAGTGGTGGGCCGGGGCCTGCAAATGAGGGTGAGGCAGTAGGTCACAATTTTCGCTATCACACAATCTGCTGTCATTGGTGAAGTGCCGCAAAAAATTTTCGGGTTAACCCTCGCTTGTGCACCAATCCTGTTCATATGGACAAGAAAAACAGGTTCTTGACGTCCAAAAGGCCGAGCAAGGTTATCCACAGAACACCCAGTAGTCAGTTAGGGGTAAGAATTCGGGTGAAGGACGGATTCAACTAATCCACACGGGCGCCTGACGCCTTGACCACCTGCGCCCACTTCTTGTGTTCACTCTCGATCAGGCTGGCGAACTGGGTTGGCGTGTTGCCGCTGGGAATGGCGCCCTGGGACAGCATCTTTTCCTTGATGGCCGGGGTGTTAAGGGCGCGCGCTACTTCCTGCTGCACGCGGTTCACGATGTCGGGCGGCGTGCCGGCCGGGGCCAGCAGGCCAAACCAGCTGGTGGCTTCAAAGCCTCTGAGGCCAGCAGCCTCCTCGATAGTCGGCACGTCCGGCAGGGCGGCGGAGCGTGTCAGGCTGGTCACTGCCAATGCCTTGAGCTTGCCGCTCTTGATGAGCTGCATGGCCGAGGGCAGGTTGTCAAACATCACGTCCACCTGGCCGCCGACCAGGTCCAGCAGTGCCGGACCGGAGCCGCGGTAGGGGATGTGGGTCATGAACAGGCCCGTCTGGCTCTTGAACAGCTCCCCGGCGAGGTGAATGGAAGTGCCATTGCCGCTGGAGCCCATGTTCAGCTTACCGGGACGGGATTTGGCCAGTTTGATGAAGTCCTGCACGTTGTGAATGTTGTTGGCACGCGCCAATTCGGCGGGAATCACCATGACGTTGGGCACTGCCGCCACCAGGGTGATGGCCGAAAAATCGGCAAAGGGGTCATAGGGCAGCTTGGGGTACAGCGCGCGGTTGATGCCATGCGTGCCCACGGTGCCCATGAGCAGTGTGTAGCCATCCGCAGCGGACTTGGCGACCGCGTCCGCACCCAGGTTGCCACCGGCGCCGGCCTTGTTTTCCACGACGAACTGCTGTCCAAAGGCCTTGGACAACTCGGGTGCCACCGCGCGCGCCAGGATGTCCGTCGTGCCTCCCGGTGCAAACGGCACCACGATGCGCACCGGCTTGCTGGGCCAACCAGTCTGGGCCATGGCCGGTGTGGTGGTCACCAGCAGCGCGACGGCGCTGGCAAGAACAAGACGGCGATTCAAACTCGGTCGGGCCATGGTGTGTCTCCGCAAAAAATTGTTTGTGGAGCATCATAGTGGAGCCACTGCCAGCTACCAAAACCGTAGCAAAGCCCCCAAAATGCGATACTTGCGCGCAGCGATTGATGTACGTCATTTTTCTGCATGAACCCTGAAAGCCATTTGCAGCGGGAGGCTCGATTGACTGACTCGAATTCATTGGACTTTTCCGAGCGCGCCAACATCCTGGTGGTGGATGACACGCCGGATAACCTGGCAGTGATGTCTTCCCTGCTCAAGGGCACCTACAAGGTCATGGTGGCCAACCACGGCGAGCGGGCCCTCAAGCTGGCACGCTCCACGCCCAAGCCGGACCTGATCCTGCTGGACATCATGATGCCCGGCATGTCCGGCTATGACGTGATTCGTGAACTCAAAGCCGACCCCGCCACCCAGCACATTCCGGTGATCTTCCTGACGGCCATGAGTGAAACCGAGGATGAGCAAACCGGACTGGACTTGGGGGCTGCCGACTACATCACCAAACCCATTTCTCCGCCCATCGTGCTGGCGCGCATGCGCACCCAGTTGGAAAACAAGGCGATGGGGGACTTTCTGCGCGACCAGAATGCCTACCTGGAAACGGAAGTGTCGCGCCGCACGCGGGAACTGGCTGCCATCCAGGACGTGACCATCCTGGCCATGGCGTCGCTGGCCGAAACACGCGATTCCGATACCGGCAACCACATCCGGCGCACCCAGCACTATGTGCGTGCCATGGCAAAGAAGCTCCAGGTCCACCCCCGCTTTGGTTACTTCCTGACCGACCAGACGATTGACCTACTTTACAAGTCGGCACCGCTGCACGACATCGGCAAGGTCGGCATACCGGACCGGATTCTGCTCAAGCCGGGGCGTTTCACGCCGGATGAATTCGAGATCATGAAGACCCACACGACGCTGGGCCGGGCGGCCATTGTGGCGGCCGAAAAGCAACTGGGCATGGAGGTTGACTTTCTCAGCCATGCCAAGGATATAGCCTATTACCACCAGGAAAAATGGGATGGCAGTGGCTATCCGGAAGGCCTGAGTGGCGAGTCCATTCCCATCTCTGCACGCCTCATGGCGGTGGCCGATGTGTACGACGCACTGATCAGCCGGCGTGTCTACAAGGACGGCATGCCGCACGAGAAGGCGGTGGCCATCATCACCGAGGGGCGGGGCAGCCACTTCGACCCCGACATGGTGGATGCCTTCCTCGAACTCCAGGACGCCTTTCGCGCCATAGCCGCGCGCTACGCCGATTCCGATGAAGACCTGGCCGCCAAGGCCGTGCAACTTGAACGCCTGCAAACACCGAGCGCGCCATGACACAAGCATCCGTTGACGCCACCCGCCGTCAGTACAACAAGTGGGTTGCCACCGAGTCCATTGAAGACTACGCACTGCGCTATTCACCAGCCAGCTTTCGAAAATGGTCGCCCGCCGTCATCGGAACCACCATGATTGGCACCAACTCGGCCCTTTCCTACGAGGCCATTGGGGCCTTGCTGCTGCTGGACTTTGGCTACAGCAACGCGATCTGGGCCATGGTGTTTGCCGCCATCATCATCTTTGCCGTGGGTCTGCCGATTTGCCACTATTCGGCCAAGCACAGCATCGACATGGACCTGCTGACCCGTGCGGCTGGCTTCGGGTATGTGGGGTCCACCTTCACCTCGCTGATCTACGCGTCCTTCACCTTCATCTTCCTGGCGCTGGAGACGGCCATCATGGCGCAGGCGGTCAAGCTGTGCTTTGGCGTGCCGCTGTGGCTGGGTTACATCCTGTGCTCGGTGGTGGTGATACCCATCGTGTTCTATGGGGTCACGGCCATCAACCGCTTCCATCGCTGGACGCAACTGGTGTGGCTGGTGCTCTTGATCGTGCCGTTCTACTACGTGTTCACGCGCCAGCCGGACGCGATCCAGATGCTGATGAGTTTCCAGGGCGATGTGTCCAAGAGCAACGGCTTTGACTGGCTGCACTTTGGCGTGGCGGCGGGCATATCGTTCTCACTGGTGGCGCAGATTGGCGAGCAGGTGGACTACCTGCGCTTCATGCCCGAGCGCACGCGTGACAACCGCTGGAGCTGGTGGGCCAATATGCTGACCGGCGGTCCGGGCTGGATCGGCATTGCTTTCATCAAGCAGCTCGGTGGCGCGCTGCTAGCGGCTGTCGCCGTAGTGGCTGGCCTCGCGATTGCCGACGCCAAGGAGCCGATCCAGATCTTCAACCACGCCTTCCAGTTTGCCGTGGCCAATCCATCCACAGCGCTACTGATCAGCGCGCTGCTGGTCATCGTGTCCGAGCTCAAGGTCAATGTGACCAATGCCTATGCCGGTTCGCTGGCCTGGTCCAATTTTTTCTCGCGCGTGACGCACTCGCACCCCGGGCGCGTGGTGTGGCTGATTTTTAACTGCGCCATTGCGCTGCTGTTGATGGAGATGGACCTGTTCGAGGCCATGAACAGCGTGCTGGGGCTGTACTCCAACATTGCCGTGGCCTGGATCTGCGCCGTGGTGGCCGACCTAGCCATCAATAAGCCGTTTGGCCTGAGTCCACCGATTGTGGAATTCAAGCGTGCCCACCTGTACAACGTCAATCCGGTGGGCGTGTTGAGCATGACCATCGCCTCCATCGTTTCCACCATCGCCTTCAGTGGCGTGATGGGCGAGTATGCGCAGGCCTATTCCTGGCTGATTGCAGCGGTGCTGGCTTTTCTGCTGGCGCCATTCATTGCCTGGTGGACCAAGGGGCGTTACTACATTGCCCGCAAGAGCTTTTTTCCCATCCACACACCGCACACCCTGGTGACCTGCAGCGTCTGCAACCAGGAGTATGCGCAGGCGGATTCGGCTCACTGCCCCTACCACGCGGGTGCCATCTGCTCGCTGTGCTGCACGCTGGAATCCAACTGCAAGGACAGTTGCAAGCCCGCCATCAAGAGCCCTCTGGACCACTACCGAGATGCGGTGGCCGCGCTGCTGGGAATGGTCTGGCCGCGCCCATTGGCGGTGCGCACTTCGCGACGTGCGGCGAACTTCATGCTGATCTGGTTCGTCATGCTGACCGTGGTGGCGCTGGCCCTGTGGATCACACTGCCGGCAGCGACCAAGGCTTTTGCGCCGGAGGCCCTGGTGCATCTGGAGACCTATGTGCGCCGGGCGTTCTTTGGCATTGCGGTGCTGGCCAGTGTGACCACCTGGTGGATTGTGCTGGTGGGCGAGAGCCGGGATCTGGCCGAGGAAGAGCTGCGCACCGCGCGGGACCGCGCCGAAGACGCCACCCGCGCCAAGAGCGACTTCCTGGCGAATATGTCGCATGAGATTCGCACCCCGATGAATTCCATCATCGGCATGTCGCACCTGGCGCTGCAGACCGATCTGAATCCGCGCCAGCGCAACTACATTGAAAAGGTCAACCGCTCCGCCGAGAACCTGCTGGGCATCATCAACGACATCCTGGACTTCTCCAAGATCGAGGCCGGCAAGCTGTCGGTGGAAACCACCGATTTCCGCCTTGATGACGTCATGGACAACCTCGCCAATCTGGTGGGACTCAAGGCCCAGGACAAGGGGCTGGAGCTGCTGTTTGATGTGCCGCCCGAACTGCCCATGGCCCTGCGCGGAGACCCCTTGCGCCTGGGGCAGGTGCTGGTCAACCTGGGCAACAACGCCGTCAAGTTCACCGAGCGGGGTGAGGTGGTCATTGGAGTGGAGCGGGTGGGAGGCGACGATGCGGCGCTGGAGCTGCACTTCTGGATCCGGGACACCGGCATCGGCATGACTCCCGAGCAATGCGGTCGCCTGTTCCAGTCGTTCAGCCAGGCCGATGCATCGACCACCCGCAAATATGGCGGAACCGGCCTGGGGCTGGCCATCTCCAAGGAGCTGGTCGAGTTGATGGGCGGGCGCATCTGGGTGGAGTCGGTTGCCGGGAAGGGCTCCACATTCCACTTCCATGTGCCATTTGCTGTCCAACAGGAAGAGGCCACTGCCCGCCGTGCACTGGTGATCGATGAGTTGCGCGGCGTGCGCGTGCTGGTGGTGGACGACAACCCGTCTGCTCGCGAAATTCTGGTTGCGGCGCTCAGTGCCTTTGGCTGCGAGGTGGAGCAGGCTGCGTCCGGCCAGCAGGCTATCGACCAGGTGCAGGCATCCATCGGCAATGTACGCCCGTATGCCCTGGTATTCATGGACTGGAAGATGCCCGCCATGGACGGCATTGCCTGTACAACGCAGCTGCGTGAGCGCTTTGCCGGGGCGACCCCGCCCGTCATTCTGGTCACTGCCTACGGACTGGACCAGATGTCGCAATTGCCAGCGGCGTTGCTGGACACGGTCAAGTCCATGGTGACCAAGCCGGTGACGCGCTCCACGCTGCTGGAGACCCTGGGCCGCACGCTGGGCAAGACCTACACGAACCCGGACCTGCCCACCCGCAGCTACCACAAGCAGGAGCAATTGGCCAAGGACATGCGCCAGTTGCAGGGCGCGCGCGTGCTGCTGGCCGAAGACAACGAGATGAACCAGGAACTGGCCATCGAGTTGCTCGGCAATGCCGGTATCGACGTGGTGCTGGCCAACCATGGCCAGGAGGCGCTGGACATCCTGGCCAAGGACACGGCGTTTGATGCCATTTTGATGGACTGCCAGATGCCGGTAATGGATGGCTACCAGGCCACCATGGAACTGCGTCAGCGCAGCGCGCTGGACGCCATTCCGGTCATTGCCATGACGGCGGATGTGATGGAGGGAGACCGCGAACGGGCCGCGCAGGCCGGCATGGTGGACCATATCGCCAAGCCGCTGAATGTGGGCCAGATGTTTGCCACCCTGGCCCAGTGGATTGCGCCCAAGGCAGTGGTCGTGGAGTCCAGGGTATCACCGGCGGAGCAGGCCAACGGGCCGGCGACGCCGTTGCCCAGTGTGCCTGGGCTGAATACGGCCAAGGGCCTGGCAACCGTCATGGGCAACCGCAGCCTGTATGCGCGCCAGCTGGAACGCTTCTACCGCAATTACCAGGACTTTGGTGGCGTGTTTGCACGCGCGCTGGCAGACCCCGACGCCAGCGCGGCCAAACGCGCGGCCCACAACCTGCGGGGCATTGCCGGCAACCTGGGTGCGGTCGCGGTGCAGACCGCAGCTGAACAACTGGAGCAGGCCTGCAAGGCCGGCGCACCCAGAGACAGCCTGGATGCGCTGCTGCGCAATACGCTGGATGCCTTGCAGCCCGTGCTGGATGGGTTGAAGGACATTGCGCCGAAGGAATCTGCCGTGGTGGTTGCAACTGCCCAGGTGGACTCCGAACGCCTGCACAACCTGCTGGAGCAGTTGGCCACCCAGTTGACCCACGGTGATACCGATGCCAGCGACACCATCGCCGAACTGGTGGTCCTGGTGGCTGGCACGGAGATGCAGGCAGACCTCAAGCGCATCGCCCGCGCCATCGAGGATTTTGACTTCGAGGCCGCAGAGCAGGTGCTGCAAACCCTGCTGGCGCAGGGGCGCAGCTAAACCCTGCCTATTGCGCAGCGGTGGCCGGGTAGCGCTGCGCGACCCAGCCCTCAAACTGCTGGCACATGGCCTCATCGGAGGCTGTGTTGTCGGCAATCAGTTCCGCACCGTGCACGATGCGGATCGTCGCATCCAGATCGGGTGCTGGCGCCGGTGGGTAAGTCCGCTGCGCGGCGGCTGTGATGGCGGCCTGTGCTGTGCCCCAGGCCTGTTCCACGGTCTGGTTGCAGCGGTTAGCGAGGTACTTGGCGTTGAAGGGCTCTCCGGTCAGGCTGACCAGCGTGTCGTTGTGGCTGATGCTGTTGCCGCGTGCCCAGTAGTGTTCGGCCAGTGCCGGGCCGATGGCCGGGTTGTCCGTCAGGTAGCCATAGGTCTTCTCAAAGTAGGCGCGCGTCTGGTACACGGCCATGTTGGCCAGTAAATACCCCTGGTAGGCCGCAGCGGACTCCTGGTTCAGCAGGTGTGGAATCGATAGCAGCGGGCGTGGGCCGACGGCCACGCCCAGGATGCGCAACTCGGTCGCTCGTGCCAGCGCCAGCACGCTCTCGGGGGTGAGCTGTTCGTCGGTCAACCGGTACAGCGCACGTTCAAAGTAGGGCACCACCAGGATGCCGCGCTCGGCAAAGGCGGCAAACGGTTGCGTGGTCTGGATGCGGGTGTGGATCAGGGCATCCGGAATCGGCTCACCCTGCGCGTTGTGGGCATAGCGCTTGAGCCAGTCCGCGTCATCAAGCAGGCTGTCACAGAACATGGACTGCGTTTCCGCGTAGGCCATGGAGGTTGGCGCAAACTCTTGCGAAAAGCAAGGCGAGTTCTGCGTCACATTGGCAAAGTGGGCCGCGTGGCCGCCTTCGTGGAACAGGGTGTTGATGGCGCGTGCGCCGCTGCCGATCTGGTCGGGCTTGGCGTTCGCCGTGAAGTTGATTTGACCCTTCACCCAGCGATGCTGGGCATCAAAGTAGGTCGGAATGGGGCCGTGGCAAAAACCATTCTGGTATTTGCCGGTGCGCTCCAGCAGATCCAGTTGCAGCGTGGCGCCACGGTAGGCAATGCCCAGGTGGCGAAAGCTCTTCACCCAGCGTTCCAGCCCTTTGCCAAAGCTCAGGTAAGGGTCGAACTGGCGGGTCACATCGCCGCTGATATGGAAGCGCAGATTCCAGGGTTGGGTGGCTTCGGCACCATGGGCATCCACCAGCGCCTGTAACGCACGGGTATTGGCATCACGCGTGCAGGCCTCAAAGTCATCGAGGATGCCGAACAGATGGTCGGACGTCATCTGCTCGTTCTTCTCCACCTTGTAGTCAAAGTAGTTGTCAAAACCCTGGGCACGGGCAAACGCATTGCGTTTCTTCACGATGTCCAGAAAGCCGTTGGCCAATACCCAGTGCTCCAGGCCCAGCAGCGCATCGTGCGAGCTTTTGCGCGCGGCCGCATTGCGGTTGGTGCCGATATTGGTGGCCAGGCCGCTGAGTGTGGTTTCCTCCTGCGCACCGGCCTCGTTGGTGTGCGTGAGCACCAGTGCACGCCGTTTGGCAAATAGTTCAGCCTCCAGCGCGATCAAGGCGTGCATGTGTTGGCGGGCTTCATCGCTGTCGATGATGTTGCTCTCGAACAGGGCCAGCCAGCCCTTGAGGCCGTGGCGCAGGTCGGTCATGGCGGCATCCGCATCGCTGGCGGGCAGGCTGTCCAGCGCGGCGCGTACGCAGGCCAGGCGCAGGGGGTCGGAGATGAAGTTTTTGTAGGCCTCTTCGGCACGGGAAAAGCCCGCGTCGTCGTTCGAGACAGCCATATAGGTGTCCCAGAATAGATCTTCCTTGGTCTTGTGAACGGTGAGGTATTCGGTGTTGAGGGTGTCAAACAACGCGCGGGCATCTTGCATGCGGAGGGTCTCCTTTGTGGGGGTGGCCGATTCTCGCAGCAGGGCAATACCCGTTGCGTGCGCTGGGGTGTGGTGGCGCAGGGTGGGCTCAGGGCGGCAACTTGCCGCGTCGCCAGAACAGGCCCAGCAGCGGCTTGACGCTGACACCGTGCAGGATGATGGACAGGGTCACCACGATCAGCGTGAGCTGAATCAGTTGCAGGGCCAGGGGCTCTGGAAGACCATGCTGTATGGCGAACATCAGGTAGTAGAGTGAGCCCACGCCGCGCACCCCAAACCAGGCCGCCAGGCCGCGAATCCGCCAGGGAGTGCCACTACCGAGCAAGGCCAGCATCACACTGGCCGGGCGGGCCACCAGGAACAGGAACAGGGCCAGCCCAACCGCCGGCCAGGACCAGGAGTCGATGAACAGGGAGCCGCCAATCAAGATGATCAACAACACCTCGGAGAGCCGCTCCAGGTGCTCCTTGAAGACCAGCGAGCCCTCGCTGACCGTGGGCAGCGGCTCCGTTTCTCCCTGCGGAAGGGCTTTTCTGGCCAGTTTCATTTCCGTCTGGCGCAACGCCACCGCTGCGAAGAACACGGCCAGAAACCCCCAGGCATCCACCATGACGCACAGGCCGTACACCACGCCGATCAGGCCCAGGCCGAGAAAGTCGTCCAGTAACTGGTGCTGGTAGGGCGGTCGGCGCAGTATCCAGCCCAAACGGGCCAGTGCCACACCGGCAGCAATACCAATGGCCACCGCGCTTGCAGTGGCCCACAACACATCGACCACCACCCAGCGCAGGCCGGAGTCCCCCATGTCATGCAGACCCAACAGCCCCAGCCCCAGCATCACAAACGGGAAGGCGCTGCCGTCGTTCATGCCGGCCTCGCAGGTCAGCGTGAAGCGCAAATGGTCCCGGTCTCCGGGGTGGCGAATCTGCACGTCGGTGGCCAGCACCGGGTCGGTAGGGGCCACGATGGCGCCCAGCAGGATGCCGGCTCCCAGGGGCAGGCCCAGCACATAGACGCAGAACGCTGCCACCAGGCCCACGGTCACCACCATGGACACCGTGGCCAGCATCAGCGGTGCCTGCCAGCGCGACAACGTGAACGGCGCCGGCATCTTGACGCCAGCCGAGAACAGGGAGATCAATACCGCCACCTCGGTCAGCGCCTCCAGCAGCGCCGACTCCTTGAGGGGATTGAAATGGAACAGGTTGAGCGCCGTGGGGCCGACCAGTACACCCACTGCCAGGTAGATGATGGCGGACGTTACCGGCGAGCGCTGCAGCAGGGTTGCGGTCAGGCCGCGCACCAGCAGCAGCGCGCCGATCAGCAAAAACCACTGCGAGCTAGTCATGAATAGGGTGTTTGTGCATACACCCCAGTGTAGTGATTCCCCTTGCGGGGGCGCTCATGTCGCAGTTTGTAGGGCCTGCCGCTTGGAGCGGGCGCGGATGTTGAGTGCCTCCACGCCCAGCGAAAACACCATGGCGGTGTAGACGTAGGCCTTGGGCACATGGACGTCAAATGCTTCGGCGATCAGCAAGGTTCCAACCATGGTCAGAAAGGCCAGCGCCAGCACCTTGATGGAGGGGTGCTTGTCCACAAACTCGCCAATCGGCTTGGCCGCAAACATCATGACCGCCACGGATGCAATGACCGCAGCCACCATCACGCCAATGGTGTCCACCATGCCCACGGCGGTGATCACCGAGTCCAGCGAGAACACGATGTCCACGATGCCAATCTGCACAATGGTTCCCCAGAACAGCGCGGCCCCGGTCTTGGCTGACTGCTCGCCGGCGCTGACTTCCTTGGGCTGCTGGGCTTCAACTTCTACAAATATCTCGTGCGACGCCTTGTACAACAGGAACAGCCCACCGCCGAGCAGAATCAGGTCCCGCCCGCTGATTTCGTGGGCGAACACGTTGAACAGGGGGTTGGTCAGCGTCATGACCCAGGCCAGGCTGAACAGCAGGGCGATGCGCGAAACCATGGCAAAGCCCAGGCCCAGGCGGCGGCCCAGATCGCGCTTTTCGGGTGGCAGGCGGCCCACCAGAATGCTGATGAAAATGATGTTGTCGATGCCCAGAACAATTTCAAGTGCCGCCAGCATGAAGAAGGCAATCCAGGTGTTGGGGTCTAAGAGCAGTTCCATGGGTATCTCGGTTATCAGACTGGGACAGTTAGTCTAGCGGCGCACCGGGAAAACTGCATGGCGGCGGGGGTTCTAAGCCTCAGAAGCTTTGAGGACTTGCGAGCAGGCTGACCGCATCGCCCTCCGCCGGCTGACAACCCGCGGCAATGGGCTCCCAGCCGCGGCGCACCACCACATGTCGCTCGGTGTAGCACAGCTCCACATGATGGGCCTCGGGAAAGCGCTGCTGCACAAAGGCCGCGATGGACTGCGGCATGCTGACCCGGAACCGGGACGCATTCAGGTCTTCGGCCGGGTGGTCACCGCTGTGTAGCCAAGGCAATACGGCGGCCAGCCACATCAGCGGGCGCCAGCCAAGCTGGAACACTGTGGGTTGGTAGCCCTGGTCCTGCAGCCAGCCCTGTGCCGCGCCACGGGTGTTGTCGTTGGCGGGGAGGGCACCCCAGGCCACAGCCATCAACTCGGTCAGCCACTGGTTGCAGTTTTGGTACTGCTGGCCAAAGGCGTAGGCATTGGCGCTGTAACTGGCGCCCAGCAATTGCAGTGCCTGGCGGTTGTCCAGCGCGGCCTGTTCGAGGGCCCGGGCCGCATCGTCTGGCAGCAGGATGATGGACACATAGCCCTCGGCCGGGTCATGCACACCCAGCACAAAGCCGGACATGCCCTGGTCGAAGATGCGAGGGCGCTGCTCGTCACAGGCGTAATAGAGCTGGCGCACCGACCACGGCGTGTTGGCACTGGCCTTGAGGCTGATACCGGCGTGGGAGTAGCGCTGGTCAAAGCGTTGCAGCGCCAGGCCCGAGCGCGCCACCAGCGCTGCCGGCCGGCCGGAGCGTTCCAGCTCGGTCTTGACCAGGGCGGCGACCTGGATCAGGCGGTCCTGGGCAGCGGCAGGGAGTTCGGCCTCGCCCTGGCAGAAGGCCAATGACCCGGCCCATCCTGCGGATGTTGCCAGCCACAGGGCCAGACCCAGGACCCAGGCCTTTGCTTCAGAGAGCAACCGGGCGGCTTTCCAGTTCGCGGTACCAGTCGTCATCCAGCACCAGGAAGAAAGGGGACGCCTCCCCGGCCGCATTCAGTGCCGCCAGCGCAAGCCCATAGGGTCGGTGCTCGGCTGAAATGCTCTGGCCGGTTGCCAACTGGGCGCGCTCTGCGGCCGGGCGCGGCAGCAGCAGCACGAACTCCCGGGCCACGCCAGGCGCGGGCTCCAACCCCGGTGCTGCGGCTAGCGGCTGCAGGCGCAGGCGCAGCAGGTCGGGCTGCTCGGTCACGGCCACCATCTCCACGATGGTGTAGTGGCCCTGCGCGACACGGTCCTTGGTGGAGGAGCTGTTGCTGGACTTCTCGATGGAGGTCGATGAGCTGCCCACGGAGGCCGATGAGGCGCTGGACGCCGACGAAGTGCTGTCGGCCCGCGCAGGCGCGGCGATCAGCGAGAGTGCCAGGGCGGCGACAAGGGACAGGGTGCACGGCAGGCGAGGTGGCATGAAGTTCATTTCCGGGAAACTGGTGGTTCGAAGACGGACACGGTTTGTTGCAAAGGATAGCCGCATTTGCGGGCTGGCGTTCGCCGTGGCGCCCGGTTCCGGGTCCTAGAATCAGAGCCGTCCATTCAAGCCACCGTTGAGAGCGTTCATGCAGCTTCCCTTTACCGTTCCCCCCCATTGGTTGCGCCGCGCGCGCTGGGCTCTGGGGGGCCTGTTGGTCGTCTGGGTGCTGGCCTGGCTGGCCGTGCCGCCACTGGCCAAGCGCCTGATCGAGGCAAAAGGCAGCGCCGCCCTGGGGCGCCAGTTGACGGTGGGGGACGTGGCCTTTAGACCCTGGTCGCTGGAACTGACGCTGACCGACATGGCCGTGATGAATGCCGATGGCAAGGGCGCCCAACTGCATGTGGACCGTGTCTACGTGGATGCGGAGCTGGAATCCCTGCTGCGCCTGGCCCCGGTGCTGGACGCCGTGACTGTGGACGCACCCACGCTGCACCTGCGCCACCGGGGTGACGGCCATTACGACGTGGATGACATCCTGGCGACGCTGGACAACGCGCCGGCACCGCCCCAACCCGCAGCGCCGCTGCAGTTTGCGCTCTACAACCTCACGCTCAATGGCGGCGCGGTGGACTTCACCGATCAGTTGCCCGGCGGTGAGCGCCGCCACACGGTGCGCGGCCTGCACTTGGCCGTGCCGTTCCTGAGTACGCTCAATTCCAAGCGCGACGTCAAGGTGCTGCCGCGCCTGGCTTTTGAGCTCAATGGCAGCCACTTTGATACGGCCGCCGAAGGAACGCCCTTTGCCCAGATCCACAAGGGTGAGGCGGCGCTGAAGATCGCGCACCTGGATCTGGCGCCCTACCTGCCGTATCTGCCCAGCAACCTGCCCGTGCGCCTGCACAGCGCGGTGGTGGATGCGGACCTGCGCCTGGCGTTTGAAGCGGCGGCCAAGCCCAAGATCACGCTGGCGGGCAAGCTCTCTGTTTCCGGTCTGGCGCTGACCGACGTGGCTGGAACGCCCTTGTTGGACGTGGAATCGGTTCAGGCAGAACTGGCCGACGTGCGCCCGCTGGACCAGGTGGCCAAGCTGGCATCGCTGACCATCAACGCGCCCAAGTTGCAAGGCTCGCGCAACCGTGCCGGGCGCTTCAACCTGGAGCTGGGGAGTGGCAAGTCGGCAGAAATTGCTACTAAAAAGATAGCTGCTCCGGAAGAATCCACGAGGGCTAGTGCCCCAAAAGGCACTAAACCACTTCCAGCCAGCAGCCCCTGGACCCTGGCGCTGGAGCGCTTTGCCCTGCATCGCGGCGAACTGGCCTGGAGCGATGACAGCACCCAGCCGCAGGCCAAGCTCGGCGTTACCCACATGGAGCTGCAGGCCCAGACCCTGCGCTGGCCATTGGGTGCCGCGCCCGTCACCTTTGAGGGTACGGTCAGCCTGCCATCCCGTGGCAAGACCGCACAACTGACTTTCAAGGGGCAGGGCAGTGAAATCCAGGCCCAGGTCCACGCCAGCCTGGGCGATATGGAGCTGAACCTGGCCGCGCCCTACCTGGCCCAACTGCTGGAGCCCGGTGTGCAGGGCCTGCTGGATGGGGAAGTGGATGCCGTGTGGCAAGCCGCCCAGGCGGACAGCAAGGCCGGCGAACAACTCCAGGTGAAGGTGCCCCGTCTGGCCGTGCGTGATTTCGCGCTGAAGGCCGTGCGCGAAGCGGCGGCAACCGCCACCAATGCCGAACGTGCGGCGGCCGACATGCCGCGCTTCAAGCTGCTGGAAATCTCGGACGCTCAGTTCGACCTGGTGGGCCGAACTGGCAATGTGGGCCGCATCGCATTGCGTACTCCCAGCGCCATGGCCCACCGCGACGCGCAGGGCCAGTGGATGGTGCAGCGCTGGATGAAGGCGCCGACTGCGGCTTCACAGGGCGCTACCGTGGCGGACACCGCGATTGCGCCGGCTGCTGGTGCCACTGCCGAGAAGCCAGCCGCCGTGGCCAGCGCCCCGTCGGCAAGCCCCTGGAAGATCGGCCTGGGTGAGCTGCTCATCGCCGATGGCAGCTTCCGGCTGGACGACCGCAGCCTGGGCCGGCCGGCACGCCTGGAAATGTCCGCCCTGCAGTTGCAGCTGAAGAACGCCACGCTGGACGGTGCCAAGCCCGCGCCGCTGACGGTGTCGGCCCGGGTGAAGTCCGGCCGCACCGAACCGGGCGCGCTCAAATACAACGGCACGCTGATGTGGGCGCCGGTGGCGGTGCAGGGCAGTGTGGAGGCGGTGGACATTCCACTGCATGCCGTGGCCCCCTACATGGCCGACCAGCTCAACATTGCGCTGTTGCGGGCCGATGCCAGCTACAAGGGGCAGGTGCGCTTTGCCGCCACGCCGGCGGGCACTGAACTGCAGTTGCAGGGCGATGCCTCGCTGGAAGACTTTCGCGCCAACACTGTGCTCGCCAAAGTGCCAGCCGGCACGGCGGCGGCTGACGCCCCCGACCTGGGCGTGACCGAGGAACTGCTGAGCTGGAAATCACTGAACGTGCCCGGCATTGCGCTGAGCATGGCCCCGGCCAGTGCGACCCGTGTGCAGGTGCGCGAGGCCACGCTGTCGGACTTCTACGCCCGGGTCATCGTCAACGCCACCGGGCGGCTGAACCTGCAGGAGTTGGTGAAGGCCAAGCCTGGTGAATTGGTGCCGGACACGGCACCGGCGCCCACCGCCAGCGCGTCTGCAGCGAGCACAAGCGCGCCGGCAGCCAACGCCCAGGCCGGCGCCGCACCCGCGGCGCTGGAGCCGGTCATCACCGTGGGGCCGATACGCTTGCTGAACGGCAAGGTGCTGTTCTCCGACCGCTTCATCCGCCCCAATTACTCCGCAGACCTGAGCGAACTCAACGGCACGCTCAGCCAGTTCGCGTCCAGGGCCGCCGACGGCACCGTACAACTGGCCGACCTGGACCTGCGCGGCCGCGCCGAGGGAACCGCCACGCTGGAGGTGACCGGCAAGATCAACCCGCTGGCCAAGCCGCTGGCACTGGACATCACTGGCCGCGTGCGCGACCTGGACCTGCCGCCGCTGACCGCCTATTCCATCAAGTACGCCGGCTACGGTATCGAGCGCGGCAAACTCAGCATGGACGTCAACTACGCCATCCAGCCCGACGGTCAACTCCGTGCCACCAACAAGCTGGTGCTCAACCAGCTGACCTTTGGCGACAAGGTGGACGGTGCGCCCAACAGCCTGCCGGTCAAGCTGGCCGTGGCCCTGCTGGCGGACCGCAATGGCGTCATCGATCTGGACCTGCCCATCAGCGGCTCCATCAACGACCCGCAGTTCCGCATCGGCGCGGTGGTCTGGAAGGTCATCACCAACCTGATAGGCAAGGCTCTGACAGCGCCGTTTGCCCTGCTGGCCAACGCCTTTGGCGGAGGTGGCGGGGGCGAGGACCTCGGCTCCGTGGTCTTTGCGCCCGGCAGTGGCGCGTTGCCGCCTGACGCCGCACAGGGCCTGGACAAAATTGCCAAGGCGTTGCTGGATCGACCCTCCCTGCATGTCACCGTGGTCGGCACCGCCAGCCTGGAGGCCGAACGCGATGCCCTCAAGCGCGAGCGCCTCAAGGGGCTGATGCTGGCCGAGAAGCGCCGCCGGGCCGTGGTCACGGGGCAGGACACGGCGGTTGCCAACAACCTGTCCGATGCCGAATACCCGGCGCTGCTGAAAGAGGTCTACCGCCGTGCCGACATCACCAAGCCGCGCAACATCGTGGGCCTGGCCAAGGACATCCCCCAGGCCGAGATGGAAGCGCTGCTGCTGGCCAGCATCACCGTCAATGAAGATGCCATGCGCGCGCTGGCCCTGCAACGCGGCGTGGCGGTGAAAGACTATCTGGCCAGCCGCAAGCTGCCGGCCGAACGCCTGTTCCTGGGAGCCGCCCGCACGGTTGCTCCCGCTGCCGACTGGAAGCCCCGTGCCGAACTCAGCGTGACCAGCCGCTAAAAGGCATACGCCTAGGATGCCTGTGTTCCGGTTGGGCTGTCAGAACGGCGTCAGATGGACGGCCTATGCTGCACTGCACCATGAACACATCCATCAGTCTCCAACTAGGCCTTGACGATCTGCTGGCCGATCTGGTGTTTGCCCGCAAGCAAAATGAGTTGGGACGGCTGGCGCTGCTGGCCTATTGCGAGGTGCGTTGCTGGGCGCGCCAGGCGGGTGAGCCGGCCATTGCCGAGCGCTCAACGGCCATGTTCACCGACCAGCCCTGCACCAGCAAGGACGCTTTTCTGATGCGGGTGGACGGCCTGATCTCCGATCTGGAGCAACTGCGCACCAGCCGCTTTGGCCCGACGGCGGCCAACGGGTTCTGGTACACCTGCCAGCCAGCGGTTCTGCCCTTCGCGCGCCACTGACAACGTCGTTCTGCAGATCACACAATGCGCCGGTCTGGTAGCATGCTTGCCCCGCAGGCATGATTGCGCACACGACTGGTTTTGCATATGAACGATTCCGCTTCCACAACTGCCGATGCCGGCCCAGGCCAGTCGGACCAGATGTTTGAAATGGCCGCTGAACTGTTTGGTGTGCTGTCGGCACCCCTGCGACTGCGGATCATCAAGAGTGTGTGTGACGCCGAAAAGAACGTCAGCGAGTTGTTGACCGAGATTGACACGACGCAGCCGAACATGTCCCAACACCTCAACACGCTGTACAAGGCGGGCATTCTGGGCAAGCGCCGCAAGGGTGTTCAGATCTACTACCGGGTCATCGACCAGCGGGTGACGGACCTTTGCCACACGGTGTGTTCGCAGGTCAGCAATGGCACTGCGTCGCAGGCAGACAAGTAGTCAGCCGTTGCTTTTACATCCATATATTTATTTGCGCGAATATATGGATGTATTGATTTCTATCAATTTCTTTTCCTGTGCGAAGCGAACAATGGCCTTACCACTTACGGACGGCTAGTCGCGCAGTGAGTTGATTCGCAGAATGCCGTTCCTTTACAGAGGGATAGGCAATGAGAAACAACATATTCAAGGCAGTCTTCCTCGCTGCCATCTTCGCCGGTCTGGCCGTCCATGCGGCGCCAGATGCAGCCCAAGCCAAGCTGGCTAAGTCCACCGCAGACCATAGCAAGTTTGAGGCTCTGAACCGCACCTTCGACTCCGGCCCGGAAGTTACCAAGGCCTGTTTGAGCTGCCACACGGAGGCATCCAAGCAGATTCACCAGACACAGCACTGGAAGTGGGAATACACCAATCCCCAAACCCAGCAACGGCTGGGCAAGAAACACGTCATCAACAACTTCTGCACGTCGGTTGCATCGAATGAAGCCGCTTGCAACAGCTGCCACATTGGATATGGCTGGAAGGATGACAAGTTCGACTTCACCGTGGAGGAAAATGTGGATTGCCTGGCCTGCCATGACGCCACCGGCAAGTACAAGAAGCCCAGTGGGTTTGCCGGCCTGCCGGTGACCAAGGACACGGAGTTTCCCCCGGGTTCCGGCAAGATCGTCAGGGGCATCAACCTGACGGAAATCGCCAAGAAGGTTGGCCCCACCAAGCGCACAACCTGCGGCGCATGCCACTTCAATGGCGGCGGCGGTGATGGCGTGAAGCACGGTGACCTGGACAGTTCACTCGAAGCGCCCAGCAAGGAGCTCGACGTGCACATGGATGTGGACGGACTCAACTTCAGTTGCGCTACCTGCCACAAGACCGATGGCCACCAGGTTCCCGGCAGCCGCTACGCCCCCACGGCCAAGGACAAGGACCCGGCACACCTGCGCGGCAAGGCTGAGACCACCAACCCGGCCACCTGCCAGGCGTGTCACGGACAGGCTCCCCACAAGGAAGCCAAGATCAACAACCACACCAACAAACTGGCCTGCCAGACCTGCCACATCCCGGCCTATGCCCGTGGTGGTCAACCAACCAAGATGACCTGGGACTGGTCCACCGCCGGCAAGATGGGACCGGACGGCAAACCCATGACGGTGAAGGACGAAGATGGTTACGACACCTATATGTCCATCAAGGGTGACTTCACCTGGAAGGAAAACGTCAAGCCCGAATACGTGTGGTTCAACGGAACCGTCAAGTACACGCTCATGGGCGACAAGATTGAGAAGGGCGACAAGCCCACGCAGATCAACCATTTCGAGGGCAGCGCCACCGACGGCAAGTCGATGATTTGGCCGATCAAGATGTTCCGCGGCAAGCAGGCCTACGACCCGGTGAACAAGTCCTTGGTCATTACCCACCTGGCCGGCAACGACGACACCGCTTACTGGAAGAACCTCAACTGGGACAAGGCCGTTGCCAAGGGCATGGCCACGGCCAACGCCAACTTCTCGGGCAAGGTTGATTTCATCGAGACCGAGAGCGCCTGGCCCATCACCCACATGGTGGCGCCCAAGGAGAAGGCCGTGGGCTGCGTGGAGTGCCACACCAGCAATGGCCGCCTGGAAAAGATCGATGGCATCTACATGCCGGGCCGTGGCAGCGACCACGCACGCTGGCTTGAGCTCGGGGGCTGGGCCCTCGTCGCCCTCACCTTGCTTGGCGTCACCGGTCACGGCCTGATGCGCATCGCCAGCAACAAACGCAACCGTTAACCGGAGAAAAACCATGTCACGCGTCTATCTCTTCAAACCCTTTGAGCGGTTCTGGCACTGGTCGCAGGCGGTGCTGATCATCTTCATGCTGCTGACCGGCTTCGAAGTGCACGGTACCTATACCGTCTTCGGCTTCGAAAAGGCGGTGGGCTACCACACCATCGCGGCCTGGACGCTGGTGGGCCTGTGGATCTTTGCGATCTTCTGGCACTTTGCCACCGGTGAGTGGCGCCACTACATCCCCACCACCGACAAGATCGTTGCGATTGCCAACTACTACTCTTCGGGCATCTTCAAGCATGAGCCCCACCCTTTCAAGCCCAGTGCCATCAACAAGCACAACCCCCTCCAGCGCCTAACCTACCTGGCGGTGTTGACCCTGCTCAGTCCGCTGATCTGGGTGACCGGTGGCCTTTACCTCTTCTATGGCAACTGGCAGGCACTCGGGCTTGATTTTCTGAAGCTGGAGTGGGTCGCCACCGGCCACACCCTGGGCGCTTTCCTGATGCTGGCCTTCCTGGTGTCGCACCTGTACCTGGCCACCACGGGTCACAAGGTGTATTCCCAGGTCATGGCCATGATCACCGGTTGGGAAGACCTGGGCGACGAATCCAAATTGAAGACCAAGGAGTGAATCATGAAAATCCATTTCAAAAGAAACCTGCTCGCCGCACTGATTGCCGGCATGCTGATGCCCGTGGCCGTGCATGCGTCCGAGGCGGACCTGCTTAAAAAAATTGAAGCCCTGGCGCTGCAGAACGAGCGCCTCGCCCAGCAACTCGAGGAGTTGAAAGGGCAGGTCAAAGCCAACGAAGCCCGGGTCAGCAAGGCCGAAACGCAAACGGCGGCAGTCGCCCCCAAAGCCGACGATGCCGCGCTCGACGAACTCAAGAGCCAGGTCAAGCGGCTGGAAGACAAGTCGCTGGGCAAGTGGCTGACCGTGGGGGGTGACTACCACTTCCGGGTTGACAGCCTGAGCGGTCAGACCAAGACATTCACCGACGTCAACGCCACCTTCAACAAGGCAGGGCAGGCGTTGCAGGGCGACTTCTTTGCCAACCCGTCTTCGGTGGCCGGCACCTCGCGCTACTTCGGTGCGCCACAGGCCGGTGGCATGTCCACCGCCGGGGCCCTGTCGGGTCTGATGGGTTTCTCGCAGGCCATGAGCAATGTGGCTACTTTTGACCAGGCGCGCAGTTTCCTGGGCACACCAGCCAACGCCGGCATGCTGCAAGGCATAGGCGCGTTTGCGGCAACCGTGCCGGCCTACCAACCGGAAAACAGCAGCCTGCTGACCAACCGCTTCGGTCTGGACCTGCACGCCAAGGCCACGCAGGACGTGAGCGTCACCGCCCACCTGGCGATGTACAAGGTGTTTGGTGCGCAGAACGAAGGCGCCATCACCAATGCGGGCTCCGCCCCATTCTTTGCGGACCGTGTGGGTGCGTTTGACGGAACTCTGAGCCATATTCCGTCCAACAGCTACCTGAACGTGGACCGCGTCTACGCCACCTGGAGCAATATTGCCGACCAGGAAATGTGGTTCTCGGTCGGCCGGCGCCCCTCCACCGGCGGCGCTCCCAGCAACCTGAAGAACAACACGCCACGTCCTGGCAACGGTGGCACACCGTCGCTGCTGGTGGACTACGCGTTTGACGGCATGACCGTGGGCTATGCGCCCGAGATTGATTCGCTGCCCGGTGCCTACGCCAAGATCTGCTATGGCCGTGGTTTCGAGAGCGGCTTCCGCAACACGCCCACCAACTCGCTGGCCGACACCGACATGGTGGGCGTGGCCATCATTCCCATCGACACCGATCCCCTGCGTGTCTGGCTGCAGTGGAACCGGGGCCTGAGCATTTTTGATGCGCCCACCATGAACAACACCTACTTTGGCAACACCTCGCCCAAGACCAACCTGGGTGACATCGACTGGTATGGCGTGGGCTTCATGAGCACCTTCAAGAAGGTGGGCCCGGGCAACCTGCACATCTTTGGCGACCTGGGCATGAGCGTGACCCACCCGAACAACAACGTGTCTGCACAGTTCGGATTCCAGGGCCTGATGACCGGCGGCTTCTTTAACCCCGAAGCGCCGACCAGCAAGACCGGAACCGCCTATGCCCTGGGGGTGCGCTATGACCTGCCATCGCGAACCATGTTTGGCTTTGAATACAACCATGGCTCCAAGGACTGGATCACCTTTGCACCGGCTGCTGACGACATGTGGACCTCCAAGGTGGGCGCACGGGGTGATGTCTGGGAGGCTTACATGATCCAGGAGCTGGATCGCATGCCCATCTCGTCATTCTTCAGCAAGGCCTTCTTCCGTCTGGGTATGCAGCGCTACGACCTGAAATACACCGGCAGCAACAACTGGGTTGGTGCACCGGTTGCCATCTCGGATGTCAACGGCCAGATGATGACCACGACACCGCTGGAAAGTGCCACCAACATCTACGCCACGTTTGACGTGAAGTTCTGATCACCCACCGTTTTACCGAAGGAGAACACCATGAAAACCCAACTCTCTAGCCTCATAGTCGCCCTGGTACTGGGCCTGTCTGGCGCCACTTTTTCCGCCAGTGCCTTTGCCGAAGAAGGCAAGATGGTCGGTCCTGTGACCAAGATCACCCTGGCCGCCGACGGTAAGTCGGCCACCGTGATCCTGAAGGATGCCAAGTCCGGCACGCCCACCACGCTGACCATCACCGACGACCTGACCCTGGACAAGTTCAAGGACAAGCGCATCGTCGAAGGCGATGAAATTCGCGCCCGTTGGGAAAAAGACGGCAAGAACACCAGCAAGTCGTTCAAGAAGACCGCTGGCTGCTAAGCCACCGCGTTGCGCCGGCTTGGGATCCCGGCCGGACGCCCTCAGCGTTTCATGCAAGTGGGATCCATACTTATAGGAGTTTCATCATGAAACGCATTCGTTGGGCCATGCTGCTGGCAGCATCGGTCTTTGCATGCAGTGCCATCGCTGCGCCGGCCGTTGAGGCCGATGAGGTCGTCAACGACCAGATGGTTTCGCTCTACGAGCAGGGCGCCATCGGCAAGAGCGTCTGGCTGTTTGACAGCCGGCCGGCCGGCAAGTTCATCGCCGGTCACATTCCGGGTGCCATCAGCCTGCCATTGGACAAGCTGATGAAGGAGCCCGGCAGTGTGGACGCGCTGGGCATTCCCAAGACCGGCAAGGTCATCTTCTATTGCGCTGGCCGCGAGTGCACCCTGTCGGTGGACTCGGCCGCCATCTTCCGCAAGATGGGCTACACCGACGCCTGGGTTTACCGCAATGGCGTGCCCGGCTGGAACCAGAAGGCCCAACCCCTGCTGGCAGCGGAAGCCTTTGTCAAGAAAGGCAACCTGATCCTGATTGACACTGCAGCGGGCAAGGACACCATCGTTACCGCGCACAACAAGACCGTGCAGCTCGCCCTGGCGGACCTCAAGGGTGCCAAGGGCCAGGCAGCACTGGGCACGCTGTCCAAGAATGCACCGCTGGTGGTGATTGGGCGCGGCGATATGGATGCCGTCAACGCGACGCTGGAAGAACTGCGGGAAATGGATTTCCGTCGGCTGGCCTACTTCCCGCTGTCGGCGTGGAAGGATGCGCTGGCGGCTGCACCCGCCGTCACGGCGTTGAGCTGGGCACCGGTCTATGGCCCGGGACAGATCTCACCCAAGGCATTTGAGGAAGCGGTTGTCAGCGGCAAGTTCATCCTCGACGTACGTCCCGCGACCGACTTCGCACGCGGCCACTTCAAGGGGGCTATCAACCTGCCCATTGAAGACATGGAACGCGACTACGCCAAGATTCCGAAGGACGTGCCGGTCTTTGTCAACTGTGCAACCGGTGCCAAGAGCCAGAAGACCTATGACATTCTGGGACGCAAGGGCTACACCAATGTGTCCTATCTGGATGCCGAGATTGCGTGCAAGGCCGATGTCTGCACCATCAAGGAGTAGGCCGATGCGTCTTGCCAGGCCCTTGCTGGCACTGAGCGTGGCAACGCTGAGCGCCCTGGCGTCGCATGCCGATGATTTGCAGCCCCTGCGCGTCATTGGGCAGGAGCGGCAGTTCGTTGTGCAGACGCCAAAGGGACCGTTCACCATCACCCGTTCGCGAACCACCGCAGAGCGCAACCGGGGCTTTCTGCAACCCCTGGTGCCGGTGCCGGGCGTGCGCCCGGTCACCGAGATCGAGGTGCTGCATGCACTCAACGATCCGCTCACCATGGTGATTGACATGCGTGACGAAGACGACCCGCTGGACTCCACCATCCCCAACACCTACCACATACCGTTCAACGAAGTGGAAGACCGTTTGGACGAGTTGGGTTGCACCCGTGTGGCCAGGGGGCCGTGGGATTGCAGCCAGGCATCCCAGATCGTGGCGTTCTGCTACGGGCCGTTCTGCGTGCAAAGCCCCATCGGTATTGCCAGCATGGTGCGCGCCGGGTTTCCTGCCAGCAAGATTGCGTATTACCGGGGCGGCATGATGGACTGGGAAACCATGGGCCTGACCACGGTCACCGGCAACCGACCGACCGCGCGACGCCGCTAACTTGACACCACGGTTCCTGCGTGAATCGGCGGGTGTTTCTCTGGCAAGATCGCGGCTGGATCTGGTTCTGGTATCTATGGAAAAACTGCTCACTCAGCGCAACACGGTCATTCTGGTAGGTGTTTTGACCCTGTGGCGGCTGTATCTTTCGGCTTCGCTGCAGCTCCACCCCGACGAGGCTTACTACTGGCTGTGGTCGCGCAACCTGGACATCAGCTACTTCGACCACCCGCCCATGGTGGCCGTCTTCATCTGGATCACGACGCTGTTCTCGCAGGCTGAAGCGTGGGTGCGCCTGTCCGGCACGCTGGTCTTCCTGCTGGCCAGCGGCCTGCTGTGGCGGCTGGCCATGCAGCTGTTTGGCAACGTAGCGGTTGCCGCCGGCAGCGTCATCCTGCTCAATGTCTACCCCCTGACCATGCTGGGGCTGACGGTGATCACGCCCGATGTGCCGGTGTTCCTGTTCTGGGTCGTGGGGGTTTACCTGTTCTGGCAGATCCTGCGCAGCGGCAAGGCCTGGCTGTGGTACCCGCTGGGCGTCGTCTTTGGGCTGGCGCTGGTCTCCAAATACACCGCCGTCCTGATGGCGCCGTGCATTTTTCTCTACCTGGTGCTGACGCCCGACCGCCGCTGGCTCAAGACCGTTCACCCCTACCTGGCGCTGCTGCTGGGATTTTTGTGCTTTCTGCCAGTGGTGGCGTGGAACAGCACACACGATTGGGTCTCCTTTACATTCCAGTTCAAGAATGGCCTGAATAGCCAGAGCTACTCCCTGGGCAAGGTGGCTGAATACCTGGCCGGGCAAATGCTCATCACCAGCCCCATTGCCTGGGTGCTGGGTGTGTATGTGGCGCTGGTGGCGGTCGTGCGCAAGGACCGGCCCATGCTGCTGCTGGTGTGCATGTCGCTGCCGGTCATCGCCTTCTTCGGCGTGTCGTCCCTGAAGAAAGTGGCGGGCACCAACTGGCCGGCCTTTGCGTATTTCACACTCAGTGTTCTGGTTGCCCAGCATTGCCTGGGCAGTTCCACAACCCGCATGCGCCGGGTGTGGTGGTTGCTCGCCGTGGCCAGCGGGCTGGCGCTGTCACTGCTGCTCACGCTGCATGCGCGGTTCAACGTGATCCCGCTGGAGCGTTATTCCCAGGCGGCGGCCACGGCCGATGCCACCAATGGCTTCTATGGCTGGAGGGAACTGGCCGACGCGCTCAAGCGGTATCCCGAGCACCGCTATGTGGTCACGCCCTCGCACCAGCTGAGTGCTGAGGTCATGTACTACTCCGGCGGCCATCTTCCCGCACGCACGGCCCGCATGACCCGCCCCAGCCAGTTCAACCTGTGGAGCTGGACGCAGGACATGCAGGGCACGGATGGGCTGTACCTGTGGAGCGACGGCGACTTCATCGGGCACGACGGCGACCGCTTTGCCTCACCCGCCGTCAGCACCGCCATTGACGTTCACCGCGACGGCAAGACCATACGCCGCTACCACCTGATTCCCGGCAGCGCCGCGCAGACGCCACCATTCCCCGGCAACTAGATTTCCGGCGCGTCAGTCGGCCAGGAACAACGCCGGGTCGACCATGGTGCGGTTCAGCAGCACGCCCCAGTGCAGGTGCGGCCCCGTGGCCCTTCCGGTGGCACCGACCGCGCCAAGTGGCGCGCCGATCTGCACCACGTCGTCCACCCGCACCGTGATGGCACTCAGGTGGCACACCATGCTCAACAGGCCAGCGCCGTGGTCCAGCCACACGGTGTTGCCGTTGAAGAAGTAGTCGCCGGTGTCGATGACCCGGCCCGGCAGTGGTGCCAACACCGGCGTGCCCTGGACGGCGGCGATGTCCATGCCGCTGTGTGGGTTGCGCGGCTGGCCGTTGAAGATGCGGCGCAGGCCAAATGAACTGGAGCGCCGCCCCGGCACCGGCACCCGCATCTGCATGGATGGCGGCACGGGCTCGCTGAAGCGGGCCATGACGCCGGCCAGGTGGAGTCGTTCGCGTTCAAAGCGGGCCTGGTCCTGGGGCGACAGGTCCACCGTGCGCGGTGCCACGTTCAGGCGTTGCTCCTGGTAGCGCTTGGGGGCCACGGTGAAGTCCAGTTGGCGCTGGCCATTGCCGTCCTGTTGCACGGCAATGCTGGCCACGCCGCTCGGGGTGGACAGTGCAATGCCCACCAGCGCGGTCCATTCCCGTGCGTCGCCTTGCACCAGCAGGGGAACATCACCCAGGTGGGCGACCGGGCGCGTTGCCGCTGGTCCCAGCGACAGGCGGGCAATGCCACCTGGCACCTGCGCCGTGCGCGGCCACAGGGCCGTCGCGGCGGCGGGGGCGGTTTTTGCGCGCGCGCCCTGTGCGGGCAGGGCAAACCCGCCCAGCAGGCCCAGGGCTGTCAGCAGGGTGGTGCGGCGTGCAGCGGAAACGGGTGAGATGGCTGTGGTGTTGGCGGGCACGGGTGTTGAAGTGGAGCGGGAAAGGTGCAGAGCGTATCAGGGCGTGCAACGCCAAGCGGTCCCCAGCGCCCTAGCACAGTCGGTACGCACCGAAACCGGATTGTGCACCGCTGCCTAAAAATAAGGCAGGGTCTGCCAAGCCAGTCTGGATGCGGGTTTCGCGGCTTGTGAACACGCTTATCCACAACATAGCCCACAGCGCAGCGGGGTAAGTATTTTTCACCTATTTTTTTTAGGAGCTACTTGACCTTGGCCGCGGCCTGCTGCAATTGGGCGGGCGTGCCGGACCACACCTCAAAGAAGCCGTCCGCGCGCCGGGTCTGCAGCCAGGTTTCCCAGCGGGTCTGGGCCAGGGTGGCATCGGTCACGGCCACGGCCAGCGAGTCCTGCTCCACGCCCAGGCTCAGCGATCCACCGGCCTTGTAGTTGGGGTTGGCCTTGGCCTGCCGCACCGTTGCCTGGATGCGCTGCAACTCTGCCTGTGTGCTGGCCGGCATGCTGTAGAGCAGCCAGCGCCGGCCCAGCGGGGGAGCCTCCAGTCCCAAGGTGGCGGCAGAGGCCACATCCACCTGCAGGGGCAGCTTTTTGTCCACCGCTTCAAAGGCCGCCGGGTCGCGCGGGGTCAACTTGATGGCCAGCAGCGGCACCGCCCCCGGTGGCGGCACCAGCCGCGCATCCACCTGCAGTGCCACCATGAACTCGGCCGGGTTGGCTTCCAGCAACTGGCTGGGCAGCTGCATCAGGCGTGGCAGAGAGCGCAGGGGCACGCCGGAACAGGCGGCCAGGGCGGCGCACAGGAGCAGGATGCTGAAAAGACGTTTCATGGTGTATTGACAACTGTTGTTAATTGATAAAAAATTGTCGTTAAACAATAATAAATTGTCAACTGATTTGAAGATGCTATTTTTTGAGGAATTGCCATGACTACGCTTTCTGCTCCCGCCGTGCGTGACCACCTGCAACGCATCCGCCGTGTCAGCCGCCTGTTGGTGGCTGCCTGTGTGGCGCTGGTGGTGGTGTTGCCGGTACTGTTCATCGTTTACTGGGCCACCACCAGCGCGCCGGAACTCGCCCAGCAGGGCAATCTGGCCAGCAGCGCCATCCAGCAGCCCCTGCAGGCGTGGCAGCGCTGGGCCGGGGGTGCGGTCACTGCGGTGCCGCTGACCATGCTGCTCACCGGGGTGTGGCAGGCCAAGCGCTGTTTTGCCCAGTTTGCACAGGGCCAGGTCTTCACGCTGGACGCCACCGCGCATCTGCGCCGTTTCGCTGGCTGGGTGGCTGCGGCGGCGCTGTCTGCCGTCGTGGCGGGGGCCGTGACATCCGTGCTGTTGACGCTGCACAACCCGCCCGGTGCGCGCCAACTGGCCGTGGGCATCAACACCAACCACCTGTTCACGCTGTTCTTCGCGGGACTGGTGTGGCTGATGGCCGACGTCATTGGCCAGGGCCAGGCGCTGGCCGAAGAAAACGAACGCTTCGTCTAGGGCGCACGCAACATGCCCATCGTTGTACAACTCGACATCATGCTGGCCCGGCGCAAGGTCAAGTCCAAGGACCTGGCCGAGCACGTGGGCATCACCGAGGCGAATATGTCCCTGCTCAAGCAGGGCAAGGTCAAAGGGGTGCGCTTTGACACGCTGGAGAAAATTTGCGCCTACCTGCAGTGCCAGCCGGGGGACCTGCTGGTCTATGAGTCAGCGCCGGAGTTACAAGGAAAATAGGCCTCCAGCCCTCGTGGAATATGCGCTAACAGCTACAAAATATATAGCTAATGCGCTCAGAATGACGATCCCGGCTCGCCCAAAAAGGCGATCTCGGGCGCGCTGGATGCCCGGTCCAGCACCTGGTTGCGGTGCGGGTAGCGGCCAAAGCGCTCGATGACGGCCTTGTGCCGCAGTTCATAGTCCAGATTGCCCTCCAGCCCCGGCTGCGAGAACAGTTGCACCGCCTGCTCATGGATCACCACCGACTCGCTGTGCATGAAGGGCATGTAGGCAAACACGCGCTGCGCCACAGCCAAGTCGCGGTCCTGGCGGCTGGCCACCATCTCTTGCGCCAGCACCAGGGCCAGCGCGTCCTGCGCAAAGGCGCGTGGTGTGTCGCGAAAAATGTTGCGCGAGAACTGGTCCAGCACAATGATCTCCGCCAGTCGCCCCTGCGGCGTGGCACGCCAGGCAAACAGTTCGCAGCGCGCGGCGGCCTCCAGTGTGTCGCCAAAGCGCTTGCGCATCATCTCGTCCAGGGCCGGGTCCTTGACGAAGTGCTGCTTGTCGGTCAGTTCTTCAAACCAGAAGTGGAGGATGTCTTGGGCTTGCATGGTGCGCTCCTGCGGATGCTGCCATTGTCTATGGATTTGGCACCAACGCAGCGCTTACGGCGCGGGCATCCGGCTCGGCAAACTCGGTGTTGTGCCACTGCGTCAGCGGGCCGCCACCCGGCTCCACGTCACCCGCTGCGTCATAGCCAACCGCCTTGAACTTCCAGATGGCGCCGATGCGCTTGAGGTTGCCCACGTGCGCGCCATCGGCCAGGTGCACGCTGTGCACATTGGCATTGACGGCGCGCAGGGTGAGGGCGGTCACCGGCCTAATCTGCGATGAATTCGTAGGCCACTTCCTCGCTCTCCACCATGTCCAGAATGTCGTTGAGCGTGTTCTCGTCCTCGGTGCTGGACCAGGTTTCCTCGGGGTTGGTGGCAAACAGCGGTTCGATGGCAATGTCCATGAACTGGCCATTGGGCAGCTTGAGCACCGGCGTACCTTCGGATGTCTCCACCAGCTCCCAGTCGTTGGGGACCGACATTTCCAGCTTGATCGTGACGTTGAGTGTTTTCATGGGTTTCCTTTAATCGTTGAGGCGGCGAGGTTAACCTATGCCGTGTGGCAGCGCCAGCGGCCACTGCCCGACACCTGCACCATCAGACCCCATGCACCTGACATTGATCCTGCGCGCATTGGCCGTGCTGCTGCTCATCATCCTGGCCGAAGTGGTCAATGGCGCCTTGCGCCAGTTGCTCATCATGCCGCTGGTGGGCGACTTCACCGCACGCCAGATTGCCACGGCAACCGGCTGCGCGTTCATCCTGCTGATTGCCTGGGCCACCAACCCCTGGCTGGCTGCCACCACCCGGCGTGCGCAGTGGGCCGTGGGTGCGCTGTGGCTGGTGCTGATGCTGGTGTTTGAACTGGCAGTGGGCCGGCTGGTGGCGGGCGTGCCGTGGGAGCGGCTGGCGGCCGACTACAACCTGCTGCACGGTGGGCTCTTGGGGCTGGGCATGCTGTGGCTGCTGTGCGCCCCGCGGCTGGCAGCCATTATCAGGAAAAACGGGCTCTAGCCCTCGTGGAATGGACCTGTGTAGCTATTAATAGCATAGCTAATGGGGGGGTGCGGTCAGTGTTTGCCGCGCGGCCGCTGCCGCATCCGGTCCACTACCAGCCAGACCAGCCCGCCCACCACGGCCGTCACCAGGCACAGCACGTGCAGGGCATCGATGGAGATGATGGTGCGCAGCGGGCTGCTGTTGCTCAAGGGGTGCAGCGGAAACACATCGACGTGCATCACGCTGTCGATCAGGATATGGCTGTAGGTGCCAATGAAGGCGCTGGCAAACGACACGCTCCGCGCAATCGGCAAATGCCGGGGTTCGCGCAGCACCACACGCAGACCCCATTCGCCCAGGTGCTTGCCAGTGGCACCGCACAGCAGGGCGATCAGGGTGGCGCCCAGCAGCGTGTGCGACCAGCCGTGCAGCTCGCCCGAGCCGCCCAGCATCACCAGCAGGGGCTGCAGGTCGATGGCGACTTGCGACCAGCCAAACACCATCAGCGAAAACCGCCTTTGCAGCACGGCCTTGATGGTGAGGCCGGGGCCCATGTGGAGCGGGGTAAAGGGCATGGTGTCAGTCCAGCATGCTCCAGACCATTTCGATACCCAGCGACAACAGGTCTGTGCCGGTATCCACCTCGGCCGTGAACAGCGTGCCGCGCTGGGCCTGCTGCTCGCGCAGGGTGCGCTGGCGGTCGCGCTCCAGCATGACCAGCGCATCGGCCAGGTCGGGCAGTTTGCCCTCGGTGGTGTTCCGGTTGGCCTTGGCATAGCCCTGCAGGGCCTGCTCCACGGCCTTGGGGTCCAGCAGCGAGAACGCGCTGCGGCAGTGGGGGCAGGCGTGGTCCTTGCGCAGGTCCACCGGCGCACCGCAACTGCTGCAGTGGATCACGCCCACGCGCTGGGCCATGTCGGTGATCTCGGCGGGCGTCAGCAGGCGCACAAACCCCTTCTCGATCATGAAGGATGAGAAGGTGCTGAACCGCCCGTGGCCCTTGGTGCAGCGGTAGGTGATGTAGCGGCCGCTGCGCACCACATCAAAACCCTGCGTCAGTGTGCCGTTGCAGCGCGGGCAGTCGGGCGTGGACGCCAGCGGTTGGCGGGGCGCGTCGCGGTGTTCATGCAGCAGCCGGAACAGATCGGCCACTGCGGCGGGCGACAGCTTCAGGGTCTCATGCGGATCAATCCACATGCCGTGGCAGGCAAAGCACAGGTCCAGTTCGATGGTGCCGCCATGGTGGCCGGGCAGCGCATGCACCTGCATGGCCGTGTGGCACGATGGGCAAGGGGTGGGGGGTGCGGTGGCCATGGGGTGAGCCAGTAGTATAAAAGTGCCTGCCCGCCCGAACCGCTTTTGAGGAACCCTTTTTGCACACACTAGAACAATTGCGCAGTGGCGCGTTGGCCGGCGCGCGCCGGCTGGACCTGTCTTGCGATTTGCAGACCATGCCACCCGAGGTGTTTGACCTGGCTGACTCGCTGGAGGTGCTCAACCTGTCCGGCAACCGGCTCACGAGTCTGCCGCACGATCTGCCACGCCTGCACCGGCTCAAGGTGATCTTTTGCTCCAACAACCCGTTTACCGAATTGCCCGAGGTGCTGGGCGACTGCTTGCAACTGCAGATGGTCGGCTTCAAGTCCTGCCGCATTGCGCAGGTGAGCGCTGCTGCGCTGCCACGGCCACTGCGCTGGTTCATCCTGACGGACAACGCCGTGACCCAGGTGCCGGATGCCTTGGGTGAACGCCCCGCGCTGCAAAAGCTGATGCTGGCCGGCAACCGCCTGCGCGCGTTGCCGGAGAGTCTGGCCAACGCAGAGCGGCTGGAGTTGTTGCGCCTGTCCGCCAACCAGTTTGAAACATTGCCAGCCTGGCTGACCACCCTGCCGCGCCTGAGCTGGCTGGCGTTGGCCGGTAACCCGCTGGGCTGGCAGCATGCACAGCCCGCGCCTCTGGACGCCGTGCACTGGAGCGACCTGAAGGTTGACGCGCTGCTGGGCGAGGGCGCGTCCGGTCATATCTACCGCGTGCACCACCGCCAGCACACCGATGGACTGGCGCTCAAGCTGTTCAAGGGGCTGGTGACGAGCGACGGCCTGCCGGAACACGAACTGGCCGCCTGCCTGGCCGCCGGCCAGCACCCGGCGCTGTGCACGCCCAGTGGGGAACTGACCGGCCACCCGGAGGGCGCGCGGGGTCTGTTGTTGCCGCTGATACCGCCGAGCTTTACCAACCTGGCCGGCCCACCCAGCCTGGACAGTTGCACGCGCGATGTCTACCCCAGCGGCCTGCGCATCAGTGCATCCAACGCGCTGCGGATTGCCAGCCAACTCTCCGATGCAGTGGCCCACCTGCATGCGCGCGGCGTGATGCACGGCGACCTGTACGCCCACAACATCCTGTGGGACCCGCACACGGCGCAGGCCCTGCTGAGCGACTTTGGCGGTGCCACGCTGCTGGCCGATGCACCAAACCTGCAGCGCCGCGCGCTGCTGGCGCTGGAGGTGCGCGCCTTTGGCTATCTGCTGGAGGAGTTACAGGCGCTGATTGAATCCCCGTCAGCGGAACAGGATGCGGCCTTGTCCGGCATGACCGCGCTGGCGCAGGCCTGCACAAGCCTGGTGCCCGCACAGCGTCCGGATATGGTCGAAGTGGCCGAGAGAGCTGGACACTTGGCGGCGCTGGCCTAGCGACCAGGGCAGCCCCCGGCAGGTCAGGGTTGCCGTCGTTCGGCGCGTTGCTGTTCCGCGACCAGGTAGGCGGACATGTCCTCGGCCGGCATCGGGCGGGCGATGTGGTAGCCCTGGGCTTCGTCGCAATGGTAGATGCGCAGGTACTTGAGCACGCGTTCGTCCTCGACACCTTCGGCAATCGTGCGCAAGCCCAGGCTGCGTGCCATTTGCACCACGGCCCGGACGATGGCCGCATCGTCGGAGTCGGTGGCCAGGTGGCGGATGAAAGACTGGTCGATCTTGAGCTTGTCGACGCTGAAGCGCTTCAGGTAGGACAGGCTGGAATAGCCGGTGCCGAAGTCGTCAATCGACAGCATCACGCCCAGCAGCTTGATGCGCCGCACGGTGGCCAGAATGTTTTCGGTGTCGCGGATCAGGATGGACTCGGTCAGTTCCAGCTCCAGCAGAGCGGGGTCCAGACCCGACTGCGCCAGAGCCCGCATGACGGTTTTTTCGACATCGCCGCGCTTGAACTGGATGGCGGACAAGTTGACGGCCATCGACATCCTGGGGTGCCCGGCCTTTTGCCACGCGGCGGCCTGCCGGCAGGCCTCCTGCATCACCCATTCGCCGATGCCGACGATCATGCCGGTTTCTTCCGCCACCGGAATAAAGCGACCCGGTGGCACCAGCCCCAGGGTCGGGTGCTGCCAGCGCACCAGAGCCTCCACCCCAACCAGGGCGCCGCTGTTGAGATCAATCTGCGGCTGGTAGTGCAGCGTGAACTCTCCGCGCTCCAGGGCGCGGCCCAAGCCGCTGCGCATTTGCAGGTTCTCCAGCACATCGTCGTTCATGTGTTTGTTGAAGAAGCAGTAGGTATTGCGCCCGGCCTCCTTGGCCTGGTACATGGCCGTGTCGGCCTTCTTCATCAGGGATTCGAAATCCCGCCCATCGTCGGGAAATATGGCGATGCCGATGGACACCGTGGTGCCCAGTTCGTGGCCATCAATCTCCATCGGCATGTGGATGCTTTGCAGCAGCTTGTCGAGCACCGGTGCGCTGGCCTCGGTATCGGACAGCGCCGGCACCACGATCAGAAATTCGTCGCCGCCCTGGCGGCTGACCGTGTCGGTGTCGCGCACGCACTGGCGCAGGCGGGACGCAACCTCGCGCAGCACCTTGTCGCCAATGGTGTGGCCGAGGGAATCGTTGATGGTCTTGAAGTTGTCGAGGTCCAGGAACAGCAGGGCGACCTTGCTGCCCTCGCGATCCGCGTAGGCCATCGCCTGCTGCAGCCGGTCGAAGGCCAGCAGGTGATTGGGCAGTTCGGTCAGACCATCGTGGTAGACCAGAAAGCGGGTGTGCTCCTCGCTCGCCTTGCGTTCGGTGATGTCTTCGTAGGTGCAGAGAATGGCGCTTACGCGGCCTTCCTGATCGTGCAGGGGGACTTTGCTGACCACGCGCCAGCCTTGGGCACCGTCGGGTCTGGCGTAGGACTCTTCCTGGTTCAGCATGGGCTTGCCGCCCTCCATCACCTGAAGGTCCTCATCCCGCCAATGTTGTGCCATGGCTTTTGGTGCGAAGTCGAAATCGGTCTTGCCGATGAGCGCCTGGGGAGCTGCGTGGTCGGTGTCCGTGGCGAAGGGCTGGTTGCAACCCAGGTAGGTGGATTGCCGGTCTTTCCAGAACACGCGTTGCGGAATCGTGTCCAGCACGGTGCGCAGCATCTGCCGCGAGTTGAACAGGTCTTCTTCGGCCAGGCGCCGCAGGCGCTGGGTTTCGGCAACCTGCAGGGCGCGCTTGACGGCCGGCCCCAACTTGGCCAGATGCCCCTTGAGTACGTAGTCGGAGGCGCCCCGGTGCAGGGTCTCGATGGCGAACTCCTCGCCCATGGTGCCGCTGACAAACACAAAGGGCAGCTCGACCGAGCGTTCGCGCAGCAGTTCGAGCGCGGTGAGTCCATCGAAGTGCGGCAGCTTGTAGTCGGCCAGGACGATGTCGGGGTGCCAAGCATCCAGTGCCTGGACGAACGCGTCCCGGGTCTCGACTTGCTCGCTGACAAATTCCAGACCGGCCTTGCGCAATTCGCGCTGGGCCAGTTCGGCGTCGGTCGGCGTGTCTTCCAGAATCAGAACACGGAGCGCTCGGTCCATTGGAGTGAGGTGAAAGGTTATTGATCAGGCAGCTTATTGACCAGCAGCCAGTAAAAGCCCAGTTTGCCGACCACTTTCATGAAGGCGTCGAATTCGACCGGCTTGCTGACGAAACTGTTGACCCCGAGTTGGTAGCACTCCCGCATGTCGCTCTGCTCGGTGGACGACGTCAGCACGACCACCGGGATGGATTGGGTTAGCGGATCGGCCTTGAGCCGGCGCAGCACCTCCAGACCGTTGAGCCTGGGCAAATGCAGGTCCAGCAGAATGACGCGGGGCACGTTGGCCGTGCTGCGAGCGGAATAGGCGCCGGTGCCGAACAGAAAATCCAGCGCCTCGACTCCATCCTTGACCCACATCAGGTTATTGGCCAAATTGTGCTTGCGCAGGGTGCGCATGGTCAATTCGGCGTCCTCGGGCGTGTCTTCTACCAGAAGCACTTCAACCACGTCCCTTGCATCGGTCGTCATCGGATATTCCTCATGCATGCGGCAGAGTGAAATGGATTGCCGCGCCGCCGTCCAGTTTACCCTCGGCCCACACCCTGCCACCATGACGTATGACAACCTGGCGAACAATAGCCAGGCCGATGCCGGTTCCCTCAAACTCGGCATTGCTGTGCAGGCGCTCAAACACGCCAAACAGCTTGTCAACATATTGCATGTCGAAACCGACCCCGTTGTCCCGCACGCAAAATGCGCTGTATGCGCCTTCCACCGTGCCGGATACCTCGATGATCGCCACGGCGCGCGGTTGGGTGAACTTGATGGCGTTGGACAGCAGGTTGATCAGTACCTGGCGTATCAGGGGGGAATCCGCCAGCGTCGGCGGCAAGGGGCCAACCTGCAGGCGCACGTCACGCCCCGCGCATTGGGGTTGAAGTTCGGAAAAAACCGTGCGTACCAGGTGTTCCATATCGACCGGGGACAGCGTCAGTTCCTGGCGGCCCGTGCGGGAAAACTGCAGGATGTCGTCAATCAATTGCCCCATGCGCTCGGTGTTGGTGCGAACAATGCGCAGCATGCGCTTGCCTTCGTCGTCCAGCTTGGCGTCGTAGTCTTCCATCAGCATTTTGGAAAAACCGTCAATCGCCCGCAAGGGAGTCCGCAGATCGTGCGAGACAGAGTAGCTAAAGGACTCCAGTTCCTTGGTGCGCTCGTGGATGCGGGTTTCCAGGTCCTGGTTGAGGTCGTTCAGCGCCGACACCGCGACACCCAGGTCGGCCGCCGTCTGGTCCAGTGCCCACTCCACCGCATCGAGCTCGTCCAGCTCGCGCGGCACCGGATGGGGGAGCGTTTCCTCGCCCTCATGCAATGAAAGCATGGCGGGCGGCAGCGCGCGCACCTTGCTCGCCAGCTTTTCCAGCCGCGTGGTCACCTCGCGACGGATCAGGAAGACCATGAACAGCACCACCAGCAGCGTCTTCACGCCGTTGCTGACAAAGATGCTGAGTGCGCTGTTGAACACCTGTCGGTAAATGCCGTCCAGGCTTGCAACGGCCTCCAGTTTGCCAATGACCATGTCCTGCCCGCGCCGGTCAAAACGCAGCGGGTATTGTCGGGTCACGACACGATCTGCCTCGGTCTTGCTGGACACCCATTGCTTTGCCGAGTCGCTGGCGAGCACGCGCACCTTGACGATGTTGGGCAGCAGGATCAGGGCATCGAGTGCCCGCTGGATCTGCTTCTCATCGAAGTCCCAAACGCTGGCCGAAATGGTCGGCACATAAATGGCCACGCCATCGAGTTCGCGCTCCATCTCGTTGCGCAGATTGCGGTATTCGTAGGCCAGTTGCAGCACCGAGAGGCACAGCGTGATCACGGAACTGAAGGCGATGACCAGAACGATCAGGCGCCGACCAATCTGGGGGGGCTCGCCAAACAACCAGCGGTTCAGCATCTAGTGCTGCCACCCAAGATCCCGCTCGACTTGAAGTCGGTAGGCCTCGATCAGGCCCTCGGCCTTCATTTGCTTCAGCACCGCAGCCAGCCGGGGCGCCAGCTCCGCATGTTTTTTATTCAGAAACGGGTAGGTCGGTACGGCCTTGCCGATGCTGATGACCTTGCGCACGGCTTTGGCGCTGTCCTTCAAGTCTGGCGATTGGAGTTCCTGCAACACGTAAACATCAATGTCGCAGTAGAGGTCTGTGCGGCCTGCCACCAGCTTTTTCAGACCTTGTTCCTGTGTGACCACGTCGGACAGCCGCTCTGCGTCGACGTATTGTTTGAGGGTGTTCTCGCAGATCAGGATGCCGCGCCGGAACTCGACCAGATGCTGCGTCGTGCGCAAATCTTCGAGCCGCGCCAGACGCAGCTTCGGGTTGGCTGTGTAGAGCGCAAAGCTCAGATCAATCAAGGATTCTTCCACGCGAACCAGATTGGGGCGGGTGTCGCCATAGCTGTAAATGCGCGAGGTCTCGCCGTCGATCCGGCCGCTATCCACCAGAATGGCGCGCCGCGCCAGCGTGTATTGCTCCAGTTGGAAGGGGACGCCCAGCCGTTTGAAGGCCTCGGTGTAAATTTTGAGAACCCAGCGGCTGGCATAGGTGGTGGCCTCGCCGTCTGCGGCCATGATGAAGGGCTGGCTCGGGGCTTGGCTTGTCTGGCCGATGGCGGGTGACAACTGTAGCGTCCAACACGCCGCACACAGCAACGCGCCGCCAATGCGCCAGAGGGGGTTTCGCCGCTTGATACTGGTTGTGCTGCTGTGCATTCACGCCCCCTTGTTTGAGATTGGCCAGTATCGCCGAATTCAGTAGCCCTGCTGCACCACGACATCGGTGCAAGGGAAGGCCACGCAGGGCAGGACATAGCCCTCGGCCTGTTCCTCGGCGCTCAGGCCGGGCCACTCCACCGTGTAGCGCACCGTGCCGCTGTGCAACTGGCCCACGCAGGTGCGGCAACTGCCATTGCGGCAGGAGCTGGGCCAATTGGCGCCACCCATTTCCAGTGACACCAGCAGTGGCTCGTTGGACCAGGCATCCACCTGCAGTTGGTCGGGTTCGGTGCGGGCGGTGTGCAGGGTGGGCGTGTCGGACATGGAAAGTACCCTAGCACACTCGCCACCCCCATCGTCCACCCGCCCGGAAGTTGCCTGTTTTGAAGGCACCGTGTGCCAGCCCAAGCCTGGCGCGGGTTTGGCGGCTTGTGAACACGCTTATCCACAACACTGCCCACAGCGGGACGGGGTAAGTTTATTTTTTAAAACGCGCATCCAACTGGGCCAGAAAACGGCTATAGGCCCCGGCGGATTCTGCTGGCACCTCCATCATCGGCAGGTGACCCACACCGCTGAGCACCTGCACGTCGGCCTGTTTCAGGCGCTGGCGCAAGACGTCCGCACCCGACACATCAAACAGCCGGTCCTGCGCGCCCCAGAGTGCCAGCACGGGGTGTTTCAATGCGCCCACTTCCGCGTCCAGCAGAAAGCGGTCATGCAACTGCTCGTTCCAGATGCGCACGTTGGACGGGGCGTTCTCCAGCGCCGTGGTCAGCGCAAGCTGTGCCACCGGGTAGGGCAGGAATGGCCGCCGGGTGAACAGCAGGTCCAGCATCTGCTCAAACTCGGCCCCGCTGTTGGCGATCAGTGGGCTCTTCATGCCTGCGTCCAGCATGGCATCCATGGTGCTGCGTTGGGGAGTGCGCAGGCCATGCGGCGCGCCGATGAAGGCCACACTCAGCACCCGCTGCGGGTAGCGCCGCGCAAAGAGTGCCGCCAGGGTTCCACCCATGGAGTTGCCCGCAAAGTGGGCTTGGCGGATGCCCGCCGCATCCATCCACAGCCGCAAGCGTTCCACCTGCGCGGCGTAGCCATACGACTGAAAATCAAACCGCCCGCTGACACCAAAGCCCGGCAGGTCCGGGGCCATCACCTGGTAGCGGCTGGTCAATGGGCGGGCAAAGTCCACCCAGTGGTCTTTCTCTGCAAAAATGCCGTGCAGCAACACCACCGGCGTGCCGCTGCCGCCCGCCAGGTAGTGCACCGTGTGCGGCCCCACCGGAGCGGTGTGCTCGGTCAGCCCGGCGCTGGCGCGGTTCAGCGCGATCAGCGGTCCGGCCATTGGGAGTGGCAGCGCGTAATACGCTGCCGTCAGCATCAGCAACAACAGTGCAGAAAGGGTCAGTACAAGGCGTTTCAACAGGGTCTCCGTGGGATTGGGGTTGACCGGCATGGTCGCCACTTTCCAGACCAAAAGCTTGTATGTTTGGGCTATGCGCATGCACAACACCCTCACGCTGGGCACCGACCGGGCACTCTACGTTGGCGACATCCCGGCCACGGGCTGGCACCGCCACGCGGCACCCGTGCTACTGCTGGGTCTGTCGGGCCGGTTTGCGGTGCACGTGCCCGGCGGTGCTGTTGAAGCCTGCCGCAGCGCCCTGATTGACACAGGTGTGGAACACCTGTTTGACCCCTGTGGCGAGCATGTCGCGCTGATGTATCTGGAGCCCGATTCGCCGCAGGCGCTGAGCCTGCGCGCACACTTCCGGCGCCTGGGGCCGGTGGTGCTGGACCCGGCAGTGCATGTGCCCACGCGCAGTGGCATGAACAGCTATCTGCAGAGTTTTGACCTGGCGGCCTTGCTGCCCTGGAACCTGTCAACTTGCCCGCCGCTGGACGCGCGCGTGTCCCGCAGCATGCAGGCCCTGCGGGTGCCCCAGGCGGGAGGCCTGCCGCGTGACGCCGCCGCCAGCGCGGCGCACCTGTCCGCGTCTCGCTTCAACCATCTGTTTCGGCAAGAGGTGGGGGTGAGCTACCGCAGCTACCGTGTGTGGGCCCAGGTGCGTGCGGCCATGGGCGCACTCAGCACCCAGCCCAACCTGACCCACGCCGCGCTGGATGGCGGCTTTGCCGATTCGGCCCACTTCAGCCGCATGTTCCGCGCCACCTTTGGCATGACGCCGTCCAGCGTGCTCAAGCCGCTGCGTGGGGTGTCGCTTATTTAGCGGCGAATTGGGCGTAGTACTGCACCACGGCCGGCAGTTGCGCAAGGCGCTGAACCTGGGCACTGACCAGCGGGGCCACCTGGGCCACCAGATCGGTGGGCACATGGTCCAGGCGGCCGGAGGTGAGGCCGCGCACAAACACAAACACCTTCAGGTCGGCCACGGTGAGGCGGTTGTCGGCAAAGTATTCGCCGCCGTGCGCCTGCAGTTGCGTTTGCAGCCAGCCCAGGTAGAGCGGTAGTGGGCCGTTGACCAGCGCGGTGCGGGCTTCCTTGAGTGCTTCACCGCTCAGGCCAAAGGTGGCGCCGAGTTTGATGTTGGCGTCTTCCACCGCATCCAGCACCTCGTCACACAGCAGCGCCTGGTAGGCGTCGGTGGGGTACAGGCCGGCGAGCTTGCCGGCGTAGCGGGTGATGGCATCGCTTTGGGTCACCACCACGCCGTCCACATGCAGCGTGGGCACCTGGCCGAAGGGTGTGGCCTTGCGCACCTCGGCAAACTCGGCAAAGGCAAAGCGCTTGTCCTCAAACGCGATGCCGCCAATGTGCAGTGCCAGGCGCGCCGGCTCGCCACGGCCGCCGTGGGTGTCGAAATAGGTGAGGGTGAGTTGGGTCATGGACGTGTCCTGAAGTGGTCAAGCGGAAGGCCCGCGGGGTTTGTCTGGGGATTCTAGGCGCCTTGGCGCCAGCCTGCTGGCCAAGTAATTTTTAACAAAATAGGCCTCTATCCCTCGTGGAATATGCTCATAACGCTACCAAAAGCATAGCGATATTCCTCCGAAGCCATCAAGCCTGCCACACCCCAAACCCCGCCGAGCGCAGGTCGATGCCGACCTCGATCTCCTTGTCTACGGCATCTTTGTATGTCATGGGGTTGAAGCCCTCGTACAAGTCCGGCAGCAGGCGCAGGCCGTATCGCTGCACAAAGCGGTTGGATTGGATGCCGGCCTTGTGCTTGTCAAAGCGCACGTCCGGGTCCAGGCCCGTCATGCCGACGTAGACGCAGGGCTTGCCGGCTATGTAATAGGGGTTGTTCTTGCGAAAGCGCGGCTCAAAGAGCACGTCCTTGGATAGTTCGACCACGTAGACGTGGTGATGCTTGCGGCGGGGCATTTTGGAAGGAGGGCTACGTATCAAATAGGCCTATGGCCCTCGTGGAATAGGCGTAAGCAGCTACGAAAACCGTAGCAAAACTACTGAAGTTCGTCCAGCAGCACCTGCACAGCGTCGAGCAATGAGGGCAGGGCGTTTTGGGCCAGGGCCGATTCGCGCACATCCCACAAGAAGGCGCGCGGGTCACGCTGCATAGATGGCTTCGCGGTTACGGTTGATGCTGGCCAACACGTAGGGGTTGCGCACGGCGCCTGACTCCACCAAGTCCACACCGCGCCCCAGCAAGGCTTCCAGTGCAGCCTTGGCGCCGAAGAACGTGTCCAGTCCTGGCTGCACGTCCGGCGCGAACTCCACCAGGAAATCAGCGTCGCTGTTCGCGGGGTCAAAGTCTTCCGCCCGCGCAGCCGAGCCAAACACCTCCAGACGGCGAATGCGGTAGTGCTGGCAGATGGCTGAAATGCCTGAGCGGTGCTGGGCGATGGCGGGGTGCATGGGGTGAAGTTTAGCGGACCGGGCCATTTATGTGTCAAATTGGCCTCCAGCCCCCGTGGAATATGCGCATGCAGCTACCAAAAGCGTAGCATTTCCCAGCTACCTTTGAATTGCGTTGGACACCGCTTCAGTGGCGCTGATGAGGTCTTTGACCAGGCGCTCATCCACGTCGAGCATGCCTTCGTACTCGCCCAGATTGCGCGTGTTGTGGCTCTTGTCCAAGACGCGCCACACCTCGGGGCCCAGGCCCAGGGTGTGCGGCAAAACCTGAAACACGATGTAGCGGTTGCCAGAGCGGTAGCCCATGCGCCGCAATGCCGCAAGGCACAAGGCATGCGCAGCGTTGTAGGCCAGGTCGAAGCGGCTTTCCAGCGCCAGCGTGGTGTTCTGCGCATCGCGCAGGCGCGCAATGCCGGTGCGCAGCAAACCGGCAATTTCGTTGGCGTCTGGGGCCTCGGTCTTGAGTGGCTTGCCGGGTCCACACAGGTTTTCAAGTGCTGGGTGCATGGAGTTTTTCCTCACTGCCAATCAGCCATATTTTGGGCTGTTGCCACACACGGTTGATGAAGGCGCTGTCTTGCTCCATGCGCTTGGTCCAGTCGGCCATCGTGTACAGCGTCGGGTTGACCTTGCGGCCCAGCGACACGGTAGCGCCTTCCAGCGCGCCAAACACCTCTCCATAGCCCAGCGTGTCGCTGACGATCATCACGTCCACATCGCTGTGGGCGGTGTCCTGCTGGCGGGCCACCGAGCCGTAGATAAACGCGGCGTCTATCTGCGCCGCCACTGGCGCAAGCGCAGTACGCAGCACGTCCGCCAGGCCCATGGTCTTGAGCACCAGTGAGCGCAGCTCGGCAAACACCGGCGCGCTGGCATTGGCCTGGTAATGTTTCTGGTTGCCTTGTTTGCTCACGTTGAGCAAGCCTGCCTCTGACAAACCTGCCAGTTCGCGCTGCACGGCGCCAGTGCCCGACTGCGCCAGCGCAATCACCTCGTTGGCGTAAAAGCTGCGGTCCGGCGTGCCAAACAGCACGGCCAGCACCCGCTGGCGCACCTTGGGAAAGAGGGCGTCTGCGAGCGCAGAGGAATCGGTTGGATTGGTTGAAATACCCATATTGGGTTCGATAATACCCGAATTGGGGTTTTGTTGGCATTGGGCAGTCAGGCCTGCCACACCCCAAACCCCGCCGAGCGCAGGTCGATGCCAACCTCGATCTCCTTGTCCACGGCATCTTTGTAGCTCATGGGGTTGAAGCCCTCGTACAGGTCCGGCAGCAGGCGCAGGCCGTACTTGGTCACGTAGCTGTTGGCCTGGATGCCGGCCTTGTGTTTGTCAAAGCGCACATCCGGGTCCAGGCCCGTCATGCCCACATAGACGCAGGGCTTGCCGTCGATGTAGTCGGGGTTGTTCTTGCGAAAGCGCGGCTCATAGAGCACGTCCTTGGAGAGTTCGATCACGTAGACGTGGTGGTGCTTTCGGCGAGGCATGGTGGGGGTGAGTTGATCGAGATGATTATGTGCCAAATTGGCATACAGCCCTCGTGGAATATGCGCGAGCAGCTACCAAAAGCGTAGCAAATTTGAACGCTATGAACGCCCCTAGAATGCTGCCAACAAAATCAAACAGCACGGCGCCCATGCGCCAGTGAAACGGGAGTGAAGAATGAACCAGCCACGCTATAGCGGCAAACTGAAGAAATGGAATGCCGAACGCGGTTTTGGCTTCATCGTGGCGGACGACGGCGGGCAGGACATCTTTGTCCACATCACCGCTTTTGCACGCGATGGCCGCCAGCCCACGGATGGCGAGGTGCTGACCTTTGAGGTGGAGCCCGATCGCAACGGCAAGCGCAGTGCCGTGCGGGTGCGCAGACCCGGCGATTCCCAAAGGGGCACAGCGCCACGGCACCCGGTGCGGCTCAGCAAATCGGGCGGCGACAACTCCACCGGTTTCTTTGGCAAGCTGATCAGCGGCCTGCTGGTTTGTGCGCTGCTGGGGTTTGGCTACAACCAGTACGCAAAGCGCTCTGCCAGGTACGATTCGGTTTTGCCGGCTGCCCCTGCAAGCCTTTCGCCCGCCAAGCTGCCTGTGCCGCCAGACTTCAAGTGCGACGGGCGCACCATGTGCAGCCAGATGACCTCATGCCGCGAGGCAACCCTGTTCCTGCAAAACTGCCCCGGTGCGCAAATGGATGGCAATGGGGACGGTGTGCCGTGCGAGAAGCAGTGGTGCAAATAATAGGCCTCTAGCCCTCGTGGAATATGCGCAGGCAGCTATGAAAAGAGTAGCGAATCAGGATTCAGGCGGTCATTCCAGTCCCGTCGGCAAGGCTTCCAGTTGGCCCTTCAACGCCGGTAAGGCGGTTTGGATCGTGTCCCAAACCACGTCAAGGTTGATGTCGAAGTAGCCATGCGCGATGCGGTTGCGCATGCCCCGCATGCTGCGCCAGGGAATTTGTTTGTGCTGTTCGGCAAAAACAGGATGCTGATCCATCACCTTGGTTGCCGCTTCACCCAGAACGATAAGGCTCATGACCACCGCTTGCTGTGTGCGCTTGTCATGCTCAAAGTCCGCTTGGGCCATTCCTTCGGTGAACGATTGCGCGTCGGCAATCGCTTGGCGCATGTGGTCCAGATAGTCGGCCAACCGGCTCACGGTCATACAGGTCGGGCTTCCTGGGCGACGATGTCGCGGAATTTGGCTGGCAGGTCCTTGAGGGTGAGCACATCGACCGACACGCCGAGCAATTCCTGCAGTTCGTCTTGCAGGCCACCCAAGTCCAGCAGCGTAGTGCCAGGCAATGTATCCACCAACAAGTCCAAGTCGCTGCCATCGCGGTCATCCCCGCGCAAGGCGGAACCAAATACCCGCGGGTTGGTCACGCGATGGCGTGCCGCAGCAAGGCAGACGGCTTCACGGTGTTGGCGGAGGGCTTGGGAGGGGCGCATAGGTTGAGTTTAACGGCGCCGGACGATTGTGTGTCAAATGTGACTCTAGCCCTCGTGGAATATGCGCAGGCAGCTACTGAAAGCATAGCAATTCAAACCCTGTACCATGGCGAAAACAAGGGAGGTCTCCATGGCAACCAACACGAACCAGAAGCTCGCCGTCCTCATTGACGCCGACAACGCGCAGGCATCCGTCATCCAGGAGCTGCTGGCCGAGGTGTCGCGCTACGGCACGGCCACCATCAAGCGCGCCTATGGCGACTGGACCACGCAGAACCTGCGCAGCTGGAAAGACGTGCTGCACACCATGGCCATCCAGCCCATACAGCAGTTCAGCTACACCAGCGGCAAGAACGCCACTGACTCCGCCCTGATCATCGACGCCATGGACGTGCTGCATACCGGCAACGTGGACGGCTTTTGCCTGGTCAGCAGCGACAGCGACTTCACCCGCCTGGCCACCCGCATCCGCGAGGCGGGGCTGGTGGTCTATGGCTTTGGCGAACGCAAAACGCCCGAGCCGTTTGTGGCCGCGTGCGATAAGTTTATCTACACGGAAATATTGCGTGCGGAGCCTATACCGGAGAAGGATGCCCCGAAAGCGGAACCAGTTGCCGTGGCTGATGTGCGCAAGCTACAGCCGATGATCATTGCAGCGATTGATGCCAATGCGCGTGAAGATGGTTGGGCGTCGTTGGGTGGCGTAGGGAGCCATATCGGCAAGATCAATCCCGCTTTTGACGCCAGAAATTACGGGTTCAAGAAACTAAGCGAGTTGGTTCGCTCGCTGAAGTATCTGGAGGTGAAAGAGCTGCCGCTGGTAAGGCCAGATGGCGTGACTGTTTCAAATGTGCAAATACGCTTGAAACGGACACAGGCAACACAGCCCGCTGGGGCCTAAGTGACGTATCGTGTTCCAACACGTGTAATGCGATCAAACGTGAAAACGTGTTCGGTAGGTACTTCGGTGCAGCACCCAAAAAGTCGTCGGTAGTTGGCCCCGTTGCCATAACGCAATTCGATGGTGCCGGCACATATTGGACAGACTCCGCTGTAGCGGACAAGCCTGATGTAGCGGTGATCTCCATTTTTCGCCATATCCAGATGGGCGGTTTCCTCACGCAGTTTGATGAGCACTTCACTGGCAATGCCAATCCTGTCTTCCAGCAGCCATACCAGCGGTCGAATATGGAAGCGCCAAGTTATCCAGCAAAAGCTACACAGCAGGCAAAAGACAACTAAATCGCCAGTCTGCAAAGGACGCGAAATATTGCGCATTTGGAGTAGGAGGAATCCACAAGTTATCAGTGCAAACAATTGGCTGATAAATCCGAGTGCCCAAAAGCCGCCGCGCCAAGAACGGGTTTTGAACTCACCAGTACCCAACACAAGCTTTCCCATACTACTTAGCGGGATCGCGCCGGGTTCTGTCACTGAATATTGAATCTGATTGGAGCCTTGACTCAAATCTACGCCAGCTTCGGCAGGGGTGGTCCTGCTATCCCACACATTGGAAATCCTGTTGGTTTTGAGATACCAAGCAGTCCTATGTTTACCGCCGGAACTTCGCTTATCAAGTTCAAGAGATTCTTCATGGCCTTTGGCTTCAAAGAACGCTTGCAGGCTGCTCCTACGAGCGTTGAGGAACTGTGAAACCTTGGCATCTGCAAACCACTTCTTTGCGGCTTCATAGTCCAATACATCCCCTGGGCGGCAGACCTCAGCCAATTGTGCAGCGTCAAATTCGCGCTGTTCAGGATCGAGACTCTCGGCGCGCTTGAGCGTCTCGCGGGCGAGGGCGTCCAAGATTTTCCATGCGTTGTTCGTTGCAGGTTCTGCCTGCAGCCACGCGATAAAACACTCGATCAACTCTTTCATTCAACCCCCCTTGTACCGCTACAGGGGTGGTTGCGTACTGGTTGAAGTCGCTATCACCCGGAACACTGAGACCTCCCCAACCTACCTATCAAGGAATGTCCTTATGTCTTCTCAGTTCGGCTTCAATGAGTTTAATCAACTGGTTCATGTGAAAGAGGTTGAGCGCGGGTTGGCTTGCCAGTGCCGCTGCGTGGTTTGCGACGAGCCACTAATTGCCCGCCAAGGTGAGGTGCGCCACCACCACTTTGCGCATGCATCTAATCGTGAGCCTTGCGAATCAAGCCACGAATCGTTGCTCCATCGCTATGCAAAGCAAGTAATTATTGATGCCATGGGCTTGGTGGTGCCCGTAACACCAGCGATTGCACATTTCCTCGGTTGGGATATAGGGGAATCAGACAGAAGGCTTTTGCAAGCCATATTGCCCGCGTCCGCAGAAGTTGCGGTTGGAGCCATTCGACCAGATTTATTGCTTGTAACGACTGATGGTGTGCAAGTGGCAGTGGAAATCGCCTATTCATCCTTTTGTGACACGGTGAAAGCGGCTGAGTTTGAACGCATCAAACTTCCGGCGCTGGAAATAGATCTGAGCGCATTTACGCCAGATGCATTTGATCCAGTTCTTGTGAAAGAGGTCGTGGTGGCGGCGGTGCATAAGAAATCATGGGTATGGCCAGTAACTTCACCAGATGAATCGCCCCGGGTTTCATGGAGGCCCGTTGGGTTAAGTCAGACCGGTATTGCGGCCTGACTGGCTAATTGCCGATAGTAATTTTCTTCAGCTTCGGCAGGGGGAATGTAGCCGATGGGTTCCAGCAGTCTGTGGTGATT
>JBBQLM010000007.1:0-152693 GCA_038327925.1 Burkholderiales bacterium | reverse complement strand
TTTTCAGATTTGACCAACGCCTACACGCCCAGCTTTGGCCTGATGGGTCACGAGTCGCTGATCATGCAGCAGTCTGACATCGGCGCGATCGCCGACAGCGTCAAGGACTGCCTGCGCTGCGGCAAATGCAAACCAGTTTGCGCCACCCATGTGCCGCGGGCCAATCTGCTGTACAGCCCGCGCAACAAGATCCTGGCGACCTCGCTGCTGGTCGAGGCGTTCCTGTACGAGGAGCAGACGCGCCGCGGCATCTCCATCAAGCACTGGGAAGAATTCGAGGACGTGGCCGACCATTGCACCGTGTGCCACAAGTGCCTGTCGCCCTGTCCGGTGAATATCGACTTTGGTGACGTGTCCATGAACATGCGCAACCTGTTGCGCAAGATGGGCAAGAAGAGCTGGCGCCCGATGGCGGCGTTCCAGGCCTGGTTCATCAGCACGCAGAGCATTGGCGGCATCCAGTTCGCCCATGCGCTGACCAACCTCAGCTTCAAGGGCCAGCGTCTGGGTAACCGGCTGATGTCGCTGGTGGCACGCAAGCAGACGAACGCGCCGCCGGCCACGGTGGGCACCGCGCCGATCAAGGAACAGGTCATCCACTTCATCAACAAGAAGATGCCGGGCGGCCTGCCCAAGAAGACGTCGCGCGCCTTGATGGACATCGAGGACCCGGATTACGTGCCCATCATCCGCAATCCGCAGACCACCACGGCCGAGACCGAGGCGGTGTTCTACTTCCCCGGCTGCGGCTCCGAGCGCCTGTTTAGCCAGGTTGGCCTGGCTACCCAGGCCATGCTGTGGCACGCTGGTGTGCAGACCGTGTTGCCGCCGGGCTACCTGTGCTGCGGCTATCCGCAGCGCGGCAACGGCCAGTTCGACAAGGCCGAGAAGATGATCACCGACAACCGGGTGCTGTTCCACCGCGTGGCCAACACGCTGAACTACCTGGACATCAAGACCGTGGTGGTGAGCTGTGGCACCTGCTACGACCAGTTGCAGGGCTACAAGTTCGAGGAAATCTTCCCCGGCAGCCGCATCATCGACATCCACGAATACCTGCTGGAAAAAGGCATCACACTGCCGGCCGGCCAGGGCGGCTTCCTGTACCACGAGCCCTGCCACAACCCGATGAAGCTGGGCGATTCCATGAAGACCGTCAAGGCTCTGGTGGGTGACAAGGTGCTCAAGAGTGACCGCTGCTGCGGCGAGAGTGGCAGCCTGGCGGTGTCCCGCCCCGATGTGTCGACCCAGGTCCGCTTCCGCAAGGAAGAGGAAATCCGCAAGGGCGAGGCCCAGTTGCGCAGCACCGGTGCCGTGGAGGCCACCCAGAACGTGAAGATTCTCACGTCGTGCCCGAGTTGCCTGATGGGCCTGAACCGCTACCAGGACGACGTCAAGACCGGCCTGCTGGAGGCCGATTACATCGTCGTCGAAATGGCCAACCAGATACTGGGCAAGGACTGGATGCCGCAATACGTGGCAACCGTCAACGCCGGCGGCATCGAACGGGTGCTGGTCTGAAGCCACTGCATTTTTATAAGGATGGGGACACCATGGCAGGATTGACATCAGGCGTTCCGACGCCCCAGGAATTGACCGTGCACAGCCAGTCGCGCGTGCTGGAGGTGTCGTTTTCGGACGGTGCGCGTTTTCGCATTCCGTTCGAGCTGATGCGCATCTACTCGCCCTCGGCCGAGGTCCAGGGCCATGGCCCCGGCCAGGAAACGCTGCAGACCGGCAAGCGCGACGTCACGCTGGACGCGCTGGACCCGGTGGGCAACTACGCCGTGCAGCCGCGCTTTTCCGACGGCCATGAGTCCGGCATCTTCTCCTGGGACTATCTGTATTTCCTGGGCGACCAGCAGGACCGCCTGTGGCAGGACTATGCCGACCGGCTCAAGGCCGCCAACACCGACCGCGACGCACCCATGGCCGCCAAAGCCAGCACCGGTTGTGCCAGCCATTAAGCGGTGTTTGCTATTAAGTTTGTAGCGCTCTACGCACTGTTTGCGAGGGCTAGACCCTATTTTTATCGAGTAAAATCCGCGCCATGAGCACCACCCATTTTGGCTTCCAGTCGGTCGACGAAACAGAAAAAGCCCGCCATGTGCGCGGCGTCTTCGATTCCGTCGCGCCCAAGTACGACCTGATGAACGACCTGATGTCCATGGGTTTGCACCGGGCCTGGAAGGCCTACACCGTGATGGTGGCCAACCTGCAGGAAGGCGACAAGGCGCTGGACATTGCCGGTGGCACCGGGGACCTGGCGCTGGCGTTTTCAAAGAAGGTCGGCAAGACCGGCCAGGTGGTGCACACCGACATCAACGAGGCCATGCTGCGCACCGGCCGCAACCGCCTGCTGGACGCCGGCGTGGCGCTGCCCACCATGGTTTGCGATGCGGAAAAACTGCCGTTCCCCGACAACCACTTCGACCTGGTCAGCGTCGCCTTTGGGCTGCGCAACATGACCCACAAGAACGTGGCACTGGCCGAGATGAACCGCGTGCTCAAGCCCGGCGGCAAGCTGCTGGTGCTCGAATTCTCCAAAGTGGCCGCACCCCTGGAGAAGGTCTACGACTGGTATTCGTTCAAGATCCTGCCGCAACTGGGCAAGCTGGTGGCGGGGGATGACTCCAGTTACCGCTACCTGGCCGAGTCCATCCGCATGCATCCCGGGCAAGACGAACTAAAGGCCCTGATGCACAAAGGGGGTTTTGGTCATGTGGATTACCACAACATGACTGGTGGGGTGGTGGCATTGCATGTTGGAATCAAGTGCTGAGGCTTGTGAAAACGGTTGAACGCCTTATGTGCGGTATTCCTATGGAGTTGTTATGAAAATTTGGACTGTTGTATTGACTGTTGCCCTGGCCCTTGCGGGTTTTAATGCGGAAGCCGCAAGGCGTATGGGAGGGGGCAAGTCGGTTGGCAAGCAATCCTCCAATGTGACCCAGCAGGCGGCTCCGGCTACCCCGGGCGCGCCCGCGCAGGGCATGACCAATGCCGCGCCCAAGCAGGCACCGGCGGCAGCGCCTGCCGCTGCGCCCAAGCGCCCGTGGGGCGCCATGTTGGGTGGTCTGGCTGCCGGCCTGGGGCTTGCCTGGTTGGCCAGTTCCTTGGGGCTGGGTGAAGGTATGGGACAAATTCTGATGTTTGCGCTGCTGGCAATGGCGGTGGTCATGGGTATTGGCTGGTTCATGCGCCGCCGTGCCGCGTCCGCTGCGCCACAGTCTCCGTTCGCTTTCCAGGGCGCCGGCGCCAACGTGCCAGTGACCGATGTCAAACCCTATCGCCCGGAAAACGTGGGCAACGACGCATCTGCCCGCCCGTGGGAGCGCAGCAGCATGGCATTTGAAGCGTCCAACCCCGCTGGTGGCTCCATGATCGGCTCGGCCCTGAAGGGATCGCAGAACTGGGGTATTCCGGCCGGTTTTGATACCGAGGGTTTCCTGACGGCGGCCAAGACCAATTTCGTGACCCTGCAGGTCGCCTGGGACAAGTCCGACATCCCGGCCCTGCGTGCCATGATGACCGACAGCATGTTGTCCGAAATCCAGACCCAGTTGGCCGAGCGCGAGTCACATCCCGATGGTGGCTCCAACCGCACCGATGTGGTCATGCTGGAGGCGCGCCTTCTGGGCATTGAGGAAACCGCCGACGAGTACCTGGCCAGCGTGGAGTTTTCCGGCATGATCCGCGAAGAACCTTCCGCCGGACCCAGCCCGTTCCGCGAAGTCTGGAACATGACCAAGCCCCTCAATGGCAGCCGTGGCTGGCTGGTAGCCGGAGTGCAAGCCCTGCAATAGACGAGGGCGGTTCTTTCGCTGGGATAATGGGGGCTATGGCAACACAGTCCCCTTTTTCATTGTTGGAGAACCTTCTCCAGAATTTCAATGTACCCCTGGAGCCGCCAGCCTGGGCGATTGACGAGACGCATAGGCGCATGGTCCTGCTGCTCAACCATGTGCTGATGCAGGAGCCCCAGGCCATGGAGCGGCTGGTCCGGCAAAAGGGCCGCGTCGTACGCATGCAATGGCGCACCATGACCTTCAAGGTGCTGGTCACGCCGGCCGGTTTGCTGGATGTGGCAGCACCAGATGTGCAGGCCGATCTGTCCCTCGTCATCACCGAAGAATCGCCCCTGGCGATTGCCCAGGAGCTGTTGCAGGGCGGCAAGCCCGCCGTGCGCATTGAGGGTGACGTGCAACTGGCCGCCGAAGTCAGCTGGCTGATAGACCATGTGCGCTGGGACCTGGAAGAAGACCTGGCCAGATTGATGGGAGATGCGCCGGCACACGCGCTGGTGCAAGCCGGGCGCTCCATGGCGCAGGCGGTGCAACAGTTTGTTGGCCGCAGTGGCCGCCGCTCGGACGGGCCTGCTGCATGAGCGCCGCGCCGGGTCGACCCAAGCAAGCTCGCACCGCAGTGCCTTGCACGGAGGTTATCCAGTGAGGCGGCTGCACCGCGGTTTCTTCATTGCCTGGGTGGTCTTTCGCTACGGCCTGGACGAACTGGTCCTGCGCAGTTTTGACAACCCCTGGCTGCAACGCCTGACACGGGTGCTGACGCTGGGCCGCACGTTGAGTGCGCCGCGCGGACAGCGTCTGCGCGAGGCGCTGGAACGTCTGGGCCCGATTTTTGTGAAATTCGGACAGGTGTTGTCCACCCGCCGCGATCTGCTGCCGGTCGACATTGCCGATGAGCTGGCCAGGCTGCAGGACCAGGTTCCGCCGTTTGATTCCGATGTGGCCATTGCCATTATTGAGAGGGAACTGCGCAAGTCGGTTGGCGACATCTTTGTCTCGTTCGAGCGCCAGCCGGTGGCCAGTGCCTCCATCGCCCAGGTGCACTTTGCCGTGCTGCGGGACCGCAACGGCCAGCAGCGCGAGGTGGCGGTCAAGGTCCTGCGCCCGGGCATGCACATGGCCATCGAGAAAGACCTGCGCCTGCTGCACATGATGGCTTCCTGGGTGGAAAGCCTGTCGGCCGATGGCAGGCGCTTGCGTCCACGCGAAGTGGTTGCAGAGTTTGACAAGTACCTGCACGATGAGCTGGACCTGGTGCGCGAAGCGGCCAACGCGGCCCAGTTGCGCCGCAATATGGAGAGCCTGCAACTGGTGCTGGTGCCCGAAATCCTGTGGGACTACTGCACCACCGAGGTGATGGTGATGGAGCGCATGTACGGCGTTCCGGTCAGCCAGGTGGAGCGACTGCGCGAAGCCGGCGTGGACATTCCCAAACTGGCGCGCGACGGCGTCACGATCTTTTTCACCCAGGTGTTCCGCGATGGTTTTTTTCACGCCGACATGCACCCGGGCAATATCCAGGTCAGCATCGCCCCCAAGACCTTTGGCCGCTACATCTCGCTGGACTTCGGCATCGTCGGCACGCTCACCGAGTCCGACAAGGACTACCTGGCGCAGAACTTCACGGCCTTCTTCCGGCGCGACTACAAGCGCGTGGCAGAGTTGCACATCGAGTCCGGCTGGGTGCCCCGCACGACCCGGGTCGACGAACTGGAGGCCGGCATCCGAGCCGTGTGCGAGCCGTATTTCGACCGCCCACTGAAGGAAATTTCGCTGGGCATGTTGCTGATGCGCCTGTTCCAGACCTCGCGGCGTTTCCAGGTTGAAATCCAGCCCCAGTTGGTACTGTTGCAGAAGACCCTGCTCAATATTGAAGGCCTGGGGCGCCAGCTGGACCCGGATCTGGATCTGTGGGCCACCGCCAAACCCTTCCTGGAGCAGTGGATGCTGGGGCAGGTGGGACCGCAAAAACTGATGGAGCAGCTTGCGGCGCAGGCACCGCATTACGCCAAGCTGCTGCCTGAACTGCCCGGTTTGTTGCACAGTTTTCTGCGCAATCGCCGTAGCGACTCCGGCACGGCGCTGGAAAGTCTGCTGGCCGAGCAAAAGCGCACCAATCGGCTGCTGCAGGGCCTGGTTTACGCCCTGGTTGGCTTCGCCATGGGCATGGTGGTGATGCAATTCGTGATTCGCGTCAGGCTGTTTTGACCAGGACCCTATAATTGAAGGCTTTGCAACTCGACGCCAGAGCTTTCATTCATGCCCATATACGCCTATAAATGCGAGTCCTGCGGGTTTGCCAAGGACGTATTGCAGAAAATGTCCGACGCGCCGCTGGACGTTTGCCCGTCCTGCTCCCAGCCAACCTTCAAGAAGCAGCTGACTGCTGCGGGTTTTCAACTCAAGGGTACCGGCTGGTACGCCACTGACTTCAAGGGTGGCGGCGGTACGTCTGCGCCGGCGACAGCCCCATCCGAGTCCGCTGCCCCGGCAACTGATTCCGGAGCAGGCGCATCCAAGCCGGATGCCGCGCCAGCAGCGGCCGCAACGCCACCTGCTGCTTCGGGGAGCTGATCCGCTTTCTCCCAGATACTGGAACGAACGTGCCCTTTAAAAAATACATGCTGACCGGCCTGATGGTCTGGCTGCCACTGGCCATCACCATCTGGGTGCTGTCGTGGCTGGTCAACTCGCTGGACGGCGTGCTGGGAGGCGTGTTGTCCGGGCTGGCGGCGATCACCCCGCAGAGTCTGGCGCCTCTGTTCGAGCGTCTGCGTGCCATACCGGGGTTGGGTGTGCTGATCGTGGCCGGGTTCATGCTGATCACCGGTGCGCTGGTCTCCAACGTGGCGGGGCGCTGGTGGCTGCAGCAGTGGGACCGTCTGTTCACCAACATCCCCATCGTCAAGTCCATTTACAACAGCGTCAAGAAGGTCTCGGACACGCTGTTCTCCAGCAATGGCAACGCGTTTCGTACGGCCCTGCTGGTGCAATATCCCCGCGCTGGCAGCTGGACCATTGCGTTCCAAACCGGCGCGCCCGGCGGCGAGGTGGCGTCCCATCTCGGTGACGACTTTGTCAGCGTGTACGTGCCGACCACGCCCAACCCCACCAGTGGCTTCTTTCTGATGCTGCCCCGTGCGGATGTGATTGAGTTGCACATGAGTGTGGACCAGGCGTTGACCTATGTGATTTCCATGGGGTCCGTGCCACCGTCTGTGCACGTGCCTCCCACACCGATCCACAAATAACCCATTTACGAAACCCGCTGTCCACAAGGCAGCGTCTTGAAAGCAAGCGATGGCCATGCGTTCTCATTACTGCGGTCTGGTGACCGAAGCCCAAATGGGCGAAACCGTTTCCCTGTGCGGCTGGGTCAACCGTCGCCGCGACCACGGCGGCGTGATCTTTGTTGATCTGCGCGACCGCGAAGGGTATGTGCAGGTGGTGTGCGATCCGGATCGCGCCGAGATGTTTGCAGTGGCCGAAGGCCTGCGCAACGAATTCTGTGTCCAGGTCAAGGGCCTGGTACGTGCCCGTCCTGAAGGTACTGTCAACGAGAACCTCAAGAGCGGCAAGATCGAGGTGCTGTGCCACGAACTGGTGGTGCTCAATCCGTCGGTAACCCCCCCGTTCCAGTTGGACGACGATAACCTGTCCGAAACCACCCGCCTGACGCACCGCGTGCTGGACCTGCGCCGCCCCTACATGCAAAACAACCTGATGCTGCGCTACCGCGTGTCCATGGAAGTGCGCAAGTTCCTCGATGCCAACGGTTTTGTGGACATCGAAACCCCCATGCTGACCAAGTCCACGCCCGAAGGCGCGCGCGACTACCTGGTGCCCAGCCGCGTGCACGATGGCCACTTCTTCGCGCTGCCGCAAAGCCCCCAGTTGTTCAAGCAGCTGTTGATGGTGGCTGGCTTTGATCGCTATTATCAGATCACCAAGTGCTTCCGCGACGAGGACCTGCGCGCCGACCGCCAGCCGGAATTCACACAGATCGATATCGAAACTTCGTTCTTGGGCGAGGAAGAAATCCGCGACATCTTCCAGGGCATGATCAAGACCGTGTTCCAGAATACCATCAAGGTGGATCTGGGCGATTTCCCGGTCATGACCTACCAGGAAGCCATGCACCGCTACGGCTCCGACAAGCCAGACTTGCGCGTGAAGCTGGAATTCACCGAAGTCACCGACGTGATGGCCGATGTGGACTTCAAGGTCTTTTCCGGTGCCGCCACCATGAAGGGCGGCCGCGTGGTCGCGCTGCGCGTGCCCGGTGGCTCGGTGGAAGGCGGCGGCATCAGCCGCGGCGAAATCGATGCGTATACCGAGTTCGTCAAGATCTATGGCGCCAAGGGCCTGGCCTATATCCGCGTCAATGACATTGCAGCGGGCGAAGGAACCAAAGAGAAACCTTGGCCTGGTCTGCAAAGCCCCATCGTCAAGAACATTCACAGCAAAGCATTGCAGGCCGTGCTGGAACGCACGGGCGCGCAAAACGGCGACCTGATTTTCTTCGGCGCCGACAAGGCCAAGGTCGTCAACGACGCCATTGGCGCGCTGCGCCTCAAGGTCGGCCACAGCGACTTCGGCAAGAAGAATGGTTTGTTCGAAAAAGGCTGGCGCCCGATGTGGGTGGTCGATTTTCCGATGTTCGAGTTCGACGAAGAAGCCCAGCGCTACACAGCCACCCACCATCCGTTTACCGCGCCCAAGGACGGTCATGAAGACTGGATGGTCACCGCCCCCGAGAAATGCATCTCCAAGGGCTATGACATGGTGCTGAACGGTTGGGAAATGGGTGGAGGCTCTGTGCGTATCCACCGTGCCGATGTGCAGCAGAAAGTGTTCGATGCACTCAAGATCACGCCCGAAGAAGCCCAACTCAAGTTCGGCTTCCTGCTGGACGCCCTGCAGTACGGTGCGCCGCCCCACGGTGGCCTGGCCTTCGGCCTGGACCGCATCGTGACGCTGATGACCGGTGCCGAGTCCATCCGCGACGTGATCGCCTTCCCCAAGACCCAGCGCGCCCAGTGTCTGCTGACCCAGGCGCCGAGCCCGGTGGATGAGAAGCAGCTGCGCGAACTGCACATTCGCCTGCGCACGCCAGAGGCCGCCAAGGCCGTCTGACGTTCGCCTTGGTGCACAATGAAAGGGCGCTATTGCAGCGCCCTTTTTTATGCCCAAACCTTTCAAGATTCCCCAGTCCGTGCTGGTGGTCATCTATACCCCGGCTCTGGACGTGCTGTTGATCCGGCGTGCGGATGCTCAAGAGATGGGCGCGGAGTATTGGCAATCGGTCACCGGCAGCAAGGATTCCCTGGATGAACCCTGGGGGCACACCGCACAGCGCGAGGTTCAGGAAGAAACCGGCATTGACTGCTCTGCGGGAGCGGCACAGCCGGCTGTTCTGGTGGACTGGCAACTGGAGAACGTCTATGGCATCTACCCCCAGTGGCTGCACCGCTATGCCCCCGGGGTGAACCTGAACACCGAACACCTGTTTGGGCTTCAGGTGGCGGCGGGCTGCGCCGTTCGGCTCAATCCGCGCGAGCACACGGCCTACCAGTGGCTTCCGTACCGGCAGGCGGCGGACGCCTGTTTTTCGCCTTCCAACGCAGAGGCGATTCTGCAATTGCCCCGCATGGCTGCGTTGGCAGCAATACAACAGGAGAGTGTGGCATGAGCATGGTTCGGGTCGCGACCTACAACATCCACAAGGGCGTGCAGGGCATCGGCCCGGCGCGACGGCTGGAGATCCACAACCTCGGCCATGCGGTAGAGCAGCTCGATGCCGACATCGTTTGCCTGCAGGAGGTGCGCAAGGTGCACCGCCGCGAGGCGGAGTACTTTCCCCACTGGCCGGAGCAGCCACAGGCCGACTTCTTGGCACCCGAGGGCTACACCGCCATTTACCAAACCAACGCCCATACGCGCCACGGAGAGCATGGTAACGCGATGCTGTCGCGCTGGCCGGTGGTGGCGCACCAGCATGAGGACATGTCGGACCACCGATTTGAGCAGCGAGGCCTGCTGCATGCGGAGGTGCTGGTGCATGGCCAAGCAGTGCACGTGCTGGTGGCCCATTTGGGCTTGATCAAGGCCAGCCGTGCGCGCCAGTTGGCCCAAATCCAGCGTTTCATTGCGCGTGAGATTCCAGCGGATGCCCCCTTGGTGGTGGCGGGGGACTTTAACGACTGGGGTACCCTGGTGCAAAGCATGCTGGGTGCGGCCGGTCTGGAGGCCTTCGGTCAGGAGCGCAAAGCCACTTTCCCGTCGCGCCTGCCAGTGGTGCAACTGGACCATGTCTATGCCAGGGGCATGCAACCGCTGGGCCTGTACGTGCCGCGTGGGCGCATCTGGGGCCGCATGTCGGACCACCTGCCGTTGATCGCGGAATTCGATTTGCCGGCTGGCCCGATTTGACTGCGAACCCGTTGAGTGCTGGCCACCACCTGCAGTTGCTGCAGGGCGGTGCGGAATTTTTCCCATCCCTGTTGGCCGCCATTGATACCGCAACGGATGAGGTATGGCTGGAAACCTACATCTTCCATTTTGATGTCAGTGGCGAGCAGGTCGCCGCTGCGCTGGAACGCGCGGCGCTACGTGGCGTGGCGGTATACCTTGTCATGGACGGCATTGGAACACCCATGGTGCCGGCGCAGTGGATTCTGCGGTTTGAACAGTCTGGCGTGTGCTGGCACCGGTTCTCGCCGCTGGGGCGCTGGGGCTTGTTGATTCCGGTGGGTTGGCGGCGCCTGCATCGCAAGCTGTGCGTGGTGGATGCGCAGGTGGCCTTCTGTGGCGGCATCAATATTTTGGACGACCATGTGGACCCCAGCTACGGAGCCCTGGAGTCGCCCCGCTATGACTTTGCCGTGCGGGTGACTGGGCCGCTGGTCGCCGCTGCGCAACGGACCATGATCCAATTCTGGGGCCGCTTGCAGTTCACGCGGCAACTGGAAAACCTGAAATTCGGCGGCGCACGCCAGACCTGGAAAGACGCTGAGCTGTCCGCCTGGGGTCCCGGCGCGGTGGCAACGGATCGTTCCGCTCTGGGGCACGGCGGCGTGAGCGCCGCACTGGTACTGCGCGACAACGTGCGCAACCGCCATAGCATCGAGCGTGCCTACCGCAAGGCGATTGCCGGTGCCCGCCACGAGGTGCTGATTGCCAGTGCCTACTTCCTGCCCGGCGGCAAGCTGCGCCGGGCGTTGATCCACGCCGCGCGCCGCGGGGTGCGGGTGCGTCTGCTACTGCAAGGCCGCTATGAGTATTTCATGCAGTACCACGGCGCCCGGCCGGTGTTTGGCGTGTTGCTGGCGGCGGGTGTCGAAATCCACGAGTATTCGGCCGGCTTCCTGCATGCCAAGGTGGCGGTGGTGGACAGTCACTGGGCCACGGTGGGCTCAAGCAACCTAGACCCTTTGAGTTTGCTGCTGGCGCGCGAGGCCAATGTGGTGGTGGAGGATGCGCCGTTTGCCCGTGCACTGCGTGCCAGTCTGCTCACTGCCATGCAGACCCAGGGAGTACAGCTGAACGCACAGGCCTATGCACAGCGCCCCTGGCGCCAGCGCCTACTGGATCGTCTGGCCTTCGGGGTGATGCGCCTTTTGTTGTTTCTGGCGGGTCGTAGCTATTGATTTGATAGCGCGTCACGCAGTTGACACGAGGGCTGGTGGTCAAAAACCTTACTAGGCAAAGGCTGGTAGTATTCTCCGATGTTAATGAAGAATCAGAGCACCATGAATCCAGCGGATGAAGATCAGGGAACACCGGTTTCCGTCAAGATTCGGGAGCGCCTGCTGGCCGCCCGCAAACGTTTCCATGCCAACGACAATATCGCCGAGTTCGTGACCCCGGCCGAGCTGGAGTTGTTGCTCGACGAGGTCGAGGCCAAGATGCAGGGCGTGTTGGACAGCCTGGTCATCGACACTGCCAACGACCACAACACCGACAACACCGCCCGCCGCGTGGCCAAGATGTATGTGCAGGAAGTGTTCCGTGGCCGCTATGTGCAGGGCCCCAACATCACCGAATTCCCCAACGTGGGCCACCTCAACGAGCTGATGATTGTTGGCCCCATTACCGTGCGCAGCGCCTGCAGCCACCATTTCTGCCCGGTCATCGGCAAGATATGGATCGGGGTCATGCCCAATGAGCACACCAATGTGATCGGCCTGTCCAAGTACGCCCGTCTGGCCGAGTGGATCATGGGCCGCCCGCAGATACAGGAAGAGGCCGTGGTGCAACTGGCCGACCTGATCCAGGAAAAGACCCAGCCCGACGGCCTGGCCATCGTCATGGAGGCCAGCCACTACTGCATGGCCTGGCGCGGCGTGAAGGACATGGACAGCAAGATGATCAACTCGGTCATGCGCGGCGTGTTCCTCAAGGATTCCAATCTTCGGCGCGAATTCCTGTCTCTCATCCCCCGGAAAGGCTAAGCCATGTTGGTTCGTTTGTTGTATGCCAGCCGCGCGGTGGACCCGAGTGCGGAGGCGATTGAAACCATTCTTGCCAAGTCCCGCCAGTACAACCCGACCTGCGGCATAACCGGCATCCTGTGCTACGGCGGCGGCATCTTTTTGCAGGCCATTGAGGGTGGGCGCATGGCGGTCAGCGACCTGTTTGGCCACATCCAGAAAGACGTGCGACACAAGGACGTGGTGCTTCTTCACTATGAGGAAATTCTCGAGCGCCGCTTTGGTGGCTGGACCATGGGGCAGGTCAATATGTCCAAGATCAATCACAGCATCTTGCTGAAATACGCCGAAAAACCCGAGCTGGACCCGTACTCGGTGTCAGGTCAGGTGTCGCTGGCCCTGCTCGAAGAACTGATGGCCACCGCGTCCATCATCGGCCGCGTTTGATTCTGGGATCGCTGGCGCGCGGCTCTGCGCTGTTGCTGGGAGGGGGCGATCGGCGATGGTGCACCTCCTCGGTTGTGACTTCTCCAGCAGCCCCACGCTGCGCAAACCCATCGTAGTGGCCTGGGGTCATTTGCGTGGAAGCGTGGTGGTGCTGGAGCGGCTGGAAGCGTTGACTTCTCTGTCTGTCTTTGAACAGTGGCTGGCACAACCGCGAGCCTGGGTCGGCGGCTTTGATATGCCATTCGGTTTGCCGCGGGTGCTGGTCCAAGCCCTGGATTGGCCGCTCGACTGGGAGGCCTGCCTGCGCCACTACGCCAGCCTGAGTCGTGACGAAATCCGTGCAATGTTTGCGGCCTTTTGCGACGCACGCCCTGTGGGTGGCAAATTTGCACACCGCACTTGTGACGTTCCGGCCGGGTCGAGTCCGTCCATGAAATGGGTGAATCCACCGGTGGCCTTCATGCTCCATGCGGGTGTTCCCCGGCTGCTGGACGCGGGGGTTGCATTCCCCGGACTCCACTCGCAAGGCACGAAGGACGCGGGCAGTGTGCGAAAGGTCGCCCTGGAGGCCTATCCAGGCCTGCTGGCGCGTGAGTTGCTGGGGCGGCGCAGCTACAAGAGTGATGACCGGGCCAAGCAGACGCCTGAGCGCCTGATTGCACGCAAAGACCTTGTGACCGGCTTGGAGACCGGGCAAACCCGGCTGGGCCTGCGCCTGAAACTGACCCATTCCCAGCGCGATGCCCTGGTGGATGATGCATCGGGGGATTCGCTGGACGCCGTGCTGTGTCTGGTGCAGGCGGCCTGGGGGCAGCAGCGGCACGCCCAGGGAGACGTGTTGTACGGGCTGCCGCCCGATCTGGATCCTCTGGAGGGCTGGATTCTGACCGCGTGAGCGTTCTGTCAGCGGTTGGGTGAAATCACACTGCTTTCGAGCTTGAGTGCCAGTTGTGAAATGGCCATGGCTGCCGGGCAACTGGGCGTTGCTTGCATCAGCAACTGGCGGCGCATGACGGCCTGGCGCACCGAAAGGTCGGCCGGTATGTCACCCATGTGAATCAGTTTGATCGGGCGTGCGGGGTCGGTGGCAACAAAACGGTCCAGAACCTGTTGCAGTTGCACCGTGATGGCCCGGCCATCGCCCAGTCGCGCGGTCTGGTTGATCACCATGCGGATGGTCTGGCGCTTTTGCTGGCCCACCAGCACCTTGATGGTGGCGTAGGCATCGGTCAACGAAGTGGGCTCGGGCGTGGCCACGACCAGCACCTCGGAGGCCAGCGACACGGCGAACAACACTACGTCCGAAATACCGGCGCCGGTGTCCAGCAGCACCACGTCGTAATGTGGCGTCAGGCCGTTCATGATGCGCAGGAAGTCGTCACGTACCTCGGGCGTCAGGCGGGAGTATTCCACCATGCCGGATCCGGCCAGCAGGACGGAGAACCCGCCAGGGGCACGGATGATGGCCTCTTCGAGCTTGGCCTTGCCGGTGAATACGTCGTGCAGGGTGATTTTGGGGTACAGATTCAGCACCACGTCGAGATTTGCCAGGCCCAGGTCGGCGTCAAGTACCAGTACACGCAGACCCAGTTTGGCCAGCGCAGCAGCCAGATTGGCGGATACAAAGGTCTTGCCAACGCCACCCTTGCCGCTGGTCACGGCCACCACCTTGCCAATGGGCTTGAGCGGAACCGAGGCGGTCGCTTCGGTGGATGCGGGGGAATTCACTACGTCAGACATCAATTGACCCTCTGTGCGGCACCCAGGGCCGACGCGCCGGGCACTTCGCCGGTAACACTTTCAATCCACGCGGGCTCACCCAGCGCAAGATGCCCAAACAGGAGATTCTTTTCCTCTGCGCTCACGTAAATTTCCTGTGGATGGTCCAGACACACCCGGTTTCGGCCTTCGGACTTGGCCCTGTACAACTGCAGGTCAGCGCGTTCCGTCCACAAGGAGGCGGTAGAGCGAACCCACTCGGGTGCGTAGGCACCGCCCACGCTGGCGGTTACTTTGATTGTCAGACTGGGAGAAATGGGAATAACCAGGGATTCCACTGCGGCACGGATACGTTCGGCAACGGTGGCACCAAAGGAGGTGTGGCAGTTGGGTAGAACGACGGCAAACTCTTCACCGCCATAGCGGGCCACGGTATCCATGGGGCGCACACAATTGGCAATGGCCCTGCCTATGGCCTGCAGCACCTGGTCCCCCACTTGGTGACCATAGGTGTCATTGACTCGCTTGAAATGGTCTACATCGAGCATGAGCAACAGAGCCGGGTCGCCCGAACGTGCAACCCCGTCGATGGTACGCTCCTGCACTGCACAGAAATGGCGCCGGTTGCCCAATCCGGTCAATGGGTCCTTGAGCGACAACTCGCACAGCCCGTCAATCACACCTTGCAGGTAGCCGGCGGGGGACTCCTGCAGAGATGGCAGGGCCACCAGCATGCTGTGGTCCAGCAAGGCGCGTGCATCGTCCAATTGCAGTTGCTGCAAGGCAATGAAAGAACTGGTAGTTTGGGGAGCCACGGGATGTGTCAAAGTTTGCGTTCAAGCATAACAGGAACTGGGGGCATCCAGACACCGAATGCCGTGCTTCATCCTGACATTTGGCGTGGAAATACAGGCTATTTTTGCGCTGTTTCCTGGGGGCTGGATGCGGGATTTTCGACCCGTGTAGCGGACGCCAGGCTGGCAATCGCATCGGCATCGGTGCGGTAGAGCTTCAAGAGCGTGCTGGCGTGCAATTGCCCGGCACGGGCCAGCACCTGCTCGACCGGGAGCTTCATTCCGCTGATATGCAGGGTAACGCCTTGTGCCGCCAGGGATGTCCGCAGTGTCGCAAACACTTCCACACCGGTGGCGTCGATCCGGTTGATGGGCTGCGCGAACAGGCACACGTGGCGTGTCTGCGGATAAGCCAAAAGGTACTCTGAGACGTTCCGCTCGAAACTGCTGGCGGCTGCGAAATCAAGTTCGGCGTCCATGCGCAGGGCATACATGTTGTCTGCCAGTGGCGGGAGTTTCCACAGATGGCGGTCACGCAGGCTGCCATCCGGATGCAGTCCGACTTCGATGATGCGGGGGTGCAGACGCTGGTGCAGGAAGGCAATCAGGCTGATCATGACACCTGCCAGCACGCCCCAGTAAATGCGTGGCGCCGTGACCAGGGTCACCACAAACGTCACCCCCATGGTGAAGGCCTCCACGCGCAGCACCCGCCACAGACTGACAAAGCGGGCGGGCTGGAACAGGCTGCTGACGGCCACCACCACGACCGCTGCCAGCACCGGCGACGGCACGTAGTACAGCGCCGGTGTGAGCCACAGCAGCACGACCAGAACCATCAGCACCGTCACCAGGGTGGCCCAGCCGGTTTTGGCGCCAGCATACAGGTTGATAGCCGAGCGCGAGAAGGATGAACTGGTGGGAAATCCGCCGGTGAGGCCGGAGGCCAGCTTGGCCAGCCCCTGGGCGATCAGGTCCTGGTTGTCATTCCAGGGTTTGCGCACACTCTGGTTCTCCACCTTGGCACTGGACGCAGTCTCCAGAAAGCTCACCAGGGTGATGACCATGGCGGGCACCAGCAATCCACCCAGGGCGCCCCAGGCCGGCATGCCGGGCCAGTAGAACCCGGGCAAGCCAGAGGGCAGGAGTCCCACGATGGCACCACCGTGCGCCGCATACCCGCTGAGGTAACTGATGGCGCCAGCGCCAACCACGACCAGCATCACGACCGGAAAGCGCGGGGCTACCTTCCGACCGGCTACCAGCAGGGCCAGGCTTCCCAGGCCGAAGGCAGCCGTTGCGGCATTCAGGCGCGGGGCATCCAGCAGACTGGCCCAGTTGCTCTCCAGGCCGATGAGCGATGGCAACTGCGAGAGGATGATCAGGACGGTGGCGGCCTGCGTGAATCCCGACAGCACCGGGGCACTTACCAGGTTCAGTATCCAGGCGAATCGCCAGCCTCCCAATGCCAACTGCATCAGGCCGCTCAGCAGCGCCAGCCATACGGCCAGGCTTACCCACTGGGGACTGCCGGGTTCGGCGAGGCCCGAGAGCGACGCCATCACCAGCAGGCTGGTCAGCGCGGTAGGTCCTACCGAGAGGCGGGGCGACGCACTCCATAAAACCGCCACCAGTGCCGGAAGGAAGGCGGCATAAATGCCGGTGACCAGAGGCATGCCGGCCAGCGCGGCGTAGGCCACCGATTGGGGCACGATGATCAGTGACACGGTCAACCCGGCCAAGATCTCCCCGCGCATCAGCTTTGCATCGGGTCGTGGCCACGTCAGAAACGGGAGCCAGCGGGCCAGTGTGGGGCGGCCCCGCGCTTCGCTCATGGGTGCGTCGTGCCGCAGACCGGGCACTGCGGGTTGCGCGGCAGGCGGATGTCGGACCAGGTCATGTCGCGCCCGTCCAGCATCAGCAGCCGTCCCACCGCCGGCTCGCCCGCACCACTGATCAGTTTCAGGGCTTCGGCAGCCTGCATGCTGCCGATGATGCCGACCAACGGCGCAAACACTCCCATGGTGGCGCAGCGCGTTTCTTCAAAAGCGGTGTCTGGCGGGAACACACAGGCGTAGCAGGGGGAGTTGTCCTGCCTGGGGTCGTAGACCGCGAGTTGTCCGTCAAAACGGATGGCTGCGCCGGAAACCAGCGGTATGCCATGGCGTACACAAGCCGTGTTCAGGGCCTGGCGGGTCGCGAAGTTGTCACTGCAGTCCAGCACCACATCCGCATCGGCGACCAGGGTGTCTAGCCGCTGGGCATCGGCGCGCTCGGCCAGGGTTGTGATCTGGAGTTCCGGGTTGATGGCCAACAGGGCCTGGCGTGCGGACTCCACCTTGGGTTGACCCACACGGGCCTCGGTGTGGGCTATCTGGCGCTGCAGGTTGGTCAGGTCCACGGTGTCGTGGTCCACCAGGGTCAGGTGACCCACTCCCGCCGTTGCCAGGTACAGCGCGGCGGGTGAACCCAGTCCACCGACTCCAATCACCAGCACCCGGGCCTGCAGAATGCGCTCCTGTCCCTCGACCCCCACCTCATTCAGAAGGATGTGGCGCGAATACCGCAGCAGTTGCGAGTCATCCATGGCAAGGTCTCGCCGTCGGGCCTAGTTGTCTTTGGGCTCTTCCTTGCGTTCCACCAGGATTTTGCTGACCAGGACCGGGCGGCCCTTGAGCTGGTTCAAGGCCTGGGTGAGCTGAAAGTCCTTTTCGGACCCGAATTCGGGCGGACGGCGTTCGGCGGCGGGTTTGCGGGATTCCTCTTCCAGGCGTTTGAGGGCTTCATCGCGCGCCTTTTCACGGGAGGCGTCCTTGACTTCCTCGCCCTGACCACTGGCCAGGTGCTTGCCCAGATCGGCCTCCCGCATGCGCAGGGCGGCATACGGGCTGCCTTCTTCGGTGTCATCGATCATCACGTCCGGCACGATGCCTTTCGCTTGAATCGACTTACCACTGGGCGTGTAATAGCGTGAGGTGGTGATCTTCAGACCGGTATCCGGCCCCAATGGACGGAAGGTCTGGACCGAGCCTTTGCCAAAGGTCTGGCTACCCATCAGGATGGCACGTTTGTGGTCCTGCAGGGCGCCTGCCACGATCTCGCTGGCCGAGGCAGAGCCTTCATTGACCAGAACCACCAGCGGAACCTTCTTCAGGCCGGCAGGCATTTTTTTCAGCGGATCGGTGCCATCGCGCCCCAGGTAGTCGCGCACCGTGGCCTTCAGCACCTGCTTGCTCTCAGCCGTCTGCCCATTGGTGGACACCACGGTCACACCTTCCGGCAGGAAGGTTGCCGACACCGCCACTGCAGCGTTCAGCAGGCCGCCCGGATCATTGCGCAGGTCCAGAACCAATCCCTTGATGTTGGGGTCCTGCTTGTAGATTTCGTCAAGCTTGCGGGCAAAGTCATCAACCGTGCGCTCCTGGAACTGGCTGACGCGCACCCAGGCATAGCCCGGCTCCAGCAACTTGCCGCGAACGGATTGCTGCTTGATCTCTTCGCGGATGATGGTCACCGGGAAGGTGCGGTTCTCGTCCTTGCGGAACACGGTCAGCACTACCTTGGTGTTGGGTTCGCCGCGCATGCGCTTGACGGCCTCGTTCAGGGTCAGTCCCTTGACGGCGGTGTCATCTACGCGGGTGATCAGGTCATTGGTCTTGATGCCAGCCCGAAAGGCCGGCGAGCCTTCGATGGGCGACACCACTTTGACCAGCCCGTCTTCGTGGGTGATTTCAATGCCGACGCCGACAAAGCGGCCGGAAGTGCCTTCCTTGAATTCCTTGAATGACTTCTTGTCAAAGTACTGGGAGTGCGGGTCCAGGCTGGACACCATGCCGGCAATGGCTTCGGTGATCAGCTTCTTTTCGTCCACGGGCTCGACATAGTCGCTCTTGACCATGCCGAAGACAGCCGCCAGCTGTTGCAACTCCTCCAGCGGCAGTGGTGCCAGCGTGTTGCGTGCGACGGTCTGGAGCGAAACCGTGGTCAACGCTCCGGCCATGACGCCCAGTCCAATCCAGCCCGCAATTTTCAGTTTTTGACCCATAAGTATTCCAGTGCCACTTCAATATACACCTTGGAGGGCTCGCCCAGCCGTGAGTTCCGTCGTTCGCGCGTGCGCAGGGTCGATATATGCGGTGACAAGCCAGTTTAGTTCCTGCGTTTCAGGCCTTGCCCTGGGATGCCACGGCCGCAGCTGCCTTGGCTGCCGCTTCGGCGTCACCCAGGTAGTAGTGGCGGATGGGTTTGAGGTTTTCATCCAGCTCATAGACCAGGGGGATGCCGTTGGGAATGTTCACGCCAACAATCTCGTCGTCTGCAATGTTGTCCAGGTATTTCACCAGGGCGCGAATGGAGTTGCCGTGGGCAGCGACCACGATGCGTTTGCCGGCCTTGATGGCGGGCGCCATGGATTCGTTCCAGAACGGCAGCACACGCGCCACAGTATCTTTCAGGCACTCGGTCAGCGGCACGTCGCTGGGTGCCAGGTCGGCGTAACGGCGGTCACCGCGTTCGCTGCGGGCGTCGGTGGGTTCCAGTGCGGGCGGAGGCGTGTCGTAGCTGCGGCGCCAGACCAGCACCTGGGCGTCACCGTACTGCTTGGCCATGTCGGCTTTGTTCAGGCCCTGCAAGGCACCATAGTGGCGCTCGTTCAGGCGCCAGTTCTTGACCACGGGCAGCCATGTGCAATCCATCTCATCCAGGGCGTACCACAGGGTGTGGATGGCGCGCTTGAGTACGCTGGTGTAAGCCAGATCAAATGCATAGCCTTCGGCCTTGAGCAGCTTGCCGGCGGACATGGCCTGGGAGACGCCGGTGGGGGTCAGGTCCACATCGGTCCAGCCTGTAAAGCGGTTTTCGAGATTCCAGGTGGATTCGCCGTGGCGAATGAGAACGATTTTGTACATGGGTGGGAAGGAATTGGGGTTAGCGGGGGACTTGCTCTGCAGCAAAACACCCACCATTCTAAAATGGCAGACTCTCTACGTGGAAACTAACAAGGAATAAAGTGAAGTTCATTCTCGATAACTGGATGTTGATTGCCATTGCAGTGGCCTCGGGCTCGATGCTGCTGTTGCCCGTGATTCAGGGTGCCGCCATGGCTGGCCTGGACCCCGCCGGCGCGGTTCAGCTCATTAACCGCGAAAAAGCCGTGGTTGTTGACGTGTGCGAGCCCAACGAGTTTGCCGCCGGCCACGTCGGCGGTGCGAAGAACCTGCCGCTCGGAGAGCTGGAGTCCAAACTGGCCGGCACGGTCAAGAACAAGTCCGTTCCGCTGATTCTGGTCTGTCAGTCCGGCGCGCGATCCGGCCGCGCCGTGGCCATTGCCAAGAAACTGGGCTACGAGCAGGCCCAGTCGCTGGGCGGTGGTCTGGCGGCCTGGAAAGCGGCGAACCTGCCGATTGAAAAGGCCTGATGCCATGCAGCCCGTAAAAATGTACACCACGGCTGTCTGCCCCTACTGTGTGCAGGCCAAGCGCATCCTGCACTCCAAGGGAGTGGAAACCATTGAAGAAATCCGTGTCGACAGCCAGCCGCAGGAGCGCATGGCGATGATGGAGCTGACCGGGCGGCGCACGGTGCCGCAGATTTTCATTGGATCCACTCATGTCGGCGGGTGCGACGACCTGATGGCGCTGGATAGCCAGGGCGGGTTGCTGCCCCTGCTCAACGCGGCGTAAATGCCCGGGCCGGAAGTGCTTGCCGGCCTGACATAATTCGCGTTCAACGAAATTCCCGTTATCAGCCCACCCGGAGTATTTCGGGTGGGCATTGTTTTACTTAGAAAGACTGTTGTATGTCAGACCAGACCCCCGTTTTCCAGATTCAGCGCGTCTACCTGAAGGAGTCGTCGCTCGAACAGCCCAACTCGCCCGCCATCCTGCTGGAACAGGAACAACCCAGCGTGGACATCCAGTTGGGCGTGGAAGCCGCTCCTGTGGCCGATGGCGTGTATGAAGTCAGCGTGACTGCCACCGTGCACACCAAGATCAAGGACAAAACCGTGTTCCTGGTCGAAGCCAAGCAAGCCGGCATCTTTGAAATCCGCAACGTGCCGGAAGACCAGATGGGCCAGATCATGGGCATCGCCTGCCCGCAGATCGTCTACCCCTACCTGCGCGGCAACGTGGCCGATCTGGTGCAGCGCGCCGGCTTTCCACCCGTGCACCTGACGGAAATCAACTTCCAGTCCATGTACGAGCAGCAACAGCAGGCCCGCGCCGCTGGCACCCCTGAAGGCGCTCTGCCTCAATAAGTTTTGGGTAAAATTGCCCTCTAGCCCTCGTGAATAGTGCGTAAGCTGCTATGAAAATCGTAGTAATAGGGGGCGGTGCCTGGGGTACGGCCGTGGCCATCAGCGCCAGCCGCAACCCCCTGGCACAGCATGATGTCACCCTGTGGGTGCGTGATGCGGCGCAGGGACTAGCCATGCAGCAGAGCCGGGAAAACCGGCGCTACCTGCCCGGCGCGTCCCTGCCACCCAGCCTGCGGCTCAGTTCCCAGGCCTTGCCCGAACTACTGGCCGATCTGAAGAGCTGCGATCTGGTGATCGTGGCCTCGCCCATGGCCGGCCTGCGCGGTCTTCTCGCACAGATGCGGGACTGCAGCGCCGCCGTTGCCTGGCTGTGCAAGGGGTTCGAGGCCGGCATTGGTGCCGCACCCGGCCTGATGGGCCACGAAATCCAGCACCAGGTGGCACCGGGACTACGGGCCGGCGTGCTCAGCGGCCCCAGTTTTGCTCAGGAAGTGGCACTCGGCCAACCCACGGCCCTGGTGGCGGCCAGTGCGCATCCGGATGTGCGCGAGGCGCTGGTGGCGGCCTTCCACAGTTCGACCCTGCGCGTGTATGCCAATGACGACGTGGTCGGCGTCGAGGTTGGCGGTGCGGTCAAGAACGTGCTGGCCATTGCCACCGGTTTGTGCGACGGCTTGCAACTGGGCCTGAACGCCCGCGCTGCGCTGATCACGCGTGGTCTGGCGGAAATGACGCGCCTCGGTGTGGCACTGGGCGCCAAGTCGGAAACCTTCATGGGACTCAGCGGCCTGGGCGATCTGGTGCTGACCGCCACCGGCGACCTGTCCCGCAACCGCCGAGTGGGCACGGCCATGGCGCAGGGCAAGACCCTGCAGCAGGCCATTGAGGCCCTGGGGCATGTGGCGGAAGGTGTCTACAGCGCCCGCACCGTGGTGCAACGGGCGCAGACCCTGGGTGTGGCCATGCCGATTGCCCAGGGCGTGGTGGACCTGCTGGATGGCCGCCTGCAGGCCGCCCAGGCAGTGGCCGCGCTGATGGGGCGCGAGCCGACCAACGAAGGAGTCTGAAGTAGTTGGCCCCCTCGGCTTTGCGGTTCAGCCCTTGGCCACCCGTGCGGCGATGTGGGCCATGGCTTCTTCAACCTGGTCCACCAGGATCAGGCACAGTTCGCCCTTCGTGAGTTTGTCCATGGCCGTGTCAATGGCCACAAACTCGCCCTTGATCTCGCTGGACTGCGTGGTGCGCCGTGCATTGAGCAGCCCCTGGCGTAGCAGGGCAATCACCTCGCCGTCCTGGCGGCCGCGCTGGCACTGGTCCTCATAGAGAATGACCTCGTCAAACGCATCGCCCAGAATTTCGGTCTGCTGGCGAATGTCCTGGTCGCGCCGGTCGCCGGCGCCGCTGATCACCACCGAGCGGCGCGTGGCTGGCATGGCTTCCACGGCCTGCACCAGGGCCAGCATGGCATCGGGGTTGTGGCCGTAATCTGCAATGACGGTCGCACCGCGGTACTTGAACAGGTTGAAGCGGCCCTGGGCGTTGTTGGCATCGTTGTCGAAGTTGCGCAGGCCTTGACGGATGAGGTCCCAACCCAGGCCCAGAGCCCAGGCGGCAGCCACCGAGGCCATGACGTTTTCCACCTGGAACGGGATCATGCCACCCATGGTCAGTGGAATGTCGGCCAGGGCCATGGTCTGCTGGAAGTCGCCCTTGCTGGCCACGATGTGGCCGTTTTCCACGTAGACCACGGCCTGCCCCTGCGCACGGTGCGTGGCCATGACGGGGTGGAACTTGTCGACCGCGAAGAAGGTCACCGAGCCGCGGCACTTGGCGGCCATGGCCGCCACGGTGGGGTCCGTGGCATTGAGCACAGCCACGCCGGCAGGCGACACGTTTTGCACAATGACCCGCTTGAGCACCGCCAGGTCCTGCACCGTGGTGATGTAGTTCAGTCCCAGGTGGTCGCCGCTGCCGACGTTGGTCACGACCGCCACGTCGCAGCGGTCAAACGCCAGGCCCTCGCGCAGCACGCCGCCGCGGGCGGTTTCGAGCACTGCGGCGTCCACATCCGGGTGCAGCAGCACGCTCTTGGCGCTCTTGGGTCCGCTGCAGTCGCCGGAGTCGATGCACTGGCCGCCCACGTAGACACCGTCGGTGTTGGTCATGCCCACGCACAGGCCGTTTTGGGTCAGCAGGTGGGAAATCAGGCGCACCGTGGTGGTCTTGCCGTTGGTGCCGGTCACGGCCACGATGGGGATGCGCCCGTTCTCGCCGTTCTTGAACATGCTGGAGATGATGGCCTCGCCCACGGCGCGGCCCTTGCCAAACGAGGGGCTCAGGTGCATGCGCAGCCCCGGAGCGGCGTTCACTTCGACAATGCCGCCGCCCACTTCCTCAATCGGGCGCAGGATGCTGTCGGCCACCAGGTCCACGCCACAAATGTCGAGGCCCACCATATGGGCGGCCGCCACGGCGCGCGCCGCCACATCGGGGTGCACGTCGTCCGTCACGTCGGTGGCGGAACCGCCGGTGGATAGGTTGGCGTTGTTGCGCAGGTTCACGCGCTGTCCCTTGGCCGGAATGTCATCGGCCTTGAAGCCCTGGTTGGCCAGGCAGACGTGCGCAATGTCGTCGAAGCGGATCTTGGTCAACGATGTCGAGTGACCGGAGCCACGGCGCGGGTCCAGGTTGACCTGGGCCACCAGTTCGGCAATGGTGTGTTCGCCGTCGCCTACCACCTTGGGCGGATCGCGCCGGGCCGCCGCGACCAGCTTGTCGCCCACCACCAGCAGGCGGAAGTCGTTGCCCGGCATGTAGCGTTCCACCAGGATGTCGTCGCGGAATTCGGTGGCGGTGGCGTAGGCTTTGAGCAAATGCTCCTTGGTTGTGATGTTGACCGTGACTCCCTTGCCCTGGTTGCCGTCAAGTGGCTTGACCACGACGGGCAGGCCGATCTCGCAGGCCGCATTCCAGGCATCTTCGGGGTCGGTCACCGAGCGGCCCTGGGGCACGGGTACGCCGGCGGCTGCCAGCAGCTTCTTGGTCAGTTCCTTGTCCTGCGCGATGGATTCGGCAATGGCGCTGGTGATATCCATCTCAGCGGCCTGGATGCGGCGCTGTTTGCTGCCCCAGCCAAAGCGCACCATGCTGCCTTCGGTCATGCGGCTGAATGGGATGTTGCGGGCCACTGCGGCATCCACGATGCAGCCGGTGCTGGGCCCCAGGCGCACATCTTCGTCCAGGTCACGCAGCTGTGTCAGCGCGCCGCCCAGGTCGAAAGGGGTGTCGTCCAGAGCGGACTGGCACAGCGTTTGCGCCAGATCTAGCGCCAGGCGTCCAACGGCCTCTTCGCTGTACTCGACCACCAACTGATAGACATCGGCGTCCACGGTGGGCGTGGTGCAGCTGAAAGTGACAGGGCAGCCGGCCTGGGCTTGCAGCCCCAGCGCTGCCAGTTCCAGCACATGGACCATCGGAATCGAGTCGTCGTGGCCGGTGGGCTGCAGTGGTCCGATTTCGGGGAAGCGGGCGCGCACGCGCGACTCAAAACCGTCGATCCTGCCGATCGAACGTTCGACGGCATTGCAGGACACGATGGCTTGTATGGCCGTGTGGTGGCTCCACAGGTTGGGGCCGCGCAGGGCCCGGATACGGGTGACTTCCATGGTCGTCCTAATCAGTTGAGGACAGAGCTAAAGGTCTGTCCCGCAAAGTTATCAATAAGGGGTTTTTTTGGGGTTGGACTCGAAGGTGCGCAGGCCGGCACCAATCAATTCCGGGGGGATGTTCAATGCCCAGGCGGCGGCCACGGCGGCCATCACCATTTCAGGCTGCGAGGCCTTGGCGGGCTTCAGCGAGGACAGCGGCAGCATCGCAATGTCCTGCGGTCCGTGGGACAGCACGATCTGGTCGTCACGCACATAGACCACGCGCTCGCCCGCATCGCGGTGGCGGGACATGACGGGCGACTTCGGGTCCATGCCATAGAAGATGACCGCGCCATCGCACAGCTCCGCCATTTCCACGACCTGGGGATCGGCGGAATTCAGCACAGCGGTACCGGTGGGCAGAATGACGTCCACCTGGGAGCGCGCGACCTTGTAGGTCTGCTCCGCATCCAGGATGTCGAACTCGGCCAGTTCTTCCTGCCAGCCCACATCGGTGACCACACCGACCGAGCACTTGTCATACGCCAGGCCTTCGGCCAGGATGGTCTTGCTGCCGTTTTCAAACACGGCGGCCTGCACCGAGCGGTTGATCAGCAGGCGCTGGCCGGCTTCCCAGTGGGCGCAATCCTTGGACTCGACCTGGCGGCCATCCAGGTACAGGCCCTCGCTGCAGGCCAGGCCCACATGCTTGCCGCTGATGTGGACCAGCCACGCGATCATGCGGGCGATGCGGCCGGTCTTTTGGGTGCCGGTGATGCCAACGATGGGGATGCGGCCGTCACGGTCGGTTTTGAACAAGTGCTCGATGATGGCCTTGCCCACCGGGCGGCCCTGGCCTTGCGCGGGCTTGATGTGGGCCAGCAGGCCGGGGCTGGCATTGACCTCGATGACGGCACCCTGCTGGGCAGACATGGGTTTGCTGGCATCTTCCAGCACCATGTCGATACCCGCAATGTCCAGGCCCACCACACGCGCGGCAAGCGCGGCCATGGCGGCCACGGTGGGGTGCACACGATCCGTGATGTCGTGCGCCACGTTGCCGTTTTGCTGGATCAGGACTTTTTGCCCGTTGGCCGGAACGCTCTCAGGCGTCAGGTTCACGCGCTCAAGTTCCAGCAACACTTCCCGGCTTTCGCTGGGTACCACCACATTGAGGGGGAATTCTTCCGTGCGGCCGCGCCGCGGGTCGACGTTGTTGATCTGGCTCCAGCAGAGCTGATCGATCGTTGACACTCCGTCACCGGTAATCCACAGCGTTTCGCCACAGGCGGCAGCAACCACCTGCTTGCCAACCACCAGCAGGCGGTGTTCATCGCCGCGGATGTATTTCTCGACAATGACGCTGCTGCTGCCGTTGCCGCGTTCCACGGCAACGGCATAGGCTGCCTTGATCTCGTCTTCCAGCGACAGGTTCAGGGACACGCCGCGTCCGTGGTTGCCGTTGTAGGGCTTGAGCACCACCGGCACGCCGACATCCTGCGCAGCCTCCCAGGCGGCTTCTGCACTGCGCACCATCTGCCCTTCGGGAATGGGCACGCCGCAGGCTTTCAGCAGGGATTTGGTCAGGTCCTTGTCGCTGGCAATTTCCTCGGCGATGGCCGATGTCTGGTCGGTCTCGGCGGTCCAGATCCGGCGCTGGTTGATGCCGTAGCCCAGTTGCACCAGATTGCCTTCGGTCAGGCGAATGGATGGAATTCTGCGGTCAGTGGCGGCATCCACAATGTGGGCCGTGCTGGGTCCCAGGCACAGGTCATCGACCCGGCCCTGCAAGGTGGCTACGGTGGCAGCCACGTCGTAGGGGGTGTTGTTGATGGCAGCCACGACCAGATCGCGTGCGGCAACCAGGGCCTCGCGTCCCACCTGCTCCTGGCGGGTGCGAAAGGCAATCTTGTAGACGCCGCGCTTGGCGGTGGATCGCGCCTTGCCGAAGCCCGTCTTCATTCCCGCCAGGTTTTGCAGTTCCAGCGTGACGTGTTCCACTATGTGCGCGGCATAGGTGCCTTCCTGTACCCGCTGCAAAAAACCACCCCGCACGCCGGGGCTGCAGTGGTGTTCGATCAGGCTGGGCAGGAGGGTGGTGAGGCGTTCATAAAAGCCGGGAATGGTGTTGGAGGGGAAATCCTCCAGCTCTCCAATGTCGACCCAGGCTTCTATCACGGGCCGGTAGGTCCAGATATTGGGGCCGCGCAGGTGTGTCACCCGGAGAATGTCGATCTTTTTTGGGTCCGTCATGGCTGCTTGTGGGTTGGGCAGTCCACCGATGTGGGGCTGGCCGCGTTATGTATTCTCGCTCACCCGGTACCTTCTGGGGCCGGGCGTTCTGGGTTTCAACTGAGTATCGTAAAGTATGAAGCTAGCCGCAATCGGCTTGCGCCAGGCTTGTGTGCCAAAGTAATCGAAAAATCGTCTGTATCAAATGACCCCTGCTGTATCCGTTGAGTCGAACCTGCCTGGCGAACTTTCTGCCCACTGGCGCGGCGATGTGCAATCACAACTCACTGCACAGGAGAACGTTCTGGCGGCGCTGGAGGTTGACCTCGACACCCGATTGCATTTTGTCCGGGGGCTGCTGGTGGTCACCAACCAACGCCTGCTCAGCCGGGCCGGTGGTGAGTCCGAGTGGCAGCAATGGTCGTTTCGCGAGGGTCTGGAACTCCGCCACCACGACCACGCCGGTGTCGGCCACCTGAATCTGGTGGATGCCAGCGGTCTGCTGGCCACCTGGCGCTTCACGCTGGGCCAGAACCTGCATGCCATCCGGCTGGTGGACCAGTTTCATGCACAGATGGATAACCAGGTGCACGGCAAGCCGCTGGTGCAGGCCCTGCACAACGTCTGCCCCAGCTGCAAGGCGCCGCTGGAGCCGGATCAGGAAGACTGCCCGATCTGCACCAAGGTGGTCCACACCCCACCGTCAACCTGGACGCTTTTCCGCCTGTGGCGCTTTGCGAAGCCCTACCGGGGGCAACTGCTGCTGGGTTTTATCTTGATGCTGTTGGGAACTGCCGCGCACCAGGTGCCGCCCTACCTGACGGCGCCGCTGGTCGACAAGGTGCTGATTCCCATGCAAAACGGGCAAACCGTTGAGCCTGGCACGATTGCGTTTTACCTGTCCGCGCTGCTGGGCGCAGGTTTGCTGGCCTGGGTCCTGAGCTGGGGTAAAACCTACGTTCTGGCGCTGGTGTCCGAACGCATCGCCGCGGATTTGCGCACCACCACCTATGAGCACCTGCTGCGGTTGTCCCTTGAGTACTTTGGCGGCAAGCGCACGGGCGACCTGCTGTCGCGGGTTGGCAGTGAGAGTGATCGCATTGCGGTCTACCTGTCGCTGCACCTGACCGACTTCGCCAGTGATGTGATCATGATTGTGATGACTGCGGTCATCCTGTTCACCATGGACCCCTATTTGGCCATGATCACCTTGGTACCGTTGCCCTTTATCGGCTGGATGATCCACTTTGTGCGCTACCGATTGCAAACAGGTTTTGAAAAAATCGACCGCGTGTGGGGCGAAGTGACCAATGTGCTGGCCGACACCATTCCCGGTATCCGTGTGGTCAAGGCTTTTGCGCAGGAACACCGTGAAGCCAAACGCTTTCGCGACGCCAACCAGCACAATCTGCTGGTCAACGACCGCATCAACAAAATCTGGTCCCTGTTCTCACCCAGCGTTTCACTGTTGACCGAAGTCGGGCTGCTGGTGGTGTGGGCGTTTGGTATTTGGCAGGTGTCCAAGGGCACCATTACGGTTGGCATGCTGCTGATGGCGATTGCCTACATCAGTCGCTTCTATGGCCGCCTGGACTCGATGAGCCGCATCGTGTCGGTCACGCAAAAATCCGCGTCGGCCGCCAAGCGCATCTTTGACATTCTGGACCATGTCTCCAGCGTGCCCGAGCCTACCAACCCGGTACACGTGGGCAAGGTGCAAGGGCGCATCGAAGTGTCCAACGTCGGATTTCGCTACGGCAATCGCGAGGTCAACCGGGGCATCAACCTGACCATCGCGCCGGGCGAGATGATTGGCCTGGTCGGGCACAGCGGTTCCGGCAAGAGCACCCTGGTGAACCTGATTTGCCGTTTCTATGACGTGTCCGAAGGCTCCATCAAGGTTGATGGCGTGGACATCCGTTCCTACGCCATCTCCGACTACCGCCAGAACATCGGTCTGGTGCTGCAGGAGCCCTTCCTGTTTTTTGGCACGATTGCCGAAAACCTCGCCTATGGCAAGCCCGACGCAACCCGCGATGAAATCATCGCCGCCGCCCGCGCGGCGCACGCACACGAATTCATCCTGCGCCTGCCGCAGGGCTATGACTCCATGGTGGGTGAGCGCGGCCAGGGTCTGTCGGGTGGTGAGCGCCAACGCATCTCGATTGCGCGCGCGCTGCTGATCGACCCACGCATCCTGATCCTGGACGAGGCCACCTCGTCGGTGGACTCCGAGACCGAGAAGGAAATCCAGAAGGCGCTGGAGAACCTGGTAAAAGGCCGCACCACCATTGCCATTGCCCACCGCCTGTCCACCCTGCACCGCGCCGACCGGCTGGTGGTGCTGGACCGTGGCCGCGTGGTGGAGGAGGGCCCGCACGATGTACTGATGGCCAAGGAGGGCGCCTACTTCAACCTGTACCAGGCACAGGCCCGCAATATGGATGTTGATATGGATGATTCGCAATGAGTAGCGCGCAAAATTTGGTGAACACTGATGGATGGTCGCTGCAACGCGACCCGTTTGGCAAGCTGGTGCTGACCACCGCCGGGGGCGAACGCTATACCGGGGTCATGCCGGTGCGGGCTTTCCCCATTCAGTCGCCGGAAATCGGCATTGCGCTGGTGAATCTGGATGGCAAGGAGGTCACCTGGATTGAACAACTGGATGCGGTGCACGAGCCGGCCCGGACCCTGATCCGCGAGGAATTGGCCTCCCGTGAATTCGTGCCGGTGATCAATCAGATCGTTGCCGTTACCAGCTTCTCCACGCCCTGCACCTGGTCGGTTGCAACCGACCGGGGGGACACGGAATTTGTGCTGCGCGGCGATGAAGACATTCGCCGCATCGGCACCGCAGGCAGCCTGCTGGTGGCGGATTCACACGGCATCCACTACCTGATCCGCGACCACCTGGCGCTGGATGCGCGCAGCCGCAAGATCCTGGATCGGTTCTTGTAGGCTGCTGGTTGGGGGTAGATTATTTGCACACCCAATCGGTGGGTGGAACCCATTTGCAGTTGGACATGAGCCCGGATGGACGAGGGCCTTCCGGTGCCTTGGGCAATGGAGCCTGGACCACCGGCGGCGCGGCAACGACTGTGGTCGTCGTCAGCTCGCGCAGGATGCCACCACCCGCCACACTGCCGTCGATCCTGCCATGGCCACGGATGCGCGCGAAGCAATCCGCCTTGTCATCCCCCTGGTGAACATCACAACGCAAGAAGGCATTTCGCTCGAAGTTCGCTGATTGCCGGGTTTCTTTCATCTTGCCGCGCTTGATCTCGGCCAGCGCATTCCGGGCCTCTTTCACGCAATTGCCCTTGTTCTCAATCGGCTTCGCCACGGCGCAGGCTGCGATTTCCTGCTTGTATCGCGCACGGGCGGCAGCCAAGTCATTCGGAGTTTGCGCGAAGGACTGGGCTGCCAATAGGGCTGCCAGAAGGGTGAGGGTTTTGAGTGGAGTGGTCATGGTCCGCAATCAGGTTGGTGGGTTGTGGCGATTCTGTGGAGTCTGACAGAATATTGTCATCCGTTAAACAAGGTTTGCAAATCGTGTCGTCGAGACAGCAAGCCAGTTCCAGGGGGATTTGATGGCAAAGTTATGGAGCCGAGTCGGTTTTGTTGAGCGATTTTTGGTGCTCTGGACATTGCGTTAAACGGCATGGACTACCGTCTCTGGTTCGCGGGCATCAGCGTCTTCTCAGTCCTGGTGGCATGGGGGTTGCACCGTGCCGGGCGACAGAGGGCAAACGCACACCTTTCCACTGTTGGAGTGTTGGTTGATGGCGAAGTGCTTGCGTGCAGTGTTATTGCTGGGCGTTACACATGCACCGAAATCACGCTCAAGTACCCGGTTGGCGGCGATGGCAAGACCGTAACGGTGAAGCGTAGGCTCGATGGTCGTGTCGAGATAAATCCGGGCGCGAAGGTGCCGCTTCGGTATCTTCCCTCGCATCCGTACGTCTCAGTTCTTGTGGGACATGAGAATCGACACGATGCCTCCTAATCATCGGACTGCCTACCGAATCAGAAGCAAAATACGCTGATAGCCCTCGTAAAACGGGCGTAATAAGCTACAAAAACAGTAGCAAATAGAGGCCGCCAAGCGACCCATTCACCCCTCACACTTCCAAGTTATCAATCAACCGCGTAGCCCCCAACCGCGCCGCCGCCAGCACCACCATGGCGTCGCCAGGGTGGGGCGCTTGCAGGTCGGCCTGGCGGCGCACGGCGACGTAGTCGGGGCGCCAGCCGGCGTGGCTGAGCGTTTGCATGGCTTGGGATTCCAGTCGGGCAATGTCGGCCGCGCCCAGTGCGGCGTTGGCGCGCAGGGCTTCGGCCACGGTCTTTAGCGTAGCGCTGAGTTGCACGGCCTGTTCGCGTTCCGCGGTGCTCAGGTAGCCGTTGCGGCTTGAGAGCGCCAGGCCGTCTTCGCTGCGCTGGGTCTCACCGCCCACAATGTTGATGGGCATGGCGAACTGCTTGACCATGTTGCGGATGACCATCAACTGCTGGTAGTCCTTCTTGCCGAACAGTGCGGTGCGCGCCTGCGTCAGCGACAGCAGCTTGAGCACCACGGTGCACACGCCGATGAAGAAACCGGGGCGAAAGTGGCCTTCCAGGATGTCGGCCAGCTCGGTCGGCGGGTGCACCTTGAAGCTCTGGGGCTGGGGATACATCTCGGTCTCTTTGGGGGCAAAGACCAGGTCGCAACCGGCGGCTTCCAGTTGCTCGCAGTCGGCATCCAGCGTGCGCGGATAGGTGTCAAAGTCTTCGTGCGGTGCAAACTGCAGGCGGTTCACAAAGATGGTGGAAACGGTTACATCCCCCAGCGGCTTGGCCTGGCGCACCAGCGCCAAATGCCCCGCATGCAGGTTGCCCATGGTCGGGACCACGGCGGGGTGACGGTAGGCTGCCAGGTGGTCGCACAGCTCGGAAATGGTGTGGATGATTTTCATAGGCAATTCACCAGGCGTGGATGGTGTCGTCGGGGAAGCTGCCGTTTTTGACGGCGGCAATGTAGGCCTCGAACGCACCGCGGATGCTGGTGGCGTCATCCATGAAGTTGCGCACGAACTTGGGGTTCTTGCCCAGGTTCAGGCCCAGCATGTCGTGCATCACCAGCACCTGGCCGGCCGTGCCCTTGCCGGCACCAATGCCGATGGTGGCGCAGTGCACCAGCTCGGTGGTCAGCTCGGCGGACAGGGGTGCTGGCACCATCTCCAGCACCAGCATGGAGGCACCTGCGTCCTGCAGCTCGTGCGCGTGGCGCTTGAGTGTTTCGGCGCCGGCCTGTGACTTGCCCTGCACCCGGTAGCCGCCCAGGGCGTGCACGGTTTGCGGGGTCAGTCCCAGGTGGGCACAGACGGGAATGCCGCGTTCGACCAGGAAACGCACGGTCTCGGTGGTCCAGCCGCCGCCCTCCAGCTTGATCATGTGGGCGCCGGCCTGCATCAGCACCGATGCGTTGCGAATCGCCTGTTCCCGGGATTCCTGGTACGCGCCAAACGGCAGGTCGCTGATCAGCCAGGCCGTGCCTTGGGCCCGGCGCAGGCCGCGTGCCACCATTTCGGTGTGGTAGCGCATGTGTTCCAGCGACACGCCCACCGTGGTGTGCAGGCCCTGGCTGACCATGCCCAGGGAGTCTCCGACCAGAATGCTGTCGATGCCGGCGGCGTCGGCCACGGCAGCAAAGGTGGCGTCGTAGGCGGTGATCATGGTGATCTTCTCGCCGCGGGTGCGCATCTCCAGAATGCGCGGCAGGCTGATGGGCTTGCGGCTGGGCATGGGGGACGCCGGAGGCAGCGTGCCGTAAGGGGTGGCGTGCAGGGCTGCTGCGTTGCTGTCGGTTGGCTGTGTCATGGTCGAACTCCAATTACAGGTTTTTGGGCGAAGCCGGGCGAATACTAACCGTATCGCCCAGAACGCGGGTTGGGTATGTGTCAGGTGGGGGAATAGGCCAGGCGCACGTAGATGGGCGCAAAGGCTTCGGCCTGGGTGATTTCAATCAGGGTTTCCTTGGCCAGCTCCAGCAGGGCAATGAACGTCACCACCAGCACCGGCGCGCCACTGGCCGGGTCGAACAGGTCTTCAAAGCCGACAAAGCGACGACCCTGCAACCGCTTGAGCACCATGCCCATGTGCTCGCGCACCGACAGTTCCTCGCGCGTGATCTTGTGGTGCTGCACCAGCTTGGCGCGCTTCAGGATGTCGCGCCAGGCCTCCTGCAGATCGACCAGGTGCACATCGGGAAAGCGTGGTGCCAGGGACTGCTCAATCGTGATCTCGGCCTTCAGGAAATCGCGGCCAAACTGTGGCAATGCGTTCAGACGGGCGGCGGCCAGTTTCATCTGCTCGTATTCGATCAGGCGGCGCACCAGCTCGGCGCGTGGGTCTTCGGCCTCCAGCCCTTCAGCCACCTTCTTGGGCGGCAACAGCATGCGGGACTTGATCTCGATCAGCATCGCGGCCATCAGCAGGTATTCGGCCGCCAGCTCCAGGTTGCGCTTGCGGATCTGGTCCACATACACCATGTACTGGCGGGTCACGGCCGCCATGGGGATGTCCAGAATATTGAAGTTCTGCTTGCGGATCAGGTACAGCAGCAGGTCCAGCGGGCCTTCAAAGGCTTCGAGGAACACCTCCAGCGCGTCCGGCGGAATGTACAAATCCTGCGGCATGGCGAACAGCGGCTCACCATACAGGCGAGCCACGGCAACATGGTCCACCACATCCGGCATGGCCGAAGGGATGGGCGTGCTGGGGCCGGGCTGATCCACGGGGGTGGAGGATTGCGTCATGGCAATGCTATCGAAACAATAGCTTCCCGCGCAATATTGGCGAGGGCTAGAGCCAGATTTGGCTCTTACTTGTTATTGGTCTGGTAGACGTAAGGCTTTTGCGCAACCTTGGCGCTGCGGAAACCCTTCCAGGCGTCGCGGTCCACGATCTTGTTCCACAGAAGGCTTAAACCCTGGCGCTGCTGGGCTTCCAGCATGGGCTCATCCTTCTTGAGCTGTTCAATGAACTGGGTGGTATCGGACTTGTAGTCCGGACGTCGGAATAAATTCATGGAATAACCTCGTTGAGCCGCTTTGCCCCATTTTACCGGGTCCGCCTAGGCCAGTCCGCCAATTTCCCCAGTGTCGACTGGCGGACGCCGGCTCGCGTCATCTACCAGTTGGAAGATGCGCCCAAGCTCTGTCTGGAGCTGCAAGTGTACAACCGGGCCTCGACCATCCAGCGCCGCGTGCAAGTCCATGTTCTCCGAAGACAGGGCCTGCGCCTTGGTCGCAAACACGATGTGGTTGGCGCGCTCCTCCACGGAAATGACGACCATATTTCCGCGGAAGCTGGTGTGGACTCGTCCCAGAAACACGCAGTGCGCAGGGTGACAGCTGTCCAGGTTGATGGCCATGACGCCCTTTGGCCGTAGAACACGGCATGCGTCTTCATAAAAGACCTTGCTGCTCAATTGAGCGGATTGGCCGTCTGCGTCAAAGCCGTCCACGAGGATGACATCAAAGGTCTTGCGTGTATCCCGCACGAAATCAGCACCATCCGCGCAGACGATTTTGAAGCGCGCGTCGTCATCGGGCACCTGGAAATGCCCCCGCGTGGCGATGACATCCGGATTGATGTCCACCACGGTGATGCGGGTTTCGGGCAGATGGTGGTAACAAAACTTGGCCAACGAGCCGCCGCCCAAGCCAATCATCAGAATGTGTGCGGGCTTGTGAACCATCAACAGGAAGCCCATCATGGTTCTGGTGTAGGGCAACACCAAATGCGTGGGTTGTTGCACCGACATCAAACTCTGCAATTCTCCCTGCCGAAAGCGCATGGAAACGTGGTCGCGATCCGCGTAGACAACGGGTCGTGGATGGGACAACTGGTCAAAAAAGTCACGCATGCTGCGCGATCCAGCTGGGCCAGTCTGCGCAGTACTCCTGCACCTCCGTTCGCAAGACAGCAGGCGCTATTTCCACGCCATCGCTGGCAAAGACGATGACGTTGCCGTCCTCGTTGGTGACAACCTCCGCGATATTGCCAGCAAACACCGTGTTTAGGCGTGCAACCAGGACTTCATACAAAGCGTGGGTGTTATGCAGGTTGACGACCAGAACACCCTGAGGGGTCAGGGCCTGTTTGCAGTCCTCATAAAACTGCAGGGAACACAGTTGGGCGGACTGCCCCTGGTGGTCAAATCCGTCCACCAGCAAAACGTCGATCTGGCCGGCGACGCCCAGGACATAGTCCGCGCCATCGGCCTCAACCACGTGGAAGTGCTCGCTGTCATCGGGAATCTGAAAGACCTGTCGCATGGCAATGACATGCGGGTTGATTTCCACGGCCGTAAAGCGCGTTTCCGGGAAATGGTGGCGGCAGAACTTTGCCAGGCTTCCTCCACCGAGGCCGATCATTGCGATGTGTTGCGGGTGACGATGGAGTAGCAAATAGCCCATCATCACCTGGGTGTAGTCGACTTGCAGTGCGTTGGGTCGACTGGTGCACATCAGGCTTTGCTGCTGGTGGATCGTGAAGTGCAGGGCCTTGGTGTCGGTGTCTTCGTAGACAAAGGGCTGCACGTGCGCCGTGCGTGCGGGGTTTGCAGGTTCATGCATGGGGGTGTTCATACGTCTTCCGGGGGGCAGACACTCAAGTCTGTGCAGGTTCTGCAAGATGGCGGGCAAGGGCTCTGGACGCCAGAAATACCCGCGCCATGCTGGGCTTCAGTTCTGTCCATGCGGTTTCATCGAAGCCCTGTGGGCATCGCACACCGGCCAGGCTGGTGAGCCCGTTCGGATTGCCCTTGACCGCGAAGGCCAGCCGATTGCTGGCGCCTGGGTCGTTGACCGTCAACAAAGAGCCCTGGAAACCGGCCTGGACTCTGTCCAGAATCATTTCATAGTGCAGGTTGCAGCCATGCAGATTGGCCACGAACATGCCGTTCGGGTTCAGCGCCGCATGGCAGTCGTCATAGAACTGTCGCGAGCACAGGTCAGGTGGCAATCCATCGATATCGAATCCGTCAGCCAGCAGCACATCAAACTTCTCATCGGAATCCCGCAAATAGGTGGCGGCATCCGCCAACCGGACAGTGAAGCGGTGGTCATCGGGTGGCACGGCAAACGTGTTCCGGTGCGCGATGACGTGGGGATTGATTTCAATGACCGTGATGTCGGTCTGTGGCAGGAATCGATAACAAAACTTGGCGAGTGAACCGCCGCCCAGGCCAATCATCGCAATGCTGTGGGGGGTGGGGTTGTGCAGTAGAAAACCCATCATGATCTTGGTGTATTCAAACTGCAATTCATCGGGGCGCAGGCTGTGCATGCGGCTTTGCACATCCTTGAGCGAAAAGAACAGCGATTTGCCGGTGGCCGTTTCGTAAACGACGGGTTTTGCGTGTGCTCGGCCTGGCACGTTTTCGGGCTTTGACATGCGTCCCGCTCTCTTTGCACAAGGTATCTGGACCTTGTATGTAATCTGGATGGCTTCGAAGTTAACTCAAACTTGTTTTTGAGTTTAATTTAATGACAATCACATTATCATGTTCTTATGATTTTACGTTGCAATTGCCGTGGTGTTGGCGGGTCACGTGCCTAAAATGACAATCCAATTAACATTGAAACCCAATGGAACTCAAAACTGCACGTCTGACGGTATTGGTCGATCCAGCGAAGAAGAAGGCGTTTGAGACACTGTGTGCCCGGCAGGACCTGACACCGTCCCAGGTCGTCAGGCGCTTGATTCGCGACTACCTGGTCCAGCACGGGGCGGAATTTGTACCCAGTGGACTGGCCACGGAGCCCGAGAATCCAGAAGCCGCGCCATGATCTTCTGTTCCCACTGACTGTCCAGGCAACGCATGCACAGTTTCACGCATCCTGGCGATTGGCTTCACCTGGATTGGGTGTTGGTGGTGGTCTGTGCCTGGTTGCTGATTGGCTGTGCCGGGGTTGCGGCATTGCGCCGGTTCCGCCTGGTCGCAACGGTTCTGTTTCCCGCAGGCGCCTTTTTTTCCATCGTGCTGATGGCGGTGGCCCTCAGCGCAGCCTTTGCCGGGCCTGAGGTGGCGGTCTTGCCCCTGGGGCTGCCGCAACTGCCGTTTCATTTGCGACTGGACAGCCTGTCGGCTTTTTTCCTGTTGCTGATCGGCGGTGTGTCGGCCGGCGTTTCCACCTTTGCCGCCGGTTATTTTCGCAAGGGCGAGGGCACGCCACCAGGCTTGATCTGTCTGGAGTACCACGTGTTCCTGGCCAGCATTGCCATGGTGGTGTTGGCAGACGATGCCTATGTATTCATGGTGGTGTGGGAGACGATGGCGTTCTCGTCCTTCTTCCTGGTCATGGCCAACCACCGGATTCCCGAGATCCGCCGCGCCGGCTACCTCTACATGCTGGTGGCGCACATTGGCGCCCTGGGAATTTTGTTGTGCTTTGGCCTGTTGCAGGCCAATACCGGCGACTACACCTTTGCCAACATGCGCGCCCAGCACCTGACGCCCTTCTGGGGTTCCGTGGCCTTCTGTCTGGCGGTGTTTGGGTTTGGCGCCAAGGCTGGGCTGCTGCCGTTGCATGCCTGGCTGCCCGAAGCGCACCCGGCCGCGCCGTCGCCGTTCTCGGCGTTGATGAGCGGAGTCATGCTGAAGATCGCGTTGTATGGCATCTTGCGCGTGTCGTTTGACCTGTTGCAGACCCGCATCTGGTGGTGGGGCGTGCTGCTGATGGGGGTCGGGCTGGCCTCTGCGCTGTTTGGAGTCGTGTTCTCCACCGTGCAGGTCGAGATGAAGCGCCTGCTGGCGTATTCGTCGATTGAAAACATCGGCCTGATCTGCGCCGGAATGGGGTTGTCCATGCTGTTCGCGTCCTACGGCATGCGGGCGTTTTCCGCGCTGGCGCTAACGGCGGCGCTGTACCACATGATCAGCCACGCCTTCTTCAAGAGCCTGCTGTTTTGCAGCACGGGAGCTGTGTTGCACGCCACCGGTGAGCGCAGCCTGGGCAAGCTTGGCGGCCTGATGCGCTACATGCCCTGGGTGGCCTGGCCCACACTGATCGGTGTGCTGTCGTGTGCCGGCTTGCCGCCCTTTGGTGGTTTTGTGGCCGAGTGGCTGCTGCTGCAAAGCTTTTTGTTCACCACCGGGTTGCCCAGCTCCTTTTTGGACATGCTGGTGCCGGTCATGGCCGCCATGATCGCGCTGATTGCGGCGCTGTCGGGCTACACCATGGTCAAATATTTTGGGGTGATCTTCCTGGGCCAGCCGCGTGACGAAAAACTGGCCCAGGCGCACGACGCAGGCCTGTGGGAGCGCCTGGGCATGTTGTGGCTGGTGACGGGCTGCGTGGTGCTGGGGCTGTTTCCCAACCAGACGATTGCGCTGATGGAGCCGGTCACCCAATTGTTGGTGCGGGGTGGGCTGGCACACACGGTGGCCGACAGTGGCTGGCTGTTGGTGCCGGTGCACATCGACCGCGCCAGCTACGCGCCGGCCATTTTCCTGCTGGGTGTGCTGGTCAGTTTCGGCCTCACGTATTTGCTGGTGCGCAAGCTCTACCACGGCCGTATGCGCCGGGTGCCACCGTGGGACTGTGGCCACCCCTGGCAGACCGCCCGCATGCAGGATACGGCCGAGGGCTTTGGCCAGCCGATTCGCCAGATTTTCGAGCCGTTTTTCCGCATGCATCGGCATCTGCCCACTGCCTTTGATGCCCAGCCCAGTTACAAGGTGCAGGTGGAGGATCCGCTGTGGTACTGGCTGTACCTGCCTCTGGTGCGGCTGGTGGAGTGGGTGTCCCGGTTGGTGGGGCTGCTCCAGCAGGGGCGCATTGCCGTCTACCTGATGTACAGCTTTGTGACCCTGATCGTGGTCTTGCTGGTGGTGAAACGATGAGTGCCCTGGGCGTGCTGTCACAACTGCTGGCGCTGGTCACGGCCTTGCTGCTGGCGCCGTTGCTCACCGGTTGGGTCAACCAATGCCGACACTGGCTGCAAAACAAGTCCGCGCCGGGCGTGCTGCAACCCTACCGCATGCTGCACAAGCTGTTCCAGAAAGAATCCCTGGTGGCCGAGCACGCGACGCAGCTGTTCCGCATGGCGCCCTATGTCATCTTTGGCTGCATGCTGCTGGCGGGCGCCATCGTGCCAACCCTGTCCACCGATCTGCCCCTGTCACCCGCAGCCGACGCAATTGCGCTGGTGGGCCTGTTTGCGCTGGCCCGTGTTTTTATCTCCCTGGCCGCCATGGACGTGGGCACCGCCTTTGGCACCCTGGGTGCGCGCCGCGAAATGCTGGTCGGGTTCCTGGCCGAGCCCGCGCTGTTGATGGTGCTGTTTTGCGCCTCCATGATCACGGGCTCAACCTCTCTGACCGTCATTGTGGAAACTCTCGCGCACCGGGAACTGGCGATCTACCCCAGTATGTTGCTGGCGGGTGTGGCCTTCACCATGGTGTCGCTGGCCGAGAACGCCCGGGTGCCGGTGGACAACCCGGACACCCACCTGGAACTCACCATGATCCACGAGGCCTTGATCCTTGAGTACTCCGCACGCCACCTGGCCCTGCTCGAGTGGGCGGCCAGTCTGAAGCTGTTTGCGTATTCGTGCATCGGCCTGGCCCTGTTCTTTCCCTGGGGGGTGGCCGAGGCGAATTCGCCATTGGCCTTGCTGCTGGCGCTGCCGGTGCTGGTGTTCAAGCTGGCCGTGGGCGGCATGGCGTTGGCGATGATTGAGACCGCCAGCGCCAAGATGCGAATCTTCCGTGTGCCCGAGTTTTTGGGCACCGCCTTTTTGCTGGCCGTGATTGGCCTGCTGGTCAACGTGCTGCTGGGGGTGGGATGAATCACTTCGCGCCCCAGTTCATCAACCTGTTTGCGACACTGATTTTGTTGCTGTCGTTCGCGATGATTTCGCAGCGGCGCATTGTCTCGCTGATCAACCTGTTTGCCATCCAGGGCGCAGCGTTGGTGGCTGCGTCCTTTCTATTGGGGTATGTGACGCACCAGCCCGATTTGTATGTGTCGGGTGTGCTGACGCTGGTGCTCAAGGTCATCTTCATTCCCTGGATGCTGCACCGACTGATCCGCAAGCTCAATGTGCGCTGGGACGTGGAGATGCTGCTCAACGTACCCACCACCATGCTGGTGGGCATTGGGCTGGTGATCTTCTCCTTCAGCCTGGCCTTGCCGATCTCGCGTCTGTCGCAGTCCATTGCGGGCGGCTCGCTGGGCATTGCGCTGGCCTGCGTGCTGCTGTCGTTCATGATGATGATCACCCGCTCCAAGGCCGTGCCCCAGGTCATCGGTTTCCTGTCCATGGAAAACGGGCTGATCTTTGCCGCCACCACGGTGACCAACGGCATGCCCATGATCGTGGAATTCGGCATTGCGCTGGACGTGCTCGTGGGTGTTTTGATATTGGGTGTGTTCATGTTCCAGATCCGCGAGAAGTTCGACAGCCTGGACATCCACAACCTTGAAACGCTGAAGGATGACTCGGCATGAAGGCTATCCAGTGAGCGCGTTGGTTTTTATTCTGGGCATTCCGCTGCTGGGCGGGCTGACGCTGGCTTTTTACGGGCACCGCCTATGGGCGCGCGATGCGAACGTGGCCTTCAGTCTGGGGACTTTTCTGGCCGCGTGTTTCCTGACCAGCCACATCATGGACCACGGGCCCGAGCTGCTGTGGGACCAACAGTTTTATATCGACCCGCTGAACGTCTTTCTGGTCACGCTGACCGCCTTTGTCAGTCTGACCACCGCCATCTTTTCGCGGCCCTATATGCGCGTGGAGCAGGACCACGGCAAGATGACGCCGCGGCGCATGCGGCTCTACCACAGCATGTACCAGTTGTTCAGCTTCACCATGCTGCTGGGCTTCACGACCAACAACTTAGGGATCATCTGGGTGGCGATGGAGGCGGCCACGCTGACCACCGTGCTGCTGGTCAGCGTGTACCGCACCTCGGCCAGCCTGGAGGCGGCGTGGAAGTATTTCATCCTGTGCGGAGTCGGCATTGCGCAGGCGCTGTTTGGCACCATCCTGCTGTACATGGCGGCCGACAAGGTGCTGGGTGCGGAACACGCCACCCTGCTGTGGACCAGCCTCAACGATGTCAAGGGCCAGCTCGACCCGACCATCATCACGCTGGCCTTTGTGTTCTTGCTGATTGGCTACGGCACCAAGGTCGGCCTGGTGCCGCTGCACAGCTGGTTGCCCGATGCGCATGCCGAAGGCCCCACGCCTGTGTCGGCCGTGCTGTCGGGCCTGCTGCTCAACGTGGCCATGTATGCGGTCTTGCGCTGCAAGGTGCTGACCGATGGCGCTCTGGGTACACAGATGGCGGGCGAGTTGATGATGGGTTTTGGTCTGCTGTCGGTCACGGTGGCGGCGTTCTTTTTGTCCCGGCAAAAGGACGTGAAACGCATGTTTTCCTACTCGTCCATCGAGCACATGGGTTTGATCACCTTTGCCTTTGGCATGGGCTCGCCGCTGGCCAATTTTGCCGGCCTGTTGCACATGACCGTGCATTCGTTGGTCAAGTCCGCCATCTTCTTCACCGTGGGCCATGCCACGCAAAAGGCCGGCACGCAGGTGATGAGCGAGATCCGCGGCCTGATCAAGGTCAACCCCACGGTAGGCTGGGGCCTGATGCTGGGCGTGATGGCCATTTTGGGCATGCCGCCGTTTGGTGTGTTTGCCAGCGAGTTTCTGATTCTGACCACCGCCATGCGCGAGCAGCCCTGGGCCGCGCCGTTCCTGTTCCTGGCCCTGGGCGTGGCGTTTGCATCGATTCTGGCCCGCGTGTTGCCCATGGTGTTTGGCGACACCACGCTCAAACCGCTGGCGCATCCACCGGCCCTGTTGCCGGTGTTCGTGCACCTGGTGCTGGCCCTGGTGCTGGGCCTGTATATCCCGCCGTACCTGAACGGCTGGTACGTGCAGGCCGCTGCGATGTTGGGTGGGTGATGTGATGAAGATACCGGGCCTGGATGTGGAGTTCTGCACGCTGTCGGCGCCCGTGCCGATCTGGCATGCGCGGGTCACGGCGCAGGAGTGGATGACCGCAGCCGGTGTGGTGCGCGAGCGCGGCGGACGATTGCTGGCGTTGTGGGCGGGCAGTTTCGTGGATGCAAGTGCTATTGAATTAGTAGCTGCTCATGAAATAACGGCGAGGGCTAGCGCCGTATTTGTCTCTTATGTCTTGCTGGAAGGCGTGTTCTGGCTGGCGCTGCCGCTGGAGGCGACCGACGGCCAGCCGCAGTACCCGGACCTGTCCGCGGTCTTTCCCGTGGCGCTGCGCATGCAGCGTGCGGCGGCGGACCTGTCCGGCATCCACGCCCACAGCGCCACGGACCAGCGGCCCTGGCTGAACCACGGTGCCTGGGCGCCGGACCACCATCCGCTGTTGCAAGACCCACAGGCATTGCCCACGCCAGAACCCGGTGCCCTGGTGGACTACCCGTTTGTGCGGGTGGAGGGCGATGGCGTGCACGAGATCGCCGTGGGCCCGGTGCATGCCGGCATCATCGAGCCCGGGCACTTCCGCTTCTCAGTGGTCGGTGAAAAAATCCTGCGCCTGGAGCAGCGCCTGGGCTACACCCACAAGGGCATCGAGCAGCGCATGGCGCAGATGCCGCCGATGGACGCCCATCGGTTGGCAGGACGGGTGTCGGGCGATTCGACCGTGGCCTACGCCTGGGCCTATTGCATGGCGCTGGAGTCGGCCACACAAACCACCATCCCAACGCGTGCAGCCTGGCTGCGTGCGCTGCTGCTGGAGCGCGAGCGTGTGGCCAACCACCTGGGCGACCTGGGCGCGCTGGGCAATGACGCCGCCTTTGCTTTTGCGCTGGCGCAGTTCTCGCGGCTGCGCGAAGACTGGCTGCGCAACGCCAAGGCAGCCTTTGGCCACCGGCTGATGATGGACTGCATAACGCCTGGCGGTGTGGGCGTGGACCTGGTCCCCGCGCAGATCGCCCCCATGCTGCGCCTGTGTGATGCGGTGGAGTCCGAGGTGCGGCGCCTGTCCGATATTTTCGAGGCCCACGCCGGCTTGCAAGACCGTTTTCTGACCACCGGCCGTGTCACCCCGGCGTTGGCCTCGCAGCTCGGCCTGACCGGCCTGGCCGGGCGCGCCAGCAGCCAGGCCTGGGACCTGCGCTGCGACCATCCCTTTGTGCCCTACACCGATTTGCATGTGGCCATGGCGATCCACAAGAACGGCGACGTGGCGGCGCGCGCGGCCGTGCGCTTTGAGGAAGTGTTTGAGTCGCTGCGCATGATCCGGCACATGGTGACCCACTTGCCGGTCGGCCCTTTGCGCAGCGATGTGATTTTGGGCGACCAGGCCGCCCTGGGCGCCGGCTGGGTCGAAGGCTGGCGTGGTGAGTTGTTCGTGGCCTTGGAACTCTCTGGTGCCGACCAAGGCCACCGCATCCTGCGTTGCCACTTGCATGACCCGTCCTGGCAAAACTGGCCCGTGCTGGAACACGCGGTCATGGGCAACATCGTCGCCGACTTCCCGCTGATCAACAAGTCGTTCAACCTCAGCTACTCGGGGGCGGATCTATGATCTGGAAAACCATTTGGCAAATCGGCAAGACGGGTATCCGCAGCGAACCCGCGCCCGATATTGGCCAGGCGGTGCAGGCGGAGGAATCCCGCATCCAGAAGGAACTGCTGGACATCCTGGGCCAGGCCCTGAGCATTCGCCAGGTGGACGCTGGTTCGTGCAACGGCTGTGAGCTGGAGATCAACGCCCTGGGCAACCCCTACTACAACATCGAGGGCTTAGGGCTACGCTTTGTGGCCAGCCCCCGCCACGCCGACCTGTTGCTGGTCACCGGCCCGGTGTCACGCAACATGGAAGTCGCACTCAAGCGCACGTATGACGCCACACCGGAGCCCAAGCTGGTCGTGGCCGTGGGCGATTGTGCCTGCGATGGGGGGGTGTTTGGCGAGAGCTACGCCAGCTGCGGCCGAGTGGCCAACGTCATTCCGGTGGATGTGGTGGTGAGTGGTTGCCCACCGGAGCCGGTGGACATCTTGCGCGGCATCCTGACGGCGGTGCGCCGGCGCATCCCGTCCGGCAAAACAAGCTAGGCGCTGCCGCCGTTCGGGCCGGAAGCAAAGCGCCCGTTCTTGACGTCATCGCGGATCGGGCCCCAGGTCAGGATCATCAGAACGACCGCCAGCGGAATGGTGGCGACATAGCCAAAGGTCTTGAAGCCAAAGGCACCCAGCAGCGCGCCCGTGAAGAAACTGCCCACCAGCAGCGCATGGATGCGTAGCCTGCGCCGGTTGGCCACCACCTTGTTGGGAAAGTCGGAACGGTTGAAGTAGAACACCTTGCCGAGTTCGATCCCCAGGTCGGTGATCAGTCCGGTCACATGGGTGGTGCGGATTTCGGCCTGCGACACCTTGGTGATGACGGCGTTCTGCAGGCCCATGATGTAGCACAGCAGCAGCACGGTGATGGGCACAAACAGGTCGGCAAAGTGGTTGATGGCGGTGCCGAAAATGCCAAACACCAGCAGCAGCCCCGCCTCCACCAGCAGGGGGCGGGCATAGGCGCTGCGCATTTGCCGGCGCTGGCTCCAGTTGACCATCCAGGCGGTGGTCATGGAGCCCAGAATGAAGGACACCAACAGCGCCACGCTGGCCAAGGCGAGCTGCACCTTGCCCAGCACCAGGTCGTCGGCAACCGAGGAAAGGATGCCCGACATGTGCGAAGTGTATTGCCCCACCGCCAGAAAGCCGCCCGCGTTGGTGGCGCCCGCAATGCCGCACAGCGTGCAGCCCAGGCGCAAATTGGTCTGGGCGCTGCGGTGGGTGTCGGCCCACCAGTGGATGCGGTGGCTCACGGCGGTCTTTAGTGGATGCGCATGCCAGGTTGCGCGCCGGCCCAGGGGTTGAGGATGTAGATACCGGGGTTGGACTTTTCATCGCCGTGGCTGGCAGCCAGCACCATGCCTTCCGACACGCCAAACTTCATCTTGCGCGGTGCCAGGTTGGCCACTAGCACGGTGAGCTTGCCGACCAGGTCCGCGGGTTGGTAGGCGCTGGCGATGCCGCTGAACACATTGCGCATCCGGGGCTGGCCGGCCTCGTCCTTCTCGCCGGCGTCCAGGGTCAGGCGCAGCAGCTTGGTGGAGCCTTCGACCGCTTCGCAGTTGACGATGGCGGCAATGCGCAGATCGACCTTGGCAAAGTCGTCGATGCTGATGGTGGGGGCAATCGCCTCACCACCGGGTGCTACTATTTCAGGAGCTGTCTGCGCAGTATCGGCGAGGGCTGGAGCCTCAAACAGTGCATCAAGTTGCTTGATATCGACACGCTGCATCAGGTGCTGGTAATCGCCGATGGCGTGACCGACAGGCAGGCCGCCATTGGTCTTGCCGAAGGACAGCGGTCCACTGTTGAGGAAGCTTTCCACATTGCCAGCCAGTGCCGGCAACACGGGCTTCAGGTAGATCGTCAGCAGGCGGAAGGCCTCGATGCAGACGGTGCACACGTCGTGCAGGCGCGCTTCCATGCCGTCCTTCTTGGCCAGTTCCCAGGGCTTGTTGGCGTCCACATAGGCATTGACCTTGTCGGCCAGCAGCATGACCTCGCGCAGCGCCTTGGCGAACTCGCGCGATTCGTACAGACCAGCAATCGCGTCCTGGCCTTCGCGCAGCGTGTCGAGCAGGCCAGCGCCATCGGGCGACACCGCGCCCAGCTTGCCGCTAAAGCGCTTGCTGATGAAGCCGGCAGCGCGCGACGCGATGTTGACGTATTTGCCAATCAGGTCGCTGTTGACGCGGGCCATGAAGTCTTCGGGGCTGAACTCGATGTCCTCGTTGCGCGGCGTCAGCTTGGTGGCCAGGTAGTAACGCAGCCACTCGGGGTTCATCCCCAGGCTCAGGTACTTGAGCGGGTTCAGGCCCGTGCCGCGGCTCTTGCTCATCTTCTCGCCGCTGTTGATCGTCAGAAAGCCGTGCACGAACACCGCGTTGGGCGTCTTGCGGCCGCTGAAATGCAGCATGGCCGGCCAGAACAGCGTGTGGAAGGTGATGATGTCCTTGCCGATGAAGTGGTACTGCTCGGTGGCCGGGTCGGCCATGAAGGCCGCATAGGCGGCCGCGCCCTTGGCCGCGTCGCCTTCGATCTTGGCAAAGCGGTTCTGCAGCGAGGCCAGGTAGCCGATCGGTGCGTCCAGCCAGACGTAGAAGTATTTGCCCGGCGCGTCGGGGATCTCGATGCCAAAGTAGGGCGCGTCACGGCTGATGTCCCAGTCGCCCATCTTGGGCTTGCCGTCCTCGCCGGGCTCGATCCACTCGGCAATCTTGTTCAGCACCTCGGGCTGCACGGCGCCGCTTTGCGTCCACTGGTCCAGAAAGGCCAGGCAGCGCGGGTCGGACAGCTTGAAGAAGAAGTGCTCCGAGGTGCGCAGCACCGGTGTGGCGCCAGACAGGGCGGAGTAGGGGTTGATCAGCTCGGTCGGGGAGTAGACCGCGCCACAGACCTCGCAGTTGTCGCCGTACTGGTCCTTGGCGTGGCACTTGGGGCACTCACCCTTGATGAAGCGGTCCGGCAGGAACATGGCCTTGTCGGGGTCGAAGAACTGTTCGATGGTGCGGGTGTCGATCAGGTTGTTTTTTTTCAGGTCGCGGTAGATGTCCTGGGCCAACTGGTGGTTCTCCGCACCATCCGTGGAGTGCCAGTTGTCAAAGCTGATGTGGAAACCATCCAGGTACTGCTTGCGCCCCGCTGCGATGTCGGCCACGAACTGCTGCGGCGTCTTGCCGGCCTTCTCTGCCGCAATCATGATGGGCGCGCCGTGGGCATCGTCCGCGCAGACAAAGTGCACCGCGCTGCCATGCATGCGCTGGAACCGCACCCAGATGTCGGCCTGGATGTACTCCATCATGTGCCCGATGTGGAACGGGGCATTGGCGTAGGGCAGGGCGGTGGTGACGAAGAGTTGGCGTGGCATCGGGGGACTTTCTGGAGACAGCCTGCGATTTTAGTCTGCCAGTGTTGTGGGTGGGATCAGGCGGCTTGGCTGTTCTGCTCCGTGTCCCCCGCCCGCTGCGCGGGCTCCTCCTTGACCTGCGCAGAACAGCCAGGCCACCTGATCCTCGTGGATTTGACTTCCAATCACCGCAGCCGCAGCGGATCCTGCCGGCGGTCGATCAGCACCGGGCGGGTGATCTCGCCCAGCAGGGGTGTGGCCTTGGGGTCGGTCCAGCCAAAGAAGGCGCAGACCTCGGCGCGCTGGGCCTGGGTGTCGGCGTAGCCCAGGGCCATCAGCTCGCGGGTGTAGCCGGATTCGAACAGCAGGTAGCTGGCCAGGGCGGAGCCCTTGACGTCGGCCTTGCGCGATGACACACCCACGCCGCCCAGCATGGTGCGCACGCCGTGGGGCAGGGTGTCAATGTGTTTGGACGCCACCACATCCAGACGCTGGCTGGGGGAAATGACCAGCAGCTCCAGCGGGCGCAGCGCGCTGGCCTTGCGGGCCTCCTCGGGCACCAGTTTGATCGTCTGGTTGATGCGCCGGGCGCGCTCCACATCCACCGCCAGCGCGTCCAGAAAGATATTGGACAGCGCGTGCCCGGCAATCTGGGCGATGGACGGGTAGGCGCTGCTGCGGGGCAGGTTGGTGTCGTCCTTGGGCTCGTGCATGCGCCCCGCGCCCACCACCAGGATGCGCTCCGCCCCGAGGTGGATGGCCGGTGAGCAGGGGGCCGACTGGCGCATGGAGCCGTCGCCAAAGTATTCGTCACGCCCATGGATGTGCAACTGCGTGGCCGGGAAGACAAACGGAATCGCGCTGGAGGCCAGCAGGTGGGCGTGGGTGATCTTGTCGGGCACCGACTGGCGCTGGCTGCGAATCCAGGGCTGCAGGCGCTTGTCGGCCTCGAAAAACGTCACGTGTTCGCCCGAGCTGTAGCTCGACGCGGTCACGGCCAGTGCCTGCATGTGGCCGGTGCGAATGAGTTCGGGCAGGCGGTCCAGCGGCACCAGGCGGTTCAGCAGCTCGGCCAGCGGGGCGTTGTCCAGCAGGGAGCGCGGCTTGACGCGGCGCCATTTGGCCAGAATCCAGCCCAGCGACAGCAGCGTGAGCCACTTGGCACCGGAGCGCACCATGTCCAGATGGCCGGCGCGGTACACCTGGTCGGCGTGGAAGTCGCGCCAGGTGCCGGCAATCATGCGCACCGTGGCGTCAAAGTCGTCGGAGCCACAGGCCAGGGCCGCCGCATTGATGGCGCCGGCCGAGGTGCCGGTGATGATGGGAAACGGGTTGGCCTGGGCGCCGGCGCCGCATTCCAGCCGGATGTCGGCAATCGCCTCCAGCACCCCCACCTGGTAGGCTGCCCGGGCCCCACCACCCGTGAGCAAAAGGCCGGCGGGACGGGGTGTGGAAAGGGCGTCGGACATACAGCCATTATGGGATGCGGCGAGCACCCTTCTGCGCGCTGTCGGCATGAACGAGACGGGGGTTAACCCGTATTTGCCGTGCCCGTGAATGGCATTGCCGGCAAAGACCGCACCGCGAGTTGGGTTCGCTAGACTATGCCCATCTTCAGGAGAACGCGAATGACTGTGACAGTGCAAGCGATCAACGACGCCATCAAGGCCGTGATCGACCCGAATACCGGCAAGGATTTTGTCTCGACCAAGGCCGTCAAGAACATGGCAGTTGCGGGTGGCGACGTGGCCTTTGACGTGGAGCTGGGCTACCCCGCCAAGAGCCAGATCGCTGATCTGCGCAAAGCGCTGATCGCCGCTGCCAAGGGTGTGGCGGGCGTCAGCAATGTGTCGATCAACGTGACCTCCCACATCGTGGCCCATGCCGTGCAGCGCGGCGTGCAACTGCTGCCGGGCGTGAAGAACGTGGTGGCCGTGGCCTCCGGCAAGGGCGGCGTGGGCAAGAGCACCACCGCCGTGAACCTGGCCCTTGCTCTGGCCGCCGAGGGCGCCAAGGTTGGCCTGCTGGACGCCGACATCTACGGCCCCAGCCTGCCGATGATGATGGGCATCGAAGGCCGCCCCGAGTCCGCCGACGGCAAGACCATGGAGCCGCTGGAGAACTACGGTGTGCAGGTCATGTCCATCGGTTTCCTGGTGGCCCAGGACGAGGCCATGATCTGGCGTGGCCCCATGGCCACCCAGGCGCTGGAGCAACTGCTGCGCCAGACCAACTGGCAGGACCTGGACTACCTGGTGGTGGACATGCCGCCCGGCACCGGCGACATCCAGCTTACGCTGTCCCAGCGCGTGCCCATGACCGGCGCGGTCATCGTCACCACGCCGCAGGACATCGCGCTGCTGGACGCCAAGAAGGGCATCAAGATGTTCGAGAAGGTCGGCGTGCCCATCCTGGGCATCGTCGAAAACATGGCGGTGCACGTGTGCAGCAACTGCGGCCATGTGGAGCACATCTTCGGCGCCGAGGGCGGCAAGAAGATGGCAGCCGAATACAGCATGGACTACCTGGGTGCCCTGCCGCTGAACATGCAGATCCGCCTGCAGGCCGACTCCGGCCGGCCCACGGTGGTGGCCGATCCGGATGGCGAGATCGCCGGCATCTACAAGGCCGTGGCGCGCCAGGTGGCGGTGTCGATTGCCGCGCGCAACAAGGACTTCTCCAGCAAGTTCCCCACCATCACCATCAGCAAGACCACCTGACAGACAGCCCATGGCCACCGAGCGTCCGTCCATCGAAGTCGCCGTCATCCTGCGCAAGGAGCGCATTGAGGGCGCCATGAGCCGCTGGCAAACCTGGCGCTGGGTGCTGGACGATGTCGTGCCGCAGGAGGCTGGTTTCGGCAACGAGCCTCGACTTCTTTATCAAAATGATAGCGGCTCACGCTGGCTGCACGGGGGCTACCGGGTTGAATTGTTTGAAGACGATGCCGAAGGCTATCAGCTCAACGCCACCACACCGACACCCGGCTGGTTCGTGCTGTGGCGCATGGAAGACGAGGCCACGGTTGCCGACGAACCCATCGCACGCCCGGTGGTGGTGAGCCTGAGCTATCACGATGCCAGCCGCTGGCTGGACGCGCAGGAGACTGTGGAACAGGTCGCTGCGCCCGAGTCGGTGGTGCAGTGGCTCAAGGCCTTTATCGCCGAGCACTACCAGCCCGAGGTCAAGCGGCCCAAGCGGCCCGAGAGTTTCAAATCGCTGACCGACCGCTTTGGCAACCCCGTGTCCATCACCACCGCGAAGAAGCAGGGCCCGGGCGATGGCAGCGGTGCCGGCAGGAAGCAGCATGGCTGAGGGTTTCCTGGGTCGCTGGTCCCAGCGTAAGGTTGATGCTCGCCAGGGCAAGCCGCTGTCAGAACCCGAAGTGGTGGCTGCGCCAGCGATCACGCCCGTGGCTCCCGCGCCGGTGCCGGCGCCGGTGTCCACAGCGCCAGCCAGGACGGTGGAGGCCAAGCCCGAAGCCCCGGCGCCCACCCTGGAGGACGTGCAGGCCCTGGGCCGCGAGTCCGACTACACCCCCTTTGTGGCGCGCAATGTGGACCCGGCGGTGCGCAACGCGGCCATGAAGAAACTGTTCACCGACCCGCACTACAACGTGATGGACCGGCTGGACACCTACATTGACGACTACTCCCAGCCGGACCCCTTACCGGCTTCCATGCTGCGCAAAATGGCCAGCGCCCAGTTCTTGAAGCTGCTGGATGAAGAAGAAGCGAGACCCAACGACCATGCCGACACTGATTTGCGACTGCAACAAGACCATGCCCCTGGCAGCCAAGACGCTGGGGACGGCACTCAATGAAAACCTGACCCTGCACACCACGCTGTGCCGCCGCGAGGCCGGCGCCTTTCAGCAGGCCCTGGCCGCAGGCGAGGACGTGGTGGTGGCCTGCACCCAGGAGAGCCGCCTGTTCCAGGAAATTGCCGCCCAGACCGAGGGCGCCCAAGGTGTGCCTATCCGCTTTGTGAACATCCGCGAAACCGGTGGCTGGAGCAAGGACGCCGCCCAGGCGGCACCGAAGCAGGCCGCCCTGCTGGCACTGGCCCGCCTGCCCGCACCCGAGCCGGTGGCCACGGTGGACTACCAGAGCGCCGGCCGTGTGCTCATCATCGGCGCGCTGGATGCGGCCGAGCGCGCTGCCGCGCTGCTGGGTGACACGCTGGACGTGATCCTGTTCAGCACCGGTGCCGGTGCGGACGGCGGCGCGCAGGAGCGGCGCTATCCGGTACTCACCGGTACCATCGCACGCCTGACCGGCTGGCTGGGTGCCTTCGAGCTGCAATGGGCGCAGAGCAACGCGATTGACCTGGACCTGTGCACCCGCTGCAATGCCTGCCTGGCCGCCTGCCCCGAAGGCGCCATTGGCTTCGATTACCAGATTGACAGCGCCCTGTGCCAGTCGCACCGGGCCTGCGTCAAGGCCTGCGGAGCGGCCGGTGCCATCAATTTTGACCGCCAGCCGGAATCCCACAGCGAGACCTTTGACCTGGTGCTGGACCTGCGCGCCACGCCGGCCTTCACCCAGCACGCCCTGCCGCAGGGCTATTTCTTTCCCGGGCAGGCCGCCGTGCCGGGCCGGATGGACCTGATGCAGGCCGTGCTGCAGTTGCGTGGTCTGGTGGGTGCGTTCGAGAAGCCGCGTTTTTTCAGCTACAAGCAAAAGCTCTGCGCCCACAGCCGCAACGAAAAGACCGGTTGCAGCGCCTGCATCGACGTGTGCTCGGCGTCTGCCATCAGCAGCGAGTCTGGGCGCCAGGCCATCAAGGTCAACCCCAACCTGTGTGTGGGCTGCGGTGCCTGCACCACGGTGTGCCCCAGCGGCGCGCTGGGCTTTGCCTACCCGGTAGCCAGCGAGCAGGGCGTGCGCCTCAAGACGCTGCTGGGCACCTATGCCCGCGCCGGCGGTAAGGATGCGGCCATCCTGTTCCACAGCCAGGAGGCTGGCACGCGCCTGGTCAACGACCTGGGGCGCGCCGCCCGGCTGGACCCTTCCACCCACGGCGTGCCGGCCCGCGTGCTGCCGCTGCCGTTGTGGCACACCGCATCCGTCGGGCTGGATCTGTGGCTCACGGCCATTGCCTATGGCGCGTCGCAGGTCTGGGTGCTGATGACCGGTGAGGAAGCGCCGGACTATGTGACGGCCGTGCAGGCGCAAATGGACGTGGCCCAGGCCATCCTCAGCGGCCTGGGCTACCAGGGCTCACACCTGCGCCTGCTGCGCGCCCGTGATGCACGCGACCTGGCCGCGCTGGATGCGCAGTTGCAGGTGCCCCCGGCGCAGACCGTGGGTCACGCCGCCGGCTTTGCCGTGCAGGCCGACAAGCGCGCCACACTTGAATTGGCACTGGACCATCTGATCGCACAGGCCGCCTCCCGCCCCGAGGTGATTGCCCTGCCGGCCGGCGCCTCGCCGCTGGGCGCGGTGGCGCTGGACAAGGACGCCTGCACCCTGTGCCTGAGCTGCGTCAATGCCTGCCCGGCCGGTGCCCTGCAGGACAACCAGCTGTCGCCGCAACTCAAGTTCATCGAGAAGAACTGCGTGCAGTGCGGCCTGTGCGTCAAGACCTGCCCCGAGAAGGCACTGGCCCTGGTGCCGCAGTTGCGCCTGTCTGCGCAGCGCAAGGAGGCGGTGGTCATCAACGAGATGCCGCCCTATGTCTGCATCCGCTGTAGCAAGCCCTTTGGCACGCTCAAGGCCATCGAAGGCATGCTCACCAAGCTGGCGGGGCACGCCATGTTCCAGGGCGCGGCGGCCGACCGCCTGAAGATGTGCGGGGACTGCCGCGTCATCGATATCTACTCGGCCGACAATGAGGTCAAGATCCAGGACATCCGCTGAGCGAGCCACCATGACACCACACGAACCCCTGACCGCATCCGCCCTTGACGAAGAGATGGCGCGCGCCGAGCTGTATGGCCTGCTCGCCACGCTGTACTACGCTCCGCCCGAGCCAGAATGGATGGCCCAGATGCGCGTGGCCGCCACCGATGCGCCCACCGCGGGCGGCTTTCTGGAGGAGCCCTGGCGTGCGCTGGTGGGAGCGGCGCGCGAGGCCAGCGATGCGGACATTGCCGCCGAATACACCCTGCTCTTTGGCGGCGTCGGCAAGCCCGAGGTCTACCTGTTTGGCTCCTACTACCTGAGCGGTTTCCTCAACGAAAAACCCCTGGCCGCACTGCGCGGTGACCTGGCTGAGCTGGGCCTGTCGCGTGATGAGGCCATGTTCGAGACCGAAGACCACATCGCCTACCTGTGCGAGGTCATGCGCTACCTGATTGCCGGGGACGATGTGGCGGTGTCCAACCTGACCCGCCAGCAGGCCTTCTTCAGCACCCACCTGCAACCCTGGGTGCTGCGCATGTGCGATGCGCTGCAGGCCCACCCCCAGGCGCGCTTCTATGCGGCCCTGGCCGCGCTGACACGGGCCTTCATGGCCGTGGAGGCGCAGGGCTTTGACATGCTCGATTGAGCGGAATGATTTTCAGCCTTTTTGACCTCTAGCCCTCGTGGAATATGCCTAAACAGCTATTAATTCAATAGCAAACGAGGCTGAGCCCGGTTAGCGTGACCGCACGCGCGCGGCCCGGGGCTTCTTCTCGCTGGTGCCGGCGGAGGTTGTACGAGCGCTGGGCGGCGGGGCCTTCTCCACCTCATCCAGGCACAGCAGGGTGTCCACATAGGTAATGAAGTGGTTCAGGTAGTCGGGAGCGATGTCGCGCATCAGGGCCAGCGAACGCAGAACCACCATGTGCGAGTTGATGGGCCCGGCATTCTTGGGTGCCTGGTTCAGCGCGTGGGTGACCTGCCGGTCAGCACTGAGCCGGGCCCAGGTGCCCCGGAAATACCGTACGGATTTGAGCTCGGTGCGTGCGCCCGGCGGCTCGGTGATCTGGGCGTCCCCGTGGTCCGGGATGTGCTGCGCCAGTTGCTGGACCAGTGCGTGCAGCGGGCCGGGGCTGGCCGCCGGCGCGGCGGAAGTCCCATTGGTGGCGCTCTGTTTCTGTTCCAGCTGCTGGGTGTAGGCCGCCAGCGCCCGTTCCAGCTTGCCGTCCAGAATGCGCCGGGCCGTTCCCTGCTGGGTTTGGGCGCGGCGCAGCAGCGCTTCCAGGTAGTGCAGTCCGACCGGATCAAAGCGCTCCGCGCCCTGGCTTCGCAAGGCGTGGATCTGCGCATCGGTGTCGCTCGGCGCGGATTCAGTCATGGGGTGGCACGTCGGAGCGGCCGGCCTTGGGCACGGGCGACATCTCCACCCGCCGGTTCTGGGCACGCCCCTTTTCGTCGCGGTTGGGCGCAATCGGCTGCTCGGAGCCAAAGGCGGCAGCAAATACCATGGAGGCCGGCATGCCCTCTTCGATCAGCGCGCGGGTGACCGTGAGGGCGCGCTGGGCAGACAGCTCCCAGTTGTCCTCGAACTGGCTGTTGCCCTCGCGGATCGAGCGGTCGTCGGTAAAGCCGCTGACCATCAGCATTTCGTCACGCGCGGCCAGGTAGGAGCGCAGGGGTGTGACCAGGCTCAGCAGGAGCTTGCGGCCATCGGGCTGCAACTGGTCGGAATTGAGGGAAAACAGCAGGCGCCCGCTGATGCCAATGCGGCCGTTGTTCAGCGTGATGCGCCCCGTCGCCAAAGGTATCGCCAGTGCCTTTTCCAGGGTGATGCGGCGCTGCTCTTCCACCTGGCGTTTCTTCACTTCCGCCTCCAGATGGGTGGCCAGCTCCAGGTGGGCCACCAGCACGCCGACCAGCAGCAGCACGAAGGCCCCCAGCAGGCCGGACATCAGGTCGCCAAAGACGGCCCAGACCGGAGCCGACTGTTCCACCGCCGCGTCGCTCTCGTCGATCATCCGGCGACCTCGGCAGGCTGGCGAGCCGGTTTGCCCGCCAGGCGGTGCAGCTCACCGACGATTTCCTTCTGCGACATGATGCTCAGGTCGATGACCTCGCGCGCCTGCGCCACGTAGTAGGCCAGTTGTTCGTCGCTGCGGACCATCGACTTGTCCAGCGCGCCTTCAATGCGCTGCAGGCTGGTAATCAGCTTGTCGTTGGCATCGCTGAACGCGTGCACGGCAAAGCCCAGGGTGTCGCTCAGAGCCGACACTTCCACCGCGCTGCTGGTCACCTGGGCGGCAATGTCGGCCAGCTTGGCGGCCTCGGCATCCACCTTGTCCGAGAACTGGCTGCCGGCCGTGCCCAGTGCCACCGCAGAGGAGGCGACCATGCTGTCAATCACCGCACGCTGCTCCACCGATGCGTGGTTGATGGCATCGAGCAGGGCGCTGAGGGTTTCCATGATGCGGGCGCGCTCTTCCAGCAGGGCGTTGTCGCGCGCCACACTGCTGGAGACTTCCTGGCGCAGCTTGCCAATCACCTCGGCTGCGGCGCGGGGCGCCTCGGAGGCGGTTTGAATCAGGCGGGTGATCGGGTCTTCCAGCGCGGTGCCCAGGGTGCTCAGGTGCTGCGTGACGGCCGTCTGCAGTTCCCCCAGCCGCTCGACGGCGGCCTGGCCGCGCACGGTCTCTTCGTCGCGCAGCGCGCCCAGTTCGGTGCGCAGCATGCTGACCAGCTGGTCCATGCGAGCGTCCTGCTGCGTGGACCAGGCGGATTCGGATGCGATGCGCGATTGCGCCAGCGCTTCGGAGCTGGCCAGCAGCCGGGCCATTTCCGCCAGCGTGTGGGCGGCACTGGTGCGCGACTGCTCGCTGATCTCCTGTGCGGTGCGGGTCAGTGTGGTGCAGATGGCCTGTTGCTGGGACAGGGTCTGCGCGCCAGCGGTTTGCCATTCCCGCGTGATCGCCTCCAGCATGGTGTCCAGCTGGCTCTTCCACGCCTGCAGGCGCTGGCTGTCGCTGGACGCCTGGCTGGCCTGCTGCGCGGCATAACTTTGCGTGAAGCGCTCGGACATGCCCTGCAACTGCTGCCCGGTGGTGGCGACCAGGCCCTCATGCACCGCCTTGGATTCCTGCGAGATTCCGGCCATGGCGGCTTCGACGACGGGCTTGATGCTCTCGCCGGCGGCACGCGCCCCTTCGGTCAGGCTGGTGCGCAGCGATTGGTCCACCGAGTGGGCTAGTTCGGTGTAGACGCCCTTCACATCCTGGTGAAAGCTCTGCTGGTTGTTCAGCAGTGCGGAGTTCAGCTGCTGGTGCATGCCTTCCATCCGGGCCATCAGGGCCTGCAGCTGGTCCACCACTGCGGGCAGGGCCTGCGACTGCAGCTGCAAGGCCTGGTAGGCTTGCCGGCGCTGGTGCGTCAGCGAGAAGCCGCGCAGCACGGTCGCAATCCGGGTGTCCAGCAGTTGCACGGCCACCATGCGGTCGCGCCGGCTGATGGCCGACATCAGGCCCAGCATGGCCGATGTGGCGACACCGGCCACGGAGGTGCCAAAGGCCAGGCCCAAGCCCTTGATTGGCGCGGCAAATGCCGAGCGGATGGCCTGCAGATCGGTGGTGCCTTCCAGCGCAAACACCGCGCCATTGAGTGTGACAACCATGCCCAGGAAGGTGCCCAGCATGCCCAGCATGACCAGCAAGCCGACCAGGTAGGGTGTGAGCATGGGACCGGGCAGGCCGACGCGCTCGCCTTCGATGCGCAAGCGCACCGCGTTTTGCAGGGACGGGGGCACGCCGGCAAGCCACTGCTCCAGATCGGTCAGTGCTTGCGGAATCGCCGACAGCGCGGTGGTCAGCGTGGTGCTGGCCTGGCGGAAGCGGTGCAACTCCAGCGTGCCGAAGGCGTAGACCGCGCCGATGATCAGGGTCATCAGCAGTGCCAGGGCGTTGGAGCCGAAAAATCCAAAGGCAACCCAGCCCACTGCCAGCGCACCCAGCAGGAATGCACCGGAAAAAATGTGTCGATTCATATGTGTTGTGATTTCTCGTGATGGAGTGCGCCCAGCAGACCCATGGACGGCTGCAGGCGCAGGTCCAGTTCCGCCAGGAGCACCGACTGGAGCTCGCCGCAGAAGCGTGCGAGCCAGGCCCCGGGTGTCATCCACCGATCCACGCTGTCGGCCTGCTGGCTGTCGGCGAGGGTCTGTTGATGGGCCTGGAGCAATTGTTTGAAACGCTTTTCGAGCAAAGAGGGCACGGTCGCGAGCAAACGGGCTTCGCGCTCGCAGAGGATGGTGTCAAAGGCGCCGTCCAGCGCGGCCAGTTGCCGCAGCGTTGGCGAAGCCTGGGCCACGGCGTCCCGCACCCGGGCGCGCAGGGCGCCCACCTTGGTTTCCAGATCCCGCTGGATGCTCTGGTGGTAGCGGCGATAGGGTGCATAGGCGCGGGCCTCTTCGATCGATGCGCCCGGTGCGGGTGTTGGCAGCGCCAGGCGCGCGGCACCCGCGCCCGAGGTGCCGCTGGTCGCAATGGCAGACTCCAGCGCGGCCCGTGTTCGGGCGAATTCTTCAGCTATGGACGCTGCCACCCCGGATGGAGCGCCGGACTTTGCAGGGTTCGGACTGGCAACGGGTGCATTGTGGACAGAGGAGAGGGTGATGGCACCCTTGAAGTCCACCCACAGGCCCAATTGCTCGGCAAAGGCGCTGCCCGGCTCGGCCGCGCCCAAAGCACCCATGCCCGCAAGGGTGCGGGTGAGTCGTGAACTGTGGAAATGGGTACGCGTCAGCGATCGCGTCATAGACAGGGAAACAGGAGAATTTGGGTGGCGGCCCCATTCAGGGGCTGCGTCCAACAAACGTTGGATCGCAATCGCCGCAGCGTGTCAACATCGACAGGATGTTGCGCCGATTTTACCCGCAGATTGCCGCGTCGGGCGCCGCCTGTGCCTTTGGAGAGATGACTCCAGTCGCATGCGTGCGCTCGAACCGTTGAACTTCTTCCAGGGGATAGCGGACGGCGCCTGCAATCTTCACATAGCGCGGGCCGGCACCGACGGCGGCAGACAGGCTGATCACCGTCTCGGAACGCCCCCAACGCTGTGCCAGTTCGTGTCCCGTGAGCAGTGTGGTGAGGGGTGTGTGCATGTTCTCTGGTGGTGTTTTTGTTCGCTGGTTGATTGTGGTCGCACAGCAGGTCATCCGAAGGCACGATGTATGGTCGGTTATCCGTCTATTTCTGCCATCTGCTGCGGGTCCTCGGCTTCACACGGCAGCCACACACCAAACACCGCACCGGGTGCATCCTCGCCGGCCTGGGCCCGGTTGTGGGCCCGAATGGAACCACCATAGCGCTCCACCAGTCCGAGGCTGATCCACAGGCCCAGGCCATTGCCATCATTCTTGGTGGTGAAGAATGGGGTGAACAGGCGTTCGCGGGCGGCGTCGGTGAGGCCGGCACCGGTGTCGCAGACCTCCATCAGAACGCCGGCCTGGCCATTGGCGGCGGTCTCGTCACGGGTGCGCAGCGTCAGCGTGCCGCCATCGGGCATGGCCTGGATGGCGTTGATCATCAGGTTGATCAGCACCTGTTGCAGTTCCTGGCGGTTGATGGACACCGGGCGTTCGGCCCGCAGGTCGCGCAGCACGGTGATGTGGGTGCGCGTCAGCAGGTGCTCCACCAGCACCAGCGAGCTGGTCAGGGCGGCATTCGCGTCCACCGCATCCACATAGCCGGCATAGTCGTTGGGCCGGGCGTATTGCAGCAGCTGGGTCACGATCAGGCGCATGCGGTCCACCTGCTGGTCCATGAGTTGCAACTCGGCGCGAACCGGCTCTGCCCGCTCACCCAGCAGTTCGCGCACCAGATCCAGATTGCCCTGGATCACGGCGATGGGGTTGTTGATCTCGTGCGCCACGCTGGCGGTGAGCTGGCCAATGGCGGCCAGTTTCTCGGACTTGACCAGTTGCGCCTGGGCTAGTTGCAGGGACTGGTTGCTGTGCGACAGTTCGCGCGTGCGCTCGGCCACCTTGGCGTCCAGTTCCTCGCCCCAGCGCTGCAGCGTGCGGGTCTTGTCGTCGATCACGTCCAGCAGCTCATCCAGGTGGTTGGCCAGGGCGCCCAGTTCGTCGCGCGCCGCCACGGGTCCCACGCGGGCCGCACTCTCGCCGTATTCCACTTTCTGCATGGTGCGGTTCATGGCCTCGACCGGCTGGAAGATGCTGCGCGCCCAACGCAGCGAGAACCAGGCCGCCAGCACCATGGCTGCTGCAAAGATGGCACCGATGACGGCCAGGATGCCGTACTTGGTCATGCGAAACGGTGTCTCCAGAAAACCCACATACAGCATGCCCACGCGCTGGCCGGCGCCGTCCACCAGCGGTTCGTAGCCGGACACATACCAGTCGTTGACGACAAAGGCACGGTCCAGCCAGGTTTCCCCGCGGCCCAGCACCGCGTCATGCACGGCGCGCGACACCCGGGTGCCAATGGCGCGCTGCTGCTGGAACAGGCGCACATTGGTGGTGATGCGCACATCGTCCATGAACAGCGTGGCCGTGCCCATGCTGCCCAGTGGCAGTGATCCTTCGGGGTAGACGATGGTGTTGATGTGGTCGATCAGCGCCAGGTTCTGGTTCAGCAGCACGCCGGCGCGCAGCCAGGCCACCGCAGTACCCTGCGCGTTCAGCACCGGCGCGGTTGACAGCATGACCAGTGCGCGGTCTTCGCGGGTGCGGGTGGTGGGCGTTGCGCTTTCGGTGGGAATCAGTGCGATGTCCAGGCGCGGCACCAGGTGGGGCGCCAGCGCCAGCAGTTCACCCGGGCCCATGCGCTGCACGCTGGCATGTGGTGAGGATGTCGCATCCGGCAGCGACAGTGCGGAATGGCGGGGAGCAGCAGAACCGGCATCGTCCCAACTCGCGCTCAGCAAGCGGCCGTCCGGCGCATAGAGGTTCACAAAATCAAAACCCAGGCGCTGCTGGGCCCGGGTGAGTTGGGTCTTGACGGCGCCTGGGTCATGGGACTCCAGCGCCAGGTGCAATGCGTGCGAGCCCGCCACCGACTGGGTGCCGGAGCCGACTTCATGGAGCACCTGGTCAAAGTAGCCGTGGGCCACGGCCAGGTCGCTGCTCACCTTGGTGATCAGCAGGCGGTCGAAAGCGGAATTGCCCCACAGCACCAGCGCAGCCACCAACAGCGGCAGTACCACCACCAGCGGCAGCAGTGCCAGGGCCATCAGCTTGTGGCGCACCGACACATGGTGCCAGCGCCGCTGTCCCTGCGGCAGATGCGTCATGCGCTGGCCCACTCGGCGCAGCGGCGTTCCAGCGTGCGCCGGGAAATGCCCAGCAACTCGGCGGCGCGGGTCTTGTCGCCCCGCACCGAGTCCAGCACGGACTGGATGTGCTGCTTCTCCAGCATTTGCAGGTTGGTCCCGGCCGGTGTGGCACCCTGCGCGGCAACCGGTGCTGCGCCGTACAGGGCCGACACATTCAGCTCACCCAGGATCAGTGAGCGTTCCACCAGGTTGCGCAGCTCGCGGGCGTTGCCGGGCCAGGGGTATTGCATCAGGTAGTCCATCTGAGCGAGGGTGATGTTCAGTGGCGCCACCCCCATGCCAGGCGCCAGGTGGGTCATGAAGTGCTGCACCAGTTCAGGAATGTCTTCCTTGTGTTCACGCAAGGGTGCCAGTGTCAGGTCCACCACTTGCAGGCGGTAGTACAGGTCCTTGCGGAAGCGCCCCTCTGCCACCTCGTGCGACAGGCTGCGGTTGGTGGCCGCGATGATGCGCACATTCACGGGGATCAGTTGCGCGCTGCCCACCGGGCGAATGCGCAGGTCTTCCACCGCACGCAGCAGGGATGCCTGCAAGGGCAGGGCGAGTTCGGCCACCTCGTCCAGGAAAAGGGTGCCACCCTGGGCGTAATAGAACAGTCCGTCGCGCGCACTGGTGGCACCGGTGAACGCGCCCTTGGCGTGGCCATACAGTGTGCTTTCCATCAGCTCCGGCGACATGGCCGCGCAGTTGACTGGCACAAACGGGCCGGACGCGCGCGGGCTGAGTGCGTGCAGGGCGCGCGCGACCAGCTCCTTACCAGTGCCGGATTCACCCTGCAGCAGCACGTTGCTGTCCACGGCGGCCACGCGCGGCAGCGAATCACGCAGGGCGCGCATCGCGGCCGAACTGCCGATCAGGCCGCTGGTGTCACCGGTCCGCCAGGACAGGGTGTGTTTGAGCACGTAGTTTTCGCGTTGCAGGCGTGTGGCCTCGAAACAGTGTTTGATGGCATTGAGGATCTGCGGCACCCGAAACGGCTTGAGGATGAAGTCCGACGCGCCGGCGCGCAGTGCCTCGATGGCAGTGTCCAGATCGGCGAAGGCCGTGATCAAAACCACGTGACCGCGGTAGCCGCCTTCGCGCAAGGTCTTGAGCCAGTTCAGCCCGCTTTGTCCGGGCAGTGAAATATCCAGAATGATCAGATCCACATGCTGCGCTTGCACGAACTCGGAGCCTTCTTCGGCACTGCCGGCGCTCATCACACTGCGGCAGCGCGGCACCAGGGTCTTGACCAGAAAGTTGCGCATGCCGGGTTCGTCATCCACGATCAGGATGGACCAGTCGGGCCAGCCTTCCATGGGGCGGGAGATGGCGCCATCGGGCGTTTGGGATGCGGTGGGAGGGAGCATGGTGCGGCCAAATTCTACCGATGGGCCCGAGTAAATTAGTCGGGTAAAAATATTTATGGCGGCTCGTGGCACCTGCGGTTGTGGACGCGGCGCAGGCCTTGGTGTGTCTGCCTACGTACGTATTTGCGACAAATTGTCGCAAACGCCTGGACAGACTGGCGTGATTGACCTGCGTTCTTGATTCCATGTGGGCCAGCGCACGGGCGCATGCCCTCTGGGTGAGGCCTGCTCTGGTGTTGCTGGCGCCTGTGGCATGGATTCTGCTGAGATTCTTTCGGCCCGCTTACGCGCCAGAAAAGCCAGCGACTGGTGCGCGTGACGCTGCGCGCGCGGCCGCCCAACCAGAAGGGTTTGCCCACTTGTTGTTTCGCCGGCTTGTTGCTAGATTCAGACCTGAAACGCTATGCAGATCACTGCATAAGAGAATTACATCAGGAGACTGTTCATGTCCTCATCGCCTTCCAAACTGTCCCGACGAACGCTGTTCGCCGGGGCTGGCACCGTGGGTGCCGTGGCCGCCACGGTCGGTTTGTTGCCCGCTGCCCAGACGGTGGCCCAGGCGCCCGCCGTGCCCAAGGTCATGCCCGAGCGTGGGGGCGGCTATGCGCTGTCCGAGCACGTCAAACAGTACTACAAGACCACCCGCGTCTGATTGCGCATTCCCCCGTCTTTCGGAGACATCCATGTTGTTAACCAAGAAATCTGATGTTTCGGGCGCTAGCTCGCGCTCGCCATTTGTGCACAGTCTGCGCCGCGGCCTGGCGCAAGCCCTGCCCACCATGGACCGGCGCGCCTTTCTGCGCCGCTCGGGCCTGGGCGTCGGTGTGGGGCTGGCAGCATCGCAGCTGACCCTGGTCAAGAAGGCGCAGGCCTCGGCGGGTGCCGTGGCGATTGGCGCTGGCAAGATCGAAGTCAAGCGCACGGTGTGCACCCACTGCTCGGTGGGTTGTGCGGTGGACGCGGTGGTGGAAAACGGAGTCTGGGTGCGCCAGGAACCGGTGTTTGACTCGCCCATCAATCTGGGTGCGCACTGCGCCAAGGGTGCGGCCTTGCGCGAACACGGCCATGGCGAGTACCGCCTGCGCTACCCCATGAAACTGGTCAATGGCAAGTACCAGCGCATCAGCTGGGACACGGCGCTGACCGAAATCACGACCCGATTGCAGGAACTCAAGAAGGCCAGCGGACCGGACTCCATCTACTGGATTGGTTCGAGCAAGCACAACAACGAGCAGGCGTATTTGATGCGCAAGTTCGTCAGCTTCTGGGGCAGCAACAACTGCGACCACCAGGCGCGTATCTGCCACTCCACCACGGTGGCCGGTGTTGCCAACACCTGGGGCTATGGTGCGATGACCAATTCGTACAACGACATGCAGAACAGCAAGTGCGCCATGTACATCGGCTCCAACGCCGCTGAAGCGCACCCGGTCAGCATGCTGCACATGCTGCATGCCAAGGAAACCGGCACCAAGATGATCGTGGTGGACCCGCGTTTCACCCGCACCGCTGCCAAGGCCGATGAATATGTGCGCATCCGCTCCGGCTCCGACATTCCGTTCCTGTTCGGCGTGCTGTACCACGTGTTCAAGAACAACTGGGAAGACAAGCAGTACATCAACGACCGCGTCTTTGGCATGGACAAGGTCAAGGAAGAAGTGCTCGCCAAATGGACGCCTGACAAGGTGGAAGAGGCCTGCGGCGTCAAGGAAGAGCAGGTCTTTAAGGTCGCCAAGATGATGAGCGACAACCGCCCCAGCACGCTGGTGTGGTGCATGGGCCAGACCCAGCACTCCATCGGCAACGCCATGGTGCGCGCATCGTGCATCCTGCAACTGGCGCTGGGCAATGTGGGCAAGAGTGGTGGTGGCACCAACATCTTCCGTGGCCACGACAACGTGCAGGGCGCCACCGACGTCGGTCCCAACCCCGATTCACTGCCCGGCTACTACGGCATTGTCGAAGGCTCGTGGAAGCACTTCGCCAAGGTCTGGGGTGTGGACTTCGAGTGGATCAAGAAACAGTTCTCGTCGCCCGCCATGATGAGCAAGCCTGGCATCACGGTGTCGCGCTGGATCGATGGCGTGCTGGAAAAGAACGAGCTGATCGACCAGGACTCCAACCTGCGTGGGGTGTTCTATTGGGGGCATTCGCCCAACTCCCAGACGCGTGGTCTGGAAATGAAACGTGCGATGGACAAGCTGGATCTGCTGGTCGTGGTGGACCCCTATCCGTCGGCCACTGCAGCCATGGCCGCCATGCCGGGCAAGCCCGAGGACCTCAATCCCAACCGCGCCGTCTATCTGCTGCCGGCCGCCACGCAGTTTGAGACCAGTGGCTCCTGCACGGCGTCCAACCGCTCCCTGCAGTGGCGCGACAAGGTGATCGAGCCTCTTTGGGAGAGCCGCAGCGACCACATGATCATGCAGCAGTTTGCCGACCGCCTCGGATTTGGCAAGGAGCTGTCCAAAAACTACAAGATGCAGAAGGTCAAGGGGCTGGACGAACCGGTGCCAGAAGACATCCTGCGCGAAATCAACCGAGGCGTCTGGACCATTGGCTACACCGGCCAAACGCCCGAGCGCCTGAAGGCCCACATGCGCAACATGCAGGCCTTTGACGTGAAAACGCTCAAGTGCAATGGCAAGGTCGTGGACAAGGAAACCGGTTACGACATGAGCGGTGACTATTTTGGTCTGCCCTGGCCCTGCTATGGCACGGCCGAGCTCAAGCACCCGGGCACACCCAACCTGTATGACACCTCCAAACACGTGATGGACGGCGGCGGCAACTTCCGCGCCAACTTCGGTGTGGAACGCGAGGGCAAGAGCCTGCTGTCCGAAGACGGCTCCCACTCGCTGGGCGCCGACATCACGACCGGCTACCCCGAGTTCGACCACGTGCTGCTCAAGAAGCTGGGTTGGTGGGACGACCTGACCGATGCCGAGAAGGCTGCGGCCGAAGGCAAGAACTGGAAGACCGACCTCTCCGGTGGCATTCAGCGCGTGGTATTGAAGGTGCACGGCTGTCACCCGTTTGGCAACGCGAAGGCCCGCGCCGTGGTGTGGAACTTTCCCGATCCGATTCCACAGCACCGCGAACCGCTGTATGGCACTCGCCCCGATCTGGTGGCCAAGTACCCCACGCACGACGACAAGAAGGCCTTCTGGCGCCTGCCCACGCTGTACAAGACCGTGCAGCAGAAGAACATTGCCGACAAGTTGCACGAGAAGTTCCCGTTCATCATGACCTCGGGGCGTTTGACCGAGTACGAAGGCGGCGGCGAAGAGACCCGCTCCAACCCCTGGCTGGCCGAGTTGCAGCAGGAAATGTTCATCGAGATCAACCCCAAGGCAGCGGCCGAGAAGGGCATTCGCAATGGCGAGCGTGCCTGGGTCAGCACACCCACCGGTGCGCGCCTGAACGTGCAGGCCATGGTGACCGAGCGTGTGGGGCCGGATACGGTGTGGATGCCTTTCCACTTTTCTGGCCGCTGGCAGGGAGCGGACATGCTGGCCTATTACCCCGCCGGTGCCCACCCGGTAGTGCGTGGCGAGGCCATCAACACCGCGACGACCTATGGATACGACAGCGTCACCATGATGCAAGAGACCAAGACAACCGTCTGCAACATTGAAAAAGCCTGAGGAGTAACACATGGCAAGAATGAAATTTGTATGTGACTCCGAGCGCTGCATCGAGTGCAATGGCTGCGTCACGGCCTGCAAGAACGAGAACGAGGTGCCCTGGGGTGTGAACCGCCGCCGGGTGGTCACGCTCAATGATGGCGTACCGGGTGAAAAATCCATCTCGGTGGCCTGCATGCATTGCAGCGATGCACCCTGCATGGCGGTGTGCCCGGTCAATTGCTTCTATCGCACCGACGAAGGTGTGGTGCTGCACGACAAGGATGTGTGCATTGGCTGCGGCTACTGCTCCTACGCCTGCCCGTTTGGTGCACCGCAGTTTCCGTCGCAAGGCGCCTTTGGCGTGCGCGGCAAGATGGACAAGTGCACCTTCTGCGCCGGTGGCCCAGAGGCCAATGGCAGCCAGGCCGAGTTTGAAAAATATGGCCGCAACCGCTTGGCCGAAGGCAAGCTGCCGGCCTGTGCCGAGATGTGCTCCACCAAGGCTCTTTTGGCTGGTGATGGGGATGTGGTGGCCGAGATCTTCCGCACCCGCGTGGTCCAGCGCGGCAAGGGGGCCGAGGTCTGGGGCTGGGGCACGGCCTACGGCACACAGGAACGCAAGCAGGAACAACACCAGGAACGTGCACGTGAAGGAGCCAAGCCATGAACCGCATTGCCCTGGTACTCATCGCGATCGGAATGCTGGCCGCATGCGGCGAAAAGCCGCAAACCGCAGGGGTTCCCAAGTCGGATTCACCGGCCTATGCCGGCACCGGCAGTGGCTTCACTGCGCCGGGCTGGAAGGCGGGTGACAAGACGGCCTGGGAGCAACAGTTGAAAGCCCGTCAGCTGAATAGCCAGAACGACTATTCCCGCATGAAATAAGGGGACCATCACCATGCTGCGCCTCCTATTCGCAATGTTGCTGCTCACGTTGGGCATGTCGGGTCTCGCGGGTGCCCAGCCTGCGCCGGCTGCGCCGACCGGTGCGATTCAAAGCGCCAACATCATGGATGTCCAGCCGGAGGCCAGTGCCCAGCCGGGCTACGCATCCCAGACCAACGGTGAACGTGGCAAGGTTCAGCCTGGCAACAATGCTCCCATGTGGCGCCAGGTTGGCAGCGGGGTGACCGGCACCAGTAGCCTGCCCAAGAGCGAAGCGCCTGAGGCCGGCAACCTGATCCAGCCCTTTGTGCAATACCCGGGCTCGCGACTGACCAATGCAGGGGAAGCCTGGCGCCAGGTGCGCAACAACTGGCTGATTCCCTATGGCGGCTCGTTCATCCTGATCGTGCTCGGCGCCATTGCCGTGTTTTACTGGCGGGTGGGCAGCATCAAGCTGCATGACCAACCCACCGGCCGTCTGATTGAGCGCTTCACGCCGTTTGAGCGTTCGGCCCACATGTTCAATGCGGCCGCTTTCAGCATCCTGGCCATTTCCGGGCTGGTCATGGCCTTTGGCAAATTTTTCATCCTGCCCATCGTGGGAACCACGATCTTTGGCTGGCTGGCCTATGCGCTCAAGAACGCCCACAACTTTGCGGGTCCGTTGTTTGCCGTGTCGCTGGTGGTGGTGATCGTCACCTTCGTGCGTGACAACCTGCCGGCCAAGGGCGACCTGACGTGGCTGCTCAAGGGCGGCGGCATGCTGTCCGGGCATGAGATCAAGTCCGGCCGCTTCAATGCCGGTGAGAAGGTCGTGTTCTGGGCGGGCGTATTTGTGCTAGGTCTGGTGGTTGTTGCGTCCGGGCTGGTCATGGACAAAGTGGTTCCAGGCCTGACCTATGAGCGCAGCACCATGCAGATCGCACACATGGTGCACTCCGTGTCCAACATCCTGATGGTGGTGCTCTTCATGGGGCATATCTATCTGGGTACCATCGGAACCGAGGGTGCATTCCAGGGCATGAAGACCGGCTACGTCGATGAAACCTGGGCCCGCGAACACCACGAGCTTTGGTACGACGACGTCAAGTCCGGCAAGATTCCTGCCCAGCGCAGCGCCAGCGGGGCGACCGGTGTGCCGGTAACCACCGTACAAACCTAATTCCACGCAGAGGACCGCATGAAATCAATCAGTATCTGTGTAGCCGCCCTGGCGCTGGCGGGGGCTGCGTTTGCCAAGCTTCCGGCACCCAGCGATGAAGCCAAGGCCAAGGCGGCAGAAGCGGCCGCCAAGACTGCCCACGCGGGCAAGGTCGAGGCCTATTTGTTGTGCAAGGCGCAAGACCGGGTGGCAGCCCGCACCAACAAGGCCGCCAAGCCTGTCGGCAAGGATGCCAAAGGTGCTGCGGCACCGACATCCACTTGCGTGGACCCCGGCGCGTTTGTGTACGCTCCGGCCACTGCTGCTTCGGCACCAGCCGCAGCCGTGCCGGTAGCCGCCGCCAGTTCGCCCAAGAAATAGTCCATGCCATTGCACCGACTCCCCCGTTTGACCCAGGCCCAGGCGCCATTGACTCGCGAGGTCACGGTGCTCAACGAATGGGGCGAGGAAGTCACCAGCACCATCCCCTGTGAGCGCGCGCTGACCGTCTATGTGGACAAGCGCGAACTGGTCACGCTGATGACGCTGGGCGGCCACCCGGAGCTGCTGGTGCTGGGCTATCTGCGCAACCAGCGTCTGGTGCAATCCGTCGATGACATTGAGTCCATCACCGTGGATTGGGAAGTCGGCGCCGCTGCTGTCAAGACCCGAAACGGCATCGAGCACATTGAGGAGCGCACCGCCAAGCGCGTGGTCACCACCGGCTGCGGCCAAGGCAGTGTGTTTGGCGGCATCATGGACGATGTGGACCGTATCGTGCTGGCACCGGCTACGCTGCTGCAGGAGCAGCTGTACGGCATCGTTAACGCGATCCGCGTGCAGGACAGCATCTACAAGGCCGCCGGTTCCGTGCACGGCTGCGCCCTGTTCCGGGGTGACGCGATGCAGGTGTTCATCGAGGACGTGGGGCGCCACAACGCTATCGATTCCATTGCCGGCTGGATGTGGATGCACGGTGTGGATGGTTCCGACAAGGTGCTCTACACCACCGGCCGGCTGACCAGCGAGATGGTCATCAAGTCGGCGCAGATGGGTATCTCCATTGCCGTGTCGCGCAGCGGCATTACCGAAATGGGCCTGGCCGTGGCCCAGCGTGTGGGGCTGTGTGCCATTGGTCGCGCGACCCACAAGCGTTTTCTCTGCTACAGCGCGTTCGAGCGTCTGCAACTGCAGCCCGAGCTTGCCGGTGCGCGGCTACGCGCGGTCGCCTGAGTCCTGCGCGTGGCATACGCGTAAAACCGGCGGGATACACTGGGCTCCCCGCCGCCCATGTCTCCGTCACTCACATTGCAGCCCAAGGCACACGTCAAGCCCTTCATCTATGAGACCTTGACGAGCAAGGCAATGTTCTTCTCCGCGCACGATGTGCAGAGCCGCATGCACCTGTTGCGTCCCGACGAGCTGCAGTTCGAGTACACCAGGATCATGATGGGCTTTCTGCTACACAACCCGCAGCCCCGCACGATTGCGATGATTGGTTTGGGGGGGGGCTCGCTCGCCAAGTATTGCCACCGTTATTTGCCGCAGTCCGATATCACGGTCATTGAGATCAATCCGTATGTCATCGCGCAGCGGGAAAACTTCGCAGTGCCGTGCGACGATCCCCGATTCCGGGTTGTGCTGGCCGATGCAGCAGAGTTCGTGCGCGTCAGCGATCAGAGCTTTGATGTGGTGCTTGCGGACGGCTTTGATATCGATGGCTTGCCAGAGGCGCTAAGCTCCCAGCAGTTTTATAAAGACTGCTACAACCTATTGAGCCCCGGTGGCATGTTTGTGGCCAACCTGCATGGTTGCAACCAGCTGTTTGAGGTTTACGTGGACCGAATTCAGGCGGGCTTTCGCGGTTCGCTGTTGTTGGTCAATGACCCAGGCGCCACCAACCGTCTGGCATTTTCAGTGAAAGATGACGAACACGCCCTGCACAAGCTGGCAGGCATCCGGCGTCCGCCAGCGTTTGACGAGCAGGCCTGGAAAGACGTAGTGCCCAGCCTGGCGCGGGTGTTTTTGGCGTCGCGGCAATTGGCGCGCAGCACCGCTCGTGTAGCGGCAATGGGCTGAAACCTTGTGGGCCTGTTTGCGCCAGCTTGACATTGTTTGCGGGTGTGTGGGCGCCGAATGCAGCCGGGCGCACGCCGGCTGCGCAGGAGACCCCATGCGGCGCGGGGTGCCTGTGGATGCGCTAAGGTAGCGCCATGACGATTTCATTCTGGACTTTGGGCTGGCGCACCCTGTGGCGCGATGTTCGCTCTGGCGACCTGCGCTTGCTGATCGTGGCGGTCACGCTGGCGGTGGCGGCGCTCACGGCCGTGGGTTTCTTCGCCGACCGGCTCAAGGGCGGCCTGGCACGCGATGCCCGCCAGTTGCTGGGCGGCGATGCCGTGGTCTCAAGCGACAACCCGACACCGCCCACAGTCAGGGTTCGGGCCCGGGAACTGGGCCTGAGCGTGGTCTCCACGATGGGCTTTCCGACGATGGCGCGCGCGCAGGATGCACAGGGTGGAGCGGCCAAGCTGGTCGCGCTGAAAGTGGTGGAGCCGGGCTACCCCTTGCGCGGCGCCTTGCGCGTGGCCAGCGCACCGGACGCGCCCGATGCGCCCACCCGCGCCATTCCCGCACGTGGCCAGGCCTGGGTGGATGCCGCGCTGCTGGAAGCTCTGGGCCTGGGCATGGGCGACACCCTGTTGCTGGGTGAGTCGCACCTGACCATTGCCAGCATCATTGCGGTGGAGCCCGACCGGGGTGCCGGCTTCATGAATTTCGCGCCACGGGTCATGATCAATGCGCAGGACATCGATGCCACCAAACTGATCCAGCCCGCCAGCCGCATCACCTACCGCATGGCCGTGGCTGGTAACGAAAAGCCGGTGCAGGAGTTTGTGCTCTGGGCCGATGCCCAGGTCAAATTGGGCGGCGTCAATGGCCTGCGTGGCGTGCGGGTGGAGTCCCTTCAAAGCGGGCGCCCCGAGATGAGCCAGACGCTGGACCGTGCCGACAAGTTCCTCAGTCTGGTGGCCCTGCTGGCGGCCTTGCTCAGCGCCGTGGCCGTGGCGCTGTCGGCCCGCGCCTTTGCCGCCAAGCACCTGGACGATTGCGCCATGCTGCGCGTGCTGGGCCTGAGCCAGCGCACCATTGCCGCCAGCTACGCCTTCGAGTTCGGTCTGGTGGGGGCCTTTGCCAGCGCCTTGGGCGTGCTGCTGGGCTACTGCGTGCACTACCTGTTTGTGCTGCTGCTCGCTGGGCTGGTGGATGCGGCCTTGCCGGCCTCCAGCCTGTGGCCGGTGTTGCTGGGCATGGGCATGGGGCTGACCCTGCTGTTTGCCTTTGGCCTGCCGCCGGTGTTGCAGTTGGCACAGGTGCCGCCGCTGCGCGTTATCCGCCGCGATGTGGGCAACCTCAAGCCCACATCACTGGGCGTGTTGGCCGTGGGTGTGCTGGGCTTTGCCGCGTTGTTGCTGGCCGCCAGCAGCGACCTCAAGCTGGGGTTGATTGCCGTGGGCGGCTTTGCGGGCGCGGTGGCGGTGTTTGCTGCGCTGAGCTGGGTGGCGGTCAAGTTGCTGCGCCTGGGCGTCAACGAAAGCACGGCGCCACGTTGGCTGGTGCTGGCCACGCGCCAAATGTCGGCGCGGCCTGCCTATGCCGTGGTGCAAATCAGCGCGCTGGCGGTGGGCCTGCTGGCCCTGGTGCTGCTGGTGCTGCTGCGCACCGACCTGATCAGCAGCTGGCGCCGCGCCACACCGCCGGATGCGCCCAACCGCTTTGTCATCAACGTGATGCCCGAACAGTCACAGGCCTTTCAGGACATGCTTAAAGGCGCCGGGGTCAGCAAGTTCGATTGGTACCCCATGATCCGGGGCCGCCTGGTGGCCGTGAATGGCCGCACCGTGACCCCCGACGACTTTGTGGAGGACCGCGCCAAGCGACTGGTAGACCGCGAGTTCAACGTCTCCTTCAACCCTAGCTTGCCGCAGCAGAACGAGGTCGTGGGTGGGCAGTGGAGGGCCGAGGAGGCAAATGCGATCAGCATGGAGGAGGGCATCGCCAAGACGCTGAACCTGAAGCTCGGTGACACCCTGCGCTTTGACATCGCCGGCATGCAGAGCGAGTCGCGCATCACCTCGCTGCGCAAGGTGGATTGGGGTTCCATGCGGGCCAATTTCTTCGTCATGTACCCGGTGAGCCGCATGGACAACGTGCCCGCCACCTACATGGGCGCCTTCAAGGCGCCGGCGATCAAGGGCTTTGACAACGCCCTGGTGCGCCAATTCCCCAATGTGACCAATGTGGACATGACCACAACCATCGCCCAGGTGCAGCGCGTGCTGGAGCAGGTGATTAGCGCGGTGGAGTTTCTGTTCGGCTTCACGCTGGCTGCCGGCCTGGTGGTGCTGTTCGCCGCCGTGACTGCCACGCGCGAGGAGCGCGCCCGCGAATACGCCATCATGCGCGCCGTCGGCGCCCGGGGCAGCTTGCTGCGCCAGGTGCAGCGCGCCGAGCTGGCGGGTGTGGGCCTGCTGGCGGGCTTTCTGGCGTCCATCGTGGCGGCCATCGTGGGCTGGGCACTGGCGCGCTATGTGTTCGAGTTCGAGTGGACGGTCTCGCTGTGGGTGCCGCTGCTGGGCGCCCTGGCGGGCGCGGCGCTGGCGCTAGCAGCCGGCTGGTGGGGCCTGCGCGATGTGCTGCGCCGCCCGGTGGTGGAGACGCTGCGCCAGGCGGCTACCTGAAAATGCTATTGTTTTAGTAGCTGCGTAGGCTTATTCCACGAGGGCTGGAGGCCGATTTGACTAAAAACCATTCCGTCACTTTCCGTGCTTTTGCCCCAGCTTGCGGTACACCGTGGCGCGGCTGATGCCCAGGGCCTGCGCGGCCTGGGCCACGTTGCCGCGGGCCTGGTCCACGGCCTTGCGGATCAGCTCGGCTTCAATGTCTTTCAGCGGGCGCTGGCCATGACCCGCCATGGGCGGGGTGGCTTGCACCGAGTGGGCCTCGTGGTCCCGCGCGACCGGCAGCGCCTGCAGGCGCAGGCCGGTCCATAGCGGAATTTCCAATACGCTGTCGTGGTGATTGGCTGCGTCAAACAGCAGCTCGAACGCGATGCCAAAGACCTCGCTGGCGTGTACCGCCGGCTGGGCCGGGCTGCGGGCGGCCAGTTGCGGCACCATCTGGCGGGCGATCGGGTTGGCGGCGGTGATCCAGCCATCGGCATCCAGGCAGACCATGCCGTCGGCGTCGCTGCCCAGGCTGTTGCCCGGCCAGTTCAGCCGCACCATCAGTCGGTGGGACTGGGCCAGCACCAGGGCGTTCTCGATCTTGGTGGCGGTCTGGGTGACCAGGTGCTTGAGTTCGGGGCGCTCCACCGCGTCGATGCCGGTCAGGTCCAGCATGCCCACGCAGGAACCGTCCGGACCCAGCAGCGGGGCGCCGGCGCAGCTGTAGACGGCGGTGTTGGCGTAGAAGTGTTCCCCCTGGTGCAGCCATACCGGCTGTTGTTCAGTCAGGGCCATGCCGATGGCGGTGGTGCCCACTGCGCGCTCGGACAGGTCGGTGCCAATGCGGGTGATCAGGTCGGCGCGCGGGTCGGAGCGGTCAATCGCACCGCTGGTGTCCACCACCACGCCGTCGCGGTTGGTGAGGATGGCGAAGTAGCGCGTATTGATGATGGCCCGTCCCAGCTTTTCCAGAATCGGGCGGGCGGTTTGCACCAGGCGCTGGTTTGCTTCCTGCGTTCTGAGGGTTTGCTGGTGCGAGACGCGGTCAAACAGGACCGGGCGCAGGGGCTCCAGGCCCAGGTGCAGGCAGCGCGCCCACGAACGCTCCACCCAGGGCGCAATCCAGCCGGCAGGTAGTGCCGCGTGCTCCCGCAAGGCGACTTGGCGCCCCCGCGCAATCCCGTCCAGGCGTGTGGACGGATCAGCGGGGGTGGGCAGGGGGGATGCCGGTTTCACGATGCGCCCATTCTCGTACAGGCACGGATTTGTTGGGTTGTTTCATTTTGAGAATTTCGCGGGAAATCCCATTTTTTATAGGGTTAATACTAGGTTTTTTGGCCTTTGATAGGCCAACAATTGCTATGTACTTTGTTTCATAGGAATGGCATTGCATAGGCTGCATGCCGCTACCCCAAGGAGAGACGCATGCAAAAGATGTTGCACATCAACGCAGACAAATGCACGGGCTGTATGCAGTGCGAAATGGCCTGCGCGTTCGAGAATTACGGCACCTTTGCCACGGCCAAGTCGCGCATCAAGGTATTTGACTTCCACCACACCGGCAAGAAAGTCCCCTACACCTGCACCCAGTGCGACGAGGCCTGGTGCTTGCATGCTTGTCCCGTAGAGGCCATTACGGTGGACAAGGCCACCGGCGCCAAGGTGGTGAACGAATCCACCTGCGTGGGCTGCAAGGTCTGCACCATTGCCTGTCCGTTTGGCACCATCAACTACGTAGCCGACACCGGCAAGGTGCAGAAATGCGACCTGTGCGAAGGCACCCCCGCCTGCGCCGATGCCTGTCCCACCGGCGCCATCACCTTCATTGATGCCAACTGGACGGGTCTGTCCAAGATGGAGCAGTGGGCTGACAAGCTCGGCAATCAAACAACCGCCGCATAAGGAGCACGCATCATGTCTTGGGCTGGAAAAATCCTCCGCGTTAACTTGACCGCGGGCACCGTCAAATCTGAACCCCTCAACATGGATTGGGCACGCGACTACATCGGCTCACGCGGCCTGGGTACCAAGTACCTGGTTGAAGAAGTCGATGCCACCGTTGACCCCCTGTCCGCCGACAACAAAATCATCTGGGCCACCGGCCCGCTGACCGGCACCATGGCCTCCACGGGCGGCCGCTACACCGTCATCACCAAGGGGCCACTGACCGGCGCCATTGCCTGCTCCAACTCCGGCGGCTACTGGGGCGCCGAGTTCAAGATGGCCGGTTGGGACATGGTCATTTTTGAAGGCAAATCGCCCAAGCCGGTCTTCCTGTATGTCAACGATGACCTGGCCGAACTGCGCGATGCCTCGCATCTGTGGGGCAAGAGCGTGTGGGAAACCGAGGAAACCATCAAGAAAGGCCTGCAAGACCCGCTGACCCGCGTGTCCAGCATTGGCAAGGCCGGTGAAAACGGCGTGCTGTTTGCCGCCGTGGTCAACGACCTGCACCGTGCCGCTGGGCGCTCGGGCGTGGGCGCGGTCATGGGCAGCAAAAACCTCAAGGCCATTGCCGTGCGCGGCACCAAGGGCGTGGGCAATATCCGCGACCCGAAAGCCTTTATGGCCGCCGTCAAGGCCGGCAAGAAAGTGCTGGCCGAGAACGGTGTCACCGGCACCGGCCTGCCCGCCATGGGCACCCAGGTGCTGATGAGCGTGATCAACGAAATCGGTGGCCTGCCCACCCGCAACCACCAGGACAACCAGTTTGAAAATGCCAAGGACATTGGTGCGGAGGCCATGGCCACGCCGCGCAAGACCGACGGCAAGAAACAGCTGGTGACCAACCAGGCCTGCTTTGGTTGCACCATTGCCTGCGGGCGTATCAGCAAGATGGACGAAAACCACTTCACCATCGAAAACAAGCCGCAGTACCGCGGTGCCAACGGCGGCCTGGAATACGAAGCTGCCTGGGCACTGGGCGCGGCCAATGGCGTGAACGACCTGGAAGCCTTGCAATACGTCAACCTGTTGTGCAATGAAGAAGGCATTGACCCCATCACCTTTGGCGCCACCATCGGTGCAGTGATGGAACTCTATGGCATGGGTATCCTGACCAAGGAGCAGCTCGGTATCGAAGCCCCGTTTGGCTCGGCCCGTGCGGTAGCCTTCCTGGCAGAGGAAACCATCAATGGTCGCGGCTTTGGCAAGGAAATCGCCCAGGGCTCCAAGCGCCTGACCGCCAAGTACGGCCATCCCGAACTGTCCATGTCGTCCAAGGGCCAGGAATTCCCGGCCTATGACAGCCGGGCCATCCAGGGCATCGGCCTGGCCTATGCCACATCCAACCGGGGCGGTTGCCACCTGCGCGGCTACACCATTGCGTCCGAGGTGCTGGGCATTCCGGTCAAGACCGATCCGCTGGAGAGCGAGGGCAAGCCCGATCTGGTCAAGGCCTTCCAGGATGCCACGGCCGCGTTCGACTCGTCGGGCTTGTGCATCTTCACCACCTTTGCCTGGGGCCTGCAAGACCTGTCACCCCAAATGCAGGGCGCCTGCAGCGAGGACTACACCATCGAAGAACTGGCCAAGATCGGCGAGCGCATCTGGAACATGGAGCGCGAGTTCAACAACCGTGCCGGCTTCACCAACAAGGACGATAGCCTGCCCGAGCGCCTGACCAGCGCGGCCGGCGCCTGCAAGACCGGCCCGGCCAAGGGCAAGTTCAACGAGCTGGCCACCATGCTGCCCAAGTACTACGCCGCCCGCGGCTGGGATGCCGAAGGCCGCCCCACCGCCGCCACCAAGACCCGCTTGGGCCTGTAGAGAGCCGCAGCGTAGGTTTTTTGGGGTCGGATCACCGTAGAGAGCGAAGCGAACGAAGTGTGCTCTGACCCCAAAAAACCGGACTGGATTCAACGACGGGTTGCGTGGAGTTAAAACAAACTCCAGCAACCCATTTCTTTTTGGAGTTGAAATGACCCACCACGTCATCCTAGGCGCCGGCCCCGCCGGCGTCATCGCCGCAGAGACCATCCGCAAGCTCGCCCCCCAGGACACCATCACCCTCGTCGGCGACGAACCCGAGCCGCCGTACTCGCGCATGGCCATCCCCTACCTGCTGATGGGCAATGTGGGCGAGAGCGGAACCTACCTGCGCAAGTCCCCCACCCACTTCGAAGACCTGAAGATAAATGTGGTGCGAGCCCTCGTGGAATCTGTGCAAGCAGCTACAAAAACAATAGCATTCAAGGGTGGAGAGAAACTCACCTACGACACCTTGCTGGTCGCCACCGGCTCCCACCCGGTGAGCCCGCCCATCCCCGGCATCCAGTCCGAGGGCGTGCACACCTGCTGGACGCTGGCCGACGCACGTGCCATCGCAGAGCGCGCCAAGCCCGGTGCGCGGGTGCTGCAGCTCGGTGCCGGTTTCATCGGCTGCATCATCATGGAATCGCTGGCCTCACGTGGCGTGAAATTGAGCGTGGTCGAGATGGGTGACCGAATGGTGCCACGCATGATGGGGCCGACGGCCGGCGGCATGATCCGCGACTGGTGCGAGGCCAAAGGCGTTGAAGTCTTCACCGGCACCAAAGTCGAATCCATCGAGCCCGGCACCCCGTTGACCGTGAAACTGTCCAACGGCACCAGCATGCAGGCCGACCTGGTCATCAGCGCCGCGGGTGTGCGCCCGGCCATTGGCTTTCTGGAACACTCGGGCATCACCTGCCTGCTGGGCGTGTTGACCGACGAACACCTGCAAACCAATGTGGCCGGTGTGTTTGCCGCTGGCGACTGCGCCGAGGCCTTTGACAAAGTGTCAGGCAAAACCATGGTCAGCGCCATCCAGCCCAACGCCGCCGAGCAGGCGCGCATTGCCGCCGCCAACATGGTCTCCTTCGCACGCGGCCAACCGGCCCAGGCCGAGCTCAATGGCGTGACACAAATCAACGTGCTCGACACCCTGGGCCTGATCTCAGCCAGCTTTGGCGACTGGGCGGGCACGCCGACCTGCGACCATGTGGAGCTGACCGACAAGGCGTCGGGGCGCCATTTAAGCCTGCGCTTTCAGGACGACGTGATGGTGGGCTGCAATGCGGTGGGCTGGACCGAACACATTGGCGTGATGCGTGGCTTGGTCGAAGGCCAGATCAAGCTGGGGCCGTGGAAAGACAAGCTGATGCAAGACCCGACCCGCCTGGTGCAGGCATACCAAGCCTCGGCGCTGGGGCAGGACGACTGGTCCGGTGGCAAGACCGGGCGCAAGCGCTAGGATAGCTGGGCATGAACATCACCCTCAAACTATTCGCCTCGCTCACCGATTACCTGCCCGTAGAGTCCAAGTACACCAACATTGTGGCGCTGGACATTGCGCCCGACACCACCATTGGCCAACTGGTGGAGCGCTACCGCCTGCCAGCGAAAGAGGTGCATCTGGTGCTGGTCAACGGCAGCTATATCGCACCCGAGCAACGCGCCAGCAAAACCCTGGCCGAGGGCGATGTGCTGGCCATCTGGCCACCCATTGCCGGGGGCTGAGGCTTTGCAAGCGTCTTACCCCGAGCGCTTTGAGCGCGAGATGGGTTGCACCGAGGTGGAGTGGCTGCGCTGGCTACCCCAGGCGGTGGGCGACCACCACTGGAAACTGCAAACCGGCGCGGCGGGCGTGCGCATAGGCGACGGTGCACTGGGCCTGAAATGGCAGGTGGCCGCGCCACGTGTGATTGGCCTGGTCCGCATCCCGGTGTTGAAAGTCAGCTTTCGCTTTGCCGGGCTGGACGATGCGCAGCGCTACACCTTCATGCGGCGCTTTGATTTGTATATGCAGCGCGGTGGCGGTTGAAAGCTTGACACGCAACCTTCGGTCGCGTCACCCGTTGTTCAGGTCCACAAACGCATCCATCACCAGGTGCGGGTTCTTCATCAACTCGGCTTTCCAGGCCCCCAGGTGGCGGTGTGACTGGATCAGGCCGCGGATCGCGCCCACGTGGTGCGGGTGGCCGATGGTGATGGCGCCGATTAACAGGTCGCCATCAAAACACAGACGGGTGTAGATGAAGTTGGCTTCGTCCACCACTTCGGTGTGGTCGCCGCCCGCAATGCCCTCCCACAAACCGAAGGTGTGGGAGATCAGGCCCACCGTGTCCAGCACATTCATGCTCAGGCTGCCACGGTAGGGCACGTCCTTGCCAAGCATGTTCAGCGCCGCGATGCGGCCATGCTCGGTGGCGGTAGGCTGCAGGGCGTGCACCACCCATTCGCCGGTGGAAAAGTCGCGCCCCTGGGCCACGTCACCGGCGGCGTAAATGTGGGGCACAGTGGTGCGCATGTGTGCGTCGATCACGACCCCGCTGCGGATCTCGGCGCCGGTGCCTTCGAGGAACGCCACGTTCGGATGCACGCCGGTGGCCAGGATGATCAGGTCGGCGTCGATGCTGCGCGTGTCCATGACCAGGCGCGGGCCCGGTTCAATGCCCAGGGTTCGCCCGGTGGTGATGACCTCCACGCCACGGCCCTCCAGCCAGCGCTGCAGCATGCCGCTGCCCACCGGCGTCATCATTGAACGCAGTATCTGCCCCGAGCGCCCAGCCACCACCGACAGCTTGGCCCCGCTGTTGACCAGCGACTTCATGCACACCCCCGCCACAAAGCCCGCGCCCAGCATGACCACGCGGGCGCCGGGCTTGAGCTTGGCGGCGATCTGGTGCGCGTCTTCCAGCGTCCAGCACGTCACCGCGCCTGGCACATCGGTGCCTGGAATGGGCGGCAGCGATGGGGACGAGCCGGTGGCAACCAACAAGCGGTCGTAGGGGAGTTGCGTGCCGTCGTCCAGATCGATCAGGCCACCGTCCGGACCGGCATGCACCTTCAGCGCCTTGCCATGCAGGTAACGAATGCCAAGCGCTTGCAGATGATGGGGCGCGCGGCGCTGGTGGGCGCCCACATCGTCGATGGCACCGTTGAGGATGTAGGGGATGGCCATGCGCGCATAGGGCTCGCCAGGTTCGCCGCTGACCAGGGTGATGGCGGCCTGGGGGTCATGTTCGCGGAGGGTTTCAACCGCGCGCACGCCGGCGGGGCCGGCACCGATGATGACAAAGTTCATGGTAGTTCACCTTGTTGTGCATCCGGTGTGGATGCGTTTTCATCTGGCTCGGCGCGCTTTGGGCCATGTCTTGCCAGTAGCACGGCAGCGCAGCCGAGGGACCTCTTGCAGTGTAGCGACTATGGCTGGGCGCGTCCGCCACTTTCCCTGGTCGAGGTGATAATCCCGCTGTAATTCCCTCGCCCTAGTTGCCTCCACCGTAGATGACTGCACCACTCGAATCTCACTCGGTGTCACCGCCGTTGACCACATGGGCCCGAACCAGCAATATGACCCGGCACGCGTTCTGGATCATGTCGCGCCGGGTGACGCTGGTGGCGGCGAGCGTGGACCTGGCCTTCCTCCTCATTTTTTTGCTGCTGGATTCGTCGGTTCTGGCCTGGATGAATCTGGTCAGCATTGGCATGTACCTGGTGGCATTTTGGTTGCTGAAGAAGCGCTTCAACAATGCGGCTCTGTTTTTGATCTGGGCAGAGGTGCTGGGCCACGCCGCCATTGGCTCCCTGCTGGTGGGCTGGGACAGCGGGTTCCACTACTACCTGCTGATGTTCATTCCAGCCATCGTCGTCAGTGGGCGCGGGCGCTTGGCCGGCGTGTTGTTGCTCGTTCTGCTGGTTTTTTATCTGGGGCTGCACACGGTGTCGCGGGCGCTGGGTGCGTTCGCGCCATTGAGCCCGTTCGGCCTGGTTGCGGTGCATGCCTTCAATGTCGTGATTGTGTTCGGCATGGCCTCCTACGCCGCGCGCTTTTACTATGGCGCGATTCGGCGTGCCGAAAGAAATCTCGTCCAGCTCGCCATGCACGACCCGCTCACTGGCCTCTCCAACCGCCGCAATCTGATCACGCACGCGGAGCGCGAAATGGCACGCGCCCGTCGCACGGGTAAGCCCATCGCGCTCATCATTGCCGACATCGACCATTTCAAGCAGATCAACGATCAGCGCGGGCATGAAGTGGGTGACCGCGTCATCGCCCACGCAGGCAAGCTGATGCAGCAACTGTGCCGTTCGGAAGACGTCGTCGCCCGCTGGGGCGGGGAAGAATTTTTGCTCTTGCTGCCCATGACGGACATGGGCGCTGCCACCGAACTGGCCGAACGCATCCGTCTGGCGATGGAAGCCGCCGAGGTGGTTCACGCCGACCAACGCATCCGGTTCACCTTTTCGCTCGGCGTTGCCATGTTGAACGTCGATGAAAAACTGGACGCCAGCATCGCGCGGGCCGACCATGCCATGTACCAGAGCAAGACCGAGGGGCGCAACCGCGTCACCGTTGCCGTATAGGGCCGCAAGCGGGGCCATGGCCCTGTCGCGACGTGGGGCAGTCATTGCAGCACTTGCACACCCGCCCAAACTCGGCTAAAAGTCCAGTTTTGCGATCCATTGTGTGTGAGTTGTGAACGATTTCAACAAGGCCCTGACCCCTGCCCAGAATCTGGCGCTTCTTGCCAGCGGGCTGGAGCGTTTGCGCGATGCCCTGGTCCTGCTGTCCCTGGCCCTGCAGGACTACCAGTGCGATAGGGATGCCGCCTCACAGGAGGCCGCACGTGCCGCGACGCACGCTTTGCTGGACCGTGCCAGGCTGCCCTGAGTGCTGTTTCCCCTGCGTAGCCTCGGGGATTTATTGATGTAACACAAAGACCAATATACCCCGTGTAGTATATTTGACGTGTTGATGTTGCTATCAACAGTGCGCCGTTTCCCACATTGAAAGGACATCATGAGCACGTTTGACCACACCGGTCTGATCAAGGACATCAATGCCAATCTGGCTCCCCTGCGCAAGGCGCAGCCGGAGGCCCTGCAGGCATTTGGACAACTGGCCGCCGCCGCCATGAAGGAAGGCGCCGTCAGTGCCAAGCACAAGGAGCTGATTGCGCTGGCCATTGGCATCACGCAGCATTGCTCGGGTTGCATCGGCTTTCACGTCAAGGCCTTGCACAAGTTGCAGTGCACCCGCGCCGAGCTGGAGGAAATGCTCAGCGTGTGTGTTTACATGGGCGGTGGCCCAGCGTTGATGTACACCGCCGAAGCCATCAAGGCATGGGATAGCATGGCACCGCAATGAAAAATATCCAACCCAACCGACGCTCAGTCCTCGCTGCCCTGGGTCTCGGCACCCTGGCGCTGGCGGGTCACAGCCAGACTGTGGCCGACACCGACTCCGTGACCCTGGACGTTGCCCGTTCGGAAGTGGACAGCGGACGGGCCACCCTTTTTGATGTGCGCGAACCCCAGGAGCACGTCGGCGGTGTCGCTGCAGGCGCCCATCTGTTGCCGATGCGCCAACTGGCGGCTCGCCTGTCGGAAATCCCCAATGACCGCAAGCACCCGGTGCTTCTGATCTGCCACACCCAGAATCGCTCCAGCGCAACACTGAAGTTCCTGCGCGAGAAGGGCTACACCAATGTGCGCTTTGTGCAGGGCGGCATGAGCGAATGGATGCGCCGCGGCTGGCCGCTGGTGCGTCCCTGATCCATGGCCGGCCCGGCATGGGCTCTGGGCCTGCGCCGCTTCACCACCTGGGTCTCGCAGGACTGTGGCGGCGGACCGCGCCCCTGGAAGCTGGCCTGGGTGGTCAATTTCCAGAAGTGCGGCACATTTTTCTTTCTGGGTGCGCTGATGGCTTGGTACGGCAATACCTCGATGGCCGCCTGGGTGTATCTGGCCCTGCATGGCACCTATGGGCTGGTGTGGTTGCTCAAGGACATGGCCTTCCCCGACCCCAACTGGCAAAAGCGCGTGACGCTGCTGGGTGGCATCAACGCCTTTCTGTTCGTGCTGGGGCCGTATTGGGCCTTTGGCTGGTTGTTGATCTCAGGCACGGTGCGCCCGGTCTACCCGCTGCCGGACTACGTCTGGTTTGCGTTGTGCATCACGCTGTGCATGTTCGGCTCGGTCCTGATGATTGCTGCCGATGCGCAAAAGTACTTCACGCTGCGCCTGCAGCGGGGACTGATCACCGATGGTGTTCACACCTATGTGCGCCACCCCAATTACGCGGGTGAGATGCTGCTGTACGCCAGCTTTGCGATGCTGGTGTGGCACTGGTTTCCGGTGGCGGTGCTGGCCTGGGTCTGGCTGTGCGTCTTTGCGCCCAACATGGTCTTGAAAGAGGCCAGCATGTCGCGCTACCCGCAGTGGGCAGCCTACAAACAACGGACCTGGTGGCTGGTTCCCCTGGTGTTCTGAGCACGTTTTGCTGCACCACAGTAAGATCAAGCCCAATACATTGAGAGGCGGTCAGATGGGTTTGCAATGGCGTGAGCAGTTGAGTGTTGGCAATGACTTGATCGACAACGATCACAAGCACCTGATCGATATCATCGACAAGGCCAACCAGAGCTTGCAGGCGATGAGCCGGTCCGGCTTGCTGGCTGCGCTGGATCAGCTGTACAAGTACTCCAAGGTGCACTTTTCGCTGGAAGAAAAGATTGCCGAGGCCGTGGGCTTTCCTGAGGTGCAACACCTGCACACATCCCACGACGATTTGCTGCGCAACCTGGGTCGGATCTCGGGGGAAATTGGCGAGCAATGGGATGCTCCGACCGCCGAGCACTTTGGCAAGTTCCTGCGCGACTGGCTGATCCATCATGTCATCAAGGAAGACATGCTGCTGAAGCCCTATCTGAAGAAAGTCTCACCCCGCTTCGATCCGCGGGCCTGACCGCCTTCCAGCGCTATCCGCTTAAGCGGTCACGCTGGCGACGCAGTTGCGCCCACGCTGCTTGGCCATGTATAGGCCCTGGTCGGCGCTCTTCATCAGGTCTTCAATGCCGGTCATGCCGGGCGCGCGTGCGGCAACCCCAACGCTGATGCTGGCGTGCCAGTGACTGTCGCCCACGGCGACTTTCAGCTCGGACACTTCCCGCCGGATCTTCTCGCCCAGCCGGAGCGCGCCTTCCAGTGGTGTGCCCACGCAGATGACCAGAAACTCATCGCCACCCAGGCGGCAGACCATGTCGTCGGTGCGCACCGCATGCTGTAGCCGCGCCGACAGAGCGCGCAAAACATCGTCCCCCGCGTCATGGCCATGGGTGTCGTTGACGCCCTTGAAACCGTCGGCATCGATCATCATGCACGCCAGCGCCGAGTTGTTGTGCTGCGCCAACTCCCATTCGTGTGCAAAGCTGCGCATTGCATGGCGCCGGTTGGGCAGGCCGGTCAGCAGATCGGTGTTGGCCAGGTCTTCAAGCCGCTGGTTGGCATCGGTCAGCGCTTGCGTGCGCTCGGCTACGCGCGCCTCCAGGCTGGCGTTGAGTCGGACCAGTTCGCGGTTGCGCTCGGAGACCTGCTGGAACAGCGCGTTGAGGGCGGACAGCAGGGTATCGGTGGCCGGGTCGCTGCTGTGGGTGTCTGCGAGATACGCGGTTTCCGGACTCGCGCCGGCCTGGATGGCGGCAATCTGCTTGGCCATGGCCTGGTCCGAGCCCAGAATGTGGTACGCCAGCCAGTGCGTCAGGAACTCCAGCAGGGCACGGGCCGCGCCGGTGTTGCCCGCAGTCACGCTGCCATGCAGGCGGGTAACTTCTTCCATGAAACTGCGGTGGCTGTGCTGATGGCGTTCCACATAGCGGGCATCCAGCTTCAGGCTGGCCATCATGGCTTCTTCTTCGGTGAAGTGATAGTGTGCATAGGCTGCCAGCTCGCCAAACACGGCTTCCATCTCTTGTGCCGAGGCGCCGTCCTCGCGCATGACCAGTTCACCAAACCGGTTGATCACCTCGACCAGGCGATGGTGCTGCTCGTCCACCTCGGTCAAGCCGGTCAGAAAGCAGGGGTTCCATTGAAAGGCATCCATTGCGGCGGCTCCTATTCTTCTATTGCGTCTTCGGTTGTGTGCTGATTTTCTGCCGTGGAAAACTCCACCACGGCAGCACGGCCCGAAGTGACAACACGTCACCGCAATGCGCGGGCGTGTGCCCCACGATGGTCGCCAGGCGCTGCTGCCACTCGGCATTGTGCAGCACGCCGCGCAGGGCGACGATGGCCGGATCGTCCAGTGCTGACTTAAGACAAACCAGGTGGTAGTTTTCCTGCACCAGCGGCACAAAGTCCAGGCCCTGGGCACGGGCTGCCGCCTCGATGCCAATACCCACGTCGGCCGCGCCGGCGGCAATCGCATGGGCCACGGCGGTGTGCGATGGCTCGGTGTGCTCAAAGCCCTTGAAGTCAGCACCACCCAATCCCTGCTGCGCCAGCAGTTCGTCGATGACCACGCGGGTGCCGGTGCCCAGCGCACGGTTGATGAAGCGGGCCTGGCGCGTGGACACATCGCGCAGGCTTTGCAACTGCAACGGATTGCCGCTTGCCACCATCAGCCCCTGGGAACGCTGCGCGAAACCGATGATCTTGTGCAAGCCGGGTTGTAGCAGCGGTTTATAGACGCGTTCAAGCAGCGAGCCGCGCGCCGGGTGCTGCAGCGTGTGAAAGCCGGCCATCACGCAGCGGCCTTCGTTCAGACCACGTATGGCATCCACGCTGCCGCAAAAACGAATGTCCAGGTGCACCTGGGCCGGTCCCAGTGCCTCCTCGCGCAGTGCGGCCAGCGCGTCGTCGTGACTGGCATACAGCGTGACGACATGGGCGTTGGCGTCAAAGGCCACGGCAAAGGCGCGTTCCAGGTCCGCGCGCAAGGCTTCAATTTGTGGCGCCAGTCGCGCCTGGGCCTGGCGCTCGGCCCACATCAGCTTGGCGCCGAACTCGGTGAGTCGGGCGGATTGGCCCTTCTCCCACACGATCAGCTCGTTGCCCAGTTCCTGCTCCCAGCGCTTGAGTTCGCCCCACACATGGCGGTAGGACAGCCCCAGCGCGCGCGCGCCGGCCGAGATCGAACCCTGGCTGGAGACGGCCTGCAACAGGTCCATCAACGGGTTACGCACCTGTGCCGGGCTGCTGTCGCGGGAAAGGGTGTAGTGGAACTGGAGCCTATGCATGGCATTTCATATCGCTGGAGATTGCGTCGGTGGCTACGATACCCCAAGCATGACCAGTCTCTCCGAAAGCGCGTACACCGCGCTGCAACTCATCGTTACCCCGGACCCCACCCTGCTGGCCATTGTGGTCCGCTCCCTGTCCGTCAGCGCCGCCGCCTGCGCCATTGCCTGTTCCCTGGGTCTGCCGCTGGGCGCCTGGCTGGGCGTGAGGCGCTTTCGCGGGCGCACCGCGGTGCTGGCGGTGCTCAACACCTTTCTCGCCGTGCCTTCGGTCGTTGTCGGACTGGTGGTGTACCTGCTTTTGTCCCGCTCCGGGCCGCTGGGTTTTCTGGGCTGGCTGTTCTCGTTCAAGGCCATGGTGCTGGCCCAGGCCCTGCTGGTGCTGCCGGTGGTCATGGCGCTGACGCGCCAGGCGGTGGAGGATGCCGAAAATTCCCACGGTGAGCAGTTGCGCTCGCTGGGCGCGGGGCCGCTGGTGCGCAGCCTGCTGCTGGCTTGGGACGAACGCTATGCGCTGCTGACGGTGGTGATTGCCTCGTTTGGCCGTGCGGTGTCGGAGGTCGGCGCGGTGATGATCGTCGGCGGCAACATCGATGGTTTTACTCGCGTCATGACCACCGCCATTGCGCTGGAAACCAGCAAGGGTGACCTTCCGCTGGCGCTGGGCCTGGGGCTGGTGTTGCTGGGCGTGGTGCTGCTGCTCAACGCGCTGATCACGGCGCTGCGCTATTGGCGTGAGCAGGCCGAGGGAGGGGCTCTGCGTGTCGCCACCGTCGAGGCCGCACCATGACCCAGGTCTTCGGGCTGACGCAGGCCAGCGTGCACTTTGGCCGCACCAGTAGCGGCGTGCGCGCACTGGGTGAGGTGAATGTGACGGTGCATTCCGGTGAGCGCATTGCGCTGGTGGGAGCGAATGGCAGCGGCAAGAGCACGCTGCTACGCGTGCTGCATGGCCTGACAGCGCCCACGGGCGGCCAGGTGCTGCGCAACCCGCAGATGCTGCAGGCCATGCTGTTCCAGCGCCCGCACCTGATGCGCATGCCGGTGCTGGGCAACGTCATGCTGGGCCTGTGGCTGCGCGGCGTGCCCTGGCGTGATGCCCGACGGCGCGCGCAGACGGCGCTGGCCCGGGTTGGCCTGGCGGACCTGGCGCAGCGCAATGCACGCACGCTGTCGGGCGGACAGCAGCAGCGCGTGGCGCTGGCCCGGGCCTGGGCGCTGGCGCCGCAGGTGCTGCTGCTGGACGAGCCCACCGCCAGCCTGGACCCGCACGCCAAACGCGAGGTCGAGGCCCTGATCTACGAATTTGCCCACCAGAGTCCCGACATGACGCTGGTGTTAGCCAGCCACAACCTGGGCCAGGTCAAGCGCCTGGCCAGCCGTGTCATCTACCTGGAGCAGGGCCGCGTGCTGGCCGATCTGCCGGTCGATGACTTCTTTGCCGGTGATCTGCTGCAACGGCAGTACCCGGCCGCCCATTTGTTCGTCAAAGGAGAGTCTGCGTGAAGAGTTCTAAGGCAAATTGGCATCCAGCCCTCGTGAAATGTGCGTATGCAGCTATCGTTTTGGTAGCATCCGTGGCGGCACAGGCCCAAAGCATCGTGGTGGCATCCACCACCTCTACCGAGCAGTCGGGCCTGTTTGCCCATCTGTTGCCCGAATTCAAAAAGGCGACGGGCATCGACGTCAAGGTGGTGGCGCTGGGCACCGGCCAGGCGCTGGACATGGGCCGCCGGGGCGACGCCGACGTGTTGTTCGTGCACGACCAGGTGGCCGAAGAGAAGATCGTCGCCGACGGCTTTGCCGTCAAGCGATTCCCGGTGATGTACAACGATTTCGTGCTGGTCGGCCCGCAAGCCGACCCGGCCAAGACGCGTGGCAAGGACGTGGTGGAGGCGCTCAAGAAATTGGCCGCCACCAACACCAGCTTCATTTCGCGTGGTGACAAGAGCGGCACCCACGCCGCCGAGTTGCGCTTCTGGAAGATGGCCGGTCTGGCAGATACCAAGGGCAGCGGCTACAAGGAATGCGGTTGCGGCATGGGCCCGGCGTTGAACATGGCGTCCGGCACCAATGCCTACGCGCTGGCCGACCGCGGCACCTGGCTCTCCTTCAAGAACCGCGGTGACCTGGTGGTGCTGGTGGAGGGCGACAGCAAGCTGTTCAACCAGTACGGCGTGATGTTGGTGAACCCCGCCAAGCACCCGCACGTCAAGGTGGCCGATGGTCAGAAGTTTGTGGATTGGGTCGTTTCTGCACCGGGCCAGGCGGTGATCGCCAGCTACAAGATTGGCGGCGAGCAGCTGTTCTTCCCGAACGCGGGCGTTGCTGGCAAGTGATTCTGTTCGCGTAGGGGGCATTCGGGCAGCACCATCCGTGGCTCGGCAGGGCGTGCGATCATTCGAATCCCTGCCACCCATGGACCTTGTGATGAAACTTTTTCCTGCGCTTCTTTCGACCTTGGTGCTGGTCGCGCCCGTTGCGGCGCTTGCGCAGGCTCCTGTGTCCAGCGTGCCCGCTGTTGACCTGGCCCGATACAGCGGAAAGTGGTTCGAAATTGCCAGCTTTCCCATGTTCTTTCAACGCAACTGCGTAGCCGACACCACTGCAGAGTACTCCGCAGCGGCGGATGGATCCATCGCGGTGCGCAACCGTTGCCGCACGGAATCCGGCTTTGATGAGGCCACTGGCAAGGCGACGCCAGTGGAGGGGTTTGGCAACAGCCGGCTCAAGGTGTCGTTTTTCTGGCCCTTCAAGTCCGATTACTGGGTTCTGGGCCTGGACCCCGAGTACCGCTGGGCGGTGGTTGGCAACCCCAATCGCAAATACCTGTGGGTGTTGTCACGCACGCCCCAACTCCCGCCCGAGTTGATGGAGGCTGCACGCGCGTCCGCCCTGGCGCAGGGATTTGACCTGAGCCAGTTGCGCACCACGGTGCAGTCGGTCAACCCGCCGCAGTAGTCACACCCACGCGACGCCGCCGGTAGAGCGTGTTGCGGCTGATGCCCAGCAGGCGCGCCGCTTCGGACAAATTGCCCTCGCATTGCGCCACGGTGCGTGCAATGGTTTGCTGTGACAGGGTGCGCAAATCGGGTGGCGTATCCGCTTCGTTTGAGGCCACTGTGGCGTGTGCTGTGGCAGTGACCGGTCGCAAGGCCTGCAGCAAATCATCCGGCAGGTGGTCCCAGCCAATCGTGTCTTCGTTGCCATCCAGCAGGGCACACGCGGTGCGAAGCGCGTTGAACAGCTGGCGCACATTACCGGGCCAGCGGTAGCCCTGCATGGCCTGCAGCACATCGGGCGCCACGGTGACGCTGCGATCCGGCACTAGGTCGTGCAGTTCGCTCTCCAACAGTTGCGTCAGGTCGGTGCGTTCGCGCAAAGGGGGCAGGCGCAGTGTCAGCCCGTTGAGGCGGTAGTACAGGTCTTCGCGGAAGCGCCCGGCCTGCATCTCGGTCGGAAGGTCGCGGTGCGTGGCGCAGACCAGGCAGAAGTCCACCGCCACCGGTTTTCCTCCACCCAACGGCACCACCACGCGCTCCTGCAACACGCGCAACAGCCGCGCCTGCAGGGCCAGCGGCATGTCGCCAATCTCGTCCAGGAACAGCGTGCCGCCATGGGCCTCGCGGATGCGCCCGGGCGCGCCCTCGCGACGGGCTCCGGTGAAGGCGCCGCCTTGGTAGCCAAACAGCTCGGCCTCGATCAGGTTCTCTGGCAGCGCCGCGCAGTTGACGGCCACAAACGGCTGCTCACCGCGCGGGCCGCTCAAGTGGGCGGCCCGGGCAAAGACTTCCTTACCGACACCGGACTCGCCCTGTAGCAGGATGGCAATTGGCTTGCCCATCAGCTTGCGGGCACGCGCAATCGCGCTGCGGAACACGGTGTCGCCGGTGTCCAGCGCGGCCAGCGCATCAGCGGGCTGCACGGTGGTCACGGGTTGTGGTGTGGCGGGGCCTGCCATGCGATGCCGCTGCAACATCAGGCGGCCGGTTTCCACCCGCACCCAGACGGCACTGCCGTTGCGGGTGTGCACCACATGCGGTGTGGTGGACGCGCGCTGGCCCCAGTCGATGAGCTGGGCCAGCGGCTCCGCCAGCACGGAGCCGATCTGCGTGTGCGTCAGGCGCTGCCAGTCCAGCTCCAGCAGGTCCAGCGCCGCGGCATTGGCGCCGGCCAGTTGGCCATCTTCGGTGACCGCCAGCAGGCCTTCGGCCACGGTGCCAATGCCTTCGGGCTGGATGTGAAAGCGCAGGCGCAGTCCGTTCCACTGGCGCGGGTCGTGGCGGGTGTCAAACAGGCGGTGCTCGATCATGCGCGCGGCGGAACGCACCAGGCCCAGCGTGTGGCGGTGGTAGCCACGGTGGTCGCCCGACACATCGAGTGCGCCCAGGATGCGGCCCTTGGGGTCGTGGATGGGCACGGCCGCGCAGGTCAGAAAGCCGTTGCGCTCCAGGTAGTGTTCCTCAGCGTGCACAACCATGGCCCGGTCGTCGGCCAGCGCGGTGCCAATGGCATTGGTGCCGCGGTACTGCTCCTGCCAGGTGGCGCCCACGCGCAGGGCCACGCGCTCGGCGCGGCCGATGAAGTGCGGGTCGCCCAGGGTGTGCAGCAGCATGCCGTCGGCGCCGGCCAGGATGCTCATGCTGTCGGTGTCGCGGGTCTGCTCGTGCAGGAATTCCATGACCGGGCGAGCATGGGCCACCAGTTCACGCTGGCGCTCCAGTTCGCGTGCCAGTTGCGCGCCGGACGCGTTAGGTGCGCCAGGCATGCGGCCCATGGGTTGCAGACCATGCTGCCAACAGCGCAGCCAGGAGCGGGCCAGGTCGGTCTGGATCAGGTCGGGGGGCATGCGCCCGCTGCTGACCAGTTGGCGGCGCGCTTCGCGCAGGCGGCTCGCGGGCGCGCGCTCCTGCAACACGGGGGTGTTCATCATGGCCTTGTCTCCTGTGGTGGGGTAGCGGGATGGGTGTGCCATCTCCAGCTCTGCGGCCTTGGCGTGTGCCGCATGCGCCAAATTGTGCGCCAGCCCAAGCGGCGGTTTCAGCCGGATTGGGTGAACACCTGTTCCGTTTTGACACAGTTTGCGCCCCAACTTGGGGCATCTGGTACAGCGCGGACCGGCTGTCCGGCGCCTTGGTCCAGGGGTTTGGCACCGGTTCCCGCGATTTCGGGTTGAAGCCGGTCCATGGCACACACGCTGCAAACAGGGGCTGGCGAAACCGCCGTGTCCGATGGGCGCGCGGATTCGATTCACCCTTTCAAAAATTAGCAGGAGACAACACATGCTGTATGCAGCCCCCGGCACCGCTGGTGCCAAGATCGCGTTCAAATCCCGGTACGACAACTTCATCGGCGGCAAGTGGATCGCCCCGGTCAAGGGCCAGTACTTTGACGTGATCACCCCGACCAGCGGCAAGGTCTACACCCAGGCTGCCCGTTCCACCGCCGAAGACATCGAACTCGCTCTGGACGCTGCCCACGCCGCCGAAGTGGCCTGGGGCAAGACCGATGCCGCCACCCGTTCCAACCTGCTACTCAAAATTGCCGACCGCCTGGAAGCCAATCTGGAGCTGCTGGCCTACGCCGAGTCGGTGGACAACGGCAAGCCGATCCGCGAAACGCTGAATGCCGACATCCCGCTGACCATCGACCACTTCCGCTACTTCGCCGGTTGCGTGCGCGCCCAGGAAGGCGGCATCAGCGAGATTGACGAGAACACCATGGCGTACCACATCCAGGAACCCCTGGGCGTGGTCGGCCAGATCATTCCCTGGAACTTCCCGATCCTGATGGCGGCCTGGAAGCTGGCCCCCGCCATTGGCGCTGGCAATTGCGTGGTGTTGAAGCCTGCTGAATCCACCCCCATCAGCATTTTGATTTTGGCCGAGCTGATTGCCGACCTGCTGCCACCCGGCGTGCTGAACATCGTCAACGGCTTTGGTCGTGAAGCCGGCATGCCGTTGGCATCCAGCAAGCGCATTGCCAAGATCGCCTTCACCGGCTCCACCTCCACCGGCCGCGTCATTGCACAGGCCGCTGCCAACAACCTGATTCCCGCCACGCTGGAACTCGGTGGCAAGTCGCCCAACATCTTCTTCGCCGACATCATGGACAAGGACGATTCCTTCCTGGACAAAGCCATCGAAGGCCTGGTGCTGTTTGCCTTCAACCAGGGTGAGGTGTGCACCTGCCCATCGCGCGCGCTGATCCAGGAAAGCATCTACGACCAATTCATGGAACGTGTGTTGAAGCGCGTGGCGGCCATCGTCCAGGGCAACCCGCTGGATACCGACACCATGATTGGCGCGCAGGCCTCCAAGGAGCAACTGGCCAAGATCATGTCGTATCTGGAGCTGGGCAAGCAGGAAGGTGCCGAGGTGCTGATCGGTGGCGCGCAGGCCCATCTGACTGGCGAACAGGCCGGCGGCTACTACGTGCAGCCGACGCTGTTCAAGGGCCACAACAAGATGCGCATTTTCCAGGAAGAAATCTTTGGCCCCGTGCTGGCCGTGACCACCTTCAAGGACGAGGCTGAGGCGCTGGAAATTGCCAATGACACGCTGTACGGTCTGGGTGCCGGTGTGTGGAGCCGCAACGGCAACGTGGCCTACCGAATGGGCCGCGCCATCAAGGCGGGCCGCGTGTGGACCAACTGCTACCACGCCTACCCGGCGCACGCCGCATTCGGTGGCTACAAGGAATCCGGCATCGGCCGCGAAACCCACAAGATGATGCTGGACCATTACCAGCAGACCAAGAATCTGTTGGTCAGCTACAGCGAGAACAAGCTGGGCTTCTTCTAAGCCAAAACCAAGGCCGCAAAGCCAGCGGCCTCAGCGCAATGGCCTAGCCGGGTGGCCACCGATTTCTGGTACCCCAGTATGAGGTGGAGGCCCGGCCCGGCCATTGCGCCGCGTGATCAAATATGGCTGTAGCCCTCGCAAAATGTGCGCAGAGAGCTATCAAAAACGGAGCAATAGCGATGGGGATACGCTACATCAGTGGCCCTTTTTCAGCCGGTTGGTTTTCTTCAGGTGCACCCGCAACTGGTGGTCCGAGCGGCGGATGTGGATGGACAGCCAGTCGCGCAGCAGGGTTGACAACTGGGATGCAATGGTGATGCTGCCTTTGGCCTGCTTGTCCACCAGCTGGTTCAGGCCTTCCATGAACAGGGCATGGGATCGTTTGTGCTCCACCAGGTCGGGAAACCCGACCCGCTCCATCTCCTGTTCCTCGCGCACCAGATGGTCGCGGGTGTAGAAAATCAGTTCCGACATGATCTTGCCGACCACCACCTGGCCCTCGCCGCGCGTGGTGGCGGTGTGCAACTCGTTGACCAGATCCACCAGCTTGTGGTGGTCCTGGTCAATCGGACCGTGGTCGATGACCATGTCATCACCCCATTCAAAGTAGGCCATGGTGTGTGCTTCTCCTGTCTGGTTGCGCGGTGGGTTCAGGCGTCGCTGCCGGGGGCCGGCAGGGCGCTCAGGACGGATGCGTCGAGCTTGAAGACGCTGACCACATCCACCAGCATGGAGGCCTGGTGGGCCAGCGACTGGGCGGCCGCGGCAGCCTCTTCCACCAAGGCGGCGTTGCCCTGGGTGACCTGGTCCATCTGCCCCATGGCCTGGTTGATCTGGTCGATGCCGGACGACTGGTCCTGGCTGGCTGAGCTGATTTCGCCCATGATGTCGGCCACCCGGCGCACGCTGACCACGATTTCATCCATGGTGCTGCCGGCCTGTTCCACCAGCTTGCATCCGGCGCCGACGTTTTCCACCGAGGCCTCGATCAACTGCTTGATTTCCTTGGCGGCAGTGGCCGAGCGGCCGGCCAACTGACGCACCTCGCTGGCCACCACGGCGAAGCCGCGGCCCTGTTCACCGGCGCGGGCGGCTTCCACCGCCGCGTTGAGTGCCAGGATATTGGTCTGGAAGGCGATGCCGTCGATGACGCCGATGATGTCGGCAATCCGGGCGGAGGACACGTTGATGGCCTCCATGGTATGCACCACCTCGGCCACCACCTTGCCACCGCGCAGCGCCACTTCGGATGCGGTGCTGGCCATGTCATTGGCCTGGCGGCCGCTGTTGAAGTTCTGCTTGACCGTTTCCGTCAGCTCCTGCAGGGACGCGGTGGTTTGCTCCAGCGCGCTGGCCTGTTCCTCGGTGCGTTGGGACAGGTCCTGGTTGCCGGCTGCAATCTCGTTGGTGGCATTGGCCATGGCCTCGGTGCCGCGGCGCACCGAGCCCACGATGCGCAGCAGATTGCCCTGCATGGCGGCCAGGGAGCGCATCAGGGTGGCGACTTCATCCTTGCCCTGCGGGTGGATGGCCACCGTCAGATCGCCCTGCGATACCGCATCGGCCACATGGACCGCTTCTTCAATGCCGTCGTGAATGGCGCTGCTGATGACATAGGAAAACCCGGCAAAGAGCAGGCCAGCGAGCAACACCACAATTCCCAAAGTGGTGGCCTTGGCAATGAACTCCTCGCGCAGGTCGTCCACATACAGGCCGGAGCCAATCACCCAGCCCCAGGGCTCAAAACCCAGCACGTAGGAAATTTTCTCCACGGGCACGTCCTTGCCGGGCTTGGGCCACATGTAGCCCACAAATCCTTCCTTCTCCTTGCGAACCTTGTCGGCAAAGGCTTCAAAAATCGGCAGGCCATTGGGGTCGCGGATGCTGGTGCCGCTCTTGCCGTCGAGCTCCGGCTTGACGGCATGCATGACGATGTTGGCCTGCATGTCGCTGATGAAGAAGTATTCGTCGGCGCCGTAGCGCATTTTTGCAATGGCCTGTCGGGCCGCGGCCTGGGCCTGCTCGCGCGGCATCTTTCCGGAGGTTTCCAGCTCATACGCCCAGGTGACTACGCCGGATGCCGCCTCAACGGTCTGGTGCACCAGCTTTTCACGGTCCAGACGGCCCTGGGTCTTGGTCTCCCACACCATGTACGATGACACTGCCACCAGGCCCAGGATGCTGATCGTGGTCAGCAGGCCGAGCTTGAACATCAGGGAAAACTGATTCAAAAGTTGTTTCATTCGGGTTTTTCTCTCAGGCACGCGGGCGATTCGGGAACTGCACGCAGGCGTCCTCTCTGGTGCGGATAGGGCGCCACGCTCAACTTTTCTAGGTATTTACCCGCATATCGTAACGTAACGTAACGGAATGCCCCTTCCATTTGTCGGACAAACTGCCACTTTGTAGGGGTTGTGCAACGGCGCGCAGCGTCATGTGAAGGACGTTGGCGATAACGGTGTTAGCGCTATCGGCAGACTAGGGTGCAGGCTCGTAGCCGTATTTGCGCAGCGCGGCCGACCAGGCCTTGCTGACCTCCGGGTCGCGCAGCAAACGGTTGATCAGTCGGTGCTGCGCCTCGTACTTGCGGGGCAGCAGGATCATGCGTTCAAACTGGTCGTGCGGAGTGGGCAGGGTGGTCAGTGCATCGCGGATGGCGCTGTCCGAGGACAGGTAGCGGAATGTCAGGATGCCGGTGATGGTGGCGCTGACGCGGTGCGACAGCAGCATGCGCAGGTTGTTGGCGTCACCGTCGGTTTCGTGGGCAAACACCTTGCCCTGCGCCACCATTTCAGACACCCCCCAGAAGTAATAACCACGTGCCAGGGCCAGGGTCTTGCCCGCTAGGTCGCGGGGATGCTTGTAGGCAAATTCTGCGCCCTTGCGCACCACGATCACGTCCTGGTCCCGCATCAACGGGGTGGTCCACAGGTAGCGGGTTTGCTGCACGTCCTTGAACCACAAGGGGCTCACGCCAATCACGCCGCCGTTAAGCGTGCCGCTCTCAATGTCACGGTCCAGGCGGCGGCGCGGCAGGTAGGCGATTTGCACTTGCAGCTCCTGCTGGCGGCTGTTCAGGATGCTGGCCAGTTCGGCATAGAGGCCGCCGGAGGACGTCTCCACATTGCCCTCGGCATGCAGGTAGTAGGGCGGCTTGTCGTGGTAGGTGTAGAGCACGAACTCGGCACCCATCGCACGGGCAGCGATCAGCGACAGGGCGGCGATGAGGAGGTAACGGAGCATGGATTTGTTTTTACCACGGCTCACAGGGGGCGCAGCGGCTGCAACAGCACGACCAGCGCGCCGGCGCCGCCCTGGGCAGCGGACGCCCACGCAAGCTCACGCCGCCGCAGGAACGCCAAGTGTTCCTTTGGGTCAACGGCAAACGCCCCGACCAACATGGTTTTGACTTTGGGCTGTGGACACGACAAGTGGTACAGGAACTGGTGCTCAAGCACTTTCAGGTCAACTTGTCGCTTGCGTCCATTGGCGCGCTGCTCGCACGTCTGGGTCTGACAGCGCAAAAACCGCTGCAACGCGCCTATCAGCGCGATGCACAAGCAGCGGCCAAGTGGAAGCATGAAACCTATCCGGCCATCGCGGCCCAGGCCAATACGAGCGGGGCCGATATCTTGTTCTGGGACGAGTCGGAGTTTCGCGCCGATGCTGTGCATGGCAAGACCTGGGCACCCATCCGTCAAGACTGATAGCATCAAAGACATGACTGACATGCCCGCCATTTCTGCGCTTTGCCTTTCGGGCCATGGCCCCCACCCCGAGGGGGTCCTGACGGCATGAGCAGTTTTGTGGATCACTACCAGGTTTTGGGTCTGTCTGCGCAGGCCGAGGACGTGGTGATTGTGGCGGCCTACCGTGCGCTGGCCAGTCGTTACCACCCGGACAAGTTCAGCGGACCGGACGCCGAGCTGGCGCATCGCCGCATGGCCCATATCAATGCAGCATACGCCGTGCTGAGCGACCCGGCGCAGCGCCAGGCCTTTGACGCCCAGGTTGCGCAGGCAGATGACGTGCTGGCCCGTGCCTATGCGGCCGAAGAAGCCTGGGCCTGCCAGCAGGCCCAGGCGCTGGCCCAGCGGCTGGAGCGCGAACAGGCAGAGCGCGAAGTGCAGGCCAGGGCCCAGAGCCAGCGCGAGCAAACGGCCGTGCTTGAAAGTGACTGGAAGACTGCTGTCAAGCTGTACCCCGACCTGGCGACTCTGCGCGAACAGCTCAGCCGCTCCGACGCCGGCCTGGCATTGTCCTTCGTGCGGGGCATGTTGAAATCAGGCGAATTTGACAGCCGCAAGGCACTTGCTGACACTCTGGAAAAACGCTACTACCAGAAGACCTTTGGCAACAATCCCCAGGTGCTGGCCTTGGCCCGGGAACTGGCCCGCCTGCGTTTGCCCAAAGCCACTGACGCCCTTAAAAGTTATCTTTCCCTGACCGGGCCTGCTGCCGATCCCAAGCTGCTGATGGCCCGCATTGAACGCGAATTCAATCTGGCCGCCCTGCGCGGCACGACGCACGATGATGGCGATCAGGAGTCCGTGCTGCGCGAGCAGGTGCGGGCCCGGCGCATTGCCCGCTTGCAGCGCGACGTGGCGAAGTTTCGCAACGAAGCCGAAGCGCGCGACCTGGCCCAGACCATGGGCTACGAGGTCTCGGACATCGCCAACGGCCCCTTCAGGCCACGCTCGTTGGAAGTGGCCAATCGCTCCAATGGTGAAGTTGTTGCCAAGCTGGCCGATGCCCCGCGGTTCATTGAGTGGGTCGTGACCACGCTGTGTCGGGCCTGAAGGCTCTGAGCGGTTTCACCGGAACCCGCAGGGTTCACCAAGGCCGCTCGATCGCCCCTGACGTCATGGGAATGAACCGTTCCAGCTGGAGCTTGACCTTGACCTGGCTGTGCGGAACGCGGACCACAATCCGGTAGTCGCGCAGGCTGGTGTCACGGGTCATGTGCTCGGCCGTAGGCATGCCGTCCCGGTTCAGCAGCACGGCCACCTGGGCTGAAAAAGGCGGTCACGCACGAAGTGCCATTTCATAAAAATCCGGTACCCTCCAGCCGATGCTTGGAAAAGGCCTCTTTGGCGAGCTGTTTTTCCAGACCATCAATCTCGTGGTTAAAGAAGTTGCGCAGGTCATCAATAGAAGGCGGATCGGTCAGCAAGCCTACATATCCTTCATCTGCGGCATCGGGCCTGCAACGACGTAAGCGCGCTGTCATGCTGGCGAATGCGGCCATCCGATTGATAGTCTGATAGACGCTGTAGATGTCTTTGAATGTGTAGCGCTGGCGGGTTAGCAAGACATAGAGGTCAAGCCAGTCGCGCGAACTGGAGCGCGCCGAACACGCATAGGCTGTGGTTGCAAGAAGTTCATCCAGCTTAGCCACCCGTACCGCATCGGTGCGCCGCCCAGGCAGCAGCAAGTCCATCGGCGGGTCATAGCAAACCAGCGATACCTTGACCACGTCGTCGGCAATGAAGTGCTGCCGATAGTCGTCCAGATCCAACCCCGACTCGTCAAATTCCTCTATGGCAGCCGGGTCTTGGCTCAAGATAAACGACAGGCCCGCTTGGGCCAGTTCGTTGACCAGCTCTCTGATTTGTGGCTTTGGCAGGTGCTTGGTGGGCTCTACGCATGCAAAGTCCAGGCCCGCGCTAAGGCGGTGCCCCAGGTGTTTGGTTAACGCAGCTCCGCCAATCAGGACAAAGCCCTTCATTCGGGGGTGGTCCTTGAGTAGAGACCAGACCCTGGCCGCATCAGACCCTGGCTTGGTTATATCCATCGCTTATGTTGCGCAACATGCGCTTGGCTGCGGGTGCTGCTCGCGTAGCCTCTGGCGATTTTTCAGCCTCAAGAATGCCCCACTGCTCATTGAGCATGGGAAGACCAAATGCAAGCGCAGCATCCAGCAAAACACTGAAATCAGGATGCAGCAAGGCCTTGCGAACAAAGACCTCAGGCGGGGCACCGGGGTTGGACGCAACCAGAGTCCTGTACTTTTCCTGGAAGGTCTTGCCTTTAGAGCTCAACGAGACAGTGAGACCGACAACGTTGGCCAGCCGCTCCAGAACATCAGTGCGCACATCGGCCTTGCCTTTGAGACGAGACAAGGTTTCCTCGGGCACGCTTGCGCGCAGAGCCAAATCTTTTTGGCTCAACCCGCGACTGCGTGCGACATCAAGGATTTGTGCGACTAGCTGATTCATCGTCATCAATTATTGACACAAATATCAACTTAATCAATGACACTATTGATCGATACGTCAAGAATTGTAAAATAGCCTAGTAATACCGATCTTTTTTGTACTTAATTGCAAAATTATCAATTTTTGAGTTACATTAATTGACGTATACATCAACCCACATCGTGGGCCGATGGTATGCACAACTCAACAAACCCTGGTGGGAGCGCAACTTGACCAACGAGCAACTTCTGACTGAAATCCGGGAAGCCAACCTGACTTACCTGATGCTGGCGCAAAGCCTCATTCGCCGCGACAAGGCGGAAGCGCTGTTTCGCTTGGGCATATCCGAGGAGTCGGCTGAAATGATTCGCATCTTGTCCCCCGCTCAGGTGATAAAGATTGCATCCAGCAGCATGCTGTTGTCCCGCTTTAGAGTGACCGACGATGTCGTGTGGAAACTGCTGACCAATCACAACGTCAGCAAGGTTGACAACGATGCCACCACCACGCTGCACGCCAGCATTCTGATGGCCGGGCGCTACACCGAGGCAATTTAAGGCGAAACACTATGGCGACCAAAAGCGTATTGAACGATTCGAAGCAAGTTGCGCTGGCCGTGGCGCTCATCAACTTGGGTGCACGTCTGCAAGTGCTTGAAAGCGAGACGCAACTGTCCTATGAACGCTTGCTGCGTTTGTACAAAGAAGTGGCGGGCCACTCGCCCAGCAAAGGGCAACTTCCTTTCTCGACCGACTGGTTTTTGAGCTGGCAACCCAATATTCATGCGTCGCTGTTTCAAAACATCTATGAATACCTGACCAAGGTCTGTGCCATGGACGCCATTGACGGCGTCATGAAGGCCTATCAGCTCTATACCGAGCAAATGACCGCATGCGGTGTAGAGCCCTTGCTCACATTTACCAGGGCATGGCGTCTGATGAAGTTCATTGACAACCACTTGCTGTCCATGACCAAGTGTTCCAAATGCGGCGGCAACTTTGTGAGCGAGGCGTATGAAAACGCACGCCACTATGAATGCGGCTTGTGCAACCCACCTGCAAGAGCGGGCAAAGGCGCCAGCGCTGGTGGCATCTTGCTGCACTAAGAGTCTGGGCTGGCGGCTGGTTTGATGTTCTGGTTCACCCGGAACAGGTTGTGCCGGGGTCCAGCTTGTGCTTGATCGCCGCCAGTCGGGGATTATCCTGGTAAGTCGCCTGCACCCGCTCCTGGCCTTCATCCATCATGAAGTTCACGTAGGCGCCGTCGGCGGAATGCGGATGCAGGGCACTCCAATAATCTTTGCACCATTGCGTCACCAGCGCGGTTGACCGGATCCGGGTCCACCCCCACGATCACAGTGGCCCACTTCGAGTCGCGGTAGCTGAAAGCCGTGTCGTGGCGACCCACTTTGTGCACGGCGCCGTCGATCGGGTGGCGTTGACGCGGTGCGACAGCAGCATGCGCAGGTTGTTGGCATCGCCATCGGTTTCGTGGGCAAAGATATTGCTCTCGGCGTGCAGGTAGTGGGGCGGCTTGTCGTGGTAGGTGTAGAGCACGAATCCGGCACCCATGGCGCGGGCAGTGATCAGCGACAGGGCGGCGATGAGGAGAAGATGGAGCATCGGGGTAAGTTCTATCACGGTTCAGAGGCTTCTCAGCGGCTGCAGCAGCACGACCAGCGCGCCGGCGCCGCCCTGGGCCGGCTGCGCCTGCACAAAAGCCACCACCTCGGAGCGCTGCACCAGCCAGCGGTGCACCTTGTCCTTGAGCACCGGCGCCTTGCCGGGTGAGCCCAGGCCCTTGCCGGTGACGACGCGCACGCAGCGTATGCCCAGCTTGTGCGCCTCGCGGATGAACGCACCCAGGGTCTCGCGGGCCTCGTCGGTGCGCAGGCCATGCAGGTCCACCTGGCGCTGGATGGCCCATTTGCCCTGGCGCAGCTTGTGCGCGACATCGGGCCCTACGCCGGGGCGGCGAAAGCTCAGACGCTCGTCGGTGTCCAGCAGGGTGGTGACGTCCACCTCGTCGCTGATGGCCTCGCGCAAGGCTGCGGCTTCGTCCAGCAGGTGCTGCATGGGTGTCGGGGCGGGTGGTGCGGGTTTGAGGCTCACCGTGCCGTGGGCCGGCAGGCGCTGCACCTGGCCCACTGCGGCCTGGAACAGGCTGCGCTGCTCCCGGGTGCGCTTGGCATCCAGCGCGCGCTGGGCGGCGGCTTGGGCCTCGCGCTCGGCCTGGGCGGCGATCTCCTTCTTGACCTGCTTCAAGTCGGCCAGCGAACCCACCTTGAACGGCTTGGCCTTGGTCGTGGAGTCTTTTGGAACGGGGTTCACAGAACGCCCATTTCTGCCATGGACAGCGCCTGGCCGGGGGCGACGATGATGTGGTCCAGCACCCGCACATCCAGCAGTGCCAGCGCGGACTTGAGGGTCTGCGTCAACGCCTCGTCGGCGCGCGAGGGCTGCACAGTGCCGCTGGGGTGGTTGTGCGCCAGCACCACGCTGCTGGCCTGGTGGTGCAGGGCGCGCAGCGCCACCTCGCGCGGATACACCGAGGTCTGCGTGAGGGTTCCACGAAACAGCTCTTCCATGGCCAGCAGGCGGTTCTGGGCATCCAGAAACAGCACGGCAAAGACCTCGTGCCCCTTGGCGGCGAGATGGAGCTGCAGGTAGTGTTTGATGGTGTTGGGGTCGGCAAACACCGTGCGCTCCTTCAGCTGCTGGGCCATCGCGCGGCGCGCCAGCTCCAGCACGGCGATCAGCTCGGCACGTTTGGCCGGCCCCAGGCCCTTGACCCGCTTCAAATCGTCGGCGCTGGCATGCAATAAGCCTGAAATACCGTCGAAGCCCTCGCCGATATTATGTGGGGCGCTATCATTTTTGATGTGCAATAGCTCGTCGGCCATCTGCAGCACGCCCTTGCCCTGGATGCCGGTACGCAGCAGCACGGCCAGCAGTTCGGCGTCCGATAGGGCGGATGGTCCCCTGGCCAGCAGTTTTTCGCGTGGGCGGGCGTCGGGAGGCAGGTCTTTGAGGGGCATGGCTGAAACGGACGCGACCAGGGTCTTTGGCCGGCTTTCTACAATAGAGGGCAGTTTAATGCTTGCCCCCTTGCTTCGAGACTTTTATGACCGCAACGACGACATGTGTACAGCCCGGCTCTTTCCTCACCCTGCATTACCGCCTGAGCGGCCCTGCGGGTGTTGTCATCAGCACGTTTGAGGGCAAGCCGTCCACGCTCACCTTGGGCAATGGCGAGCTGTCGCCGGCCGTGGAAGCCTGTCTGATCGGCCTGGAAGAGGGCGCACGCAGCACGTTTGAGCTGACTGCGGGTGCCGCCTTTGGCGAGCGCAACCCCGACATGCAGCAGTGGCTGTCACGCAAGGAGCTCAACTCCCTGGGTGACCCCAACGAACAATACGCCGTGGGGGATGCCGTGCAGTTTCCCACTCCGGACGGCCAGGGCCAGTTTGCCGGCGTGGTGGTGCAGGTGGCAGAAGGGCGCGGTGTGCAGTTCGACTTCAACCACCCGCTGGCCGGCCAGCCGGTGACGTTTGAAGTGCAGGTGATTGGCATCCTATGAAGCAGTCAGGCATTCCGCAGGAAATCCTGCTGGCGGAGCCCAGGGGCTTTTGCGCTGGCGTCGACCGCGCCATCGAGATCGTGGAGCGCGCCCTGCAGAAGTTTGGCCGCCCGATCTATGTGCGCCACGAGATCGTGCACAACACGTATGTGGTCAACGACCTCAAGAGCCGCGGCGCCATCTTCATCGAAGAGTTGGACGATGTGCCGCCCGGTGCCACGCTGGTTTTTTCCGCCCACGGCGTGAGCCAGGCCATCCAGAAGGAAGCTGCGCGCCGGGGCTTTCGCATCTTTGATGCCACCTGCCCGCTGGTCAGCAAGGTCCACGTCGAAGTGGCCAAGCTGCACAGGGAAGGCTTTGAATTCATCATGATCGGCCACAAGGGCCACCCCGAAGTGGAAGGCACCATGGGGCAGTTGGACGACGGCAGCATTCATCTGGTGGAAGACGTCGCAGACGTAGCGCGCATACAGCCGGCACAAACCGAGAAGCTGGCCCTGGTGACGCAGACCACGCTGAGCGTGGACGATGCTGCCGACATCTCCGCGGCCGTCATGGCCCGGTTTCCCTCCGTGCAGTCGCCCAAGCAGCAAGACATCTGCTACGCCACCCAAAACCGCCAGGATGCCGTCAAGATCATGTCGCCGCAGGTGGACATCATGATCGTGGTGGGTAGCCCCACCAGCTCCAACAGCAACCGCCTGGCCGAGCTGGCGCGCAAGCTCGGCGTTGCCAGCTACATGGTGGACAACGCTGCCGAACTGCAGACCGCGTGGTTTGAAGGCAAGAGCCGCGTCGGTTTGACGGCCGGTGCGTCGGCGCCTGAGGTTCTGGTGCGTGAGGTGATTGACCGCATCCGCGCTTTGGGCGCTGTGTCGGTGCGCAAGATGGATGGCATTGAGGAAACGGTTAAATTCCCGCTGCCCAAGGGCTTGAAGCTCGAAGCCTGACGCACCAAGAAAATGCTACTAATTTCGTAGCTGCTTACACAATAAAATCGAGGGCTGGAGCCCTTTTTCATACTGATAATCACCATGCTAGACATTACCCTGCTGCGCAAAGACCTGGCCTCGGTCGTCACCCGCCTGAAAACCCGCAAGAATCCGCAGGCTTTCCTGGATGTGGACGCCTTCACGGCGCTGGAAGCCGAGCGCAAGACCATCCAGATGCGCACCGAAGAGCTGCAGGCCCAACGCAACCAGCTTTCAAAACAAATAGGACCTGAAATTGGTAAGTTGACAGCGGCTTTCAATCGTGCCGTTGCCACGGATTCCGACGATGAGGCAGATTTTTTCGAGGCGCAGATCGCGCAACTGAAGGAAAAGCCCAACGCCATTAACTTGGAAATGCAGAGTTCGTCGGCGCGCTTGGACGTGATCCAGGCCGAGATGCAAACCCTGCTGCTGGCCGTGCCCAACCTGCCGCACGAGAGCGTGCCGGTGGGCGCCGATGAGCATGGCAATGTGGAAGTGCGTCGCTGGGGCACACCCACCGCCATGGCCTTCGACATCAAGGACCACGTGGACGTTGGCACGCCGCTGGGGCTGGACTTTGAGATGGGCGTCAAGCTCTCCGGTTCGCGCTTCACGGTGATGAAGGGGCCGGTCGCTCGCCTGCACCGCGCCCTGAGCCAGTTCATGCTGGATGTGCAGACGCAGGAGCACGGCTACACCGAATGCTATGTGCCCTACGCCGTCAACGGCGAATCGCTGAAAGGCACGGGTCAACTGCCCAAGTTCGAAGGTGACCTGTTCGCCGCCAAGAAGGGTGGACAGGAAGGTGAAGCCCAGCCCGACAACACGGCGCTGTACCTCATCCCCACCAGCGAGGTGCCGCTGACCAACTTCGTGCGCGATGTGGTCATGCCTGAGACCGACCTGCCCATTAAGTTGACGGCCCACACGCCGTGCTTCCGCTCCGAAGCCGGCAGCGCCGGGCGAGACACCCGTGGCCTGATTCGCCAGCACCAGTTCGACAAGGTGGAAATGGTGCAGATCGTGCACCCGGAGAAGAGCTACGAGGCACTGGACGCCATGGTGACCCACGCCGAAGCCGTCCTGCAAAAGTTGGGTCTTCCCTATCGCGTGATGAGCCTGTGCACCGGTGACATGGGCTTTGGCGCCAGCAAGACCTACGACCTGGAAGTGTGGCTGCCCGCGCAGAACACCTACCGCGAGATCAGCTCGGTGTCCAACTGTGAGGCCTTCCAGTCGCGCCGCCTGCAGGCCCGCTTCAAGAACGCCCAGGGCAAGAACGAACTGGTGCACACGCTGAATGGCTCCGGCCTGGCCGTGGGCCGCACGCTGGTGGCGGTGCTGGAAAACTACCAGAACGCCGACGGCACGGTCACCATCCCCGCCGCGCTGCGTCCCTATCTGGGCGGTTTGGAGACGCTCAGAGCCTGATAGAATCAGCGCTTCGTCCAATCGAAGCAACTATTCAGGAGTGGTGGCAGAGTGGTCGAATGTACTTGACTCGAAATCAAGCGTACCGCAAGGTACCGTGGGTTCGAATCCCACCCACTCCGCCACAAGCCCATGTTCCGCATGGGCTTTTTGGTTTCTGGGGTAGATACCTCCTGTGCTGTCCTTCACGTCCTGCCTGGACCGACGTGTCTGCCCCGTGTTTTTTTACAACGGCGTATAACTTCTGTAGCATTTGCTTGCAAATAACATTCGACGCAAGTAATATTCAGGTTAGCAGTTTGCCCGCGTGAGCAGAGGTTAACTGCTCGCAACCAGCGAGGCGGCTCCACGGAGCGAATCTGGTAAGGGCAAACTTGACGAAAGTCAAGGACGCAAAGCTTCCGGGCTACATGACTCAGTCATTTGCCAGCGGGGTTGCCATCGAAGAGCCAATGGTATTTCGATGTATGCGTCGCCCTTTATTTGTTGACTCAATTTAAAGGCGACTTTATGACCAAGCACTCCAACCGTAGCATTCCAGTCGAGCAGTGGCCCGAATCGCTGGAGATTTTGCGTCACCTGGCGGCACAGACCACGCCCCGCCCGATCAAGGAAGTGGCCCGAGACGTCAGTGCTCCCGAAATCTCCACACGCAACCGTCTGGCCAAGTTGGAAGCGCAAGGCACCGTGCGTGCATTGCGTGCGATTGCCACGCTGGGACCCGGCAAGCAGGTCACCTGCACCCACTATGTCATCACGCAATACGGCAAGGATTGCGCTGGCATGCGTGCGCAGGGGCAGAGCCTTGCATCCAAGGTGCGGGCGAACAGCGTATTCACCTGGGCCGCTGCCATTGAGGCCAGTCCCCACTACGAGGGTTGATACTGGCGGTGTGGGCCCTTGCTGGGAAGTAAGATTTGGTCCATGACGGTCAAACAATCACGCTGGAGCCTCAGCGCCAAACTGGCATTGGTGGGGGCGCCGTTTCTTTTGCTGGCGCTGATTTCGACCGGAGCCACGCTGTGGATATCCTGGCAGCTCGACGGTGGTGCAGCGGCGGTTAACGAAGCCGGGCGCATGCGTATGCAGGCCTATCGCATGGCCCTCACAGTGGGCAGTGCTGGCGTTAGTGGTGCGCAGGAACTGCCGGCGCATATCCAGAAATTCGAAGAGAGCCTGGCACTGCTGCGTAACGGTGACCCGCGCCGTCCATTGCAGGTGCCGTGGGATAAGACCGTCCTCCCTCACTTCACCGCCGTAGAGCGCGACTGGGCGCAGTTCCGTGTGAACTGGCTGTCTGGCAAGCCATCCAATCTGGTTCGGCTGAATTCCGACACCGTAGCCTTCGTGGCCCACATCGACACCTTCGTCAACAGTATCGAATCGCACATGTCGGGTTGGACTGCGACACTGCACTTCTTGCAGATGTGCCTGCTCATGCTGGCATTGGTGGGTTCTGGCGTTCTGCTGGTTGCGGGCTATCTCTTTGTGCTGGAACCGGTGAATCAGCTCAAGCATGCCATTCAGAAAATCCAGGCCGGGCATTTCGGATTCCGTGTGGACCGGATCGGCAATGACGAATTCGGGGCGCTGGCGGAAGGCTTCAACGGGATGGCGTCGCACTTGCAGTCCCTGTATGGGAATCTGGAGAGTAAGGTCGCGGAGAAGACCGCTGAGCTGGAAGAAAAGCGTGAACGACTGGAGTCACTCTACGAGGTCACGGCCCTGGTGGCCCGTGCCACATCATTGCAGGATCTTGCACAAGACTTCTCCAAGCGTCTGATATCCATCGCCAGGGCCGACGGCGTGGCATTGCGCTGGTCTGACCAGACGCAGCAACGCTACCTGATGCTGGCGGCCAACGGCCTCCCCAGTGAGATGGTGGATGACGAGCAATGCCTGACAGCAGGTGACTGCTTTTGTGGCTTACCCGAACCCAACAGGGATCTGGTGGTGATTCCCATCCACTCCTTGGGGCAGCAATCCCTCAAGCATTGCGTGAAAGCCGGCTTTGCGACCATCGTCACGATTCCCATCCGCGTACAGGAGCGCCTGATGGGCGAAGTCAATCTTTTTTATCGCGCGGAGGTGACCCCAACGCCGGCGGAACGGTCCTTGCTGGAGGCGCTCAACAGCCATCTGGCCAGCGCCATGGAAAATTTGCGCCTGAATGCACTGGAGCGAGAGGCCGCAGTGTCCGGGGAGCGTCACCATCTGTCGCGTGAACTGCATGATTCGATTGCGCAGTCATTGGCTTTTCTCAAGATTCAGGTGCAGTTGATGCGTGACGCGTTGCGCATCGAGGATCCGGTGCTGATTCAAAAGGTGCTGGAAGAAATCGACACCGGGGTGCGGGAGTGCTATGGCGACGTCCGAGAACTACTGGTGCATTTCCGCACCCGGACCAATGCCGAAGATATCGAGCCCGCCCTGGCGACCACCTTGCGCAAGTTTGAGTTGCAGACCGGGCTGCGCACGGCCCTGGAAATCAGCGGACATGGGCTTCCGCTAACTGGGGAGGTGCAAATCCAGGTGCTGCACATTGTGCAGGAGGCCCTGTCCAACGTGCGAAAGCACGCCCAGGCCTCCCAGGTCTGGTTGAACGTTCAGCAACAGCCGGTGTGGCGCTTCGAAGTGCGCGATGATGGCGAAGGCTTTGCGCTGGATGACGGCGCCATTGACGAAACCCACGTGGGCTTGCACATCATGTCCGAACGCGCCCAGCGCATTGGTGCGGCGCTGCATGTACAGTCGTCGCCAGGACAGGGCTGTTCGGTGCAGTTGACGCTGGCCAGCAGCCACACCGGGGCGCAAAGCGATGCGGATCAAGCGGCACTCACCTCCAACTGACCAGACTGCATACCTATGACCGAATCGAATGTAAGCACTATCCGTGTGTTGGTGGTTGACGATCACACGCTGTTTCGACGGGGGCTGACGGCTTTGCTGGCGCGCGATGCCCGAGTGCAAGTAGTAGGCGATGCCGCCGACGCGGGCGAGGCGCAACGCCGCGCCCAGGAGCTGCAACCCGATCTCATTCTGCTGGACAACCATCTGCCGGGTGTCAGGGGGGTCGATGCCTTGGTGGCACTGCAAGAGGCGGTTCCCCATGCCCGGATCGTGATGCTTACCGTTAGTGAAGATGAGGCGGACATGACCGCAGCACTGCGCAGCGGTGCCGCGGGATATTTGCTCAAGACGATTGAGGGCGATGCACTCATCCAAGCGATTGAACGGGCGGTGCGGGGTGAAAGCGTGATCGCCACCGAGATGACCGGCAAAATGGTTTCCGCCTATCTGGGAAGCACTCCCAACGGAAGCGCTGCACCATCTGCACAACCGTCGCCGTTGGCGGCGCTGTCGTCGCGCGAGCGTGAAATCCTTCGGGGTATCGCCCAGGGCGCCAGCAACAAGGAAATCGGTCGTGAACTTGGCATTGCCGAGACCACCGTCAAGGTCCATGTCCAAAATGTTCTGCGCAAATTGCATGTCAGCACACGGGTCCATGCTGCCGTGATTGCCACGGAAATCGGGCTTTCCTGAGGAAGGAAATTGCCAGCTATATTTGATGCAAATCAAGTAAATTTAACTTGATTTCATCACTAGTTCTTTGGAATTAGTGCGCGCAAAAACACCTAGTTCTTAAGACTTGGTGACCCCCTCCTTAGGGGGATACCGTCGGGAGGGATCGGCCCCTAAAGTTGAACCAAGTCAACTTTATTGAAGAAATTAGAAAAAATGCGCGTCGACCATTTTGATATGCCCCGGCATTTGAGAACCCTCCCCATGTTCCGCGGACTCTCCGAACCCGAGCGGCAAAACGTGGCACGGGGTTGCCGTTTGCGCCGCTTTTCACGGGGTGACATGGTTTTCCGGGCTGGTGAAATGTGTGAGTCCTTTCACTTTGTCGTGTCGGGACAGGTCCGGCTGTATGTCGCGTCAGCCACTGGCGTGGAGAAGGTCATCGAATTGATTGGCCCCGGCCACAGCTTTGCAGAAGCCATGATGTTCCTGCCCAAGCCCTACATGCTCAACGCCCAGACGCTGACCGACACCCTGATCATGACGGTCAGCAAGCAGGCGGTGTTCAATGAGATTGAGCGGGACCCGCGTTTCTCCATGCACATGCTGTCGGGCATTTCCCACTGGCTGCACCGTTTGCTGCTGGATGTGGAGGGCTATGCCCTGCACAGCGGCATGCAGCGTCTGATTGGCTACTTGCTGAGGGATGTGGAGCTGGAGAGCCAGGAAGACTTCGGCGTGGTCACGGTGTCCTTCCCGGTCAGCAAGGCGACCATTGCCTCACGCCTGTCGCTGACACCGGAATACTTCTCCCGCGTGCTGCACCAGCTGGAATCGGAAAAATTGATCGAGATCGACAAGCGCGAGGTCCGCATCCTGGATGTGCGCCGCCTCGCCAGCTACGGCGCACACTGAGCTGATGCCGTCCGCGCCTACTTCTCGATAGCCAGCAACTCGACTTCAAACGTCAGCGTGGCATTGGGTGGCACCACGCCGCCCGCGCCCCGCTCGCCGTAGGCCGTCGCTGGCGGGCAGGTTAGGGTGGCCTTGCCGCCCACCTTGATCTTCTGCATGCCTTGCGTCCAGCACGGCACCACGCGATTCAAAGGAAACACAGCCGGTTCATTGCGCTTATACGAGCTGTCGAATTCCTTGCCATCCACCAGCGTGCCGCGGTAGTGCACCTTGACGCGGTCCGTGGCATTGGGGTTGGCGCCAGTGCCCACCACCGTATGTTCAATCTTGACGCCCGAAGGCAGTGTTTCTGTTTCTGCTGCGAAAGCGGTAGCACTGCAGGCCACCAGGGCCAGAGAGATGGGAATCCAGAGAGAGCGTTGTGTCATGAAGGTGGAACTCCTATTGGGGTTGTTGGTAGCAGGATTGCAATTTGTCAATGAGCCAGTGTGACCGAATCTGGGTGTTTAAGTTCCCGAGGCCAGCAAGGCCAGGGCGGCACCCACTTCGCTGGCATCCACTGTCAAAGCCTCCAGCTGGGATGCCATGGCCAACAATGCGGAGGCGCCTTCCTTTTGCAGCAAGCCAATGGCCTGGCCGGCTTCCTTGGGTGAGGCGAATCCCAGGCTCTGCAGCAGCACACGGCCCTGGGCATCCACCAGCTTGAAGCGGAACTGCCCATCGGCCTCGCGGTATTGCTTGAAGCTGGGCAGCGCGGTCTTGGTCACCTTCTGCTTGGTGGTACCGGCTTGGTCGCTCAAGCGGCGCAGGCCCACCGCGTGGCGTAGTTCCGCCATGAAGGGCGTGGCGCGCTGGCGTGCCTTGGCGGCGCCGGCCAGCAGAATGGATTCGATTTTTGCGGGATGGTTGATCAGGTCCAGATAAGCCTCGCGCATGGGCGCGATCTCGCGGTCGATGCGCTCGAACAGCATCTGCTTGGCGTCGCCCCAGGCAATGCCGTCGGCATAGGCCTGGCGCAAGGCCTGGGCTTCGTCATTGCTGGCAAAGGCCTGGTAGATCTGGAACAGCGCGGAGCCTTCGGTGTCCTTGGCCTCACCGGGTGCGCGTGAGTCGGTCTTGATGCCGGCAATCAGTTTTTTGAGATGTTCGCGCGGCGCGAACAGAGGGATGGTGTTGTCGTAGCTCTTGCTCATCTTGCGGCCGTCCAGGCCGGGCAGGGTGGCGACGGACTCTTCGATCACGGCCTGCGGCGGCACAAAGTGCTCGCCATAGCGGTGGTTGAAGCTGGCGGCCATGTCGCGTGCCATCTCGATGTGCTGGATCTGGTCACGACCCACGGGCACCTTGTGCGCGTTGAACATCAGGATGTCGGCACCCATCAGCACCGGGTACATGAACAGGCCAGCCGTCACGTCCATGTCGGGGTCCTGGCTGGATGCGGTGTTCTTGTCCACCGCCGCCTTGTAGGCGTGTGCCCGGTTGAGCACGCCCTTGCCGGTGACGCAGGTCAGCAGCCAAGTCAGTTCGGGAATTTCGGGAATGTCGGACTGGCGGTAGAACGTGACGCGCTCCGGGTCGAGGCCTGCGGCCAGCCAGCTCGCGGCAATCTCCAGCGTCGAGCGCTGGATGCGCTGCGGCTCGTCAATCTTGATCAGTGCGTGGTAATCGGCCAGAAAGTAGTAACTCTCGACGCCGGCCGTCAGGCTGGCCCGCACCGACGGGCGGATGGAGCCGACATAGTTGCCGAGGTGGGGTGTGCCCGAGGTGGTGATGCCGGTTAGAAAACGCGTGGAACTCATGGGCTTGATGAAGAAAGTTTAGTGGGGGCCAAGAGGGCTGGGAATGTCATTGCGCGAGCGCAGCAAAGGGGCTCAGCAGAATATTCAGCAGCCCGTAGGTCAGGCCCATAACGGGTTGCATCCACAGGGTGCTGATAACGTTCATGATGACCAGGGCCATGACGATGAAGAATCCCCATGGTTCCACGCGCGACAGGAGTTCGGCCTGCCGGTGGGGCAGGAGCCCGACCAGAATGCGTCCGCCGTCAAGCGGAGGAAGCGGGAACATATTGAAGGCAAACATCACGATGTTCCACAGCACGCCGCCGTTGCACATCTTCAGAAAAAAAGGCTCCGTCACGCCGGCGGCATGCAATCCGTACAGAGCAATCCCCCACAGCAATGCCATGACAAAATTGGCGCCAGGTCCGGCAAGCGCCACCCAGACCATGTCGCGTTTGGGATTGCGCAAATTGCCAAAACGCACCGGCACCGGCTTGGCATAGCCAAACACAAAGGAGCCGGAGGTGGCAAAGTACAGCAACAGCGGCATCAGGATGGTGCCCACTGGGTCGATGTGGGACACGGGGTTCAGCGTGACGCGACCCATCATCCAGGCCGTGTTGTCACCGAAATGGCGTGCAGCGTAGCCGTGGGCTGCTTCATGCACGGTAATGGCAAAAAGCACTGGCAGTGCGTAGATGGCTACCGTCTGTATCAGTTGTTCAAGGTTCACGGTTCGTGGTTCCGGTTGCGTCTTACAGCCCGAGCCGGGCCAGCTCGCCACGCCCTTGGCGAATGAGTTGGGGCTCTGGCCCCGTCAGGTCAATGACCGTGGTTGGCTCGTGGGGGCAGGCACCGGCGTCGATCACACCGGCAATCAGCTTCTCGAAGCGCGCGCGAATGTCGGCGGCGTCATTCATCGGATGGGGGTCGCCGGGCGCTATCAAAGTTGTAGCTAACAACGCAGATCCGTGGAGGGCTAACAGCTCCTGGAGCACTACATGCTCCGGTACCCGCAGGCCAATGGTCTTGCGCGATGGATGGCTGACCCGGCGCGGCACTTCTTTGCTGGCTTCCAGAATGAAGGTGTACGGGCCCGGTGTGGCCGATTTCAGCAGGCGGTATTGCGCATTGTCCACGCGCGCATAGCTGGCCAGCTCGCTCAGATCACGGCACAGCAGGGTGAGGTGGTGCTTGTCATCCACGCCACGGATGCGGCGCATGCTGTCCACGGCGGCCTTGTCGTCCAGGTGGCAGACCAGGGCATAACGGGAGTCGGTGGGAACCGCCAGCACGCCGCCTTGTTCCAGCAGCGCTACGGCCTGCTTGAGCAAACGGACCTGGGGGTTGTCGGGATGTACTTCGAAATATTGGGCCATGCCGTGAAAACAGTCTCAGATGCGGGCGCAAGCGCCTATTGGATGCGGGATGCCAGCACGTCCCACACGGGGGTCAGGTTGGCAGGCAGAAAGGGCAGGGTGCCCAGTTCGGTGTGGCTCTCGTCCGGGCTGTGGAAATCGCTGCCGCGTGAGGCGGCCAGGCCAAATTCGCGCGCGGTGTCGGCATAGGTGGTGTATTCGGGCACGGTGTGGCTGCCGGTGACCACTTCAACCCCCTGGCCGCCCAGCGCCTTGAACTCAGTGAACAGCGCGAACTCTTCGTTGGGCGTGAATTTGTAGCGCGCCGGGTGCGCAATGATGGCCATGCCACCGGCACCGGTGATCCAGCCCACCGCATCCTTCAGCGACGCCCAGCGGTGCGGCACAAAGCCCGGCTTGCCTTCGGTGAGGTATTTGCGGAACACCTCGCTGGTTTCCTTGCAGACGCCACTCTCCACCAGAAAGCGGGCAAAGTGCGTGCGCGAAATCAGTTCGGGGTTGCCGACAAACTTCAGGGCACCCTCATAGGCCCCCTGGATGCCGACCTTGGCCAGTCCGGCGGACATTTCCATGGCGCGCTCCTCGCGCCCGCCCCGGGTGCGGCGCAGGCCCTCACGCAGTTGGGTGTCGTCGGCATCGAACCCCAGGCCGACGATGTGCACGGTATGGCCGATAAAGGTGACCGAAATTTCGGTGCCCGTCAGATAGCGCATGCCCTGGGCCTTGGCGGCTTCGGCGGCGCGGTGCTGGCCGCTGATTTCGTCGTGGTCGGTCAGTGCCCACAGTTCCACGCCGTTGCCGCGGGCGCGCGCCGCCAGGTCCTCCGGCGAGAGGGTGCCGTCGGAAACGGTGGAGTGGCAGTGCAGGTCAGCGTTCTGTATAGGGTTCACCCAGGCATTTTAGGCGCTGGCAGCTAAAACGCATGGTGCGGCCGGTGATGGGGTGGGCAAATGTCAGATCACTGGCGTTCAGCAGCAGGCGCTGCGACAGTGCGGCCACTTCGGGCGGGGCGTACAGGTGGTCCCCCAGGATGGGGTGCCCGATGGCCAGCATGTGCACCCGCAGCTGGTGGGTGCGGCCGGTCAGCGGCTCCAGCACCACATGCGTGGCGTGGTGCAGGGGGTCATAGTGGCTGACCTGCAACCGTGTCATGCTGGCCTTGCCGGTTTTCCAGTCGACGACGCGCCGGGGCCGGTTGGGCCAGTCCACGCCAATTGGCAGGTCAATGACTTGCCATGCGTGCGGGTCGGCCTTGATCTCGCCATGGACCACCGCTTCGTAGCGCTTGGCAACCATGCGGTTGGCGAAGGCGTCGCTCAGCGAGCGCTGGGCCAGAGCCCCGCGCGCCATGACGATCAGCCCTGAGGTGGCCATGTCCAGACGGTGCACGACCAGGGCGTCGGCAAATTGCCGCTGCACCCGGGCGCTCAGGCAATCCTGCTTGTCGGGTCCGCGCCCCGGAACGGACAGCAGGCTTGATGGCTTGTCCAGCACCACGATGGCATCGTCCACAAATACCACCTGAATGGCCGAGGGGGTCGATGCGGCGACGTCAACCAGCATCGCTGTCGGCAATCAGGCGCTGCACGGTTTCGCAGAACTCGTTGACGTCGTTGGGCTTGTAGATCAGCGCACTGGCACCCTCGCGGATCGCACTTTGCTCCAGTTCCGGCGTGACATAGCCGGAGGCCAGTGCCACCGGCAGGTCGGCGCGGATCAGCTTGACCTGGCGCAGCAGGTCAATGCCGCTGTAGCCCGGCATGTTGTAGTCGGTCACCAGAATGTCAAAGGCCTTGGGGTCGGCCTGCAAGGCGGCCTGCGCTTCCAGCGGGTCGGTGAAGGTGGTGACGGTGAAGCCTTTGCGCTTGAGCACCCGCGCGATCAGGAAGATCAGTGCCTGGTCGTCGTCCACATACATCACATGGCGGCCCCTGCCACGGATCGGTTCGGTGGATGGCTGTTCGGTGACCGCAGCCACTGCCCGCTCCCGCGTGGGCGGGAAATACAGCGTGAAGATGCTGCCTTCTCCGGGCGTGCTCTGCACGTCAATCGCGCCCTGGTGCGTCTGCATGATGCCGTGCACCACCGACAGCCCCAGTCCGGTTCCCTGTCCGACTTCACGCGTGGTGAAAAACGGCTCGAAGATGCGCGCCAGCGTCTCGGCGGACATGCCGTTGCCGGTGTCGCGCACCGAGATCGTGACGTAAGGCCCGGGCGACAGACCCAGGCGCCCGCTGCCGGGCTGGACCAGTTCTGCGCTGCCCAGGGTGATGGTGAGCGAGCCCTTCCTGCTGCCGATGGCCAGCATGCCGTTGGTGCCAAGGTTCAGCAGGGCCTGTTCCACCTGGGTGGTGTCGGCCAATATGGGTGCGGTGCCGGGGGCCACCACCACCTGAATATCCACCAGCGGGGGCAGCGCGACCTTGATCAGCCGAGCGGCTTCGCGCACCACATCGTCCAGCTGGATGGGGATGCGCTTGGGCACCTCGTTGCGGCTGAAGGTCAGGATCTGGCGCACCAGGTCGCGTGCGCGGCGCCCGGCTTTCTCAATCTCCTGCAGGCTGGTCAGGGCAGGGGACGTTTCGGGCGTGTCCTGCTTGGCCAGGTCCACATTGCCCAGGATGGCGGAGAGGATGTTGTTGAAGTCATGCGCAATGCCACCCGCCATGGTGCCCATGGCCTGCATCTTCTGCGATTCGCGCAACTGGGTTTCCAAGGCCACACGGCGCGCCTCGGCCAGCTTGGCGGCCGTCAGGTCGCGGGCGAAGATGGTCGTAATTTCTCCATGCGGGCCCTGCACGCCGCGGCGCGCCACGGCCGGTGCTTCGGACTGGTGCATGGGCGCGCGTGATGTGAGTCGGCGCTCCAGCGAGACGCTGACTTCGACAAAGATTTCGCGTCCCCGCAGCGTGGTGGCCTGGAACTCGCCCAGCGTCGTCTGCGTGGGCACCTTGCGGGCCGACAGTGCGGTTTCCACCTGCGGCAGAAAGCGCTCCAGCTTGCTGCCCAGGGCCTGGCTTTCGGCGCATTCAAACAGGGCCGTTGCCGCCGGGTTGAACACGGTGATGCAGTGCTGCTCGTCAATGCACAGGATCGCGTCCAGCGAGGAGTTGATGATCGCTGCCATGCGGTTTTCACTCAGCAGCAGGTCTTCATTGCGCTGCTGCAACACGGCCGCGCTTTTTTGCAACGCGTGGCGCTGCGCCAGCAGCGGACCCTGGTCGATGATGGCGCAGATGAAGTGCGCCAATTCGTCCTGCGGGTTCTCGATACGGGCAATGTGCAGGTCGCCGGTGAAGGTGCCCTGTGAGCCGGCCAGAAAGCCCACCTCGCTGACCTCGCTGGTGCCGGTGGTCTTGGCGCTGATAAACGCCACGGCCACTTCATCCGTGTGCTGGGCCCCGACGAAGGGCAGCAGGAAGTTCAGTGGCGGGTCGCTTTCCAGCGGCTGGAACAGGCGCAGCGCCATGGCATTGCTGGCCATGACCAGGCCTTCCTCGTCCACCACCATCAGCGCCAGCGGCACGTTGGAGAACAGCGTGGCAAAGCGCTCCGACGCGCCCTCGGCCTCCTGCTGGCTGTAGCGCAGGGCCTTGTTCTGGATTTCCAGTTCGGCCTGGTACTTGCGCAGGTCTTCAATCATCTGGGATGGCGCGTAGCCGTCCACGATCAGGTCCTGGGTGGTGCGCCCAAAGGTGTTGGGGCGCGGCGCCGGACGCGGCAACACGCGCAGCTTCCTGCGGCGGGAGGGGGCGGTCATTGGCAGAGCTTCTCGACGCACACGATGGGCGTGGGCGGCTCGAACCGCGCGGCTTGCAGCGGGCTGTGGCTGGCAATGAAGGCACGCAGGACGTCCGCGTCGACAAAACCGGTGTTCACATAGCCGGGGTGGCTGGTCATCTTCGGGTAGCCATCACCGCCCACGGCCATGAAGTTGTTGATGACCATCCGGTAGATCTGCGTGGGGTTCACAAACGCGCCGGCAATGCGCGCCTGCACCACCGCGTTGCCTGACAGGATGGGTTCCACGCCAGAGTAATGGGGAAAGCCGCCAGCGCCCGGGCCCATCCGCGAGGCCGCCTGCAGGTAATCCAGCACCTCGCGCCCGCTCAAGGCCAGCGTGGCTAGCGTGTTGCCAAAGGGTTGCACCTTGAGCACGTCCTTGTAGGTGATAGGCCCGGCCGGCAGGGAGTCGCGCACGCCACCGGAGTTGACCACGGCAAAGTCGGCGTGGGTCTTGTCCATCATGGCCTGGCCGATGAGCATGCCGAGGTTGGTAGCCTGCTTGCGCACCACGGAGCGGTCGCCTTCCAGCCTGGCATCGCTGCTGCCCACCGCCACCAGCAGTTTTTGCTGGCCAAAGTCCTGGTAGGGCTTGAGCAGGGCCAGCATGTCCGGGTTCTCGGCAATCGGTGCGGTATAGGTTGGGCGGCTGGCACCTTCAGTCGCGGCGGGTTGTTTCAGATTGATCGGGATCAGCGCGTATTTCACCAGTGTGAATGTGCCGTTGCGGTACTGGAAGTCGGCGCGGCCCACATACTTGCCCCATTCGTGCGCCTGCACGATCCAGGTGCCGTTTTGCCGGTCGGGCTGGCAGGGTGTGCCGGGCACGTAGGCCGTGTCCAATACGTTCTCGGCCTTCATGCAGGCCGGGTTCTGGGTGTGACCGCCCACCACCAGGTCAAGGCCCTTGACGGCGCGGGCCATCTCCACGTCGCCCGGGGCCTGAATGCCGTGCTGGCCGTTGGCGTAGTGGCCCATGTGGGTGGCGGCTATCACCACGTCGGCCTGGCGGCGCAGCTCTGGCACCAGTTTGGCGGCCTCGGCGATGGGGCTGCGGAATTCCAGGTTCTGCATGTTCTCGGGGTTGCCCAACTTTTGCGTGTCCTCGGTGGTCAGGCCCATGACGGCCACCCGCACGCCCCCCAGGTTGAACAGCTGGTAGGGCGCGAACACGCGTTCACCCTGGCGGTAGATGTTGGCCGACAGCATGGGAAATGCGGCCAGCTTGCGCTGCATGGCCAGCACCGCCGGGGGCTTGTCGAACTCGTGGTTGCCGACCGCCATGGCGTCGTAGCCCAGCAGGTTCATGCCCTTGAAGTCGGGCACGGCGTCCTGCAGGTCGGACTCGGGCACACCGGTGTTGACGTCGCCACCATCGAGCAGCAGGCTGTAGCCACCGGCGGCGGCCACCTCGGCGCGAATGGCGTCCACCACGGTCTTGCGTGCGGCCATGCCGTATTCGCCGTCACCGTTTTGCCAGAAGCGGCCATGGTGGTCGTTGGTGTGCAGGATGGTGATGGCGTAGGTCGCGTCGGCAGCGGGGCCGCTGGGTGCCAGGCTGGAGCAGGCCGACAGCGCCAGCACCACACCGGCGGCAAGGGCTAAGTGGATGTTTCGCATGGGTTCACATTATCCGACCACCGGCCCAGTCCAATCGTTTTGAATGAAATTGGCCTGTAGCCCTCGTGGAATATACGTAAACAGCTATAAAAAAAATAGCAAAACGCTCAGGCTTCGCTCCACACCACCGGCTGGCGCTGGCTCAGCCAGCTGTCGAAATGCCCGGCATACGCCTCCTCGATGCGCATGCGCTTGACCTTGAAGGTCGGGGTGACGAAGCCGTTTTCCGGGGTCCACGCCTTGGAAATGACGGCCAGGCAACCCAGCTTCTCATGTGGCTCCAGCCGGCCGTTGATGGCTTCCAGATGGGCAGCCAGCGATTGGGTCAGTGCCTGCCGCTCCGGCGCGGACTGCATCCGGTTGATGGCGTCCTGCGACAGCATGACCAGGCCCAGGGGTTGCGTCAGGTTGGCGCCGGTCACCGCGCAGGCCTCGATATCGGGGTGCTGTACCAGCTGGTCTTCGATCGGGGCTGGCGCCACGTACTTGCCCTTGCTGGTCTTGAAGATGTCCTTGACCCGACCGGTGATGCGCAGAAAGCCCTGCGCATCGATCTGGCCCTTGTCGCCGGTGCGCAGCCAGCCGTCTGCGGTCATGGCATCGGCGGTGGCGGCGGGCTCCTTGTAGTAGCCCTGCATCAGCGCGGCGCTGCGCATCTGGATTTCCCCGGTGGCGGGATCAATGCGGCTTTCAACCTCGTCATAGGTCAGGCCCACCGTGCCGACCACGCGCGAGCCGGGCAGCGTGGAGTGGGACACGCCGCAGTTCTCGGTCATGCCATAGACCTCGATCAGGTCCAGCCCCAGCTTGCGGTACCACTGCAGCACGTCGGCCGGCATGGGTGCTGCGCCGCCTGCGGCAATACGGCACTGGTCCAGACCCAGACCCTTGAGGATCTTGCGGCGCACCAGGCCGCCAATCAGCGGCAGGTCCAGCAACAGGCCGAGCTTCTGCGCCGGCATCTTGGCATGCACGCCGTGCTGGAACTTGACCCACAGGCGCGGCACCGAGAAGAAGATGGTGGGCCGCGCCCGCTGCAGGTCCTGCACAAAGGTGTCCAGCGCCTCGGCAAAGAAGATGTGACCGCCATAGCGCAGCGAGGCCTGCTCGATCAGCATGCGCTCGGCCACGTGGGCCAGCGGCAGGTAGGAGATGAAGCGTTCGTCGCGCCCCATGCGCACGCGCCGCGTGGCACTGGTCACACCCCAGGCCATGGCGCGGTAGGTATGCACCACGCCCTTGGGTTTGCCCGTGGTGCCGGAGGTGTAGATGATGGTGCAAACAGCATCCATCTGCGCCAGCGGGGTTCCCTGCACGGGGGATGAGGTCGCCAGCAGATCGTTCCAGGCCAGCGCGGTCACGGCGGGGGCCAGTGGCAGCGCAACCAGCGGCAGGCCCACGGGGATGCCGCTCTGCAGATTGGCGGTGTCATCCATCTTGCCGACAAAGCAGGCCCGGGCCTCGCTGTGCTGCAGGATGTAGGCCAGGGCCTCGCCGTTGAAGGTTGGGTAGATGGGCACGGAAATGTGTCCGGCCATCTGGATCGCCAGGTCGGCCAGTATCCAGTGCGCGCTGTTCTTGCCGATGATGGCCACCCGGCTGCCCGCCGGCCAGCCCTGGGCCAGCAGCCAGGCGGCGATGCGACGCACCTGGTCGCCGGCCTGTTGCCAGCTGATGTCCTGCACCGCACCGCCACCCATGGGCTGCGTCAGGTAGATGCGCTGCGCGCTTTCACGCTCCCAGCGGCACAGGCACTGCAGCGGCAAATCGTCGGGTGAAACGGTGATGGCAGAGGTCATGGGGCAATCCGGTAGGCGCGGGCCACGGGGGTGGCTGGCAGATGGCGGCCATTCTCAAGTGGCCCTTGGGCAGAGGCAATGGTGCTGACCCTAGGTGACGTGAAAATGGGAGCTAAGGGTTTCTGCTGTGTTTGCAGCGACAATTGAGCCCTTTTCATTTTTCGCTTCGAGATTACGTTCAGACATGTCCACCACGACCACCATCACGGTTCGCCCCGCTACCCTGCGCGATGCCAAGGCCATCGCCGAACTCCACAACGCCACCGTGTGCGAAGCGTTTAAGTCCGCCGTGCCCAATGCGCCGGTCCCCGTTTCTGCGCTGGAAAAACCCCAGGCCTACTGGCGCGAAGCCATTGAATACGCCGAGCCCCAGGTGCACGTGGCACTGGACGGCGACAAGATCGTTGGCTTTGTTGGTTTCGACCGTTCACGCGACAAAGGCACGCCCCAGACCATGGGCGAGATCTGGGCCATTTATGTGGCGCAAAGCCACCTCGGCCAAGGCGTGGGCCTGGCGCTGTGGGATGCTGCCCGCGAGGGTCTTCAGGAAGAAGGTTGCACGCACGTCACCATCTGGATCGCCCTGTCCAATGACCGCGCGTTGCGCTTCCACGAACTGGCCGGCTTCAAGCGCGAACCCAGCAGCGCCAAGACGGTGCCGGTAGGCACCGCCCGGGTGGAAGAAATTCGCCTGAAGCGCGCGCTCAGTTAAGTCTTCTTGACGATGGCGCTGCCAATCGAATAGCCGGCGCCAAACGAGCAGATCACGCCGACCTGGCCGCTCTGGAAGTCGGCCTTGTTGCGATGGAACGCGACGATGGAGCCGGCCGACGCGGTGTTGGCAAACTCGTCCAGGATGATCGGCGCTTCCTCGGGGTTGACATCGCGGCCCAACAGCTTGCGCATGACAAACTGGTTCATCGACAGATTGGCCTGGTGCAGCCAGAAGCGACGCACGTCGGTCGGCGCCATCGCGTGGGCGGCCAGATGGCTGGTGATGTGCTCGGCGGCCATCGGGCAGACTTCCTTGAACACGCGCCGGCCCTCCTGGCGGAACAACTGGTCGCGGTCCTCGGGGTCACGGTCTTCGGCGCGCGACATGAAGCCGGCGTTGTTGCGGATGGCGTTGGAGAACGTGGTCTGCAGGCGCGTGCCCACAATCTCGAACGCACCGGCGGGCGCCAAGTCCAGCCGTTCCACCAGAATGGCCGTGCAGACATCGCCAAAGATGAAGTGGCAGTCGCGGTCCTGCCAGGCCAGGTGGCAGGAGGTGATTTCGGGGTTGACGACGAGAATGGCGCGGGCCGTTCCGGTGCGCACCGCGTTGACCGCCATCTCCAGCCCAAAGGTGGCCGAGGAGCAGGCCACGTTCATGTCAAAGGCGTAGCCGGTGATGCCCAGGGCGGTCTGGATTTCCACCCCCATGGCCGGGTAGGCGCGCTGCATGTTGGCGCAAGCGCAGATCACGCCATCCACATCGGCGGCGGTCTTGCCGGCGGCGGCCAGCGCGTCCTGCGCGGCCTGGACGGCGATCTCGGCCATCAGCGACAGCTCGGTATCCGCGCGCGGCTTGAATTCGGGGCGCATGCGGCGCGGGTCCAGCACGCCAGACTTGTTCATCACGTAACGGCGCTTGATGCCCGAGGCTTTTTCGATGAACTCGACGCTGGAGTCGGTGATGGCGGCGCGGGTTCCGGCGGCAATCTCGTCAGCGTACTTGGCGTTTTCCTGAAGGGCGTAGGCATTGAAGGCGGCGACCAATTCTTCGTTGGTAATGACTTCGGGCGGAGTAAACAGTCCAGTGCTGCTGATGGCGACGCGATGCATAGTGAAAAACTCTTCTTGTGGGTTATTGGGGGGCAAAACGAATGCCGCGCTGAATTATGCGCCGCCTCGGGCAGTCACGCCCGTTACACATTGCCAGGGTATAGCGATCCGAAAGGCGGTACGCTTCGCAGCTTTCAAGGAGACACGCCATGGCAATGTTTCGAGCCTGGGCCGCCAAAGTGGCTGGCGGCCCGTTGGAGCGGATGGATTATGACCCGGGCATCCTGCAGCCCGAAGACGTGGAGATTTCCGTCGAGCACTGTGGCGTGTGCCATTCCGACCTGGCCATGGTGGACAGCGAGTGGTTTCCCGCCACCTACCCGCTGGTGCCCGGCCACGAGGTGATTGGCACCATCGTCGCGGTGGGCGACCAGGTCAAGGGCCGTACAGTCGGTCAGCGTGTCGGCCTGGGCTGGCACAGCCAGAGCTGCTGCCACTGCAACTTCTGCATGGGCGGTGAGCAAAACCTGTGCACCAAGCGCCAGCCCACCATCGTCGGGCGCCACGGCGGTTTTGCCGACCGCGTGCGCGCGCACTGGGGCTGGGCGCTGCCGATTCCCGCCGGGCTGGACCCGTCCAGCGCCGGGCCTTTGATGTGCGGCGGCGGCACCGCCTTTTTGCCGTTTGTGATCCACGGCATCAAGCCCACCGACAAGGTTGGCGTCGTCGGCATTGGTGGCCTGGGCCATCTGGCGGTCAAGTTCGCCCGCGCCTGGGGTTGTGAGGTGACGGCGTTCACCTCGACACCCTCCAAACGCGAAGAGGCCTTGCAGCTGGGTGCGCACCACACGGTGAGCAGTGTCGATGTGAAGGAACTCAAGGCGATTGCCGGCACGCTGGACTTTCTGCTGGTCACCGTCGGCGCCAGCCTGGAATGGGATGCGCTGATTGGCACGCTGGCGCCCAAGGGCCGCATGCACATGGTCGGTGTGGTGACCGAGGCGATGAAGGTCAAGACCGGTGGCCTCTTGTCCTGGCAGCGCAGCATCTCGGCATCGCCCACGCCGTCCCCGGTGGTGCTGACCAAGATGATGGAGTTCTGCGCCCGCCACGGCATTGCGCCGCAGGTGGAACATTTTCCGATGGCGCGCACGAATGACGCGCTGGACCATTTGCGCTCGGGGAAGGCGCGGTATCGGGTGGTGCTGGATGCGGATTTTGGTGATTGACTTGTTGAAGGGTTGCTTGGTGGGGTAGATGGGGTGTTGCTTCCTCACGTCCCCCCTCACACCCCCCCGCCCTCTCTCGCCCCCGCCGGGGCGAAAGAGGGAGCCTGAACAGCCATATTTGGCCTTGTTCCTAAAGGTGTGACGTACACGCGCAATGGCCAACGTAGGGGAACGCGGCATTGCTTTGGGAACGGGCGCCATGCCTCCAATCAATGCCTCACTCCTTCCCCTCTCGCACATTGAACGTGACACCTTAAAACACGCGGCCAAATATGGCTGTTAAGGCCCCCTCTCGCCCGGCGGGGCGAGAGGGCGGGGGGAGAGTGGGGGAAGTGAGGAAGTAAAAAAAGCCCTAGCCCTCACCAGTACTGCACAAATAGCTACCAAAGTGATAGCAATAATCTAGACCTCACCACCAAACCGCGCAATCAGGTTGGCAATGTACTGCTCGGTCAGCTTCTCAAACTCGGCCTCCACCACAGGCGCCACGACCAGCTTCATCAGCGCAGGCAGGGGAATGTTCAGATCGCCCTTGACGTCGAGCACGATCTTGGTGGAGGTCTTGTGGTCGGTCAGATGCCAGCTGCCGGACACCAGCGCATTGCCTTCGCCCGCGACCGGCGTCCAGACCACGGTGCCCTTGGCCTTGTTGGCGACATAGGTCGAGGCATAGACCGTCTGCAGGCTGATCTGCGGCAGGCCGATTTTTTCCATTTCCCAGCGGTAGGCGCCATCGCCCAGGTCAACCAGCTTGTCCACCTGGGGGTAGAAGCTGGCGGAAGTGGGCACATCGGCCAGCACCCCAAACACCTCCTTGAAGGGCGCCTTGACCTCAAATTCGTAGCCGAGTTCGACGTTGACGGTGATGGACATGGGCGCTCCTCGCTGGGTGATGGGTGACAGGGCAATCATGTTACTGCACGCCGCAATCTGGCCGCCACCGGAACGGCGACAATGGGTCTTTGTCCCGCTGAATCACTTCGCACCATGTCCAGTAGCCTGCTTGCCCTGATTGACGACATTGCCACCATCCTGGATGACGTGGCGATTCTTTCCAAGATTGCCGCCAAGAAGACCGCCGGGGTGCTGGGTGACGACCTGGCGCTCAATGCCCAGCAGGTGGTGGGCGTCTCTGCCGACCGAGAGCTGCCCGTGGTGTGGGCCGTGTGCAAGGGCTCGCTGGTCAACAAGCTGATCCTGGTGCCGGCGGCGCTGCTGATCAGCCTCTTCATTCCCTGGGCGGTGACACCGCTGCTGATGATCGGCGGGGCCTACCTGTGCTTTGAAGGCTTCGAGAAGCTGGCGCACAAGTTCCTGCACAGCGCGGCAGAAGACCAGGCCCACGAGCAGGTTCTGCTGGCGGCATTGGAGAACCCGGCCGTGGACCTGCTGGAGCTGGAGCGCGACAAGGTCAAGGGCGCCATCCGCACCGATTTTGTGCTCTCGGCCGAGATCATCGCCATCACGCTGGGCACGGTGCAGAGCAGCCCGTGGATGACCCAACTCACGGTGCTCGGCAGCATTGCGGTGCTGATGACCTTTGGGGTCTATGGCTTTGTGGCCGGCATTGTGAAGCTCGATGACGCCGGCCTGTACCTGAGCCGCCGACCGGGCACCGGGCCTGTGCAGGCGCTGGGTCGCGGGCTGCTGCGCGCCGCGCCGCTGCTGATGAAGACGCTGACTGTGGTCGGCACGGCGGCCATGTTTCTGGTGGGCGGCGGCATCCTGGTCCATGGCCTGGGTCCGGTGCACCACGCGGTGCAGGCCTTGCTGGAACAGTTGGGTGGCAGTGGCCTGGTGGCCAGCGTGGCGCAGACGGTGGTGCCTCTTCTGGCGGATGGTGTGGTTGGCGTGGTGGCGGGTGGACTGGTCCTGCTGGCGCTCAATGCCGTCCAATCGGTGCGGCAGAAGTTCCAGCGCTGAGCCGCGCTGCTTCAGGCTGCCGGTGGATCGACCCGGCGGCGTTTGACGCGGGGCGGAACCTGCGCCTCGATGATGACTGCTGAGCCGTCAGCCAGGGCCACCGCCAGCACCTCGCGCCCGGCCAGATTCAGCCGATAAACCGTGGATGCGCCCACCGCGCGGGAGTCGTCGAGCTTGGCCTGTTTCAGCAACAGGGCCAGTTCCCCCTGGGGGACCGCGTGCCAGTCCAGCTTGCTCATGCGTTCCCGTTCTGTTGCTCGTGCAGGTGGGTGGTGAAGGCGCTCTCCGCCATGGGGCGCGCGTAGTAGTAGCCCTGCACCTGGTTGCAGCCCAGGCTGGCCAGCAGTTCGGCCTGCTCTTTCTTCTCTACGCCCTCCGCCACCACCGACAGACCCAGGCTGCGCGCCATGGCCACGATGGCGCCGGCAATGGCCGCATCGTCCTGGTTGGTGTGGATGTCGTTGATGAAGGAGCGGTCGATCTTCAACTCGTCAATCGGGAAGCGGCGCAGGTAGGACAGGCTGGAGTAACCGGTGCCAAAGTCATCCAGCGAGAGGGATACGCCCAGTTTTTTCAGCGAACGCAGTGCCACCAGCGTACTGTCCACGTCCTGCATGACCATGCTTTCTGTCAGCTCCAGAATGAACTGCGTGGGGTCGGCTCCGGTGCTGGCGAACGTGGCGGCAATGCGGTCGGCCAGGTCTTCCTGGCGGAACTGGCGGGCCGACATGTTGATGGCGATCTTCATCGGCGGCAGGCCCTGCTCGCGCCAGCGCACCTGCTGCTGGCAGACCTCCTTGAGAACCCATTCGCCCATCGGCAGGATCAGGCCGGTTTCTTCCGCCAGGTGGATGAATTCGATGGGGTGCACCAGCCCGATTTGCGGGTGCTGCCAGCGGATCAGCGCTTCCGCGCCGACGATGCGCTGGCTGGGCAGCTCGATCTTGGGTTGGTAGTGCAACAGGAACTCGCCGCGCTCCAGGGCGCGGCGCAGGGCGGCTTCCATGTCCAGGCGGCTGATGGCGTTGGAGCCCATTTCCGGCATGAACTGGCGCACGCTGTTGCGGCCGTGTTCCTTGACCCGGTACATGGCCATGTCGGCGTAGCGCAGCAGGATCTCGCCATGGTCGCCGTCGCGCGGGTACAGCGACACGCCGATGCTGGCGGTGATGAAGATGTCGCGCCCGGCCACCTCGATCGGGCGGGACAGGGTGGAGAGAATCTTCTCGGCAATCTGGTCCACATCGTCGGGCTGGGGCAGGTCGGTGAGGATGATGACGAATTCATCGCCGCCCAGGCGCGCCACGGTGTCGGTCTCGCGCACGCAGGACTTCAGGCGGTGGGCCACTTCCTTGAGCAGGGCGTCGCCGGCGCGGTGGCCCGAAGCATCGTTGACCAGCTTGAAATGGTCCAGGTCCAGCAGCATCACGCCGATGATGCCCTTCTGGCGCTTGGCCCAGGCAATCGCCTGTTCGATGCGGTCACTCAGCAGGTTGCGGTTGGCCAGGCCGGTCAGGCTGTCGTGGTTGGCCTGGTATTCCAGTGCCTGCTGGTAGCGCACGCGCTCACTGATGTCGTTGATGACGCTAACGAAATGCGTGGTGGCTGCACCGGTCAGGTCGCGCACCGGGGCGATGCGCAACTCGTTCCAGAACAGCGAGCCGTCCTTGCGGTAGTTGCGCAGCGTGGCCTCGCCCTCGCGCCCTTCACGCAGCGCCGAGCGGATGTTTTCCAGATCGGGCTGGGCCAGATCGTCGCGCACCAGGAAGCGGCCCTCCAGGCCGATCACCTCGTCGGCCCGGTAGCCGGTGATGCGCTCGAACGCCGGGTTCACGTAGACGATGGAGTGGTCGTCATCGTCACTGCGCGTGATCATGATGCCGTTGCTGCTGGAGACCAAGGCCTGCTCCTGCAGGCGGCGCGTCTGCTCGTAGTTTTCACTCTTGAGCTTGCGTTCGCTGATGTCTTCCTTGACCGCAATCAGGTGGGTGTGTTTGCCGTCGGCACCGCGCAGGGTGGACACCATCTGGCGCTCCCAGTACACGCTGCCATCCTTGCGGTGGTTCTGCAAATCGCCGCGCCAGGGGTCGCCCAGATTCTGCGATGACAACAGGCTGCCGTAGATGGACTCGGTGGTCTCGGTCGGGTTCCAGGGGTGCGGTGTCACGCCGACGATGTCGGCCAGTTCAAAGCCCGACATGGCGGTGAATGCGCGGTTGCAATACTCCACCTGGCCGGCCACGTCCATGACGACAATACCAAACGGACACTGCTCAATGGCCCGTGCCAGCAAATCGGTCATGTTGCGCGACAACGCTGGCTCCTGCTCGGGTTGCAGCGCATCGCGCAGACGGTGCAGTTCGGATTCCAGCGAGGTTCCGGGTTCAGGGGTCATTGTGAGGGGGCAGGGTATTGTTGTTGTCAGGATGGAGCAAGCGGCGCGATTTTAGACCTTGAAATCCGGGCCAATCCGGCCCAGTCGTGACTGAGCCGCAGCCCCATCGCGCCACACATGCACTAAACATTACAAATCATTTATGGCGATCGCCGCAAGAATATCAACTGGATATTCCGGCAGAGGCCACCCGCATTGGCTGCGCAGCCCAGGTTATTCACAAGAAAATAGGGGCTTATCCCTCGTGGAATATGGTTTTGTTGCTATTAAATGAATAGCATATTGTCGGAGCTGCGTGGCTCCTGTCTGCACAGAGCAGCGCGGGATTTGCTGGCGGGGCGGGCGCCAGCTTTCTATACTTGGTGCCCTGGGCGGGTTCGGCTGCCAAACCGCCACGTCCTTGATTGATATTTGGAGTTTTCATGTCGTCCCTGTCTGCCTTTTTCGAATCCGCCAAGCTGCCCGTGATGTCCGAGGTGGCCCATGCACTGATTCGCACCCTGAATGACCCGGACTCCTCGGCCATTCAGGTGGAGGCCATCATCGCCAAGGACCCCGCGCTCACCGCCAACCTGCTGCGCCTGGCCAACAGTGCCCAGTTCGGCCTGAGCCGCCAGGTGCTGTCGCTGGACCACGCCATCACGCTGATGGGCATGTCCCGGGTGCGTGCCCTGGCCCTGTCCACCAGCATCAGCACCGCCTTTCCGCAGGTGCCGGGGTTGGACCGCACAGCGTTCTGGAAATTCAGCATGGCCTGCGCCGGCTACGCCCAGTGGCTGGCCGGTGGTGCGGGGCTGGACCCGCAGCAGGCCTGGCTGGCCGGCATGATGCTGCGCCTGGGTGAACTCATCATCGGGCAGAAGTCTCCCGAGGCCCTGGTCGAGATCGAGGCCCTGCCCAACCCGGCCGAAGCGCGCTGGGAGCGCGAGCAGCGCCTGCTGGGCTTTGACGAGGGCCAGGTCACCGCCGTGCTGGCGCGGCACTGGAATTTTCCCGATGCCATCGTCACCGGCCTGCAAAGCGCTGGCGACCCGATGGCGGTGCAGCCGTTTGACCCGCTGGCCGGCGTTGTGCACCTGGCCGCCCTGCTGGCCGACTGCGCCACGCCCAACCCCGACAGCGTGGCCGAGTTGCCCATGCCGGTGATTGCCGCACTGGACATGGACCGCCACTGGATGGTGGCGCGCTTTCCCCATGCAGAAGCGTTTGTGGACACGACCGGGTTGTAAGCGGGCTGCGGTTGACCCGGCTAAAACAGCTGGGTGATGTGCACCGAGTCGGAGTTCTTCTCCACCTGAACCGTAGGCGGGCCATTGCGCGCCAGGCGCAGCATGCGCGTGTTGCCCGGCAGCACGTCGGCCACAAAGCCGCGCAGGCCACGTTTCTTGGCGTGCTGCGCCATGCAGTTTTGCAGCGCCGTGCCCAGGCCGCTGCCCTGCCAGTCCGGGTGCACCATGAAGGCGGTGTCGGCCAGGTTGGTGGTGGGGTTGATGAAGTAGCAGGCCTGGGCCACGATTTCCGAGGCCTCGCGCGGGCCGGCGATGGCCACAAAGGCGACCTCGTTCTCGTAATTCAGGTTGCACAGGCGCTGCACCTCGGCATTGGACAGGCCGCGCACATGGCGGAAGAAGCGGGTGTAGACATCGGCCTCGCTCAGGTGGTGGAACAGGTCGCGGATGCCCTGGGCATCGCTGGACAGGGCCGGGCGCAGCAACACGCTGCGGTTGTCCTTCAGCGTGATGGTGAGTTCCTCTTCCACCGGGTAGGCGCGCAGGTTTTGCAGGGTCTGGTCGGCGCTCAGGTAGCCCAGCGCCTGGGCCTGGGCGAACAGCTCGGGGCGGAACTGCGGATGCGCCAGCTCGATCAACGCCGTGGCGCGCTCGCGGATGGACTTGCCAAACAGGTAGGCAATGCCGTATTCGGTGACCACATAGTGCACATCGGTGCGGGCGATGGTGGCGGCCTCGCCGGCCAGCAATGAGGGGCGGATGCGCGACTGTGTGCCGTCTTCGGTCGTCGAGGTCATGCACACGATCGGCTTGCCGCCGGGCGAGCGCGAGGCCCCGCGCAAAAACTCGCCCTGGCTGCCGATGCCGCTGTAAAACTCACCGTCAAATTGGTCGATGCAGACCTGACCAGTGAGGTCGATGGAATAGGCCTGGGCAATCGCCACCATCTTGTGCTGGGCGGCAATCGTCACCGGGTTGCATACCGCATCCATGGGCTCGAAAGAGAACAGCGGGTTGCTGTCGATCAGGTCGTACAGCGCCTGCGAGCCCAGTGCCAGGCTGGCCACGATCTTGAACGGCTTGCTGGTCTTGCGCGCGCCGGTCAGGCTGCCATTGGCCAGCAGTGGAATGATGGCGTCGGAGATCAGGTCCGAATGCACGCCCAGGTCCTTGCGGTCCGTCAGGTATTGCAGTGCCTCATGCGCCACTTCGCCCAGGCCGATCTGCAGCGTGGAGCCGTCGTCGATGATGCCGGCAATGTAGCGCGCAATGCGCTGCACGTTGTCTTCCTGCACCGGGATGCGCTCAAACGGGGTGATGGGTGCATCCACCGGCACCAGGTGGTCGATGCGGCTGATGTGCAGCGTCGAGTCGCCCAGGGAGCGCGGCATGTTGGGGTTGACCTCGGCAATTACCAGCCGGGCGCGCGCAATGGCCGCCGGAATGATGTCCACCGACACGCCCAGGCTCACATAGCCAAACGCATCGGGTAGCGAAACCTGGATCAGCGCCACATCCACCGGAATACGGCCCAGTGCCATCATCTCGGGCACCCGGGCCACCGACATCGGCACATAGTCCACCAGGCCCTGCTTGACGGCGGCGCGCATGTCACTGCCCACAAAGAAGCTGCGGTGCCGAAAGCGCGTGGTGCAGTGGCCGTCTGCGTCATGGCAGAACGCCTTGATGGTGAAGAAATGCAGCATCTCCACATCGGCCGGTGGGCTGGGCATGCACTCCAGCGCCTGCACCAGCGTGCGCGGCGCGGCGCAGCCGGTGCCGACAAACACGTGTTCGCCGTTGCGGATGTTGGCTACGGCGTGCGCGGCGTCACAGACCTTGTCGGCATAGGGTTCTAGGAGAGCGTTCAAAGGGGCAGGGCGGAACTTCATGGCTGCGTATCATGCGTCATATTCGCCAGTTTTGGCACATCGCAGGAGTGAATCACATGGATTTGGGAATTGCAGGCAAGTGGGCCCTGGTGTGCGGGGCCAGCAAGGGCCTGGGCTGGGGCTGTGCCCAGGCGCTGGTCCAAGAAGGCGTGAACGTGCTGATGGTAGCCCGGGGTGCCGAGCAGCTAGAGGCTTCTGCTTATAAATTGATAGCTGACTACGCAGATTCCACGAGGGCTAGCGTGCTATTTTGTGCGCAAGACATCACGACGGAGGCCGGCCGTGCGGCGGTGTTCGCCATGCGCCGCGATTTCGACATCGTGGTCACCAACGCCGGTGGCCCGCCCCCCGGAGACTTTCGCGACTGGGACCGTGCGGCCTGGATCCAGGCGGTGGACGCCAACATGCTGACCCCCATCGAACTGATCAAGGCCACCGTGGACGGCATGGCGCAGCGCGGCTTCGGGCGCATCGTCAACATCACCTCCAGCTCGGTCAAGGCGCCGATTGACGTGCTGGGCCTGTCCAACGGCGCCCGCAGTGGCCTGACCGGATTTGTGGCCGGCGTGGCACGCAGCCCGCTGGCGGCCCAGGGCGTGACCATCAACAACCTGCTGCCCGGTGTGTTCGACACCGACCGCATCAAGACCATGCTGGCGGCCAACTCCAAGAAAACCGGGCAGAGCGTGGAGGCCCTGGCCAATGCCCGCCGTCAGGGCATTCCGGCCAAGCGCTTTGGCACGCCCGAGGAGTTTGGCGCCATCTGCGCATTCTTGTGCAGCGTGCACGCCGGCTACATCACCGGGCAGAACGTGTTGGCCGACGGTGGGGCGTATCCGGGGACGTATTAGCCACCCGGCACCTGATCCGTCGGATACTTCCAGAAATCGCGCAGCAGGTAGTTCATGGGCAGGTTCAGCGGCGTGTTGCGCGGCGGAATCGGCTTCAGGAACCACTGGTCATAGATGGTGTGGGCTTCGTGCGAGACGATCAGGCGTTTCATCTCGTGGTCCAGGATGGCCTTGAACTCTGGGTCGTTCTTGGGCAGCATGATGGCCAGCGGCTCCACGGTCAGGAACTTGCCGACCACCTTGAGCTTTTCGGGGTTAGGCCGGCTGGCAATCAGGCCATAGAGCAGCACGTCGTCCATGGCAAAGCCGTCGGATTCGCTCTTTTCCACCATCTCCACCGCGCGTGCATGGTCCGGTGTTTCCTGCAGCGTCACGTTCAGGCCGCGCTCACGGGCGGCACGCTCGACAGCTTTCAAGGGCGTGGTGCCCTTGGTGGAGACCATGCGCTTGTTGTCAAAGCCCACGATGTCGGTGATGGCGCTGTCGGTGCGCACCATGTAGCGCGCACCGGTGATGTAGTGGGGCACGGTGAAGGCCACCTGGGTGCGGCGCTCGGCGTTGTTGGTGGTGGAGCCGCACTCCAGGTCCACTTTGCCTTCTTCCACCATGCTGATGCGGTTGCTGGGCGTGACCATCACGTACTCGGGCGTAAGGGTTTTCAGGTCGAGCTTTTTGCGCACCGCCTCGGCCAGCCGCAGGCACAAATCCAGTGCATAGCCGACGGGGCGTTTGTCGGCATCCAGATACGAAAAGGGCACCGACGATTCGCGGTGCCCCAGCTTGATCTTGCCGGTCTGGCGCATGCGCTCCAGCGCGGGACCGGCCATGGCCAGCGAGGTCAGTCCCATCAGCAGCAATCCAACGAACAGGGGTTGCCGCCCCCGCCGGGTCCGGGCACTAGGTGTTTTCAGCATGCTTGTCTCTTTTATGATTGGTTTATTGTGGGAGCAGTATCCGATCCCGGTCGGGCGCCCGTCCAATTCAATCGCATCATGGATTGATGCCTAAAGCGTATGTTCACGAAAATTCTGATGTCCCGTTTGCTTCGCCTGTTTGTTATCTGTTGCAACGTCTGGACTATTTCGGCGGTTGCACAAACTGCCACGGCCCCTGCGCCCTACAAGCTGCGCGTGGTGGGTGGTCTGGCTGGTGTGAGCCAGTTCACGCGCTGGGAGGAGCCGTTCTGGACCCGGGAATTGCTGCACCTGAGTGGCGGCAAGTTCAGCGCCGACATCGTTCCCTTTGACCGCGCCGGCGTGCCGGATGTGGAAATGCTGCGCCTGCTGCAATTGGGAGTCGTGCCCTTTGGCACGACGTTGATGAGTTCGCTGTCTGCCCAGTATCCGCAGTACACCGCACCGGATCTGGCCGGGCTGAATCCCGATATGGCCAGCCTGAAAGTCAGTATGGCTGCCTTTCGCCCTTACCTGGAAAAGTCCTTGCGCGAGCAGCATGGCGTTGAGGCGCTGGCCATTTATACCTATCCGGCCCAGGTGTTGTTTTGCAAGAAGCCGCTGGGTGCTCTGGCGGATTTGGCGGGGCGGCGCATTCGCGTGTCGTCGGTCAGGCAGGCGGATTTTGTCGGCGCACTGGGTGGGGTTCCGGTCAACACGCCGTTTGGCGAACTGGTGGCCAGTCTGCAGAACGGCAATGTGGAATGTGCCATCACTGGCACCATGTCTGGCAATACGCTGGGCCTGCCGGAGTTGACCCACTACCTGTATTCCATGCCGTTGACGTGGGGCTTGGCGATATTTGGCGCCAACCGAGCGGCCTGGGAGTCTCTCCCACCGGATTTGCGCTCCCTGCTGCGCACCGAGCTACCCAAACTGGAGGCCGCCATTTGGGACGAGTCCGAACGGGATACGGCGCAAGGCTTTGCCTGCAACAGCGGAACGCCGGCTTGCAAGGCCGGGCGCAAGGGTGACATGGTGGTGGTGCCGGTCTCGGCCCAGGATGAACGCCGTCGTCAGGAAATTTTCCGGTCCACGGTCCTGCCCAATTGGCTCAAGCGCTGCGGTGTGCGCTGCAACGCGATCTGGAACCAGACCATCGGTCCTGCCCGCAACATCCCCGTTCCGGCGGGGTCGTGATGCGTAGCTCGCTGGCGCGCATCCGGTTCACGGTCTGGAGCCTGGTTATTGCCCTTTCGCTGGTTCTGGTCGCGGGTTCCGCTTACCAGGTCTGGAACGCCCGCCAGAATGCGCTGGCGGTCAGCCACGAACAGGCGGTGCGCTTCATGTCGGGTGCGGAAGCCGCATTGAACCGTTCCCTTTTGGCCATTGATGTGTTGCTGGCTGGCACCGATGAGTTGCTGGGCCTGTCCGGGGTTTTGCCGGAGTGGGTCGACTCCAAGGCGGCCAGCCAGTTGCTGCGCAGCGCCGCGCGCCAGAACCTGATGGTGCGCTTTGTCGCCCTGCTCGATGCCAGGGGCCGGGTGTTTGCGTCGTCGGAGCCCTTTGGCGAAGCCTTGCAGTTGGAACTGCCCAAAGGATTCATCGACGATGTGCTGGCACAGCCCATGTCAACGCTGGTGGTCAGTGCGCCGATGGTGAGTTTTGCCTCGTCGGAGCGGGTGCTGTATTTCGGACGCTACATCCGCATGGCGGACGGCTCCCATATGCTGGCCGTGGCCGAGGTGCCCAGCGCCATGGTGTCGTCGGTGCTGATGCAGGGAACGGACATTGCCGCCCTAGAGGTAACCCTGGAGCGCGACAACGGGCAACTGCTGCTCGGGGTTCCATCGCAGGACTCCCGTATCAACCCGATGATGGTGCCGGCCCTCGGAGGGGGGAATGCCGCCCGTGGCGAGGCCGACACATTTGCCCGGCTGAGCCACGTTCCGGCGCTGGTGGTCACCCGCCCCGCCATCTACCGTGATCTCTGGATATCGGCCTCCATCCCCATGGAGGCCGCGCTGGCCGACTGGCGCTCGGATCGCAATGTGGTGGCCGCCGCCGTGTTGGGGTTTGGCGTGCTGCTATGGCTGGCGGGCGGATTTTCGGTGGTTTACCTGAACCGGATCACCACCGCACGGCTGGCGATTGCGCAGGCCAAGGTCACGCTGGACCAGGCGCTGGAGTCCATGGTGAGTGGTTTTGTGTTGCTGGATGCGCAGAAGCGGGTCGTGCAGTGGAACCGGCGTTTTGGGGAAATATTTCCGTGGCTGGCGGGCAACATGGTGCCGATGATGGAGTTCCGCAAGTTGCTGGATATCTCGTCGCGCGTCATGTTGCCTGGCGGCAGTGCTGTCGACCAGCAGCGCTGGGTGGAGCAGCGGCTAGGCTTGCTGATGGTGGCTAACGAGCCGCACGAACAGGTATTACCCACTGGTGTCCATATCCAGATTACTGAACGCGTTACACCGGATGGCGGCGTGGTTATAACCTACCACGATGTGACCGCTTTGCGCCGCGCCAACGCCGAGATCGAGAGCCTGGCGTTTTACGACACGCTGACCGGCCTGCCCAACCGGCGACTGCTGCTCGACCGCCTGACCCAAGGCACGGTGGCAGCGGCGCGCACGGGCCAGATGGGTGCCCTGTTGTTTCTGGACCTGGACCACTTCAAGGTGGTGAACGACACCATGGGGCACGAGGTGGGCGACCAGCTTTTGCAGCAGGTCGCGCTGCGCCTGAAAACCTGCGTGCGCGATGCCGACACCGTGGCGCGTCTGGGGGGCGACGAGTTCGTGGTCATGCTGATGGACCTGTCCCACGACAAGGAACATGCGGCCCAACTGGCCCTGCACGTTGGCGACAAAATGCTTGCCAGTCTGAACCAGCCTTATGAACTGGATGGCCACCCCTACCATGCCACCTGCAGCCTGGGGGCCACCCTGTTCGGTCCCGGTGCACAGGGCGCGGCCGAACTGCTCAAACAGGCTGACATCGCTATGTACCAGGTCAAGGCGCGGCACGGCAATGCCCTGTGCTTCTTTGATCCGCAGATGCAGACAGCCATCAGTGAACGGGCCCATCTGGAGGCTGATTTGCGCACGGCCCTGGAACGTGCAGAGCTGCAGCTGCACTACCAGCCACAGTTCACGCTGGAGGGGCGCATGGTAGGGGCCGAAGCCCTGCTGCGCTGGTACCACCCGCAGCGGGGCATGGTCTCGCCAGCGGACTTCATCGCCGTGGCCGAAGAAAGCGAGCTGATACTGCACATAGGCCAATGGGTGCTGCAAACCGCCTGCCAGCAGTTGGCCGCCTGGCAGATGGATGCGCGCCTGGGCGCGCTGCAACTCTCGGTGAATGTGAGTGCCCGCCAGTTCCGCCAGAGCGACTTTGTGCACCAGGTCTCGACGGCGCTGCTGGAGACCGGTGCGCCACCACACCGGTTGAAACTGGAACTGACCGAGTCCATGATGCTGGACAACGTGGATGACTGCATTGCCAAGATGAGTCTGCTCAAGACCAGCGGCGTGCAGTTCTCCGTGGACGACTTCGGAACCGGCTACTCCTCCCTGGCCTACCTCACGCGCCTGCCGTTGGACCAGTTGAAGATCGACCAGTCCTTTGTGCGCAACCTGGGCGTGCGCCACAGTGACGGCCTGATCGTGCAGACCATCGTGGCCATGGCGTGCAGCCTGGGCCTGGAGGTCATTGCCGAAGGCGTGGAGACCGAAGCGCAAAAGGATTTTTTGGCGCAACAGGGATGCACCCTGTACCAGGGCTATCTGCTGGCACGGCCGGCACCGGTGGCGGTGCTGGAAGCGCTGCTGGGCGCCGAGCCCGTCACCGTGGCCTGACGTGTGACCGGTCTGACACAAGCCCAGGAGCGCGTCACGGTGCTGCCGGCCCCGCCAGGGCTGGAACACCAGGTGGTGTGCGCGATCTGGCGCGAGTTGCCGTCTGCGATGGCGGGTGCGGATGTGGTCGGCACGGTGCCGGCCAATGTCTACGCCTGTCTGAATGTGGTGGCCAGCGGCACGGTGCGCACCGGTGGTGCGTGCGGGCAGACGTTTCCCGGCATCTTCTTGTGCGGACCCATGACGGCACCGGTGACGACGCTGGCCTCTGCGCCCCTGCGTTCCCTCAGCGTGGTGTTGCAGCCATGGCTGCTGCCTGATTGGTTTGGCGTGCCAGCGCGCACGCTGGTGGATACCTGGATGGATGGCCGCGCGCTGCTGGCACCCCTGTGCGCTGCAGGCGTGGCGCAGGCCCTGGTGGATGCGGTCCACCAACCGGATAGCCTGGCTGCCGCCCTGCAGACCTTTGCCCGTGGCGGCCACTCCGCGCCGGATGGCCGCGAGGACCTGTGCCGCGCCCTACAGGATGCCGGCAGCGTGGCGGCAGCGGCTCTGCGCCTGGGCCTCGGTGCGCGCCAGTTTGAGCGGCGTTTTGGCCGAGCGTTTGGTTTGAGCCCCAAGCGCTGGCTGACCACCAGGCGCTTCGAGGCGTCCCTGGTGCAACTGGCCCGGACCGGCGAGCCGCTGGCCGGTGTGGCTGCCGGTGCCGGCTATGCCGACCAAGCCCACATGACCCGTGAATACCGCCAGGTGGCCGGGCACACGCCCGGGCAGACACGCGGCGCGCTGGCATCGGCGCAAAGTGGCTACTGGGCGTTCCGGCCGGCCGCTGCCGATGTCGGGTTTGTTCAATCCTTTCCTGAGGATGGCCGGTAGTCTTCGGGGCGTATGACAACCCCATTGCATTCCTATCGCCGCGCCGCCGTGTTGGCAGTTGGCTCCGTGGGCGATGTAGCCCCATTGGCTGCGGTGGCCGAGCGTCTGGCGGCGCGCGGCCTGCAAACAACCCTGCTGGCGCCGCAGCGTTACGCCGGCCTGGTGGCTGCAACAGACGTCACCTTCGCCAGCATCGGCGCCGACGACACCTTTGCCGCAGTGTTTGATGCGGCGGACGTCTGGACCGCCCGCCACGGCCTGGCTGCGTCCTGGCGCTACTACGGCGCGGTCATGCGCAGCGGCCTGGCCGCGCTGCGGCGCGGGTGGCAGCCAGCCGATACCGTCCTCGTCAGCTCTTCGTTTGCCGTGGCCGCCCGGCTGGCGCAGGAGTGCGACGGCTTTGCGAACACCACCGTGCACCTGTCGCCCTCGCTGATGTTTTCCCGGGTGCGGCCTCCGCGCTGGCCGGCCCACTCGATACCGCCCGGCTGGCCGCAATGGCTGCAGCAGGGGCTGGCCGCTGCGGCGGAGCGTTGGGGCATTGATCCGGTGATCGGCGCCCAGGTCAACCCGTTTCGCGCCGAACTCGGTTTGCCGCCCCAGCGGCGGCTGTTTTCGCAGTGGATCCACTCACCGCAGCGGGTGGCGTATGCGTTCCCCGAATGGCTGGCGCCGGCGGCGTCCGATTGGCCGCCGGCGGGCGTGTACGCCGGATTCCCCCAGCGCGGTGGGGCGCCGCGTCCGTTGTCGGGTGAGGTCGAAGCCTTTCTGCGCGACGGGGATGGTCCCATCATGGTGGTGACCGCTGGCACCGCGGTGGCCGCCCGGCCGGCCTGGGTAGCGCGGGTGATGGCGTTTGCGCTGGCCCGTGGCGCGCGGGTCATCGTGGTGGAGGCGGATGCCGGCCCGTTTACCGAAACTGCCTCGGTTCTACGGGTCCGCTTTGCGCCGTTTGAGAGCCTGTTGCCGCGCGTGCATCTGGTGGTCCACCACGGCGGCATCGGCACCGCGGCCGAGGCCCTACGGGCTGGCATCGCGCAGTGGCTGGTGCCCACCTGCCACGACCAGCCGGACAATGCCGACCGGTTGCAGCGGCTGGGGCTGGCGCGCACGCTATCCCCGGATGCCGGGCCACAGGCATTGACCCAGGCCTGGTGGTGGGCATTTGGGGATACTGCTCTGGAGTCCAGGTTGACTGCGGCGCAGTCCAGGATGCAGGGGGATGGTGACGGCGCGCAGCGTATCGCTGAACTCGCGCTGAGTGTTCGCTAGCGGCGTGACGACAGCACGATGCCCGACACGATCAGCACAAAGGCCAGGGCATGGAACAACCGGGGCGGCTCGCCCAGGAAGGCCGATGACAGCAGGGCCGTGAACAGCGGCGTGAGGTTGATGAAAAATCCGGCCACGGCGGCCCCTGCGCGCGTCACGCCGGCGCCCCAGGCGCGGTAGGCGATCACGGCTGGACCCACAGCAATGAAGGCCAGTGCCGCTGCCAGCGGCCAGCTCCATTGCAGACGCACATCGGTCACCGCCCACTCCACGCCCGCAAACAGCAGGGACCAGGCCAGGCCAAACACCACCTGACCGAGCAGAAAGGCCGCCCAGTCGGCGCGCAGCGGTGCGGACTCGGGCGTCGGGTGGGCCAGCATCCAGCTGTAGTAGGCCCAGCCCATGCTCGCCATCAGCACATACAGGTCGCCGGCCACCAGGTGCAACCCCAGCAGCAGTTCCCATTGGCCGCGGCACAGCACCAGCACCACGCCGGCAATGGACAGCACGGCACCAACGACCTGCCGGCCCGTGATGGCCTGGCGGAAGAAGAAGCGCCCGATCAGCAGCATCCACACCGGCGTGCTGGCCCCCACCAGTGTGACGTTGATGGGCGTGGAGGTATTGAGTGCCAGGTAGAGCAGGGCGTTGTAGCCACTGGTGCTCAGGAGCGCCATGAACAGGAAGCGGCGCCATTGCTGCCACAGCGGGCTGTCCCGGCGCAGCACGCTGCCGGCCAGCGGCAGCAGCACCACAAAGGCCAGGGCCCAGCGCAGCAGGTTCAGCAGCATGGGCGAGATCATTGGGCTGACCACGCGCCCCACCACGGCGTTGCCCGCCCACAGCATGGGCGGAATGATCAGCAGGGCGGCTGCGGTGGGGGACAGTTTCTGGGTCATGGCTGGACTGTACAAGGCCAATGGCTGCCGGTGCACACACGGGGGCATTTCGTGGCACCATTGCCGCGCACAGACCACATCGTTTGCATCCATTTCACCATCGGAGAACACCGTGAGCACCATCCAGTCCCGCGCTATCCAGATCGACCAACACGGAGGCCCCGAGCAACTCAAGCTGGTGCAGGTCAGCGTGGGCGATCCCGGCCCCGGCGAAATCCGCATCCGCCACAAGGCGGTGGGCCTGAACTTCATCGACGTCTATCAGCGCAGCGGCCTGTACCCCGCTGCGATGCCGCTGCAACTGGGCATGGAAGCCTCCGGCATCGTCGAGGCCGTGGGCGCAGGCGTGACCCACCTGCAGGTCGGCGACCGCGCTGCCTATGCCAGCCAGCCCCCGGGTAGCTATTGCGATGTGCGGGTCATGCCAGCCAAATGCGTCTGCAAGCTGCCCGAAGCCATTTCCTTCGACACCGGTGCCGCCATGATGCTCAAGGGCCTGACGGCCCAGTACCTGCTCAAGAAGACCCTGCCCCAGGGTGGCCTGAATCCGGGTGATTTCGTGCTGTTTCACGCTGCCGCCGGTGGCGTCGGTCTGATCGCCTGCCAGTGGGCCAAGGCGCTGGGCCTGCGCCTCATCGGCACTGCCGGTTCTGAACAAAAATGTGCCCTAGCCCTCGCCAATGGTGCAGAGTTTGCTATCAATTACGCAGCGGAAGACTTCGCGACCCGGGTCAAGGACATCACCGGCGGCAAAGGCGTGAAGGTGGTGTACGACTCGGTGGGCAAGGACACCTGGGACAAGTCGCTGGACTGCCTGGCGCCGTTTGGCCTGATGGCCAGCTTTGGCAATGCCTCGGGTCCTGTGGCGCCGTTTGCGCCCGGCATCCTGGGGCCCAAAGGCTCCATCTATGTGACCCGCCAGACCCTGTTCACCCACATCGCCACGCGCGAGAGCACCCAGGCCATGGCTGACGACCTGTTTGCCGTGGTGGCCAGCGGAAAGGTGGCCATCCACATCGCCCAACGCTATGCGCTGGAAGACGTGCAGCAGGCGCACCGCGACCTGGAAGCGCGCAAGACCACGGGCTGCACCATCCTCACGCTCTGAGGTCACGACAGGCGGGGCAGCTAAAATTGCCCCCTATGACCCTTCCTACTGTATTCCCCCTGCGCGCTGTCGCCCTCTGCGCAGCCAGTCTCTTCCTGTTGCCTGCCAGCTTCGCACAGACCAGCACCACGGCGCAAGCCGCCACTGCTGCCCCCGCCAAGGCGGCAGCCGACGTGGATGCCTCCAAGCCCCGTAAATGGTCCATCTACTGGGGCTGGAACCGCTCCACGTATTCCAACTCCGACATCCATTTCAGCGGAGCTGACCACGACTTCACGATCCGCGACGTCGGGGCTGCCGACATGCAGACCGATGCCACCTATGCCAATGTGTTCGGCATCTACCTGCGCCCCAGCGAGGTCACCATTCCGCAGACCAATATGCGTCTGGCCTACCAGTATTCGAGTGATATCGCCATTGCGCTGAACCTGGACCACATGAAGTACGTGATGGGCCAGAACCAGTCGGTACCGATTTCCGGCCAGATCAAGGGTGTGACCCAGACCGGGCAGCAGGTGCTGACCGAGCAGTTTCTGACCTATGAGCACACCGACGGTCTGAACATCATCAGCCTGGAGTTGGAAAAGCAATACCCCATCGACCTGTTTGGCCCGGGCACCCCGTCCCGGCTGTTTGCACTGGCCGGCCTGGGTGTGGTGATTCCCAAGAGCAATGTGACGCTGGGCGTGGTGGGCCGCACCCGCAATGACGAGTTCCACATGGCCGGCTACAGCGCCGGCGTGGGCGGCGGTCTGGAAGTGGATGTGTTCAAGAACTTCTTCCTGCGCACCGCCTACAAATACGGATATGTGAACCTGCCCGACGTGCGCACCAGTTCCAAGGACGACAAGGCGTCACAGAGCTTCACCTACAACGAGTGGCTGGTCGCAGCCGGCTGGCGGTTCTAGCTTCTCTTTACCCGGAGTAGTTCGTCCAGTATCAGACAGACCGCTCCGATGGTGATGGCGCTGTCAGCCACATTGAAGGCGGGGAAGTGCCCGCCGGCAAACACCGGGGCCAGCCAGCTCCAGTGGAAGTCCAGAAAATCGATCACGTAGCCGTGCGCAATGCGGTCGATCACATTGCCCACCGCACCACCCAGAATGCAGGCCATGGCGAAGCTGAACAGCTTCTGGCCGGGGTGCGCGCGCAGCATCCAGACGATGACGCCCACTGCGATGACGCCGATGGCGGTGAAGAACCAGCGCTGCCAGCCCGAGGCATCTGCCAGGAACGAGAAGGCTGCACCCGTGTTGTGGGCGCGCACCACGTTGAAGAAGCTGGTCACGTAGGTGCTGTCGTGCAGTTGGTAGTAGCCCAGGATCAGCACCTTGGTGAACTGGTCCACCAGCACGATGATGAAGGCCAGTCCCAGCCATTGCAGCAGGCCAGCGCCACCTGCGCCGCCACGATAGATGCGGGTGGCCATCAGGCAAACACACGGGTTTCACCCGCGCCAAAGAGGTTGCTGGTGCAACGGCCACACAGGGTGGGGTGGGCGGCGTCAACGCCGACATCATCGCGGTAGTGCCAGCAGCGCTCACACTTCACGGCTTCTGAGGCGTTGACCCTCGCAGATACTGCGTCACCAGCTACCAATTCGATAGCAGATGTGATGAACACGAACTTCAGGTCTTCGCCCAGGCTGCTTAGTGCGGCGTGGTCGTCGGTCGGCACCGTCAGTTGCACGGTGGCCTGCAGGCTGGATCCCACCTTGCCCTCGGTGCGCACGGTCTCGATGTCCTTGTTCACCGCTTCGCGGATCTCGCGGATGCGGCTCCACTTGGCCAGCAATGCCACATCGGGTGTGGCCAGTTCCAGGTAGCCATCCATGAAGATCGATTCCTTGGTCGCAGCAGGCGTCTTGCCCGCAGCGCCCAGTACCGTCCAAGCTTCTTCGGCCGTGAAGCTCAGGAACGGTGCCATCCAGCGCAGCATGGCTTGCGTGATGGTCCACAGCGCAGTCTGGGCCGAGCGGCGCGCCAGTGAATGGGTGCCGGTGGTGTAGAGGCGGTCCTTGAGAACGTCCAGGTAGAACGCGCCCAGGTCCTCGCTGCAATAGACCTGCAGCTTGGCCACTACGGGGTGGAACTCATACACCTTGTAGTGCGCCAGGATGTCGGTTTGCAACTGCGCCAGGCGCGACAGCGCGTAGCGGTCGATTTCCAGCAACTGCTCAAACGGCACGGTGTCCTTGGCGGGGTCAAAGTCTGAGACATTGGCCAGCAGGAACTTCAGCGTGTTGCGCACGCGCCGGTAGGTGTCCACCACGCGGGCCAGGATCTTGTCGTCGATGTTCAGGTCGCCCGAGTAGTCGGTGCTGGCGACCCACAGGCGCACGATCTCGGCGCCCATCTTGCTGGTCACGGTCTGCGGGTCCACCGTGTTGCCCAGGCTCTTGCTCATCTTGCGGCCTTGGCCGTCGGTGGCAAAGCCGTGCGTCAACAGGCCGCGGTAGGGCGCGCGGTCATAGAGCGCGCAGCCCAGCAACAGCGAGCTGTGGAACCAGCCGCGGTGCTGGTCGTGGCCTTCCAGGTACAGGTCGGCCTCGGGGCCTTCGGCGTGGAAGGGTGGGCGGGCATAGGCATCCTTGTGGCTGCCGCGCAGCACGTGCTGGAAGGTGGAGCCGGAGTCAAACCAGACCTCCAGAATGTCGGTGCTCTTGGTGTAGTGCTCCGCATCGGCGGCGCCCAGGATGTCGGCGGCAGTCACGCGGCTCCAGGCCTCGATGCCGCCTTTTTCCACTATTGTCGCGGCCTGGTCCAGGATGGCCATGGTGTTGGGGTGTAGTTCGCCCGAATCCTTGTGCAGGAAGAAGGGCACCGGCACGCCCCAACTGCGTTGGCGCGAGATGCACCAGTCGGGCCGGTTGGCGATCATGTCGCGCAGACGGGTCTTGCCGTTCTCGGGGTAGAACTGGGTTTGTTCGATGGCATCCAGCGCCAACTGGCGTAACGTCTTGGGCGCCTTGTCCAGGGTGAACACACCGGGGCCTTCGTCCATGCGGATAAACCACTGGGCGGCGGCACGGTAGATCACCGGCGTCTTATGGCGCCAGCAGTGCGGGTAGCTGTGGAGGATGGGGCTGGTGGCCATCAGGCGGTCATGCGTGCGCAGGGTGTCGAGGATGACCGGGCAGGCCTTCCAGATGTTCAGGCCACCAAACAGCGGCAGTTCCTCGGTGTAGCTGCCGTTGCCCTGCACCGGGTTCAGGATGTCGGCATAGGCCATGCCGTGGGCGACACAGCTGTTGAAGTCGTCCAGGCCATAGGCCGGGGCCGAGTGCACGATGCCGGTGCCGTCGGAGTCGCTGACGTAGTCGGCCAGGTACAGCGGCGAGAGGCGCTTGTAGCTGAATTCGCTGGTGCCGCTATCCACGTCGTACAGTGGGTGGCGGAACACCAGGCCGCGCAGGTTCTCGCCGGTGGTCTTGGCGATGACGCTGCCCTCCAGCTGGAAGCGTTCCAGGCATTTCTCTACCAGGCTGGCACCCAGCAGCAAGACACCGCGCGGCGTGTCCACCAGGGCGTATTCCAGTTCGGGGTGGGCGTTCAAGGCCTGGTTGGCGGGGATGGTCCAGGCGGTGGTGGTCCAGATCACCACAAAGGCCTTTTTGCTGCCAGCGCCGGGGAGTTCTTTCAGGCCAAACGCGGCGGCCAGCGCGGCGGGATCGTTGGCCTCAAAGGCCACATCCAGCGTGTCGCTTTTCTTGTCGGCGTATTCGATCTCGAACTCGGCCAAGGAAGAGCCGCAATCAAAGCACCAGTACACGGGTTTGAGGCCGCGGTAGACAAAGCCGCGCTCGATGACGCGCTTGAACGCGCGGATCTGGCCGCCCTCGTTGGCCGGGTCCATGGTGCGGTAGGGGCGCTCCCAGTCGCCCAGCACGCCCAGGCGCTTGAAGTCTTCGCGCTGCTGGTCTATTTGCTCGGTGGCGTAGGCGCGGCTCTTGGCCTGCATGTCGTCACGGCTCAGGTTGCGGCCGTGCAGTTTTTCGATGGCGTTTTCGATGGGCAGGCCATGGCAGTCCCAGCCGGGGATGTACTGCGCGTCAAAACCGCCCAGTTGCTTGGACTTGACGATCATGTCCTTTAGGACCTTGTTCAGCGCGTGGCCGATGTGCAGCTTGCCGTTGGCATACGGTGGGCCGTCGTGCAGCACAAACAACGGGGCGCCTTGGCGGTGTTCCCGCAGTTTCTTGTAGAGGCCGTGTTCGTTCCAGTCCTTGACCCAGGCCGGTTCCCGCTTGGGCAAGTCGCCGCGCATGGGGAAGGGGGTGTCAGGCAGGTTCAGGGTGCTGCGGTAATCGACGGGTGTAGTGGTGGCGGAGTCAGTCATGGCAAGCTCAATCTAGGAAATCTTGGGGCCTTGCCGGCACAACCGTGTGTGCCGGAAGCAGGAGCAGGTGTCTGATGGGGCAGACGTGACGCGGGGCAAGGTGCGTCTGGCAAGCCCTGTCAAATTCGGGCTGCGAACCAGGCGCGTGCGTCATCACAGTCCTGGCGTATGCCCCGAGTCAGGGCGTCCAGACCGTCGTACTTCAACTCGTCGTGTAGTTTGTGCAGGAGTTCCACGCGAATGATTTTACCGTAGGCCCCCTCAGCGCCCAGTTCGGTGGGCCAATCCAGGCAGTGGGTTTCCAGCAGCACCCGCCCGCCATTCACGTCGTTGGGGTCCAGCGAGGGGCGTACCCCCAGGTTGGCCACGCCCTGTATCGGCTTGGCAGACAGTCCGTGCACCAGCACCGCAAATATGCCACTGGCCGCTGGTTTCCAATGCGCAAAGCGCAGGTTCAGCGTCTTGAAACCCAGCGTGCGGCCGAGTTTGCGGCCATGCACCACATGGCCGGAGATGCAGTAGGGGCGCCCCAGCAGGCGCGCCGTGTCCTGCATCCGGCCCTGACCCAGCGCTTCGCGCACGGCGGAACTGGAAACGCGCAGGCCGTGCACTTCGTAGCTGTTCATCCGCGCCACGTCAAAGCCGGCCGCGTCACCCGCGGCATCCAGAAAGGCATAGTCGCCAGCGCGCTGGGCACCAAAGCGGAAGTCGTCTCCCACCAGCACATAGCGCGCGCCAAGTCCTTGCACCAGTACCTCGTCAACAAAGGTCTGTGGGGATTGGGCCGCCAGGCGGGCATCAAACGGCAGCACCACGGTCTGATCGACGCCGCAGTTGGCCAGGTCGTCGAGTTTGTCGCGCAAGGTGCCTACGCGCGCGGGCGCCAGTTCGGGCTTTTTGAACTTCTCAGCAAAGTAGTCGCGCGGATGGGGCTCGAAGGTCAGCACGCAGCTCGGCACCCCGCGCTGCTGCGCCTCGCCGCGCAGCAAAGCCAGCATGGCCTGGTGCCCGCGGTGCACGCCATCGAAATTGCCGATGGTCAAGGCACAGGCCGGTGCCACGCCGGGATGGTGAAAACCGCGAAAAACTTTCATGAATTTGTTATCTTTTTGATAGCAGTCAGCGCCGGGGTCATCTACCCCTGAAGCGAATTTGTCACGGAAAAAGGGTATATTGTGACGCAGCAGCGCGCCACCCTTTCGGTGGCAGGGGCTGCAGAGATGTGCATTTCCGGTGTGTGGTTGTTGTAACCGTTACAGGAGGCGTGTTTTGAAAGTCTTGAAACTGTCGGCCCAAGGGCTGCCGCAATCGTGGATATCGCTGGAACAGGCGGTCATTTACTATGCGTCGGACGAGGTCCGCTGGGAGGCCGGCGGCGAAGTGGCCGTGTTCCACGGGGGGCACAATGCGGTGACCGGACTGCAGTCCATCATCCGCGTGAACAGCATCATCGGCACTCGGGGCGTCCCCAATATCAATCCTTTCAACCTGCGTCCCGGCCTGACCAATGGCAAGCTGTTCGAGCGTGACCGCTATGTGTGCGCCTACTGCGGCAACCGCTTCCACGAGAGCGACCTGACCCGCGAGCACATCATTCCGTTTGCCCAAAAGGGTGTGGACACCTGGATGAACGTGGTCACCGCCTGCAAGCCCTGCAACCACCGCAAGAGTCACCGCACGCCCGAGCAGGCGCATATGCCGCTGATCTACACACCCTATGTTCCCAGCCTATGGGAAGACTTCATCCTGCGCAACCGCCGCATCCTGGCCGACCAGATGGAGTTTCTGATCGCCCACGTGCCCAAGTCCTCGCGCCTGCTGACCTGAGTCGCAGGGGCCTTCGCCCCCTGCGTTTACAAGTCCTTACAGTTTTTGCCGCCCGTTTGCCGGGAAAGCGCGGCTGTTGGCGTGTGGAATGCTGGACCGAAGCGGTAAATGAACCACAATCTCTGGCAGACAGCCCCCTTTCCCCGACAGGCCCCACCCGTGACACGCGAGCATCCCCACCCCAGCCAGAAGGTTCAATTAGTGCGCGCACTGATGACCCAGACCCTGGCCTACTTCACCCGCAACGATGCCAAGTTGGTGGAGATGGTGCGGGCACGCCTGATGGAACTGGTTGATGACCGGCCGGCCCTGGGGCAAGGGCAAAACCTGCGTTCGGCCCACGCGCTGTTGGGCCGCTACGGCCCCCAGTTCAATCGGGCGATGCAAAAGTCGCTGGCCAATGGCCTGGCGGACGAGTTGTCCAGCATCCTGCCCCAGCAGGTGCGCCCGGCCAAGCCCTCTGCTGCCGATGACGCGGTGCATGGCATGAGCCTGAGTCTGATTGATGTGGGTGAGGTCGAGCGCGTGCTGCTGCTCGACCGGGTAGCCCAGCGCTTTGGTGCGCGCTATGAGTCCGTTCTGGAACCCCTGACGCAGCGCCTGAGCGTGCTGTTCGGCCGCGAAACCACATCCATCCACGACAACCCGTTCCAGCCCGTGGTGCTGTTGCGCGCCTTTGTGGCCGCATGGGATGTTTGCGAGCTAGACCCGCAGGCCACGCAGGATCTGGTGGAGTCTTTCACGCCAGCATCCTTTCTTGACCTGGCGCCGCTTTACACCGAGCTGAATGCGATGCTGGTCAAGGCCGGGGTGCCTGCCCAGCGCGCCATGCGCATCAAGCAGGGTGCCAGTGGGCATATGCCCTTGGGCGCGCCTTCCCGTCCTGCCGCACTGGATGGTGCCACGCAGGCCGGTGCTTCGCGCGCGGTTCCGTTGAACAGCGAAGCCGGTGGACGATCCAGCTTTGCACCGGTGGACGGTGGCAGCCAGCGCTCGGCCTGGGGCGCCCTGGCGCCAGTGGCGCACACCGTGGCCGCGCATGCCCGCCAGTTCCTGCAACGCCTGGGGTTGACACCCGGCGCGCATGGAGCGCACGCGCCAGATGCGGATGACAGCGAAGTCCACACGCGCCCGGTTTTCGAGGCCGCCAGCCCGGCGCTGATGGGCTACCTGGGCAACCTGCAGGCCGGTGCCAGCGCCCGGGCCGTGCCGCAGTGGGAGGAAGGCCAGGACCTGGGTGAGCACAACGTGCTGCGCCAAATGCGCGAGCGCGACGAGATCCGCCACGCGCCGGAACTGGACCGGGGCACGGTGGACGCGCTGGCCGAAGTGTTTGACTTTGTGTTTGCCGACCAGGCCATTCCGATGCAGATGAAGGTCATCATCGGCCGCCTGCAGATTCCGGTGCTCAAGGCGGCCATGATTGACCGCGACTTCTTCCTCTCCGACCAGCACCCGGCGCGCCGCCTGGTTGATACGCTGGCCGGCGCATCGGTCGCCTGGGCGCCCGAGAAGGGCGAAAACGATCCGCTGTACCTGCGCATCGAACACACCGTGCAGCGCGTGCTGACCGAGTTTGAAGATGATTTGGCCCTGTTCGGGGACCTGCTGCGCGAGTTCACCGAATTCCTGTTCGAGTCCGAGCAGCAGGCCCAGGCCCGGGTCGAACCCGTTGCACAGGAAGAGCACAAGGGCGAGACCTGGGAGCAGGCCCTGTCGCAGGCCGACGAGCTGATCCACGAGCGCATCAATGCGCTGTCCAAGGACCAGCCGCTGGCGCCCTTCCTGGTGCCGTTCCTGACCACGCAGTGGCGTGAGGTTCTAGCCCGAGCTTCCATGGATGAAAGCACCTGTGAGGTCCAGCACGCCAAGGCCGTGACCACGATGGAACAGCTGATCTGGTCGGTGCAGCCCAAGACCACCTCCGAGCAGCGCCGCGAACTGGTGGCCGTGTTGCCCGACATGGTGCGGAGCATCAACCTGGGGCTGGACACCATCGAGTGGAACGGCAAGCCGCGTGCCACGTTCACCCGCCGGCTGATTTCCACCCACACCTTGGCCATTCGCCTGACACAGGGCACCACGCAATCCGCAGCCCTGGACACCGGCTCGGTCACCCTGGAAGAGCGCGAGGGCCACGTTGCGCTGCAACAGCTCGACGAACGCCGCGCTGCCCGCCAATTCGGCGCCATCGACACCTTTGACACCCAGGCCCAGGCCTTCCAGCGTGGCATGTGGTTCGATGTGTCCATCGAGCAAGGCACGCACATTCGCTGCCGCCTGAGCTGGGTCAGTCCGATGCGCACCCGCCTCTTGTTCACCAACCGCGACGGCTTTGATGCCTTTGTGCGCTCCGAGCGCGAAGTGGCCGCCATGCTGCGCCTGGGCCGCATGCGCCTGCTCGACAACGAGGCCATCGTCGGCCGCGCCATTGACAAGATCATGGTCGGCAACGAACTGAAGATGGCGGCATAGACCGCAGAATTGCTATCAATTCAGGAGCTGCTGGCGCTTATTCCACGAGGGCTAGGTGCCTGTTTCGTTGCAAACGACCTAGCCGGGGCGTAGCACCTTCGCCACCGGGTTGGTGCGCAACCTGAATGCATCCGGCATGCCCGAGCCCAGCAGCGGGCGCAGGTACAGGCGAAAGGCATCGGTCACGTCGGTTCCATTGGGGGTGATGAACGCATCGTCCATGACGCGCGTCTTGCCGGCCACGGCCTCCAGGTCCAGCAGCTCATAGTCCACCGAGTAGAAGCCCGTACGCTTGATCGCCACCGAGCCATCGCGGCTGCCCCACATCGCGAATTGCACCGCCTTTTCGCCGACCTCGCGGGCCTCGCGCTGGTCCACGTCGGAGACGCAGCCGATGAAGGAGCGTTGCAGGTAGCCCAGCGTGTCGCCGCGCACGCGCTTGATGCCCAGTTTGCTCTTGATCTCCTCGCACAGCAGGTCGGCCAGAGCGCCGCTGCCACTGAGCTGCAGGTTGCCGTGCGCGTCGTGTTCCAGGTCCTTGGCCAGTTGCGCAGCAATCGGCGTGCCGGAGGCATCGTGGATGCCTTCGGACACCGCGATCACGCAGCGCCCCAGGCGGTCGTAGGTGGATTTGACGTCGGCCAGGAACTGCTCCAGGTTGAAGGTGCGCTCGGGCAAGTAGATCAGGTGCGGGCCGTCATCGGAAAACTTCTTGCCCAGCGCCGAGGCGGCGGTCAGAAAGCCGGCATGGCGCCCCATGACCACGGCCAGATAGACGCCGGGCAGCGCTGCGTTGTCCAGGTTGGCACCGGCAAAGGCCTGGGCCACAAAGCGCGCCGCCGACGGAAAGCCCGGTGTGTGGTCGTTGCCCACCAGGTCGTTGTCGATGGTTTTGGGAATGTGGATGCAGCGCAGCGGGTAGTTGGCCTTCTGCGCTTCGGCGCTGACGATGCGCACCGTGTCGCTGGAGTCGTTGCCGCCAATGTAGAAAAAGTGGCCGATCTCATGGGCCTGCAGCACCTTGAAGATCTCGTGGCAATAGGCTGCATCGGGTTTGTCGCGTGTCGACCCCAGCGCGCTGGAGGGCGTGTTGGCCACCATCTCCAGGTTGTGGCTGGTCTCCTGCGTCAGGTGAACAAAGTCCTCATTGATGATGCCGCGCACGCCGTGGCGGGCGCCATATACATGTTCGATGCCGCGAAAACGCCGCGCCTCCAGCGCCACGCCCACCAGGGACTGGTTGATCACAGCGGTCGGGCCGCCGCCCTGCGCTACCAAGATTTTTCCGGATGTCATCGTCGAGCCTGCCTTCTGGTTCACTGGGGTGAATTCATCGTAGCACCACTCCAAAACTGGCAGTCTGGTGTGTAGGACGTCTTTTTATCGCCCCGAGGTCTTGAGAAGACTGTCCTTGAGCTTCTTCATGTTGTCCTGGAGCGGCTCAAAGGGTCCATATTTGTGCTGGTCTGCAGGCGCACCATCTACATACGGTGGGAACGCGGCATCCACCGGCTTATTCCAGCGGGCAGGGAAATCCCGTTCGGTGTTTGCTTTGACAGGCCGTGGTTTGCTCAACAAAAAGGCTGCCACGTCATAGGCCTCGTCATCGGTGAGTTGTGGCTGCCCGTGTGCGGTGCCCTGTGGCATGTTGGTCTTGACGAAGGCGGACGCAAACAGAAGACGGCTCATGCCGGCACCATTGTTGAAGGAATCTTTGCCCCACAGCGGCGGGAATGTATACCCCGTTGCGCTACCCGGTGTGCCAGCGCGGACGCCGGCCCCATCGACACCGTGGCAGCTGGCGCATTTTTCCTGGTAGACGGTGCTGCCGGCGACCGTGTCGGCGCGGCGGTTGGGGGCCTTGAAGGGGGGAAGACCTTGTCCCTCGACCTTGCCACCGGTTGGCACATCTCTGGAAAGGAAGTGCATGTAGGTGACGAACGCCTTCATCTCGCGGCTGTCCAAAGGAAGCACCTTGCCGGACATGCTCCGCTCCATGCATCCGTTGACACGTTCCTCAACAGTGCTCACTTCATCTTCACGGCCGCGGTACTGCGGGAAGGTTGCATGCGCGCCTATCCAGGGCATCGCAAACTTCTTGGTGGCCGAGGCTTGATGGCACGAAGCGCAGGCCAGATTGTTGCCCGCATAGCGCATTTTGGGGTTCTTAACTTCCGGGCCGATGTAGGCGAAGGTCCGGTCGGTCAATTCTTTTCCATACTTCACCAGGCGGCCGTAGTGATCGTCGGGCAGCGTGGAGACATCGTAGGCCTCCACCGGTTTGATCTGAAACGCCGCAGGTGCGGGTGACTGCGCATGAACAGCGCTCACGGCAAGCAGCAAGCCTGCGGGAATGAGTCGTGACAGCATGAGAATCTCCAGTTCATATTGAGGTAGATGCTCAACAACTTTAGAGGTCCACGGGAATAAATCAATTGACAAAGATCAAGGTGCGGACGATGGAGCATGGTCTGTGCCCAGCTATTCACTCCCCAATGGAAAAAGCCCTCCGCGGGGAGGGCTTTCAAGCGCCCGCGCCAGGCAGCGCGGTGCAATGTGACGGTTTGGCTCAGGCAAACACGCCGGCCGTGTCCTGCATGCGGCTGGAGACTTCTCCCAGCTGGTGCAGGCTGTCGCCAAAGGTCATCTCCAGTTGGGTGAGCTTCTTGAAGTAGTGGCTGCCGATGTATTCGTCTGTCACGCCAATGCCGCCGTGCAACTGCACCGATTGCTGGCCGACAAAACGCATGCTCTGGCCCAACTGGTACTTGGCACGCGCCATGGCCGCGCGGCGCTCGGGGGCCGGAGCGTTCAGCTTCAGCGACGCGTAGTAGCTCATGGAGCGGGCCAGCTCCAGCTGCATCTTCATGTCGGCCGCGCGGTGGCGCAGCGCCTGGAAGCTGCTGATCGCCACGCCGAACTGCTTGCGCGTGTTCATGTATTCGGCGGTCAGGGCCATGGTCTTGTCCATGACGCCCACGGCTTCGGCGCAGGTGGCGGCAATGCCGATGTCTATGGCGTGTTCCAGCGCGGTCAGGCCGTCCTGGGTGATCAGCGTGGCGGGGGCGTTCTTCAGCACGACTTCGGCCGCGCGGCTACCATCCTGCGTGCCGTAGCCGCGGGTGGTCACGCCGGCGCTCTGGCGCTCGACCAGGAACAGCGCCAGCTGGCTGTTGATCTTGGCGGGAACGATGAAGGCATCGGCCTGGTCGCCCACGGGCACTACGCTTTTTGTAGCGTTCAACACATAACCACCGGGGGCTTGCGTGGCTTTTGCCTCGCAAACGTCGAGCCGGTAGCGGGCGGCGCGCTCCTGGTAGGCCAACACGACTAGTGCTTCGCCGCTGGCGATTTTGGGTAGCCATGCCGCCTTGGTGGCAGCATCGGCATAGCCGGCCAGCACGCCACCGGCGATCAGGCTTTGTGCCAGGGGTTCGAGCACGATGCCGCGCCCCAGCTCTTCCATGACCACCATGCCTTCGACCGGACCCATGCCCAGGCCGCCATCGTCTTCCGGCACATACAGGCCGCACAGGCCAAGTTCCGCGATTTCATTCCAGGCCGCGCGGTCAAAGCCGCCGGCCTTCTCGGCAGCGCGGCGGCGATCGAAGGTGTAGCCCTTGTCCACCCATTTGCGAACGGCATCACCCAGTTGGACCTGGTCGTCAGAAAAATCAAAATCCATTTCAAACTCCTATGTCTAGCGTAGCTCTTGATGGAGCCCCCGCTTGGAGGGGGCTCGGGGGAGCGGTGTTGTATCGTGAAACGAAAGATCGTCGTGTGTTCTATTGGCTAGCCCAAAACGACTTGCGAGACGATATTTCGTTGCACTTCGTTGCTGCCACCGTAGATGGTGGTTTTGCGCAGGTTGAAGTAGGTGGATGCCAGCGGCGCGTTGGCCACTTCGCCGCCCGGGAAGTCGCCTTGCCAGCCGGCTTCCATGGCTTCGTGGATCAGCGGCAGGGCAAACGGACCTGCGGCCAGCATCATCAGCTCGGAGTAGCGCTGCTGGATTTCGCTGCCGCGGATCTTCAGGAGACCTGCGATGTCCAGCGAGTTCTTGCCGGACTTCTCGGCGGCCAGCACGCGCAGCACCATCATCTCCAGTGCCACCACGTCCACTTCCAGCTTGGCGATTTCGTCGCGGAAACGGGTGTCGTCCCACATGCCTTCGCGCTTGGCAATGCGCTTGAGGCGTTCCAGCTCGCGTTTGGCACGGTTCACATCCGCGATGTTGGTGCGCTCGTGGCTAAGCAGGTGCTTGGCGTAGGTCCAGCCCTTGTTCTCTTCACCGATCAGATTCTCGGCGGGCACTTCGACGTTGTCGAAGAACACCTCATTCACCTCGTGGCCACCGTCGAGCATGATGATGGGGCGCACGGTGACGCCGGGCGACTTCATGTCGATCAGCAGGAAGGAGATGCCGGTCTGCGGTTTGCCTTCGGTGCTGGTGCGCACCAGGCAGAAGATCCACTCGCCGTACTGGCCCAGCGTGGTCCAGGCTTTCTGACCGTTGACGATGTACAGCTTGCCTTGGCGTACCGCGCGGGTCTTCAGCGAGGCCAGATCGGAGCCCGAGCCCGGCTCGCTGTAGCCTTGGCTCCACCAGACCCCGCCGCTGGCGATGCCGGGCAGAAAGCGCTGCTGCTGCTCGGCTGTGCCAAAGGCCTGGATCACCGGCGCCACCATCACCGGGCCGAAGGGGATGATGCGCGGCGCGCCGGCCAGCGCGCACTCTTCCTCGAACAAGTGCTTTTGCACCGCGTTCCAGCCCGGGCCGCCAAACTGCTTGGGCCAGCCGTAGCCCAGCCAGCCCTTGGCGCCCAGGATCTTGGCCCAGCGCTGCATGTCGTCCTTCGACAGCCGCAGCGAGTTGAAAACC